>JBKQKP010000266.1:0-15719 GCA_052147435.1 Polyangiaceae bacterium | reverse complement strand
CCACCCGGCCTCCCCCCGAATCGGGGGGAGGAGAAATCTGGCCGTGCTTGCCGGGTTGAGGGCTTCCTCATCGCGGCGCTCTGTCTCCCTCTCGCTTGCTCGAAGTCCTCCGCGGCGGGAGCGAACGACGCAAGCGTCGCCGCCGATGCGACGGCGGATGAAGACGCCGGCCCCTGCACGAGCACGGACTTCGCCGGCTCGCCGCTCGGCGTGCACTGCAACCAGCTGGTCGATTCGACGGGGCGGACGGTGCTCCTCCACGGGCTGAACGCGCGCGTGAGCGGCGTCTTCGACGTGACCTTCTCCGACGGCCGCATCCCCGTGGAACCGATCCCGGCCTTCACAAGCGACGACGCCACCCAGATCCGCGCGCTCGGCTTCAACGCGCTCCGGCTACCGATCAACTGGAGCGCGATCGAGCCGACGGAGGACGGCGGGATCGACGACTCGTACCTCGACACGGTGGCTTCGGTGACGTCGCTCTGCAACGCGGCCGGCCTCTTCGTGATTCTCGACTTTCACCAGGACGCGTACTCGAAGGAGATCGGCGAGGACGGCGAGCCGCTCTGGGCGATCGTCCCTCCCCCCACGCAGCTCCTCAGCGGACCGCTCGGGGGGACGCTTCCCGACGGCGCGGTCTCCCCCGACCTTGGTACGCGGCGCAACTCAGCGCAGGTGGGGGCGGCCTTCGCGACGTTCTTCGACTCCGACGGAGGCCAACCGCTGCGCGATCGGTACACCGCGATGGCGGTCCAGGTGGCGACGCGCTTCGCGGGCGATCCGGCTGTCGTCGGCTTCGAGCTCTTCAACGAGCCGGTCGCCTCGGACGACGACATTCACCCGCTCTATCTCGAGATGATTCACGCGATGCGCGCCGCGGCGCCGGCGAAGCTCTTCTTCTGGGAGCCTTCGGTCATTCGAAACGAGCTCGACGAGGCGCCGCAAGGGAGCGGGACGGCGCTCGGGATCGGCACGGTCTACTCGCCGCACGTGTACACGGACGCGTTCACCGGCGTAGAGACCTTCACGCAGAAGTCGCTGGCAACCTCGAACACGAACGCGCTCGCCGAGGCGCAGAGCTGGGGGGCGCCGCTCGTCATCACCGAGTGGGGCTTCGGCCCGACGGACCCGAGGTTCGCCGACTACGTCGCGTTCGAGCAGAACGATCAGGACCAGGTGCTCGCGAGCTCGTTCTTCTGGCTATGGAAGGAGGAGTCGCAAGGGAACTGGGGCTTCTTCGACGACGACGGCGGACTCACCGAGCGGCAGTCGGTCGTGCAGGCGATGACGCGCCCGCGGCTCGAGGCGGCTTCGGGGGTGCTCCTGAGCGAGGCCTACAACGCAAACGCGTCGGCGACGTCATCGTCACTGACCGTGACTTTTCTCGGCAGCGCGAAGACGACGGCGCCGAACGTCGTGTCGATCGGGTCGGGGGCGACGGTGCCAGCCGCGCAATGGACGGCGACGTGCGACGGGGTGACGGTGGCGACGAGCGGGAGCGATCCGCTGCAGATCACGTGTGGTGGGGCGGGGGAGCACACGCTCGTCGTCAGCGGGGGGTGATTTCGTACCGGACGGCGCGACGCTCGGCGTTCGTCTCGGGCCAGGCGTAGCGCTGGTCGAGCGTGACGGTAGCTCCGGGGAGAGACGGCGGATCGCCCGTCGCGAGGAGCACCCATACGCCGCCGCCGGGTTTCACGAGCTTCGCGCCCAGCGCGAGCCACTCTTGGGGGGGGAGGGTCGCGCGTGCGACCACTTCGTCCCATGCTCCGGCGTTTCGGACGAGCTCTTCTCCTCGCTTCGACACGAGCGTCACGTCGGTCCTCCCCACGGACCCGATGACCGTGCGCAAGAACGACGCCCGCTTCGCCAGCGGCTCACACAGGGTGACGACCAGGTCCGGCCGCATCAGCGCAAGAGCGAGCCCAGGCGCTCCCGCCCCGGTCCCCACGTCGAGAAGGCGCGCCCCGCTCGGCAGCGTCTGGCTCAAGAGGTGGGCGTCCGCGAGCATCAGGTCGACGAGCTCGGCCGCACTTCGCGCTGCGGTCAGGTCGATTCGTTCGTTCCACTCGCAGAGGAGCTCGAGCCACCGGGCGACGGCGCGCGAGCTTTCACCGCCGGGAGGCAGCTCCGCCGACCGGCGATCGAGCGCAGCCTGCACGTCGGAGAAGCGTATGCGAGGCGAGCTGGCGGGACGGACCATTGTGGGGCGGGCGCGACTCGGATTAGATCACGGGTCTTGATCTCGCCCGTCAGCCTCGCTCCGCCTCCGTCGAAAGTCGATCTCGGACCGCTCGCCGAGCTGGTCGCGAAGATCGCGCCGGGGGCGCCGTTTCACTACGAGGCGATGCCGGGTGGGGCCTCGACGCGACGTTACTTCCGGGTCTTTCTCCCCGGAGGGGCGTCGGCGGTGGCGATGTTCGTCCCCGAAGGGCCGCGCCCCGAGGAGGTGCAGAAGCTCGTCGCGCGCCCGGAGTGGCCGTTCCTCGAGGTGCGCGCGCTCCTCGCAGCGCGCGGGGTCGACGTGCCGCGCGTCGTCGCCGAGGATACGGCGCGCGGGTGGCTCGTCATCGAGGACCTGGGGGACGACACGCTCGCGAACTATCTCCTCAAGCGCCCGGACGAAAAGCGGCCGCTCTACACGCGCGCCGTCGAGGACCTCGCCCGCGCCCAGAGCGCGCTCGGAGCGAGCGAGCTGCCGGCCGACGGCGTCGTCGCGAGCCGCGCGTTCGACGAGGACCTCTTGCGCTGGGAGCTCGATCACTTCCGGGAGTGGGGGCTCGACGCGCGCGGGCGTTCGCTCTCCCCGGCCGACCGCGCAACCTTCGATGCGATCGCCGGTCGCCTCGCGAAGCGCATCGCCGGCTGGCCTCGCACGTTCGTCCACCGCGACTACCAGTCGCGCAATCTCATGGTCCGCCCCGGCGGCGCCATCTGCTGGATCGATTTCCAGGACGCCCTCCTCGGCCCCCGCGTCTACGACCTGGTCGCCCTCCTGAACGACAGCTACCAGGAGTTCGACCGCCCGTTCGTCGACGCTCGCCTCGACGAGTTTGCCCGCGCCGCCGGGCTCGGGGCGAACGGCGAGCGCGCGGCGCTCGGCCGCGAGTTCGACCTGGTCACCGTCCAGCGCAAGCTCAAGGACGCCGGCAGGTTCGTCTTCATCGACCAGGTGAAGCACAACCCGTCGTTTCTCCGATTCGTCACGCCGACGATCCGCAAGGTGCACGGCGCGCTCGCCCGCTTGGAGGACGATGACGACATGCGCGTCCTCGCCGCTCTTCTTCGACGGGCGATCCCAGACGAGCTACTCGGTGTAGGAACCCCGTGAGAGCCCCGATGTACGACCCTCCTCGCGCGCCCCGCTCCGCTCGCCTCTCGCCGCTCGCAGCCCTCGTGGCCGTCGCCCTCGGCGTCCCCGTCGCCGCGTGCGCCAACTGGCCTCCGAGCACGAGCAACACCGACGGCACCCCCTCCACCGCGGCCACCGCGACCGGGACGACCGATCCGCCGGTCATCGTCGAGCTCGACATGACGAACTCCGCGCTCACGGCGGCCGCGAACGACACGTACACGGTCTACGGTTCCATCAGCTACACGGATGACGACGACGTGGTCACGGGGTTCCAGGTCTATGTCCCGGTCGTCGGGCACACGTACCAATTCAGCGTGGTCGGGACTCCCGTCTCCAGCGCGTACGGCCAGCCGATCTCCTTCCCGCTCAGCGCCGACCCGCCGCTGGGTGGAGCCGGCGAGACGACGTACGAGCTGAGCCTCGTGAACGCGAGCGGCGCCGTCAGCCAGCCGTCGATCCAGCACGCGGACCTGGAATGAAGGTGCGCGCGCGCGTCGTCGCAGCACTCGCGATCTTGGAGATCGCGGTGCTCGCACGCCCCGCGCTCGCGCAGGACACCCCGCAGCTCCCGCCGCCGCCGCCGCCGTCCTCGCCCCCGCAGTACACGCCGCTTCCTACGCCGCCGCAGCCCGCGGCTCCGGTCCCGGCGCCGCCCCCCCCGCCGCCCCCTCGTCACGAGAAGGAGCGAGAGCCGCCGACGCGAAAGGAGCGTGAGCGGGAGCGCGACCACGAGAGGGAGCGCGAGCGGGAGCGAGAGGTCGTCGTCGTCCGACCAAGGTACGCGCCGTCCCCCCCAGTCGTCGTGCACGATGAGGCGCCGCCGGCCGCGCGATGGATCCAGGTCGGCTTCCGAACCGGCGTCTCCTTCCCGGCGGGGAACATCAGCGGGGATCCGAACGACGGGATGTCGAAAGACTTCGCCCTCCAGGTGCCGTTCCTCGCCGAGGTCGGCGTGAAGGTGCACCCGATGATTCTCCTCGGCGCGTACGGCGCATTCGCGATCGGCGGCGCGGGGACGACGTTCGCGAACAACCAGGGGTGCACCCCCGGCGCGGCGCGCAGCTGCAGCTCGCTCGATCTCCGCGTCGGCCTGCAGATGCAGGTCCACTTCCTCCCCGCGGCGCGGATCAATCCGTGGGCGGGGTACGGGCTCGGCTTCGAGTCGGCTCAGGCGTCGGCGAACGGGGGAGGGGCGCCGGGGACGGGGGAGAGCTTCTCCGGGTTCGAGTTCGCGCGGCTCGCCGTGGGGGCTGACCTCCGCGTCAACCACTACTTCGGTATCGGGCCGTTCCTAGAAGTCGACCTAGGTACGTTCACAGGCGAGCACGTCCAGGGGGCGAACCAGACGGTGGACCAGGCGCTCCCGAACACGTCGCTCCACGAGTGGTTCACCTTCGGGCTGCGCGGCGTGATGTTCCCCTGAGGCACATGAGAAAGCGAACGCCGTGACTTCCTCGCCCCCTCCGCGCAAGCGGGTTCGCCTCCACCCCCACGGGCTCGACCTGGGGGACGAGATCGTCGCGTTGCGTGCCGGCGCGATGCACTACTGGCGCCATCCGCCGGACGAGTGGGGGGCGGGGCTCGACGCGATCCGCGCGCTCGGCTTTCGTCTCGTCGATACGTACGTCCCGTGGGGCGAGCACGAGATCGCCCCCGGCCAGCTCGACTTCGGCGAGCGCCAGCCGCGCCTCGACGTTGCCCGCTTCCTCAAGATGGCGCACGAGCGCGCGCTCAAGGTCGTCCTCCGTCCGGGGCCGCACATCAACGCCGAGCTCACCTATTTCGGGCTCCCCGAGCGGATAGTGTGGGACCGCGCCTGCCAGGCCCGCACGCCGCGCGACAACCCGGTGATGCTCCCGATCGTGCCGGTGATGTTCCCGGTGCCGAGCTACGCGAGCGACGTCTTCCACGAGGAGACGGCGATCTGGTTCGAGAAGGTCGGCCGCGTGGTGAAGGACCTGCGCCACCCCGAGGGGCCGATCGTGCTCGTGCAGATCGACAACGAGGGGGCTCTGTACTTCCGCGACGGCCCCTACGACCAGGACTACCACCCCGATGCGATCGCGCTCTTTCGCGCGTTCCTCAAGACGAAGTACGCGCGCGTGGCCGAGCTGCGTGACGCCTGGCGCGACCCCGATCTGCTCCACGCGACCGCCATCCCGCCGACGCGCTTCGACGCGCGTGACGCCGACGACCTCGCCCGGCACATGGACTGGATGGAGTTCCACGAGCACCTCCTCGTGCACGCGATGCGTCGCATGGTCGACGCCGCGCGCGGGACGGGGCTCGACGAGCTCCCCACGATGCACAACTTCCCCCTCGGCGAGGCCGCCACGCCGCTCAACGCGGGGCGGATGGACGACGTCATCGACCTGATCGGCCTCGACTACTACCACCGGGCGACCCCCATCGAGCACAACGTCATCGCGCGGCGGACGACCGAGCTGGCCGCGCGCTGCGAGGGGCGGGTGAGCGCGTACGGGGCCGAAGTGGGGGCGGGGTTTCCGCCGTTCTTCGCGCCGATCGACGAGAAGGACTCGCTCTACACGCTCCTCGCGGCGCTCGCGTACGGCCTGCGCGGGTACAACCTCTACATGGCGGTGGAGCGCGATCGGTGGATCGGCGCCCCCATCGATCCGCACGGCCGCCGCCGTCCGCTCGCCGACAAGTACGAGCGGCTGAACTCCGCGCTCGACGCCACCGAGTTCCACACGCTCCGGCGTCGCGCCCCCGTGCGCCTCGTCGTACCGCGCTCCCTGAGGAGGCTGGCTCGCGCGAGCCACGCGTTCGGGCCGATCACGCCGGCGTTCTTCAACATCCTCGGCGCGGGGTTCCGGGAGAGCTGCTTCGAGGACGAGCTCGGGCTGGGCGAGGTGGCGACGATGGTGGGGGAGGCGTTCCTGCGCGCGTTCGAAAAGGCGCTCCAGGCGCGCGGTGTGCCGTTCGCCTACGCCGGGGGGGACAGCTTCGTCGAGAGCATCGAGGACGCGAAGTGGCTCGTGTGCGCGACGGTCGGCGGCGTGAAGCCGGAGCTCTTCATGCGCCTTCGCGAAGCGGCGCGGAGCGGCGTGCGCGTGACGATCGGCCCGCGCGTCCCGACTCGCGACGGCGGGATGCGCCTTCTCCCCGCGCCGCACGACCTGACCGGGCTTGAGGTGGAGTCGCTCGACGAGGGGGCGCGCGCGGGGGAGCTCGTCGCCAAGCGGATCGAGGAGCTGGGGCTGCCGGCGTTCCCGGTCGATCCCGAGGACGTGAAGATGACCGTGCACGAGGACGCTTCCGGCGCGCCACGCGTGGTCTTCGTGATGAACCCGACGGCGCACGATCTCGTCTCGCGCGTCTCGGTGCGCGGCGCAAGGTCGCTCGTCGACGTCCTCTTGCCCGAGCGCCCGGACGCGCGGTTGACGCGGGGGATCGGCGGATTCGAGGTGAACGCGCCGGCACGGACAGTGCGGATGTTCGCCGTGGAGACGGTCAGCGCGAGCTCACCGGCGCCGTCGTCGGGGCGGCTGCCGGTGGCGTAGCCTCCGCTTACTTCGCCGGCGCTGTCTTCTTCGTCCCCTTCGCCGGCGCAGCGGGCGTCGGCGCCGTCGCGCCGATCGCCAGCGCGTTCCTCTCCGCCTTGAACTCCGCCTCGAGCCGGTGCGAGACCCGGTCGAGCACGTCGGGGAGGGGCGAGTCGTGCGGGACGGCGGCGACGTCGGGTGCGAGCTTCTCGGTGATCCCCTCGAGCACCCCCGACCACGCGAGCGGCTCGCGCTCCTTCGGCGTCTTCGCGGTGTCCGGTACCGGATGCCCCGCCGCCTTCGCCGCGTCGGTCACGTAGACGAGGTATCCCCCCTTCGGCAGCGGCTGCGTCGCGTCGGTCGGGAGGTTCGCGGGCGCGGGCATGCCGAAGAGCGAGAACATCGGCGCCTGCATCGCAAAGATCTTCATGTGCCGCGGAAGCCCGCGTGACGACTCGATCCGCTCCATCGCCGTGAGCACGCCGAGCGCGTGCGCCTCGTGCGTCAGGTCCCCCACGTTCAGCTTCATCAGCGCGTTGAGCGCGTCGCCGTCCGCGATCGTCTTCGAGCCGGCGACCTCGTCCGGCGCCAGCTTCTCGTGCTCGCGCTCCCCGGCCATGTCCTTCTTCACCCGGTCCGCGGCGCGGCGCGCGTCCATCGCTTCGTGCTGCGCCTCGACGAACGCGCGTAGCAGGCGCGCCGAGGGGGTCCCCTCGCCGACCTTGGAGATCACGTCTTCTACGGCGCTCTCGTCGAACGCGCGGAGCTGCTCGTACTTCGCCTTGTCGTCCGTACCCCAGACCTGGTGCACGACGTCGTTGCAGCGCGCTTCGTCGGAGAGCTTTCGGTTCTCGGGCGCCTCGCCCATCGCGTCGGCCCACACGCCGCCGAACCAGCACGAGACCGCGGTGATGGCGAGCTTGTGCGCGCCGAGCGAGTCGGCCGGGTTGGGAGCCGCCGGTTGACCACTGCTAGGAGGCTCGCCCGCGGGGGGAGCGGCGGGGCCGACCTGGGTAGGGCTGGACGCGGCGGCGCCACCGCACGCGGCGAGCGAAGCGGGCGAGACGAGGAAGCAGATCGTGAGCAAGCGGCGGAGGAGCATTCGAGGATGGAATCGCAAGAGGAGGGGGGGGGCAAGCTCGGAGCGCGCTCAAGCTCCCGGCGGCAGCCTGTACGCGAGAAACCACGAGTAGATCGCCGGCAGAATCGCCGCCACGATGAACAGGACAATCCCCACGGCAGGCGCCCCCGCGAGCCCGCACGCGATGCACGCGAGCCCCCCCGCGGCGAACGCATACGCCCCGACCCGGTTCGCCCGTAGCCAGTTCTCGTCGCTCGTGAGCGAGAACGGCGTTCGGATGCCCAAGATCGGGTTGCGCCGAGTGCGCGGGAGAATCTGCGCGAACGTGAGCGCGTAGGCGCCGAGGAGGACGTCGAGCACCACCATGCGCGGCATTGCCGGATGAAGGGCGTTCCACACGGTGAACACGCCGATGCCCACGAAGAGGAGCATCGTCAACATCGCCACGGCCGCCATCGGCGACTGTTCGGCGCGCTTGCGCCAGTCGTTCGCGCTCGGGAGCCACTTCGGCGAAAATCGGACGAAGGCCCACATCGCGAGGCCGAACGCGTCGACGCCCCACGTCCCGTATGGGCGGTCCATCCAGTCGTTCGCGTTCCCGTGGAAGTCGAAGTGCGTCGCGACCCGCGCGGGGAGCGCGTCGTAGACCGAGGCCGTGTACGCGACGAGCCCTCCGAGAGCGATCAGCGAGATGACGTCAAACGTGCGCCCAGTGCGACTCATGACGACGAACCATCCTTCTCCCGACTCTTCCTGTCCTTGCCCCCGACGCCGGTGAGCTCGAGGATCTCGGTCGCGAGGTCCTCGAGCACGCCGGTTTGAAGCGCGTAGACGACGTTCGTCCCGCGCTTCTCGGCCCGCACGAGGCCGGCCGCCTGCAACACGCGGAAGTGGTGCGAGAGCGTCGGCTTCGTGAGGTCGAACTCGGCCGCGATCTCCCCCGCCGTTCTCGACCCCTTACGGAGCTGGCGGAGGATGGCGCGCCGGGTCGGATCCGAGAGCGCCGCGAACGGGCCGTGCGTCGTACGGGGCATGTTCGATGAGTATCTAGTTAGACATTCATCTAACATTGTCAAGGGGGGACGGACCGAGGCGGCGACTGATTGACGCCGCTACTTCTGCTTCTTGTTCCCCCCCTTCGCGTTCCCCTTCGCGGCCTCCTTCTTCTGCTGCTCCGCGTACGCCGCCTTCTCTGCGGCCTTCCGCGCAGCCCTCAGCGTCCCTCGCAGCGGCTCCCGCCCCTCGCGCACGGCCTGCTGGTTCGCCTTCTTCGTCGCCGCCCCCTTGCGAATGATCGTCGACATCGCTCGCATGAGCATCGACAGGTTGGGGTGCGCGGTCGACAGGTCCGGGGTAGCCACGTTCGCCAGCTCGAACGCGGTGCGGAGCTTCGCGAGCTCTCGGCGGGACGACCGCCAGGTGATCCCCACCATGTGCGCGCAGAACTCGTCCCACCGTGCGAGCTCGACGCGCATCGCGGACCAGCTCGCGGCCTGGTCGAGCGTCGCGAGCAGTCCCGAACCTCC
Organism: Polyangiaceae bacterium; assembly: GCA_052147435.1. Taxonomy (GTDB): domain Bacteria; phylum Myxococcota_A; class Polyangia; order Polyangiales; family Polyangiaceae; genus JBKQKP01. The sequence continues at coordinate 6,251 of JBKQKP010000266.1, read as the reverse complement.
GGGGCATCAAGCCGCGCTCTTCCGAGCTCGTGCTGGTGGGCAAGGCCGTCGAGGAGCTTCGCGGCTTCGACGACTGCGTGGTCGCTGTCGTGAATGCGTGGGCGAAGGACGACAACCTAGCGGCGAAGGAGACGGTCCTTCAATGAAAGAATGGGTTCCTTTATCTCAAGGATCCCATCCTTCCTTCCAATGACATCATTTTTCATCTGAAGGACGATGTCTTTCTCGTGAAAGACATCGTCCTATAGACGATGAACACGAAACTTCATGCAAAGGACGAGTTCCTTCTTATGAAGGACGCTGTTCATCGGTCAAAGGACAGGAGCCTTCTCATGAAGGTTGTCTTCCTTCAGGTGGGGGTTGCGGGCGCGAGTTACTAGAGCGCCTGCTGGTAGCTGTCTACATTCGGCACGGTGGTCTCGATCCCGGCGATCTGCGCCGTCATCGTGGAGTCGCAGAGGAGCGTCTCCTCGAAGACGGCGGACGTCGCGAAGTTGACGACCGCCCATCCCTCTTGCGGCGTGATCGGCGTGTATCCCGCGTCGGGCTGCCAGGGGCAGCCGTTGCTCGCGAGCGGCGCGAGAGTGCTCGCGCCCGTCACGCCGTACTTCTCGGCGATGGCGAGCAGGCCTCCCTCTGATGCGCCGATGTAGCAAAGGTCGCTGAAGACGAGGTGGCCGGCGTTGGCGATCTGGACGAAGCGCTTCGGCGCCGGCGTGCTCGCGTAGCCGTTGACCTGTCCACTGGGGGTCGCGATCCCGTCGTCCTGCGCGCTCATCACCAGGGAAGAGGCCAGGTCCCCTCCGTCGGTGACGCCAGCCGCGGCCATCGGAATCACCACCTCGATCCCGCTCTGCTCGCCCGCGATCGTGTTGACCGCCTCGCCGCCGGCGCTGTGTCCCGACGCCCCCATGCGCGTGAGGTCCATATGCCCGGCGAGGAAGCTCAGGTCCCCGGTGGGCGTCGCCAGGGCCTTCAGCACGTTGACGGCGTCACCCTCCTCGTTCGCGGTGAGGACGCTCAGGGGGTTCCCGAGTATGTCCGCGAGATCGATCCCCGGATGGTCCGAGGAGACCACGATGAACCCGCGGCTCGCCCAGTGGGTCATGAACGTGAGGCTCTGCGTGCGGACGCCGCTGTGCCGTGGATGAACGTGATCACGGGGTAGGGGCCGTGCGTGTCGTCGATCGGCAGGTCGCGGTAGCAGTCGCAATACTGGAGCGGGTTGGCCGCGTCGGGGATCTTGCCCTGCTGCGACGCCGGCAGGTCCAGGCGAATGTCGTACGTCACCTGCGGCTGGCAGGCGTCGCTCCCCCACTTTGCCGGGTACCAGATCTCCGTCGTGAGCCCGGCGATCGTCGAGGTGTGCGCGCCGACGGCCCACGGGCCAGGCGCCCCGGGATCGCTCGGGCGCGCGAGGAACATCGCGCCGCCGCAGCCCGGCTGATCGGGGGGTGGCGTGGTCGTGCTGGGGACGCATGCCGCATCCGTTACCGGCGCGTCGGACGCCGCACCCCCTTCGTAGATCTCCCCGCCATTGCCGCCGTCCTCGGTCGCCGGCCCGCTTCCCCCGCCATCTGGCGGAGGTCCCCCTTGCCCAGCGCCCGAGTCTTCCGGTCCCGCCCCTTGCCCGGTGCTCGCGCTGCCTACGCCGCATGAAGCTGCCGCAATAATTATGGAAAATAGAACGAACCGTCGCATGGCAGCCCCTCCTTCGTTCCAGACCGATCGGTAGGTTTCTATGAACCGGATCGGATCCCGAGGCTCCCTTTTTCGTCGTCTTCGCGCCTCGAGTTCAGCTCCGTTGAATCGTTCGCGTCGAGCGCGATCACGTTCAGGCCCACGAGACCCGGTACCCGAGCGTCGTTGCCGACATGTACCTAGGCAGCTCGGTTACGAAAGTGCGCCGAGCGAAGAACTCGCAGCCTGCTTGGATGAAGCCGCGGTAGGCCACTCTGAAATAAGGGATCAGGGAAAGCGGCTGCCCGACGATCTCCGTGCGCACGTCCTTCGGTCCGATCTGAACGACCTTCGCTCCCCCGCCTTGGAACGTGCGCACGTAGATGGCGGCGAACTTCTGCATTCCGACCATCGGACTGAGCTCCGCACCGGAGCTCGCGAGCTTGAGCAGCGTGCCGATGAACGTCCGCTGAATCGTGCGTACGACTTCACCGCCGATCGTGAGCTGCTCGTCGACGGCGAGCGCGAGCGCGTCGCATGCTCGGTAATGCGCGATGGCGATCTCGATCGGGAGCCAGACGCCAGCCACCGTCGACGTGATCGCCTCCAGGTGCTCGCGCGCGACGAGCGCTTCGTAGCGTGCGTAATGCCCATGGCGGCGGAGGGCTTGGACCGAAGCGACCAACAGTGTGCTGCGGCAGTGCGTCGCGTGCGGAGCTCGCGGGAGCTGCGCCGGGAAAGGGACGACGACCTCCTCTCGGAACGAGGAGGTCATCGAACGTGTCGAAGCCGACCCCCCCTGAAACCAGGGGAGCATTCGGCTCGGCGGAGAAGGTCCCATCTCACGGCGGCGTTGCCGGAACGACCGTGACGGGCGCGCCGCGCAACGCCTCGAGGAACGCGACGAGGTTCGTCTCGTCGTCCGCCGTGAGACCGAGCGGTGTGTCGAAGACGGCGTCGTGAGCCGGGTCGACCGTGACGGCCGATCCGTTGAGGAAGTCGAGCACGTTGAAGAGCCCGCCCTGGCTACCGTCGTGGTAGTACGGAGCCGTGTCGTAGACGCCGCGCAGCGTGGGCGTGAGGAAGAAGCCCTCATCGGCAACGTTCCCCGTCACGTCGGCCCGCCCTTCGTCGGCCCGCCCGCCATCGGGCTCGGGGGGAGACGTCGAGAGGTTGTGGAAGGAGAAGTCCGCGAAGAACGCGCCGCTGTGGCACGCGATGCACCTCCCCTTGCCCCGGAAGACAGCCAGCCCCGCGACGGCGGAGGCCGACATCGCCGAGTCGTCGCCCGCGTTCCAGCGATCGAAGGCGGAGTCCTGCGATACGGCCTCCCGAACGAACGCAGCGAGAGCGCGCCCCGCGAGCGTCCAGACCTGGGCCGGAGTGAGCGTGGTGATGTCTTGCCCGTAGGCCTGTTGAAAGAGCGGAACGTAGTTCGGCGCCGTGACCGTGAGACGCTGCGCCAGCACGGGCTGCGCGGACGGGAGGTCCGTCCCCAGATTCATGTTGGGCTCGGCCCACGGGGCTGCCATTGCAGAGACCAGATCCGTCTGCGAGCCGTCCCAGCGCATGATGGGCGCGAAGACGATGTTGTAGAAGGACGACGTGTTGCGCGGGAGGGTCGGGGTGTTGTTCGGGTACGACCGGTCAGGAACTGGGAGGGTCAGGTTGTCCTGGAAGGCGGTCTGGTAGCCGTGGCAGCTCGCGCACGCCGTATGGCCGCTACCGGACAGGCGGGTGTCGACATAGAGCGCTGAGCCAAGCGAGATCTTCGCGGCCGTCGGGGGGTCGTCGGCCGAGACGGGGAGAGGGGGGACGGGCGGGAGCTCCGGGACTCGCAACGTGGGCCCGGCGTCGGGCGCCCCCGCGTCCGCGCCCACGGTCGCGTCCACGCCCGAGCCCTGCCCGGAATCGGGCGCCGCGCTCGAGGACGGAGGCGGGCCACCGGCGTCGGACTTGGACGGGGCCACGCCGGACGGAGACGAGGACGTGCAGGCCCCGAAGCATGCCCCTCCGAAGAGGACCGCGGTGAGTAGACTCGTATGGAGGAGGTTTCCCATGACGGCCTCCTCAGGGGAAAACGATGAACTCGCCGTTGGGGATGTTGACGACGGCGTTCGCGTTGTCGATCGTGACGCGGATGGAGACGCCCGTGACCGGGGGCTGGCACGCCGGGGGTGGCGTCAGGTCGAATGCGGCGATGTCACCGGCCTGAGGGCCCGCGAGAAGGCTGCCGCCGGTCACTGACACGTACACCGCCAGCTCCCAAGGGCCGTTCGTGTACTTCGAGGTCGTCGTGAAATGAGCGGTCAGATCGGAGCCAATCGTGGTCGTGCCAAACTCGGTTGGGGCGGGGAGGTTCGCGATCTGTTCCCCTCCCGGCGCGGTGGCCCAAACGACGTTCTTTCCGACGAGGTCTGACGGCGCGAGGTAAACGAAAGACCCGTTCTGCGTTCCGATGGCGACGCCCGCGTCGCCCGCGTCGGCATCGAGCGTGAGCGTGATGTTGCCGGTGATCGAGTACCCGGTTCCCCCCTCGGTTGGGGGGGGGCACGCGTCGTCGCTGGCCGAGGCGTCGCTGGGCGAGGACCCGTCGGCGAAAGAGGGGCTGCCCGCGTCGCTGGAGCCTGGGCTCGCTGCGTCGCCGGTGTTGGAGCCTTGGGGGGCGGTGGAGCCTGTGGGGCTGGTTCCGCCGCCGGCATCGCCGGGAGAAGGGGCGTTCGGGCTCGAGCTGCAGGCGAGGGCGACCGAGGCCGCGAGAGCGGTGACGAGGATGACGATGCGCATGCGCCGAGGCATAGTCGCGGTCCGACGGGTCGGCCAGTCAAATTCGACCGATCGGTAGGGAACGCGAATGGACGGAAAATTCCTGCCGATTCCCCCCTGTTCAACGCGTCACGGCGGCTCCCCGCACTTATTGTCCGCCACCCCCTTCACGCGAGTCCACGTCTGCCCGCGCCCGTGCGCGCCGCGTGGGGAGTACGTGATCTTCACCTTCTGACCGCCGCGCACGACGACCAGCTTCACCGGCACCGTCGCGTCGTCCTCGCGCGCACTCAGCGACTCGAGCAGATCGCCTTCCTTCAGCCCCGCCTTCGCCGCCGGCCCGTCCGCGCGCACGCCGACGACCTTGCCGTCCTTTTCGATGCGCGTCGCGTCCACGTCGAACCCCGGATCGAACGCAGCATACTCCCCCGTCCCCGCGTGGAAGCAGGGGCCGAGCGCATCCTGCGGGAGCGTCACGGGGCCCCCTTTGGTGACGATCGCGTCGAACGACTTCGCGGCGTCAGGGTCGTCCTTCGAGAGCATGTCGAGCCAGGCCGACGCGGGGAGCGCCACGGTCGATTCGTCCTTGTCGTTTCGCGCCTGCTTCAGCAGATCGAGGAGCGCGTTCTCGAGCCGCCTCTCCCCCTTCGTCTTCGCCTCGATCACGGCCGACTCGCGCATCGCGTAGAGCGCACCGCGCGCCATCATCGTCGCGCGCGCCACCGGGTCCTTCGGCGCAAGCGCCGCCAGCTCCGCGTTCCCCTTCGACGCATGCGGCGACGTCGCGAGCACCGACAGCTCCCCGGAGACCGCCTGCTTCCAGTCGTTGCCCGACAGGAGCGACACCCGCGCGAGGAGCAGCGTCGCCACGTACCGCGCGACCCCGTCGTTGAACCACCCGAGCTCCCACTCGTGCCCCGCTGGGACGGTGAAGCGAAGGGCGTCGCCGATCCATCGCCGCGCGAGCTGCTGCGCGATAGACAGGCGGAGCGCGCCGCTCCAGACCTCCTCCGGCCCCACTTGCAGGAGGACGCTCTCGAAGCGCGGCGTCGTCGTGAACGATCCGATCGGTCGCGAGCGCGACACGACGAGGTACGTCCACGGCGCGTCCATGTTCGACCCCTTGAACAGCTCGGCGAGCCCAGTCCGGACCTGCGCGAGCTCGGCGACCGCGGGGCGCGGATCGAAAGCGGTGTACCCGAGCCACGCAGCCTCGTCGTGCCCCTCGGCGGCGTCGATCACCTGCGCGCCGAGCGATCCGGCGAGGACGCTCGTGTAGCGGAGCGCCCGCGGGCGAATCGTGGTGCGCCGGACGGCGCCGACGCCGAGGCTCGAGGCGGCCTTGTCGGCCTTGAGGGGCTCGCCGTCGATCTTCAAGAGCACCGGCATCGCCACGTCCTCGATCGACGCGGGGAGCGCGACGAGCTTCTCTCCGGCGCCGCGGAAGCGATCTTCGAGCACGAGGAGCCCCAGAGGATCGTCCGGCGAGTCGTCGCCCGTGAGGACGTCGTACGCGAGGCGAATGGCCCCCGACGGCGCGCGGTCGAGCGTGAGGTCCAGCGCGGGCCCTTGCCCGTGGACCGACGCCTTCACTGCGATGTCCCCTTTCGCGTCGCGCGCGGCCGCGTGCTGGACACGCTCGGGGGTCCCGGCGGCGAGCTTCCACGTCGTGACGTCAGGCCCCTTGAGCGCGTCGCGTGGATCGAGCTCCAGCTCGACGTGAACGAGCGGCGTGGGGGTCGCGACCGGGCGAAGGAGGACCGCGAGTGACGGGCCGGTGGTCTGGACGGGCGCAGTGGTGGACG
>JBKQKP010000265.1:0-8415 GCA_052147435.1 Polyangiaceae bacterium | reverse complement strand
GTGACCCTGGACGGCGTGAAGTACGCGCCGGCCAAGCTCGCGAAGATGTTTCAGGAGGGCATCGACATCGCCGATGCCACCGACACGGCCAGCAAAGCCTGGCACGTGGCGGTCGCGACGGAGAAGGAGAACACGCAGGCGCTGGCCGGCGTGCAGCTCTCGCTCCGTAACCACGTGAGTGCGACCTTCGGCGAGGCGAGCGCCGTATTCTCCGACTTCGGCTTCGTGCCGCGGGCGGTGAGGACGGTGGACGCGGCGACGAAGGCGGAAGCGGTGACGAAGCGCGCGGCGACGCGCGTTGCGCGTCACACGATGGGTGCGCGCGAGCGGTTGAAGGTCACGGGCGAGATATCGCCCGCGGCCGTCACGCCGACCGCGCCCACGGCCCCGGCAGCGCCTGCGGCGCCGGTGGCTCCTCCGTCGGCTCCGGTGCTCGCGGCGCCTGCGAACGTTTCGCAGGCGAACGGGGCATCGGCGCCGGCGAAGGCCGTTGCGACCGCGTGAGAGAAGGCCCGCGAGGGCAGCGAGGGCCCGGCCACGCGCGTAGAGCGCGTGGTCGGGCGTTCGTGTTTTCTCGCCGCATGAGTCGCCGGCACCGACTCCGCCAAGCACATCCAGTCCCTGGTCGCGTCCGTGGGGAGAGGCCGTGGTAACGTGAGCTTGATGAGCCCGCTCTGCGACACGTCCCGCGCGGCGGGGGACAGGTACTTCGAGTTGCTGCGTCAGCGCTCCCCACGAGAGCGCGCCGTCATCCTCGCCGGACTGGTCTCCGCGGTTCGACAGCTGGCACGCGCTTCGGAGCGTGCGGCGCACCCAGACCTCCCGGCTCGGGCCGTGGAGGCTCGTGTCGCCGCGCGTCTGTACGGTGCGACGGTCGCCGCGAGGTTCTTCCCCGACATCGCCGTCGAATGACCGCGCACGACCCCATCGCGATCGCGCTGACAGTCGCGAAGGCGATCGAGTCCGTCGGTGGCGCGTACTTCGTAGGCGGGAGTGTCGCGTCCTCCCTTCAGGGCGATCCCCGCTCGACGAACGACATCGTCGTGTCCCTGGCTGCGAACAAGGTCGACGCGCTCGCGACGGCGCTCGGCACGGACTTCGAGGTCGATCGGGACATGCTGCGCCAGGCTCTCGTCGCCGGCACGTCTGCCAACGCGTTTTTTCTTCCAGTGCTGACGAAGGTCGACTTCTTCGGCCTGGGACGAACCGAGTTCGATGAATCCGAGTTCGCACGCCGTCGCCCGGTCGTGGTGGGCGAGGCGGGAGAGAGCCTCGTCATCAAGGCACCAGAGGACAGTGTGCTCCGCAAGCTGTTGTGGTTTCGGGAAGGAGGGAGCGTCTCCGACAAGCAATGGCGCGACGTCGTGGCGATCTTGCGGGTGAACCGAGCGAACTTGGACGTTGCGTACATGACGGCATGGGCGCAGCGGTTAGGCGTCGCAGCCGAGCTCACGCGAGCGCAAGGGGAAGTCGCGTCGGCCTCGCCCTAGGCGAACCTCACTCGCCTGGAGGGCGAGGCGGCACGGCTGGTAACGTTCATCCGGGGCACCGACCCCGCATCGAGCCCTGGCTCCTTCGAGATGGTTCGATCCTCGCTGGAGCAGGTGACCAAGGAGCGGAACGAAGCTCAGGGGAAGCTCGACGCCCTCCTGGCCGCAGCCTCACCAATTTCGTCGGTTACGCCGCGAGCGGAAGGGCAGTGCGTATAAGGCGGGTTCCGTTACCCGCGGGCGGCTTGGCTTCCGCGTCACCGGGCGAACTCCCCAAGGATCTCCTATTCGCTGGCCTCGTCGCTCCGAGACAGTGCGGACATCCGAGTGCGCCGCACGAGAGATTGAGCTTTGCGAGGACCCACATCTCGCGGACGTTGGTCGGGCCACCCGTCTTGGAGCTGTCCCCCCGGAGCGCACGATTGATGATGTCTCGGGCGACGGTCGGCTTGAGCCCCTCGAAGCCAAGGTTCTGCCCCTGGAGTGCATCGCGTAGGTCCCGATACTCGACGCTCACGCCGTCGAATGAACTCCTCCCGACGTAGACGCGGACGATGGCGAGGGCCTTTGCGATCTGCGCCGGGCGCGTCTCGGTCTCCGTGAGCGCAGCGAGCGCTCTCTTCAACCGCGGCACGGCGCTCGCCATGTCTGCGGATAACCTCTTCTCGAGGGAGAGGACGCGCAGGGTCGCGATGATGTGCAGGAGGAGCTCGTCGGCCTCCGTTAGCGGCGACGAGTCCGGATACAGGACCGATGCTGCGAGCGGGAAGACCTTTTCGAGGGAATCGCGCACCTCCAGCCGCGCGAGGACCTCCCACGGGTCCACTGCGCTCGTCGTGCTCTTGCCTCTCATGCTTCTCGGTCTACGTTTCTTCTCGGCCACGGTTCCTCGTGGTCATGCGCGCCGGCGGAGGTGACATTCCGCCGGCGCGCTCTCGTTGGTGGCTCATCCAGCCGCGAGGCGAGTCTTCGCGTCGTAGAGGTCGCACGCGATCTGGAGATTCATCCAGAACTCAGGCGACGTCTCGAAGACGCGGGCAAGGAGAAGCGCGGTCTCGGCAGTAACGCCGCGCTTGCCGGCGATGAGCGTGTTGACGCGCTGAAGCGGCACGCCCATCAGCTCAGCGAGCTTTACCTGCGTCATGCCCTTCGGCTTGAGGAACTCCTCGAGGAGGACCTCGCCGGGCGTGGTCGGGGGTCGGTTCTTGGGAATCATTTGGTGTGGGTCCTTTGGTCTTCGCTTGGTCTTTTCGCGGGTCTTCGCTTGGTCTTTTCGCGGGTCTTCGCTTGTCTCTTCGTTCTTGGTCTCTCGCTGTTGTCTTTCGCTTGGTCTTCGCTGTTGGTGTTCGCGTTTGGTTTCGTTCTTGGTCTTGGTCTTGGTCTGGTCGTTGCATCCTCGAGAAGCATGCCAAGGGGGCTCGGCGCCGACGCGCGCGGCCTAGTGGTAGTCGCGCACGATGACGTCCTCCGCGTTGCCGCTCTTCCAAGTGAAGATGACCCGGTACTGGTCGTTCACACGAATCGAGTGCTTCCCCTTGAGGTCACGCTTGAGCGCCTCGAGACTGTTGCTCGATGGTGTCTTAAGGTCGAGCAGCGTCGTCGCGGCGTTCAGCATGTCGAGCTTCCGGCGGGCGACCGTCCAGATCGCCTTGGGAATCGTGCGTGCCGCCTTGGTGTCGGCGCCGTGGAAAAGGTCTTCAGTGGCCGCGTCGGCGAAGGAGGTGATCACGAGTTACAGTGTACGCATGCACGGTTAGTGTGCAAGTGGTGTGCATGGAAAGTGTGCAATTTGCGAGAGTGACGAGAAGTTTGCGGCGGGGCGGTGGGCCGCCGGGCGCATCGCCGCTTTTCGGGCGCCCATCGGACCGGACTGATGGGCGGAGCGAGCAGCCCTCGCGCCGTCGACCTTGCCTCTGGGAGCACGCGATCCGCTCGCCCGATCCAGGGTTACGGACATCAGGGCGCGAGAGGCGTCCGTGCGGCCGCAGCGTGGGGGCGTCGAGTCTCGCTTCTCCGCAGTTCCGACAGGGGCGAAGATGCTGCGATGCTCGATGATATCGGGGGCTTCCGCGGCATGCAGTTTCAGGACTTCTGCAGCCGGCTTCTGTCGCTCGATGACTCGACGTTTCAGGCCGTGGACGGTTCGGGTGGCGATCTTGGCAACGACGGGTTCTGCGTCCGCGGCGAGACGCTGTACCAGGCGTATGCGCCCGAGAAGGTGACCCTCGGCAAGATGCGAAGCAAGGTCGACGATTCGGTCAAGAAGGCGACCGACTTGCGAGATACGGCGTTTCCGACACTCGCTCGGGTGGTTTTTCTCACGCCGTTCGACCTGACTGAGAAGATGCACGAGCACGTTCGATCAGCCTGCGCTGCGGCGAATCTCGCGCCCGAGTCGTGGGGCGAATCTCGACTGCACGCTCTTGTGCTCAAGCATCCGGAGATCCGCGCGGCCTTCCCCGAATTTCTCATTCCGGACATTGTCGGCGCCGTAACGGACGCAATCGCGACGCGGTTGCCCGCTGAAACATCGGTCGACGATGAGCGCGCGCTGTCGCTAGCGTCCGCGGAATCTCTACGGTGGTCGCGGGTGTTGCCCGGAGGCGAGACTCTGCCTCGCCCCGAGCTCGACCAGCTGTTCTCCGAGCTCGGTACGACCGAGGGGAAGTGCTTCGCAATCCTCGGCATCCCTGGTTCAGGCAAGTCCGCGTTTCTCGCGTCGCTCGCAGAGCGGCTTGCGAGCTCGGGTGAGACGGTTGTCGCGCTGCGCTGTGACCGGATTCCGGCGGCCGTGCGGAATCGAGAGGAGCTGGCGAACGGCTTCGGGCTTTGCGCTGCCGTCGACCAGGCCCTCGCAGGCATGGCGGCGAGGACGCCGACGGTGCTTCTTGTCGATCAGCTCGATGCGCTCTGCGACATCGTCGATATTCACTCGGAACGCCTCAACGCAGTTCTGGACCTACTCGGCCGGGTTCGCGACGTCGACGGATTGCGCGTCGTTGTCGCGTGCCGCGGCTTCGACTACCGGCACGATGCGCGCCTCGTCCGACTCGAGGCGAAGGCGATCCAGTTGGAGCTTCCGCCGTGGAGCGCCATCGAGTCCGTTCTTAGGGCGAATGGCGTTTCACCGGAGCATTTCCCCGCGAGCACACGTGAAGTGCTCCGCGTCCCCCAGCACCTGAAGGTGTTCCTCAGCCTCGCGGGCAGTCGCGATAGCCTGCAGAGTTACCAGGGGATGCTCGCGCGGTTTTGGCAAGAGCGCGTGGCCCCCAACGCCGACAGGGTCAGCCTCGCGCGCCTCATCACGAAGAGGATGGAAGAGGACGAAGTCCTCGCAGTCCCCGTGAGTCTCGCCGATGGCATGGCCCCTACGCTGGAGCGATTGCAGGCAGAGGGGGTTCTCCGCGTCGATGGGACCTCTCGGACCATCTCCTTCGCGCATCAGACCCTGTTCGAATTCGCTCGGGCACGTGCATTTGGCGAAGGCGAGGATCTCGTCGCCTACGTGAAGCAGAGACAGAGCGGGATCTTCGTGCGGCCAACGCTTTGGTCGGCGCTCGTCTTCTTGCGAGAGGCGAATCGCGCCGTCTACTCGCGCGATCTCGCGGCGCTCTGGAACGACACGACTCTACGTCTCCACATCAGGCACCTGCTCCTGGAATTAGTGGGTCAGGTCACCGACCCCACTGAGGACGAGTGGACTCTCCTATTCGGAGCTATGCGAGACCGCACCATGTGCGCGACAGCCGTGGCGGCGACGGCTGGCAACGCCGAGTGGTTTTCTCGACTGCGACGCACGGGCGTTCTCGGTCCCGACCTACTCGCTCTAGCGCCTCAGGCACTCGCTGCCGTGCTCACGTCGGAGGTTCGCCGCGATCCGGATCGCGTAGCAGAGATCCTGCGTGCGCTGGGCTCGACGCCATCGGCGTCCCGGATGACTCTCTTCGTCCTCCAGTCCGTCGAAGGCTGGACACCAGCTCTTCAGTCGCTCGCGCGCAACGTCGCGGCGGAGAGTCCGCCGGCGACTGATGTCGTCCACGCTCTAACAGCGAGAGCTGCGCGGTTTGCTCCAGAGCTGGCCCTCGAGCTCATGGCAATGACTCTCGACGCCCTACTGCCCGCGGCGTTCGAGCGGGTGGCGGATGGCGACCCGTGGATCTCGCGGGAAGACAAGGATGCTGATGCAGTCTCTGACTTCACCCAGCGACTGTTCGAGTTGCGCGAGCTGGCGAAGCAAGCTCCGAGCCTGACCCTCGTCCGCCTCTTTCCGACATGGGAGCGATTGGGCGAGCGACTGTCTGCGGCGAAGGGGTCGCGGGTCGTGTACCGCCGTGAGCGAGCGCTCGAAATAATCGTCGACGGAACGCACCCCTCCGAATTCCTTGGTGCGCTCTTGCACGCGGTCAAAGCGTCTGCAGCTTCGGACCCCGGTGGCTTCGTCGCCCTTGCGCGGCGAGTGGAAGGGAGCGACCTGAATTGCGTGCACGCGCTGCTCGCCGTCGGCTTCGCCGCCCTACCGCCGGCGCATCAACGAGAGGGGCTCGAGTATGTGAAGCGCGACCCTCGGCGGTTGCGAATCCACGGGCTCGGCGACCAAGACAGCGGGAGTGTGTCGCTCCTGCGTGCCGTCGGCCCCCACCTGAAGCCTGAGGACTTTCCCTCGTTGGAGAAGCTGATCGAGGAGTCGAAGGTCGTCGAAGAGGTCGCGTGGGAGTTCGGCGCGAAGGGGCGGCGCGTACGCACCCAGGCGAATCGCATTCACCGCCTTCGACTCCTTTGCTCTCTTCCGCAGGAGCTCCTCTCGGAGCAGGCGAGGCGCATTGTGCGTGAAGAGTCTCAGGTCTTCCCCGACGCTGCCGCGGAGCCGTCACGCCCAAGACTGGATTGCGTGGTCAGCCCGATGTCGGCGGCACAGATGGAGAAGGCAACCGACGAAGACGTCCTACGGCTACTTGACGAGCTCCCCGACGAGACCGAATCGCAACACCCGCGCCGCCCCCTCCGCGGCGGGAGCAACGAGGCCTCGAGAGAATTGGCTGCGCTCGCGAAGCGTGCGCCGGAGCGCGTGGTCGGATTGCTTGCCGCCCTTCGGCCGGAGGATCAACAGGCTCCGATGCGAGAGGTACTTGCAGCACTGGACGAGTCGGGCTTCGAGCGGTTCGAGGAGTTGCTGCTCGACGCGGATGCGCGAGGCTTTGCGTCCGAGGAGTTTCGCACGCGGATGGCCTACTCAGTCGCGCGCCGCGCACTCGACGGGAAGCGGATAAGTGACGACGTCGTCGCGCTCTTGGAGCGATGGCTCGACGCAGCACCCCCCGCCAAAGGATCGACGACGCGGGAGGTCGTCGACACACCGACGGAGTCGCTGCTCTTCGACGGATTCGGCGGGGGAGCGCTGCCAGGCGGGGGCTACCCGTTTGCCCGCGCACTTATGTGCGCGTGTTTTCGGCGGGAGCCCCCTGCGTCGGAGAGATGGCTTGCTTGCTTGGAACGTCGCCTCGCGGGCCCGGCGGCCGAGTCGGAGTGGGTGCCCCTCTGCCACCAAATGCCGAGACTCGGGTGGTTGCCCGACCGAGAACGCGTGACGCATTTCTTCACGCGGCTCTTCGCGAGACATCCCGGGCTCCTCGAGTGCAAGGAGGGCGCGTACCTGATCGCGCGCTTGGTCACGAGACTCGACGAGGCGCTCGTTCGTGGCTGGATCACGAAGCAGCTCGGCTCGGAGCACGTCGTCGCGCAGCAGGGCGGGGGGGAGCTCCTCATCGTGTGCGCCGTTCAGCGGCCGAGTGCATGGGTCGACACGGAGCTGGCTCGGTTTAGGACCGCCGAGGTTGCGGGCCGAGTTCACGTGGGCGTTGCACACGGTGCGGCCCACACGTGGGGCGATCCGAGCACGCGGCGGGTGGGAGCCGCGTGGCTCGCGGCTCGCCTTCCAGTCGCCGAGGGAGACGAACTCGAGGCCCTTCTGGGCGCGTACCACCCCCGTCACGAACTGTGGGCGGACGCGGCGGCGACGGATGTGCTCCGCGCGGTCATGCGGAACCCGGCAGCCCTGCGAGCCTTCCCGGACGACGGGCTCGACCAACTCGAGCTGCTAGCTGCCCACCACGAGGGGCCGCTCGTCGCTGACTTCGTGAACGCGATGCTCGACGCCATGCAGGCCGCTGGCATTGACGCCGCGGCGCGTTTCGGATGGTCAGGGGGCGTGCTTGTCGACCTTACGCTCACGCTGCAGCGACGGACCGCCACGCGGGAAGCAGGGATGGGGCTTCTGGAACGTCTCCTCTCCCTCGGCTTTTCCTCGGTCCGAGATGTGTTCTTCGAGATCGATGGGCTACCGCGCCGGGGCCCCCCCATGCCGCGAGCCCCGCGCTACCGTCGATCTCAGTCGTAGCGTCGGCCCACCCCGCTGCGCAGGGCTTCACAGGGCCTCACCATTGGGCGCCGGTTCCGAGACGAATGCGCCACTTCCCGGAGCTACTCAGCCACACGCGCTCGATGTCGTCGAGGGCGACACGAATTATCATCGCGCCGATCGGGGGCCCGATGGCGGGCGCAAAGGCGGCGCGAGTAAACACGGCGACATTCTTGTAAACGTCGACCTCATCAAGGCGCACGACGCCCGGACCGCTCTGAGACCTGTCCGTGAACATGATCTGGAGCTCGCCCCGCGCATCGAGAGGAATGCTTTCGAGCAGGATGACGGTCCTTCGGATGGCTGGGATCATGAACATGACGTGTTGCTCCGGCTCGATCCAAACGGCAGCGTTGCCGACACGATACGGAAAGCGGAAGGCGCGCCCCTGGCGTCCGGTGCCATCCTCCGACACGCCGACGAGCTGCCCAATGAAGGGCCACACATTCACAGCGAGGACGACGCCGCCGGCGAGCGGAATGCGGGCGACCTGGATGAGAGGCCGCGGCG
>JBKQKP010000264.1:0-9327 GCA_052147435.1 Polyangiaceae bacterium | reverse complement strand
CCTCACGGCCGCGATGAAATCGAGTCGTTGGTCCACGATGCAGGTCTCTTTCCACGGCACGGGCGGTCTCCTCACCGCCAAGCCAGCCGCACGGCAGACCTGCTCGCCACTCACCCAGAACCTCCCCCACTGTCAGGGGAGGACCCGGTCTATTTCGTCAAGGAAGGACCCGGTCTGTACCGGGAGAGCGCCCCAACGACGTGGGGAGCCGATCACACCCCCATGGGGCCAGCGCCCCAACGACCCGCGGATTGCATCGCTCCCCACCTCCTCCCGCGCATCCACCAGCAGCAGCGTGTCTTGTCCCGGCCTCACGCCCGATCGCGCGCGATGCCCCCCGTCTTCCCCTTCGTCGCGCGCAGGTAGTCCTCCGGCGCGAGGACGATCTGCGTCCCGCGAACGCCCGCCGACACCGCGACCCGCTCGTGAAGCGTCATCATCTCGTCGACCCACACCGGGTAGTCCTTCTTGCACGCCAGCGCGGTGACGCCCCCTCGAACGTAGCCCGTGAGGGGCGTCACCTCTTTCAGCGCGACCGGCTCGACCTTGCGGTCGCCGGTCAGCTTCGCGAGCGCCTTCGGGTGGAGCTCCGACGTGGCGGCGATGACGGCGATGGCGACGCCGTGCTTGTCTCCGCGAACAACGAGCGTCTTGAAGACCTGCTCCGGGGGGAGCGAGACGCGGCGGGCGACCTCTTCGGCGGTGAGGTGCTCGTCCGGGTCGTCGGAAGCGTCGTAGTCTCGCAGCTCGTACGTGATGCCGAGGGCGTCGAGGATGCGCGCGGCGTTCGTTTTCATGATACGGCGGGCAAAGGTAGCACCGTGCCTTCGCTGTTCATCGTCTGGTGCGCCCTCCTCGTCGAGGTCGTCGCCTTCTTCCACGCCCGATACGCGACCTCCACGCTCCTCGGGATCCGCGGTCGCGCCGCCCGCTTCGGCTTCGATCCCGACGCCTGGCGCGCGGTCTCATTCGTGCGACGCGCCAGCTTCGCCGCCATGGGGCCATTCAGCAGCTATCTGGTGGCGGCGGCATGCTTCGCCCTCTCCCTCTCCATCGGGGGCGAGATCAAGTTCGACTCGGACAGCATGCGCGTGAGCCCTGCTCGTCGGAGCCGACGCTCGCATCGGAGTGGGGCCCTTCCGCGATCACCGCGCTGTCGGCGCCGGCGAGGCGATCGCCATGGGGCTTCAGCGCCCATTCCGCGTGCTCGCCGAGACTGCACGCGCGCTGGTTCCCCAGAAGGACCCGGTCGAAGTGACGGGCCCCGTCGGAATCGTCCGGGCGGTGGAGAAGACGTCGCGCGATCAAGCGCCGGTCGCGATGGCGTTGGGCATGGCCGGAACGCTCGTCTCGTACTTCATCGGCGTGCCCATCCTCGTCGCGATCATTCTCTTCCCGCGCGCGCGAAAGGCGCGACCGTAGAGTCAACGCTCCACGGTGTGGAACTGCCCGAGCGCAGCGATTCGAGCCAGCGCGTCGGGCGGAGCGTCGGAAGGGAACGGCGCCGACGAGCGGCCGAGTCGATCCAGCCACCGCCGGTCGAGCGGATGCTCGAGGTCCTCGACGCTCACCGCCGCCTTCGTCGTCTGTTTGCTCTCGCTCGTGGCGGCGCCAACCCCGACGGCGAACCCCGCGAAGAGGAGCGCCGCGCGCGTCGCCGTCGCGGCGCTGTAGGTGTGCACGGTGGCCCCGCCGCGACACGACCTCCGGAGCGCAGCGAAGGCGGCGGTCGTCCAGAGCGAAGGATTGGCCCGCGGCGAGAACGGATCCCAGAAGACGACGTCCGCGATCCCCTCTCGCTCGTGCGCCAGGGTCGACGGAAGCTCGCCGAGGACGAGACGCCAGACGGTCCGAGGAGTCTCGTGACGCCCCGTCGCGATCACCGCGCGCGCCGCTTCCAGCGCCCCCCCCTCGAACCCGAAGGACGCCGCGTGCGCCTCCCCGAGCGCGAGCTCCATCGCGGCCACGGTGCGATCGAAGCTCACGATCTCGAGCCGCCTCGCCGAGGCCGGCATCCGCTCCGAGAGCTTCCACGCCGCGATCGCGTTCGATCCGGCGCCGAGCCCGACGTCGAGGAGCACGAGCGGATCCGCCGCGCTCACCTGCAATCGCTGCTCGAGCTTCGACGGAGAAACGTAGAGGGTCGCGGCCTCGACGATCGGACCGACGACCGGGTGCATCAGCTCCCCCGTCGCGATGTCCCGGACCGCGCGCGCCCCGCTTCGCGTCGTCACGACCTCGCAACCGGAGTCGCGCGAGCTCACCTCGTCCACGACGCTCTCGGTGCTCACGAGGCGATCGCCTGACCGAACCTTCGGTCGCTGTGCTCGTGACGGTCGATGGCGTCGAGCTTGCTCTTCGCGTAGCTCGCGAACGTCCCCTCCTCGATCGCGCGCCGCGCTTCGGCCATGAGCGCGTGGTAGTGGTGCAGGTTGTGAATCGAGACGAGCCGCGGCGCGAGCGGCTCGCCGCACTTGAAGAGGTGGTGCAGGTACGCGCGGCTATGCGTCTTGCAGGTCGCGCACGCGCACGTCGAATCGAGCGCGTCGTCCGAGAGCGCGTTCGGCCCACGCGTGAGGCGCACGCGCCCCGTCGAGGTGAACGCCGTCCCTTGCCACGCGAGGTGCGTCGGCAGGACGCAGTCGAACATGTCCACGCCGGCGAGCATGGCGTTCAGTAGATCGGGCGGAGTCCCCACCCCCATCAGGTACCGGGGGCGGTCAGCGGGGAGGAGATCGGCGGACAGATGCGTGACGTCCTCGCGCTCGCGGCGCGCGTCGCCGACGGCGAGACCACCGATCGCGAAGCCGTCGAAGGGGTGCTCCGTGAGGGTCGCGGCCGACTCCTTGCGCAGCTCGGGGATCACCCCCCCCTGCACGATCGCGAAGAGCGCCTGCGCCGGATTCGTGCGCGCGGCGAGGCTCCGGAGCGCCCAGCGGTGAGTCCGTTCCATCGCCGCGCGCGTCGTCGCGGCGTCGGAGCGGGAGTCCACGCAGACGTCGAGCACCATCATGATGTCGGAGCCGATCGCGGTCTGCATCTCGATGGATCGCTCCGGCGAGAGCATGTGGATGCGCTGGTCCGTGTACGCGCGAAAGCGCGCCCCTTCCTCGGTGAGCATGCGGTCGCCGGGGAGAGAGAAGATCTGGTAGCCCCCCGAATCGGTGAGCACCGGGCCGGACCACCCCATGAACTCGTGGATCCCGCCGACGCGGCGAAAGAGCTCGACGCCGGGGCGAAGCATCAGGTGGTACGTGTTCCCGAGGACCACCTGAGCGCCGACCTCGACGAGCTCGGCCGGGGTCATCGCGGTGACCGTCGCGCGCGTACCGACGGCCATGAACGCCGGGGTCTCCACGGGGCCGTGGCTCGTGAGGATCGTCCCACGCCGGGCGCGCGAACCTGGGTCTCGAGCGCTGACTGCGAAGGGGAGCGGCATGCGGCGCTGCGAACCGTAGCCGTGTTGTCCCCCTCGGGCCAGCCGGCCGACCGCGCCAGCTCAGCGCGAGATCACCTTCGCCGCCTTCTTCGCGTACGACGCGAGCGTGTCCGCCCCGCGAGCGATCTCGCGCGCGGCTTCGCGCTTGGCGACGCCGATCGACTCCTCGACGGCGCCCGTGACCACTTCGGCGTTCCCTTGCGCCGTGATTTCATCGTCCCCCACGAGCGCGCCCCAGGCTCGCTTCACGCGCCCGCGAATCTGAAGCCAGCGCCCACTGTGAATGTCTCGGCTCATGACCGCCTCCTCTGCGACGCTGTGCGTCGTCTGCAGTGGATAGATGATGCCGCGTGTATCACAAGTCAAGGCGCTTGCGCACAAGCTGCCGATATTGCGCGACTAATATCGTGACACATCGATGATCCCGGCGCGTCATCCCGCGCAGCCCTCGGGTCGATCAGCTCTGCTCCGGACCGGTCCGACGGATCTTGAGCCGCACCATCAGCCGCCGCAGCTCTGTCCGATGGAGCCCGAGCGCCACTGCCGCGGCGGAGATGTTCCCTCCGGTCTCCGCGAGCGCGCGTTCGATGGCGTCGCGCGAGAGCGGCGGCTCGGGAGCATCGGTCGTGAGCGCCCCCCTCACCGCCGCGGGCGCCGAGGCCGCCGGTCGTTCGCTGACCTGGTTCGCCCGACCGGCGGACGGGGCGAGGTGCGACGCCCGAATCTGACGGTCCCCCTGCGCGTGCGCCGTCGCCGCCGCCTCGACGATCCGCTTCTCCAGCTCGCGGGCGTTGCCCGGCCACGGGCGCAGGAGGACGGCCTCGACGACAGACGCATGACACGACAGCTCTCCCGGCGTCCGCGCGGCGATCGCCTGCATCAACCAGGGGACGTCCTCGTATCGCTCGCGCAGCGGCGGGATCACCACGGCGGGGAGAGCGAGGCGGTAATAGAGGTCATCGCGAAACCTTCCGCGGGCCACCTCCTCGGCGAGATCGCGGTGCGCGGCCGAGCACAGACGCACATCGACCGCGATCGGCTTCGTGGCGCCGAGGGGGAGGATCTGCCGCTGCTCGAGCACGCGAAGGAGTTTCGCCTGGACCGCGAGATCGAGGTCGGCGACTTCGTCGAGGAAGAGCGTCCCGCCGTTTGCCGCCTGGAAGTACCCCTCGGCGTCGGCCTCCGCGCCGGAGTACGCCCCCTTTCGCGCGCCGAAGAGGAGGCGCTCGGCCAGCGCGTGCGGAATCGTGGCGCAGTTGACGTCGACGAACGGACGCTTGCCCCGCCCCGAAGCGAAGTGAAAGTGACGCGCGGCGAGCTCCTTGCCCGTCCCCGTCTCCCCGCGAATATGCACGCAGCCCCCTTGGGTCGCGGCGTCGGAGAGCGCGCGCCAGATCGGGCGAAGGGTCGGCCCGATGACGACGTCATCCACGCGCTCGACGGTCCCCCCGAGGAAGAGCCGCACGTCTCGACGCAGGAGGAGCATCGTATCGCCGACGCGCAGGACCCCCTCGGTGGCCGTACGCTCGCCGCGCACCCGCTCTCCGTCGAGGAAGGTCCCGTTGCGGCTGTCGAGATCCCGGACGCGAAAGCGCCCCCCCTCGAACGAGACCTCCGCGTGGCGGCGCGAGAGGCACGTGTCGCCGAGCGCCAGCCCGAGAACGCCGTCGCGGCCGAGGAGCAGCGGTTGGCTTCGCACGGGTGCGGCGGCAAAATGAGACTGAACGCCGGAAAAGACGAGGACGACCCCGGGGACCGGCTCGGGAGCGGCGGCCGCCTCGGTCTCCCACGACTGCGAATCAGTCTCGTCGGGCACAGCGCTACTATACTCGTGGATGGTGAGTTGATGGGGGACGAGGGCTCTGCCGGACGCAGCCTCGAAACGGGGTCGCTGAGCGACGATTCGTCTTCTTCCGGAAGAGTCGCCGTCGCTGGGCAGGATTTTCCCATCGTCTCACGGGCCAACTACGAGATCGGCGAGGAGTTCGCCCGAGGCGGGAGCGGCAGGCTCATGCGAGCGCGCGACCGGCGGCTCGACCGGTTGGTCGCTATCAAGGAGCCTCGCGAGCTCAGCTCGCGCGTCCAGAGTCGCTTCCGCCGCGAAGCGCTCCTCACGGCACGCCTCCAGCACCCGTCGATCGTCCCCGTCCACGAGATCGGGCGATGGCCGAGCGGCGAGCCGTTCTACGCGATGAAGCTGATCTCCGGACGCTCGCTGCGCGACGTCGTCGCCGATACCACCTCGCTCGCGCAGCGCGTGGCGCTCGTCCCCAACGTGCTCGCCGTCGCCGACGCGATCGCCTATGCCCACGCGGAGCGGGTCATTCATCGCGATCTCAAGCCGTCCAACGTCATGGTCGGGGCGTTCGGAGAGACGCAAGTGATCGACTGGGGGCTGGCCAAGGCCCTGCGCGAGCCCGACGACGCGGACGACGAGCTCTCCGCGGACAGGACGCTCCACGCGCTCGAGACGGGGATCGTCGGGACGCCGTCGTCGATGGCGCCTGAGCAGGCCGCGGGCAAGAAGCTCGACGAGCGCACCGACGTCTACGGCGTCGGGGCGATTCTCTACCATGTCCTCGCCGGGGGCCCCCCGTACGTGGGAGACGACGCCGCCAAGGTGCTCGCGACCCTGACGCGCGAGCCCCCGCCGCCGATCGCCGAGCGCGCCCCCGGGGCACCTCGTGAGCTCGTCGCGATCGTCGGGCGGGCGATGGCGCGCGATCCCGCCGATCGCTACCCGAGCGCCAAGGAGCTGGCCGCCGACCTCCGGCGCTTCCTCGCTGGCCAGCTCGTCGCCGCGCACGCCTACTCGTGGTGGCAGCTGCTGTTGAGGTTCATCCGGAGGAACAGGCTCGTCCTCGGCATCGCGACGCTCAGCCTGACCGCGCTCGGGGTCTTCGGCGATTACAGCGTCCGCCGCATTCTCGTCGAGCAGGAGAACGCACAGACGCAACGCAGTCGGCTCCTCTTGTCGCAGGCGAAGCTGTGGATGGACCGCGATCCAACGGTGGGGATAGCGTGGCTCAAGGAGTACGCAAAGACACGCGACCCGGACAAGACATCGATCTCGACGCTCGCCGCCGATGCGCGGGCGCGCGGAGTCTCCAGCCAGAGGGTGCGCGACCGATTGAAGGCGACACTTGCGCCGGACGGCGTGACGCTCGCGGCCCAGGCGGGCGATTCGCTCGTCGTCTGGAGGACCGACGACACGAGAGCCCGCGTCCTTGGGGCGGTGAAGACCCCGGTGGGCGCTCTCGAGTTCTCCTCCGATAGCCGGACGCTCTTCGTAGGGGAAGCGGGCGTCGTGAACGCTTATGGCCTGGGCGGTGGCCCCCCACGCGAGCTCCTCCGGGGGGACGAGAACATCCGCCAGCTCACGGTGGCAGGCTCTCTCCTCGTCGCCACCGGGCTGCACGGGACGATGTGGCTCCTCGACCCGTCCACGCCGAGCGCCCCCCCGCGCGCGCTTCGCGGAAATCCCGACGCCATCTGGGTTCAGCACGTCTCGAGCGACGGGAAAGTCCTGCTGTCGAGCTCACGCTACCGGGTGCTCCCGGTTCACCTGCGCGTGTGGCACCTCCCGGGCGGCGAGAGCGAGTCGATCCCCGGCGTACCGGTCTGGCCGGCGCTCTCGTCGGATGGGTCCATGGTGGCCTGGGGGGACGACGACGGCGTGGTCCACGTCTACGACATCGCGAAGCGCACGACGCGGGAGCTGCGCGGACATCATGGAGGGATACGGCAGCTCGCGTTCTCGACGGACGGGGCGAGTCTCGCGTCCACCTCCGAAGATCACGCCGTCCGCGTTTGGGACCTCGCGAGCGGGCGATCGCTCGTCTTGGAAGGGCACACAGATTGGACCCAGCACGTCGAGTTCGCTCGCGACGGCCGCCACCTCGCTTCGACGAGCATGGATCAGACGATCCGCGTCTGGGACCTGACGAACGGCGACTGCCAGATCTTGCGCGGATACGTGAACCCCATCGACGTGATCGAGTTCACCCCCGACAGCCGCACGCTCGTATCGGTCGACAGCCAAGGGGAGGTGCGCGTTTGGCCGATCGAGCACCCGAGCGACCGCGCGCTCGTCCACGGCGAACAGATCGCGGCCCTGCGCTTCCTCCCGGATGGTCGCCTGCTGGGGGGTGACGACCAAGGGATCGATATCTGGGACACCGCCACCGGCGCCGCCACGCACGTCTCCGACCCCCGGTCCGCCAACGTCGTTGTCGTCTCCCAGGACGGGCGAACGGTCGCCCAGGGCTCCGAAGACGGGCCACTTCGAATACGCGACCTGGTGAGCGGAAGCTCGAGGAGCTTGCCGGGGCACGAAGGAGCGATCAAAGACGTCGCGATCACGCGAGACGGCGAGTGGGTGGTTTCGGGCGGCGATGACCGCACAGTGAGACTGTGGAACACGCGCACGGGCGAAGGACGAATCCTCGGGAAGCACGGCGCCGCCGTCTGGCACGTCGCTTTTTCCCCCGACCGACGAACCGTCGTCTCGGCGGGCGACGACCTGAACCTGAGGTCGTGGAGCCTCGACCAGAACGGCACCGAGACGGCCAGTCGCGAGCTCGTAGGTCACAGCGCGATCGTCTACGACCTCGTCGTCTCGCCGGATGGGAAGTGGGTGGGCTCGGCCGGGATGGACACCACGGTGAGGCTCTGGCCGTCAGCCGGCGGCGAAGCGCGCGTGCTGGCGGGGCACAGGGGCCTCGTTCACCAGATCGCTTTCTCGCCCGACGGGCGAACGCTCGCGACGGCGAGCGATGATCGGACCGTGAGGATCTGGGACTTGGCGTCCGGGAGCTCGCGCGTCCTCGAGCACGATGCAGCCGTCACGGTCGTTCGCTTCGCGGGCGATGGGCAGTCGGTCGTATCCGGGACGACGGACGGAGTCGTCCGCGTATGGGACGTCGCCGGCGGGCTTCGGTCGATCCTGCGCGGGCGCTCCGCGGAGATCACCGACATCGCGATCTCGCAGGACGCGCGTTGGATCGGGATCGCGGGGATCGACGGCGCGGTCCGTTTGTGGAACGGGATCACGAACGCGCAGCGCGCGGCGGTCACGGCGGCCGACCTGGCGGAGATCAGCTCCGTCGCGATCGTCGGAGAGGAGGCCGTCTCGCCCTAGAAGCGTCACCGCCAGCGCGCAAGCGTCGCCTCCGCTTCGGTACGCTTCAGTCGATGCGCCGGCGCGCCCGCCACGTACGCAGCGAGCGCCGTTTCGACGAGCGACTTGCCTCGTGCCTTGTCCCGCTTCGACTCGTGGAGCGCGGTCCCGAGGAGAAGCTCGACATCCGCCGTGTCCAGCCTGTCACGAGGGTGCGCTCGGCGCAGGGCCAGCGCGCGCTCGAGCGGAGCAATCGCCTCGACGAAGCTTCTCCGCGCCACGAGCGCGTGACCGAGCGCGGCGTAGGGCCACTCCATCAGCTCGTTGTCCTCCGCGTACATGGCAGAGTGGATCGCGAGCCCGCGCTGCGCGGCGGTAAGCGCTTCGTCGAGCCTCCCGAGAGCGACGAGGACGCCGACCATGTTCTCCAGCGCGTCGCCGACGGCGGAGTCGTCGGGGCCGAGCGCGCGCTCGGTCAGGGCGAGCCTTGCCTTCAGGTGGACGAGCGCCCCCGCGTAGTCCCCTTGATCCTCGAGCACCTCGGCGATGCCAGCCTGGGGCTCCGCGGCGCGCGGCGTGTCCTTCCCGAACGCGCGCTCGAAAATGTCCAGCGCGCGCTCCACGTCTGCGAGCGCCTCGTCGTCGCGCCCGAGCGACTGGAGCACGCCCGAGCGGATGCCGAGAGCGTCCGCGACCGAAGGATGCATCGGACCGTAGGCGTGCTCGAAGAGCGCGATCGCCCGCGTCGCGGCCGGGAGCGCCTCGGCGT
>JBKQKP010000263.1:0-6378 GCA_052147435.1 Polyangiaceae bacterium | reverse complement strand
TGACGCCCACGACCACGTTGATGGCGACCATGATCGCGTTCTTCGTCGCAAAGGACGTGCTCGCGGCCGTCATGAACCCCGTCCATGACGCCCCGTGAACACGTCCATGGCGCCCATGATCGTCGATGCATGCCTACACATCAGCGACTCGTAGCTCGGCATCGACGACCTTGACGCACGCATCGACGACCTTGACGCACGCTTCGCCCCCCCTCGCGCCCTCTTCGACAACCCTAGCCGCTCGACGCCATCCCGTGTCGTCCCGCCGGAAATCACGACGATGCCGCCGGCCGTCGCGAACGACGAATCGCCGTAGCCTCGCCCAGGGAGGTACACGTCGCGCGCGGCCCCGCCGCGGATCTGCTTCCCGAGCAGCACCGGCTCCCCCCCCGCGCGCGCCGCCGCCCCACGCTTCCAGCGTGGGCGCCGCATCTGGCCCCCACCTCGACGCCACTCGCGATGCTCTGTATCCTTCCATGGGTGTCGAACGCACAAAAGACCGTAGATCCGCTCGTGTCCCGGATCGCCGCGGATCAGGTCCGCGCGCGCGCGCGCGCACGGCGTCTGCGCGAGGAAGACGTGCCGCGCCTCGCTGGGGAGCTGCGTGCGCGCGGTGCCCGTCGCGTGCGCCTGTTCGGATCGCTGGCCACTCAGGCCGAGCCTCACGCCGCTACGGACATCGACCTCGCCGTGGATGGGATGGAGGAGGGGGCCGCGGCGGAGGCCCTCTTGGCGCTTGAGCTCACCGTAGACGCGAGGATCGACCTCGTGCTCTGGGAGACGGCAGGCGAGCGCGTGCGACGCGCGATCGAGCGCGACGGCGTCGAGGTCGACGATGTCACCCGCTGAGATCGCCGTGGCGGTGCGTCTGAGGCTCGCGGGGGAGCTGAACGACGACATCGTGGCGCTCGACAAGCTCGCCTCAACGGCCGCCGCACTGCAGGTGCCCGCGAGGGACGCGCGTGACGATTGGATGCGGGCGCTGGCGCTCGCCTTCGAGGTGGAGCGTTACTACACGGCGGTCGAAGCGACGCTCACGCGCCTCT
The DNA here is from genome assembly GCA_052147435.1 of Polyangiaceae bacterium. Taxonomy (GTDB): domain Bacteria; phylum Myxococcota_A; class Polyangia; order Polyangiales; family Polyangiaceae; genus JBKQKP01. The sequence goes on along the minus strand of JBKQKP010000263.1, from coordinate 5,332 downwards.
TGCGTGCGCTCGACGGAGACGTCCCGACCGGGCCATCGTCGCACCAAGAAATCCTGCGGGCTTCGAGCGTGGCAATCGACGGTGGGCGCCCCGTCCTCTTGGGGCCAGATGTCTTCGCCGAGCTCCGTGAGCTTTTGAAGTTTCGCCATCTCGCGCGCCATGGATACGAGTCGGAGCCCGATCTCGTCCGCATGGTCGACCATGCGAGCCGTGTCGGGCGCGCGCACGCGAGCTTCGTAGCAGGGCTTCGAAGGGTCGAGGGGTGGCTCCGGAGCGGTACCGCGGGCTGAATCCTTCCCGGTCCCCCCCGCGGCCCATCGAGCACTGCGAGGCGCCTTCGACTTGCGCCAGGAACGTGGTCATTGGCGCCATGAACGACGTCAACAGCGCCATGGTCGCGTTCTTGGCGACCACGGTCGCGTTCTTAGGCGCAAGGCACGTGTTCCCCGCCGCCATGAAGACCACCATGGCGACCATGAACACGTCCACGACGGCCATGAGCGCGTTGATGGCGACCATGATCGCGTTCTTGGTCGCCATGAACGCGCTCACGGCCGTCATGAACCCCCTCCATGACGCCCGTGAACACGTCCATGACGCCCATGATCGTCGATGCGTACCTACGCATCAGCGACTCGTGGCTCCACATCGTCGACCTTGACGCACGCATCGACGACCTTGCCGCACGCTTCGCCCCCCCTCGCGCCCCCCTCCACAACCCCCAGCCGCTCGACGCCGTCCCATACCGTCCCGCCGGAAACCACGGCGATGCCGCCGGCTGTCGCGAGCGACGAATCGCCGCAGCCGCGTCCAGGGTCGCTGGGCTGCCGCAATCCACGACGTTCCCGCGCCACGTCTCCTACCCGCTCCGCCCGATGAACGCCGCCACGTCCACCGTGAACCTCTCGATCGCGTCGAGCCCCGCGGGAAGCTCGCTCCACAATCGCTCCACGTCCACCGATGCATAGCCGTGCGCGAGCCTATTTCGAAGTCCCGCCGCTTGCGCGAGGCGGCCGGCAAGCGCCCCTTCGATGACACCGTGCTTCGCAAGAAGCTCGAAGGCCTCGGCGTTCGATGCGGGGACTCCGACGCCGTCGTCCGTCACGATGTGGAAGGCTATGTCCACGGCCTCCTGCATGATGACGAGGATGCTCATGGCGAGCGCGTCCTGACGATCATCGTCGTCGCGGAGAGCCTCGATCGCATCGGGTCTGCGCCGGCGCGCGCGGCGCAGGTGATCGCGCAGGACGCTCAGCTTCCGGAGGACGAGCTGCGCGTCGGTCACGGCGTCCCTGCGCCCCTTCCCGCGATGATCGCGCGCCGATAGGTCTCGGCGGCGAGGGCGAAACGGGGGCCGAACTCGTCGTGCTCGATCGCCGCGTTGGCGCGGAACAGTCGGAAGAGGCCCGGCGATGCTTCACACACGAGGATGCCGTCGCGCGCGACATGCCATCGGACCAGATCGTTTGCTTGGTCGAGACGGACGAGATCGACCGTTCTTCCGCAGGCGGCCTCGAGATCGCCCTGAAGCGAGAGCTCCCAGGCGAGCGGTGGATCGCCGGCGGGGAGAATCGCGATATCGACATCGCTCTCCGCGTGCGTCTGCCCGTTCGCGTTCGAGCCAAAGAGGACTGCGAGGCGGACGTCGGCGCGCGCGGAGAGGACGCGAGCGAGGGCGGGGTACTGCGGAACGCCCGGGATCATCCTCTACGAAGTAAACGCCAGAGGTTCCCCTCAGGCAACCGCGTTCACCTCACGGAAACGCGCACCCTCCCGCCGCCGAGAACGCATTCACGACCGCAGTCGAGTCCTCGCACGAGTCCACGCTCGGCGTGGCGGTCGTCGCGGTGCCGTTGATCGAGCAAGAGCACGACACCGTCCCATTCGCGTTGGTGTAGCAGTCGAGCGCGTAGCTCGTCCCGTTCACGGTCTGGTCGCAGCTGCACGACGTCTCCGATCCGGTGCAGCTCGGCCCCGCTACCCCGCCGTCCTCGGTGCTCGCACCGGCCGTTCCCCAACCCGTGCTCCCGGGCGACGTGCTCCCGCCGGAGCCGCTCCCCGAGCTCGGCGGAGACACGAAGGTCGTCCCTCCGTCGTCCGCTTCGGTGACCGTCGTGGCCGATCCGACCGCTTGCGAGAAGCACAAGGTCAGCCCGCCGCCGACGCTCTGGCAGCACAGCTCCGGCTGATTCGCATTCGACGACCAGCCCGGGGGGCAGGCCGGGCAGAGGCTCGCCGTTCCGCCGTCGAAGCCAGGCGGATACGGGCTCCCCGCGTCCTCGCCGTAGCAACCGCCGTCGTCGATCCATCCACCCGGGAGGATCCCCGCATCGTCGGTGACAGGGACGGGGCCGGCGTCGTACACGGGAACGCTGGCGTCAGTGGGGGGAGAAGGGCCGGCATCGACGGTCAAGGGTCCGCTGCCGTTCGTCCCCACCACCGCACCTCCGCTCGCGCAGCTCACTGCTACGGGCTCGACGGTCACGCCCATCGGCACGCACTGCGTCCCGGTGCCGTCGTAGGGGCTGCAACACATCGGCCCCTCGGGGCCGTCCGGCGTGATCGCCCCCGCGGCTTGCGCCCACCACCCGGGCGGACACGCGAAGCCGCAGCCGTACGCCGGAGGCAGCGTGGGAGGAGGAGGCGAGCCGCTGTCGATGCAGTTCGTCGGGTCGCTGAGCTGGCAGCACGAGAGCTGATTGGGGTAAGTCGTGGCGCCGCTCTCGCACGCGCGGAACGGGTTGTCCTCCCAGGCCCCGCACGTGGACGACTCCTGGGTGGCGGTGCAACAGATGTTGGGGTGAGCCCAGCCCGCGGGACACGCGATCGCGCCGCTCGCGCCGTTCGACGTGGTTCCGGTCGCCTCGGACGCGGCCGTCCCGGTCGTCACCGGCTGGAGGGTGTCCCCCGTGTCGCCGAGCGACACGACCTTCCCGTTGCAGGCCACGGCAATCGGAACCATGCCGACGACGAGGAGCGCCGAGAGCGGACCGAGAAAGCTAGTGCGAGTGCGTGTCATGTGAAGAGCCTCCTTGCGCGACGCCGTGCGCCGCATCGTTCCCCTGAAGAGCGCGCCCAGCGCGCAACATCGACCTGTGCATGTAGTGGCCGCGTCCGTAGCGGCCCGTGATCAAAACGTCGAGGGCTCGGCGTCGCACGCCCGCGAGACGCGCTGCGCAAGCGGAGACCTCGGGTGCTCGCGGAGGAATCGCCCCGCGACATCGCGCGCTTCGTCGGCGCGACCGATCGCGCAGAGCGCGAAGACGCGAGCCGCTTCGCTCTCTTCGCCGAGCGCGCCGTTCGGGAAGCGGCGGGCGTGCTCGTCGAGGAGGCGAAGAGCGCGAGCGCCGTCCTTCGCGCGAATGGCGCCGTTCGCGTCCTGGAGGAGGGCGATCTCGACGTCGAGGTCGGAGGGGGGAGCCGCTGCGGGAGCGACCGGGATCGACGGCGCGACCGGGCTCGAGAGCGTCTTCGGCACGGGGAGCGTCGTCGCTGCGGGGGCCGGAGAGACCTCTGGCGTGACGACGGGAGCGGGGACTACGGGAATTGGCGGGGCCGGCACGACCGCCGGCGCCGACGCCGGCTTCGCGACGCGTGGAGCCACGGGTGCAGTCGGTGCCGCCGCGCGCGCAACTTCGTGCGTCTCCGCGACGGCGTGCTTCGTCGCCTCGTGCCGCGCATACCCCACTGTGCCGGCGCCCACCGCGCCGACGATCGCCACGGTGACGAGAAGCTTCGCGCCGAAGCCGGTGGCGATCGCGCCTGCCGTGATCGACGCCGTGCCCCCTGCCGCGGCCGCTCCGCCGGCTGCGCCGACACCCACGGCCGCACCCGCTGCAGCAGATCCCGCCGCCGCGCTGCTCGTCCCCGCCGCGACGCCACCCGCCGCGGCGTGCGTCGCCGTCACGGCGACCGCGCCAGCCGCCGCACCCACCGCGATCTTCCGCGCGAGCGCCGTCCGCACGCGCCTTCGATCGGCGGCGCTCGGCTCGTCGCCGTCGCGCGCGGCGTCGATCAGGACCCTCGACTCTCGGCTGAGCCCTTTCATCGCTCCCTCCACTGATCGCGCGCCCGGTAGCGCAGGACCGCTTGATCGAAGTCGCGCCGCGCAGCGCGCAGCCTCGAGTACACCGTGTTCACGTTCGTCTCCACTGCTTCTGCGATTTCGGGCACCGTCATCTGCTCGAGCTCCGAGAGGACGAAGACCTCGCGCTTGTCGTCGTCGAGCTCGTCCAAGATCGCGTGAAGCGTCCGCACCGCTTCGCGCTCCGCGGCCCGCTCGTGAGGCCCTCGCTCCGCCGTGTCGCGCACCCGCTCGACGTCGGGATCCATCGCCGCCCCCCCGCCGAGCTGCGCGGGCTTCCTGCGGAGCGTCCGGCGATGCTGCCGGACGACGCGCAGGACGACGCCGAAGAGCCACGTCTTCATCGACGAGCGCGCCTCGAACTCCGCCAGCCGGCGGTGCACGACGAGGAAGATTTCCTGGACCACGTCGTCGACCGCGCTCGAATCGACCCCGAGACGCCTGACGCTGCGCCAGACGAACGGGAAGTGCTCGCCGTACACCTCCTCGAAGCGGGGTTGGTCGGTCACGGTGGCATGGAGGATCTCGGGCCGGCTGGCGCGGGTTTCCATGTCTGACGACGCAAGCGAAGCAAGCGGCACGTCAGGGGAGTGGCCGGGGGGGCGGGGATCCGTGACTAGAAGCGTACCTCGACGCCGAGGGAGGCGCGGCCGGTGAAGACGCCCGGCTGCCACTGCCAGACGATGGTTGGTGGCGACGATGGGTTATTGACCTCGAACGCGGGGCGGCTCGTCTGCACGAGGACGTCGCCCCGCGCGAAGAGGGCCCAATGCGGGAGAAAACGCCACGCGCCGAGGAGGCCGCCGTCGAGCGCGAACAGGGGGGCCGAGCCGCTCTGTCCGACCGCACCATTGCTAAATCCTTGAGGATTCGCCTGGATGATGCCCCCTTCCCCACCGATACACGGGCCGAGGTCGAACGAGCCTAATCGGGCCTCGTAGCAGCCACGTAGAGCCAATGTGAGCAGCGAGAACTGAACCTGCGCTCCAGGGATTTGCGGGACGACGCCCGAGCTCGTCGGGAAGTAGGCACCGGCAAGCTCGAGGCGGAGGCGCCAGGGCGTCCAGGCGAAGCCGAGGGTGGGGCCGAAGGCAGGACCCGGGAGTGTGCCGAGGTCGAGGGCGGCCCCTGCGGAGAGCGCGAAAGAGGGGCCTTGGGGGCTTGGTGTCTTCGGCTTGGGGGCGGAGGGGGGGGTCGGGGTTGCGGTCGGGGTCGGGGTCGGGGTCGGGGTCGGGGTCGAGGTCGGGG
>JBKQKP010000262.1:0-3571 GCA_052147435.1 Polyangiaceae bacterium | reverse complement strand
GCCGACGTCGCCGCAGACCAGCCGGTCCATCGGGCGGGAGGCCTCGAGGTCCTTGTTGACGTCATCGATGGCCTTGGCCTGGTCGGGGGTCTCGTCAAACGGGAACGTGGCCTCGAACGCGCGGTAGTCGTCGTCCGCGGCGGGGAACGGGTGACCGGGCTGCGCCTGGCGCTCCGCGTAGAGGCGCAGAAGCTCGTCCGCCATCTTGCGGACCTCCTTCTTCACGCGCGACTTCGTCTTCGCGAACGTCGATCCTCCGAGGCGATCGAGCTTCGGCTGCGCGTTCTCCCCCCCCGTGTACTTCTGGATCTGGTTCAGGCGGTAGACGGGGAGATACAGCTTGTCTCCGCCGGCGTACTCGACGGCGAGAAGGTCCACCGTCATTCCGGCGACGTGCTTGTGCACGAGCCCGTGGTACTTGCCGATCCCGTGCTCGACGTGAACGACGAAGTCCCCCACGGCGAGCGTGCGCAGGTCCTCGAGGAACGGGCGAGTGACGTCCTTCTGCTTTCTCTCCTTCCGTCGATGCGCGCGGCCGCCGAAGATCTCCTCTTCCGTGACGAGCACGAGCCCGTCGGCGGGGAACATCGCGCCGCGCGAAAGCGTCCCCACGACGACCTGCGCGCAGTCGAGGTCCTTCTGGTCGAGCCACGCCGGGTCGAACGGCTCGAGCCGTGCGCGACACTCCACCCCTTGATGCCGCAGGAGCCCCGTCAAGCGCTCCGCCTGCGTCTGCGCCCGGGCCGCGAGAAACACGCGGAGCCCGTGCTCGCGCCAGTGGGCTATCCGGCGGGCCAGCGGCGTGAGCGCTCCGGTCTTCCCCTTCGACGCGCGTGCGGCCTTCACGGCGCGCTCGAGGTCCGCGTTGTCGCGCGACGCGAGGTCGACTGCGTCCCGCGCGATCTCCCACGCCGCGATCCCCTCCGGCTCGCCACCGACGACCGGCGTGCGATGAAGCGCGACGACGGACCGCTTCGCGAGCTCGGCGGCGACCGCGCTCTCGTCGGCGTAGAACGCCCCAGGGAGGAAGACTGGCTCCCTCCCCTTCGCCTCCACGTCCTCCGCGGCGCGCGTGAGCTCCTCGCGCAGCGCCTTGGTAACTTCCGGCGGGTCATCGAGGACGACGATCGCGTCGTCGGGGAGGAAGCGAAAAAGGGACTCGAGCTCCTCGTAGTAGGCAGGGAGCATCCCCTCCGCGCCGAAGAATGCACGCCCCGCAGTCACATCCTCGATGAGCACACGAGCTCGCGTCGTCGGCAGATCGATCATGTCGGCGAGCTGCTGCACCCGGTCGCGCGCGCGCGCGGTCGTTTCGCGCGTGAGGACGGCCTCGCGCGCCGGAGGGAGCCAGACCTCGCGTAGCTTCTGATCCTCGCCGTTCACCTTCTTCGTGCGCTGCTCGTACGGGTCGAACGGCTGGATCGACAGGACGAGCTCGCCGTACATCTCGATGCGCACCGGGACGTCGAGGTTCGGCGGCCACACATCTAGGAGAGCGCCGCGGACGGCGAACGACCCTGGATCCTCGACGACCGGAACGCGCAGGTACCCCGACTCGCTGAGCGCCTTCACGAGCGCGTCGCGATCGAGCTCGTCCTCCGCCACGACGCGGTGAGAGTGCGCGCGGATGATCTTCCGGGGGACCATCTTCCGGGTGAGCCCCGCCACCGGGACGGCGAGCACCTTCCATGGGAGGCCACTGGCGAGGTGGAAGAGCGTGGCCAGGCGGCTCATCGCGGCGCGCCGGTCGGGGTTCACGTCGGCGTAGGGGGACGACTCGCTCGCGGCGAGGACGAGGACGTCTCCCTCTGCGGTGTCTTCGGCCGTTGCTTCGTCGGTCGTGCTCTTCACGAAGAACGCGACGTCGTCCGCCGCACGCCGGGCGGCGTCGAGATCGCTCGTGACCAAGACCACGGGCTTCCCCTTCCCGCTCCCTGCCGCGAGCGCCGCCACGAGCGCAGCCCCCGCGCAACCGTGCACGCCGGCCACGTGCAGCGTCCCGGCGCCGGTCGGCACGCGGCTCGCGGCGTCGCGGGTGCGTATCGCCAGGACCCCCTCGGGGGGGAGGACGGCCGGGAGCGGGTCGAGCTCGTCAGCAACCCGTTGGGACAGATCTCGCGCGGACAGCCCGGTCCGTTCCTCGAGCGAGGAGCCAAACGAGCGAGACGAGCGAAGCGTGGGATCCGACATTCTGGCGCGCCCTCACCTACGGCGGGCGGGCGCATCGCGCAAGAGGCGTGACGCGACTAGCTCATCTCCCCATGACTCGCCCGAGGGCCAGCGCATGGCGGACGTCCTCTTCGCTCAGCCCCGTTTGCTTGGAGAGCTCGGCGAGCGTCGGCGGGCGCCCGAGGGTCGCTGCGAGCGCTCTCGCTGCCGGCAGAACGCGACGGAGGTTCGCCACCCCACGCGCCCCCTCCGGCCCGACGACCTCGCATCCCGCCGCCTCGAGCGCACCGAGCAGCACGTCCACGTCGTCCGTCGAAACCGCCACGACGCCGATCGCCTCTCCGACCGCGTCGAGCGTGACCCTCCGCACGCGATCGCTCTGCGCGAGAAGTCGCGCGAGGACCGGCTCGAGCTTCGGCGGCAGCTTTGGCGCTCGCACCTTCTACCGGCACCCCTCTGTGACCGTGCTCTGAGTCGTGTAGCAAGCGACGAAGTAGTCGCACGTGTCGTAGGTGGCCGACGCGCCGCACGCGGGGGGGTTCTGATCGAAGCCGTTCCCGTTGCAGCTGAAGAAGCCGAGCTGGCAGTTCGCCTTCGGGTACTGGAGATCGTCCTTGCCGTTGCAGTCGTAGTCGAACGAGCCGCAGGAGTCCGCCGACGTGTAGTAGGCCGTGTCGCCCGGGTTGGCGCGGCTGTCGTAGTCGCAGCAGTCGTTACCGCCGCATGACCCTTGCATCGATTTGTATCCGTCTTGATCGATGTCGCACGGGTCGTCCGTGGGGTACGACGCATCGGGATCGAGGATGCGGACAGGCCCGGCGTCAGCGGAGCTCGCGTCGTCCGCCGCCGGCGGAGGCGTTCCAGACGGACCCGTCGCGTCGGCGGTCGTCGTGGCGTCATAGAGGGGCGCGGCCGCGCCGGCCTCTGCGAACGGCGCCGCTCCGACGCTCCCGTCGATGACCGATACGCTCGCGTCCTCGCCGGGTGCGCTGCTGGTCATCGCAGAGCCGTCGAGAGACGTATCGCCGAGGCCGTTGAGATCGAGCCCGCAAGCCGCCACGCTCAAAGCGCACGCGAGAGCGGCGCCGACGCTGCCAACGAAGGCAGTCGGGAGCGTGAGAGCTCGACGAGCCACGGCTCCCCTACCGTACGACCGTTCGCGTCAATCGCAATCCAGCCGGCACCAGAAAGAGCGCGCAAAGGAGGCCAGCCACCGACCCTAGCGCTCCTACTGCGCCAAGGTCGTACAACCCGTCGAAGTGGCACGCGAGGAGCGCGACGAAGCCGGCGGCCGTCGTCAATGCGGTCGACGCGACGAGCGGCCCCTGAGCCTCGAGCGTGTGGGCGATCGGGTCGTCTCCCGCCTTGGTCTCGCGGGCGGCGTGTAGGAGGAACATGGCCT
>JBKQKP010000261.1:0-17163 GCA_052147435.1 Polyangiaceae bacterium | reverse complement strand
AGAAGAGGTCCGGAGGATGGCAAACAAGCGGGTTCAGCTCGTGGTGAGGGGGCGCGTTCAGGGGGTGTTCTTTCGGGCGTCTGCTCAGCGCGAGGCGCGGCGGCTCGGAGTGACGGGCTGGGTGAAGAACCGGGCCGACGGGAGCATCGAGCTCTTGGCCGAGGGCGAAGAGGAATCGATCAAAGAGATCGTCGGCTGGGCCAACCACGGCCCAACGGCCGCGCGGGTCGATCAGGTCGACGTGCGCTGGCGCGGGTATACCGGCGAATTCTTCGAGTTCAGCATCGTCGAGTGACGCGGCAGTGGCTCGCGTCGCGCGACTCACGGCGGTAGCCATCGCAATCGCGATTGCTGCCTCCGGCGGGCGCGCGACCGCCGAGGAGCCGGCAGATGCGACTTCGGCCCGTGCGACGGGGACGCCCGACGACGCGCGCCGCCTCGTGGACGAACGGAGCGACGCTGGGTACGCGCGACGGGCCGAGATCACGCGCGCGCTCGTGGCGCTGGACGACCGGGCCGTCGCCGCGCTCGTGGTGGCGAAGCGAAGCAAGTCTGCGGCAACGCGCGGGTGGGCCGCGGACACTCTCGAATCGATGGGGCGGGAACGCGCAGACGAGCAGATTCGAACGAGCAGCGACGAGACGCTCGTAGGAATCTTCGCCGCGTACGGCGAGGCCCGCGACCCGGACGCGCTCGGCGTGCTCTCGTCGTTCATCGGTTCGGACCGAACGCCGCTCCGCGAAGCCGCGCGCGCCGCGCTGGCGGCTTACGGCGGAGACGCCATCTCGAAGCTCCGTCAGGACTACGCCGAGCTCGTCGGTCAGCCGGCGCCGAGCGCGTGGACCGCGGACGAGACCGCGCGTGAGCTCTTCGCGGCGTCGGACCGGATTCGCCTGCGAGACGTCTACGCGATGCTGGACGACGGGCTCGAGCGGGCGCGCAAAGGGGACCTCGCCGGCGCCGTCGAACGGCTGGACGCGACGCTCGCCCGCCAGGGGGACCTCGGACGCGCAGACGACATCGCGAGCGTGTACGTCGCCTACGGCGTCTCTCTCGAAGACAGCGACCCCGCGACCGCGCGCGCCTACCTCGAGAGAGCGGCGCGCCTCGCACCTGGTTTGCAACGAGCGCAGATCGCCGCGGAGCTCGACCTCCTCGAAGGACGCGCGCTCGAAGCGCGTGGGCTCGCCGACGTTGCTCCCTATCGCCGCGCCCTGGAGCTCGATCCTGGCAACGCGAAGGCCCGCGCCGCTCTCGATCGGATCGAGGCCCGCGCGGCTTCCCGGCGCACGACGGCGCGCCGATGGGCCGTCGCTGCGGCGGCGCTGCTCGTGCTCCTCATGGCATGCATCCTCTTTCTCGGACGCGGAGCGACGCGCAGCCCCCCAGGTCAGACAGGCACGTAGGCGTCGCCCTTCTGCTTGAAGAGCTTCTGCGTCTTCGCGTCGAGCTTGGCGTACGCGTCCGGAGTGAGCGCTATCACTTCCCCTGCGCGCATCGCGGCGGTGCGGTTCACCGCCTGCCCGATGACGTCGTAACGCTTGTCCCCCTTCGGTCCGAACGCGCCGGCCATGACCTCGCCCACGTGCACGCGCGCCACGAGCGGCGTCACGAACTTCTTCTTCGCGAACCGCGCGTCGACGTCCGACTTCAGCATGACGAGCGCTCGCGCAGCCTGGCTCGCACGGTCGACACCGAAGACGACGAGCGCGCCGTCTCCCATGAACTTCACCACGCGCCCCCCGGCCGGCTTCAGCCCGTCGACGATGCGCCCGTAGTACTCCTCGAGGAGCTCCACGAGGGCAGCGTCTTTCACTCGCCGCGACGCGATTTGAAAGCGCGCGAGATCGACGAACGCAATGACGAGCGTCTCCCGGCTCATCCCTTCGCCTGCGGGCACCGCCGGAGCCGCGGCCTGCGGCACCGCTGCGCTCTTCATCACGACGGGCGGCGCAGCCTTCATCGCCGCCGTCTTCACGACGGGCGGGGCGACTCGAGCCGGTGCGGGTGCGGGTGCGTCTTTGGTCGTGGCCATCCCCTCCTCCAGACAAAACGAAAGCGGGCGCCCGAGACTAACCCGGCCGCCCGCTCGCGTGGTGCGATTCGATCGTTCTACTCGGCCTTCGCCCCCTCCACGGGAGCCGCGGCCGTCGCGGTCTTCGACTTCTTCGCCTTCTTCTTCGCGGCCGGCTTCGCGTCGCCGGCGTCCGCCTGGGCGAGCTCGCCGACGAACTCGATGATCGAGATCGGCGCGTTGTCGCCGCGGCGCGGTCCGAGCTTCACGATCCGGGTGTAGCCCCCGGCGCGCCCCTTGAACCGCTTCGCCAGGTCCAGGAAGACCTTCTCGACGAGATCCACCTTCGTGGTCTCGCCCCCCTTCGCCGTCCGCACCCCGAACCTCGGGATGTAGGCGGCGACGAGGCGCTGCGCGTGGAGGCGGCGAGCCTTGTCGTCGGCGGAGAGCTTGTCCTGCGCCGTGTACGCGACCTCACCCAGGCGCATGGCCTTGGTGATGAGTCGCTCGGCGACACGACGGAGCTCTTTCGCCTTCGAGTCGGTGGTCTCGATGCGCTCGTGGAGCACGAGGTTCGCGGTCAAGTTCCGGAACATCGCGCGGCGGTGGCTGGAATTGCGGTCGAACTTCCGACCCGAGTTTCCGTGACGCATGGGAGTACTTTCTTAGGCTTGGCCTTAGGCCTGGGCCTGCTGCGCCTTCCAGCGCTCGAGCATCTGCGGCCAGTTGTCGATCTTCATTCCGAGGGAGAGCCCCATGTTCGCGAGGATCTCCTTGATCTCCTTCAGGCTCTTGCGCCCGAAGTTCTTCGTCTTGAGCATGTCCTGCTCGGTGCGCTGAACGAGCTCGCCGATGAGCGTGATGTTCGCGTTCTGGAGGCAGTTCGCGCTTCGCACGCTGAGCTCGAGCTCGTCGACGGAGCGGAAGAGGTTCTCGTTGAGCGGCTCGTCCTCGGGCGTACCCGTGGCGTACGAGGTCTCCTCGGTCTCTTCGAAGTTGATGAAGATCGTGAGCTGCTCCTTCAGGATCTTCGCGGCGTACGCCACGGCGTCCTGCGGCTTCACGCTCCCGTTCGTCCACACTTCGAGGGCGAGCTTGTCGTAGTCCGTCTGCTGGCCTACGCGCGCGTTCGTGACGGTGTAGTTGACCTTGCGGATCGGCGCGAAGAGCGAATCGATCGGGATTGTCCCGATGGCCATCGTCGCCGTCTTGTTCTTGTCGGCGGGGACGTAGCCGCGGCCCACGTTGACCGTGAGCTCCATCGACAGCGGGCCCTTCTTGTCGAGCGTCGCGATGAGGTGGTCCGGGTTCAGCACCTGGAGCCCATCGACGAGCTGGATGTCGCGCGCGAAGACGGGGCCGGGCCCCTCCTTGTCGATGCGGACGGTGTACGTCTTGGCCTGGGCCGCCTTGAGGACGACTTCCTTCAGATTGAGGATGATGTCCGTCACGTCCTCGACGACGTCGCCCACGGTCGTGAACTCGTGGAGCGCGCCTTCGACGCGGATCGCGGTGATCGCGGCGCCCTGGAGCGAGGAGAGAAGGACTCGGCGGAGCGAGTTCCCGATCGTGATGCCGTAGCCGCGCTCGAGCGGCTCGCACGTGAACTTCCCGTAGAAGTCCGTGAGCGTCTCTTGCTCGACCTGGATGCCACGAGGACGAATGAGGTCGCGCCAGTTGCGTGTGGTGATGTTCATTCCCTATCGCTCCTTCTTCTCTTCTCTGACGTTCACGCGGCGATCCCGATTTGGCCTTCGAACCCGCTCTCCGGCCACTTCCGTCGCCTGCCCGTGTGCTCCTGATTGCAGCGATTACCGTGAGTAGTACTCGACGACGAGCTGCTCGCGAATCTGCGGCTCGTTCATCTCGTCGCGCACCGGCTCCCCCTTGAAGGTGCCGGCGAAGTTGTTCTTGTCGAGCTCGAGCCAGGTGAGCTGGGGGCGCTTCTCGACCTGCGCGAGCGACGCGACGATTTCCTTCATCGCGCGGCTCTTCTCGCGGATCTCGATCTTGTCGCCCGGCGACATCACGAAGCTCGGGATGTTCACCCGCTTGCCGTTCACGAGCACGTGGTTGTGCTTCACGATCTGGCGCGCCTGCGACCGCGTGAACGCGAACCCGAGGCGGTGGACGACGTTGTCGAGGCGGCTCTCGAGGAGGCCGAGCATCTGCTCGCCCGTACGCCCCTTGCGGCGGCTCGCGTCGAAGTAATAGTCGCGGAACTGGCGCTCGAGGACGCCGTAGATCCTGCGGACCTTTTGCTTCTCGCGAAGGCGAACCGCGTACTCCGAGAGCTTGATGCGCGCCTGTCCGTGCTGCCCCGGCGGGTACGGCCGCCGCGTGTACGAGCACTTCTCCGTGTAGCAGCGCTCCCCCTTGAGGAAGAGCTTCATGCCCTCGCGGCGACAGAGCTTACAAACCGGACCAATGTAACGAGCCATTTTCTAGTTTCGCTTTCCTTTTTATGTCGCTCCGAGGAGCGAATAACCGGTTTACGCACCGAAGTGCTTCGTCCCGGGACGCCCGCATCACGCGGGCTTGGCGGCCTGCTCTCTCGAGAAGGCAACCGGAGCTCTTACATCAGACGCGGCGGCGCTTCGGCGGCCGGCAACCGTTGTGGGGGACCGGGGTCACGTCGCGAATGAGCGTGACCTTGAACCCCGACGTCTGGAGCGCTCGGAGCGCGCTCTCGCGCCCGGCGCCGGGACCCTTCACGAACACGGCGATCGATCGCATCCCGTGCTCCATCGCCTTGCGCGCTGCTTCCTCTGCGGCGAGCTGCGCGGCGAACGGCGTGCTCTTGCGCGAGCCCTTGAAGCCGCGCGAGCCGGCGCTCGACCAGGCCACCGAGTTGCCGTTCACGTCCGTGATCGTGACGACGGTGTTGTTGAAGGTCGACTGGATGTGGGCGATCCCAGTCGCGATGTTCTTCTTGACCTTCTTCTTCTGCGGCTTCCCCTTCGGAGCCGGGGCTCCGGGGGCAACGCTCGTCGTCTTACCTGCGGTGGACATCGTGATTTCCTATCTCGAGATTTGAAGCGCCGATCAGGGCGTGGGCTTGCGGGCGCGCGAGAGCATCCCCTTGCGCGGACCCTTCCGCGTGCGGGCGTTCGTGTGGGTGCGCTGGCCGTGGACGGGGAGCCCGCGGCGGTGGCGGAGCCCGCGGTAGCAGCCGAGGTCCATCAGGCGCTTGATGTTCATCTGAACTTCGCGGCGAAGATCGCCCTCGACCTTGTAGTCGGTCTCGAGGAGCTCTCGGATCTTCTTGATGTCGTTCTCGGTGAGCTCTTCGGTCTTCTTCGTCGGCGGAATTCCGGCCCGCTCACAGATCTTGAAGGAGAGCGCCTTCCCCACGCCATAAAGGTAGGGGAGCGCATACCCGATGTGCTTGTGACGAGGAAGGTCGACGCCTGCGATACGAGCCATAGGACGATATTCTCCGAATGAGACCGCTTAGCCCTGCCGCTGCTTGTGGCGGGGGTTCTCGCAAATAATGCGGACGACGCCCTTGCGGCGGACGACCTTGCACTTGTCACAAATCTTTTTGACTGACGGACGGACCTTCATGATGGGACTCTCTGACTCAGATCCTTCGCTTCGCTCAGGATGACCGCTGGCGCGGTCACTTGTGCCGGTAGGTGATACGCCCGCGGCTGGGATCGTAAGGGCTGACTTCGACGGTGACGCGGTCGCCCGGGAGGATGCGGATGTAGAACTGCCGCATTCTTCCGCTGATCGTCGCGAGGACGACCAGCCCGTTGTCACACTTCACTCGGAACATCGCGTTCGGCAGCGCCTCTTGGACAACGCCGTCGAATTCGAGCTTGTCGCCTTTCGGCTCCTTCCTCTCACGACGTTCACTCATTCACAAAGACTCCTTCAGTAAGGAAGCGCTTCAAGAACCCGGCGCCGGACGTCTTCCACGTCTCCGACTCCGTCGATTCGCTTCAGAATCCCGCGCTTCTCGTAATAGGGGAGGAGCTCGGACGTCATCTGCTCGTACGTATCTAGGCGTTTGCAGACGACTTCTTCGCGATCGTCCGCCCGGTGTTCGACTTCGGCACCGGGGGGCGGAGGCTTATACTTCAAATGGTAGATCTGTCCAGTGCGTTTATCCGTGCGGCGCAGGACTGCACGCTCGACCAGTAGCTCGCGGGCGACGCTCAAAGCGAGCGCGGCGTCGAGCTTGTGCTTGTGGCGGGCGAGCATGGCGTCGAGAGAGTCGGCCTGGGCCGCCGTACGCGGGAATCCATCCAGGAGGAATCCGTTCGCGCAGTCAGGGTTCTTCAGGCGCCCCTCGATGAGGGAGACGACGAAGGCGTCCGGGACGAGCCCGCCGGCCGCCATGATCGCCGCGACGTCGGCGGGGAGCGTCCCCTCCTTCTTCGCGGCGCGGAGCATGTCGCCCGTCGAGATCTGCGGGATGCCGAGCTCCTCAATGAGAAACTGCGCCTGGGTCCCCTTCCCGGCGCCAGGCGGGCCGAGGAAGACGAGGCGCAGTCCCCCCGTCGGCAGCGTCCGCGAGGTCAAGCGAGGTCCCTCCGACCCCGGATCCGCGTCGTCTTGCCGCCGCCCCCCGAGAGCCCCTCGTAGTTTCGCGTGATGAGGTGAGCCTCAATCTGGCTGACCGTGTCGAGCGCGACGCCGACGACGATCATGATCGACGTCCCGCCCCACCGGAACGGCACGTGGAACATCTCGCTGATGATGCTCGGGATCACGCAGACGGCTGCGACGTAGAGCGCGCCGCCGAACGTGATCCTCGTGAGGACGTGGTCGATGTACTCGGCGGTCTGCTTCCCCTGGCGAATGCTGGGGATGAACGCCTGCTGCTTCTTCAGGTTGTCCGCCACGTCCACGGCCTGGAAGGTGACGGCCGTGTAGAAGTAGCAAAAGAAGATGATGAGAAGGCAGTAGAACGTGTTGAACATCCAGTCGCCGCGCTGGAGCATCCCCTGGAGCTGCGACATGCCCGGGATGTGGAAGTTCGCGAGCGTCGCGGGGAACATCAAGAGCGACGACGCGAAGATCGGCGGGATCGTCCCGGACGTGTTCACGCGGAGCGGCAGGTGCGCCGTCTGCCCGCCATAGATGCGGCGGCCGACGGTTCTGCGCGCGTAGTAGATCGGGATCTTCCGCTGGCCGCGCTCGAAGAACACGATGACGGCCACCGTGGCCAGGACGACGACGACGACGGCCGCGAGGTTCAGGGGCTGGATGTTCCCCTTGTTCGTCTCGAAGTACGTGAAGACGCCGTTCGGAATGCCGTCGACGATGCCCGCGAAGATGATGAGGGAGATGCCGTTGCCGATCCCGCGCTCGGTGATCTGCTCGCCGACCCACATCATGAACGCCGTGCCCGTAGTGAGCGTCAGCATGGTCATGAGGCGGAAGCCCCACCCGGCGTGCGTGACGACGTCGCCCACGTGAGCCGAATCGCCGAGGTCGCCGTTGTTGGTCCCCTCGAGGCTCATCGCGATGCCGAAGGCCTGCATCATCGAGAGCGCGATGGTCCCGTAGCGCGTGTACTGGTTGATCTTCCGCGTCCCCTGCTCACCCTCTTTGCGGAGCTCGTCGAGCGGTTTGTAAACCATCGCGAGGAGCTGCAGGATGATGCTCGCGCTGACGTACGGCATGATGCCGAGCGCGAAGATCGACAGGTTCGACAGGGCCCCCCCGCTGAACATGTTGAACAGGCCCATGAGGCCCGCCCCCTGCTTGCGCATGACCGCCTGCATGACGTTCCGGTCGACCCCGGGGATCGTCACGAAGACCCCCACGCGGTAGACCGCGAGCATGCCGAGCGTGAAGAGGACGCGCTTGCGAAGCTCCGGCACCTTGCCGATGTTCGCAAAGCCGGAGAAGACGCTCATTTGACCGTCCTAAGGATGCTCACTACGCCGACGGCGCCGCGCCGAGGAGGACGGTCTTCCCGCCAGCCTTCGCGATCTTGTCGGCAGCCGTGCGCGAGAACGCGTGCGCGCTCACGGTGACGGCCTTCGTGAGATCGCCGTCGCCCAGGATCTTGATCCGGTCGCACTTCCCCTTGATGAGCCCGCGGTCGCGGAGCGACGTCTCGTCGACCTTCGCGCCGGCCGAGAAGACCTCGAGGTCGCCGACGTTGATCGCCTGCGTGGTGAGCGGGAAGGGGTTGTTGAACCCGCGCTTCGGGAGCCGGCGCTGGATGGGGGTCTGGCCGCCTTCGAAGTGGAGCTTGAAGCCGCGCGTGCGGGCGTACTGCCCCTTCTGGCCGCGGCCGGCGGTCTTGCCCAGACCGGAGCCGACGCCGCGCCCACGGCGCGTCTTGGGCTTGGTCGCCCCGAGGGGCTTTGCGAGTTTGCTGAGATCGTCGGCCATGGCGGTTTCCTGGTTACGTGGAGAGACGTGCCGTCAGGCGTCGGTCTCCTCGACGCTGACGAGATGAATGACCTTCTTGATGGCGCCGCGGAACGACGGAGTGTTCTGCACGACGACTTCCGAGCCCGGTCCGCGAAGGCCGAGCCCCTTGATCGTGTCGCGCATCTGGTGCGCTTGACCGATCACGCTGCGGGTCTGCTTGACGCGGAGCTTCGCTTTCACGACGTCGCCTCCGCGAGGTTCGCAGTGCTCTTGCGATCGACCGGCAGGACGTCTGCCGCCTGCTTGCCGCGCTTGTTCGCGATCTGATCGACGCTCCGGAGCATCTTGAGCGCCGCGATCGTCGCGCGGACCACGTTGTGCGGGTTCGCGCTGCCGATGCACTTCGTGAGGATGTCGTGGATCCCCGCGCTCTCGACGACGGCGCGGACGGCGCCGCCGGCGATGACGCCCGTTCCGGCGGAGGCCGGCTTGAGGAAGACCTCGCCCGCGCCGAAGTGCCCGAGCACCTCGTGGGGGATGGTCACGCCGGTCAGCGGAACCTTGAAGAGGTTCTTCCTGGCCTGATCGTTCCCCTTGCGGATCGCCTCGGGGACCTCGTTTGCCTTCCCCAGACCAACGCCGACGTGCCCGGACTCGTCGCCCACGACGACGAGCGCCGCGAACGAAAAGCGCCGGCCGCCTTTGACGACCTTGGCGACGCGGTTGATGTGGATGATGCGCTCCTTGAGCTTCTCCTCATCCAGCTGATCGAAAGCCATGATTCGATTCTCCAGTTGCAGTTCTAGAACTTGAGTCCGGCCTTGCGGGCGGCATCGGCGAGAGCGCGGACGCGCCCGTGATAGAGGTAGCCGTTCCGGTCGAAGACGACCTTGTCGATCCCCTTCGCGAGGAGAATCTTGGCGATCGCCTCGCCCACCTTCTCGGCGGCGCCGGTCTTCGTGGACTCGTCGGCCGCCTTCTTCACTTCGGCCGTGAGGGTCGACGCGTGCGCGACGGTGTTCCCCGCCGCGTCGTCCACGACCTGGGCGTAGATATGCTTCGCGCTGCGGAAGACGCTGAGGCGCGGTCGCTCGAGGGTGCCGCTGATTTTGCGACGGATGCGGAGCTTCCTCCGCTCTCGTCCTACGATTTGCATCGCCATGGTGGTCTTACGTCCTTCCGTGTTTCCCGCAGTCTTTCGAGACTTGTTCTCAACCGCGAGGGCTCACGAATTCTTTCTTGGTCTTCCGGCCTAAGTTACTTCCCGCCCTTCGAGGCAGCCTTGCCGGCCTTCTCGCGGACCTTCTCACCCTGGTAGCGAACGCCCTTGCCCCCGTAAGGCTCCGGCGGCCGGAAGCTGCGGAGCTTGGCTGCCGTCTGCCCCATCTTCTCCTTGTCGGCTCCGGTGAGGATGATGATCGTCCCCTTGGAGTCGCCCGGGATCTCGACCTTGATCCCCTGCGGGATCGGGAAGTTGACCGGGTGGGAGAAGCCGAGTGACAGGTTGAGGATCGCCCCCTTCACCTCGGCGCGGTAACCCGTGCCGACGAGCTGGAGCGTCTTCGTGTAGCCGGCGGCGGCCCCCTGGACCATGCCGTTGATGAGCGAGCGGGCGAGCCCCTGGTAGCGCGCGCCGTCGCGGCCGCCGATCGTCGGCTGCACGGCGACGTGAGCCCCCTCGACCTTCACGGTGACGTTCGGCGGAAGCACACGCGACAGCTGGCCCTTCGGCCCCTTCACGTCGATCTTGCCGTTCGCGACCGCCGCGGTGACCCCCTTGGGGAGGTCGACCGGGCGCTTGCCCGTACGCGACAGACGGAGCTCTTCGCCCTTGCTGTCCGTTGCCTTCGCTTGCGTTGTTTTGGAGCCACTCATGGGATCACCAGATCTCGCAGAGGAGCTCGCCGCCGACACGCTGACGACGGGCTTCCTTGTCGGTCATGACTCCGCGGCTCGTGCTCAGGATCGACACCCCCATGCCCGAGCGGACACGCGGGATGCGGTCGTGGCGCACGTAGACGCGGCGGCCGGGGGCGGAGATGCGACGGACGCCGTCGATCGCGCTCTGGCGGTCGCGCCCGTAGCGGAGGACGAGCGTGAGCGTCTTCGGGCCTTCGCCGTCGGATACGCGCACGTCGTCGATGAACCCCTCCCCCTTGAGCACGCCTGCGAGGTGCTCCTTGAGGTTGGAGTGGGGCATCTCCGCACGCTCATGGCGCGCGAGCGCCGCGTTGCGGATGCGGGTAAGCATGTCGGCGATCGGGTCGGTCATCATTGGCAATACCCTCGAATCACCAGCTCGCCTTGATCACGCCCGGGACTTCTCCACGGAGCGCGAGCATGCGAAAACAAACACGGCAAAGCTCGAACTTCCGGTAGTAGCTCCTCGCACGGCCGCACAGCTTGCAGCGGCTGCGGTGACGCACCGGGAACTTCGGAGCCCGATTCAACTTTGCGAACTGACAAGCACGCGCCATAGGCCTTCTCCGTCACGCAGCCCGGAAGGGCATCCCTAGGTGCGCCAGAAGCGCGCGCCCTTCTTCATCGGTTTTCGCGGTCGTCACGAAGGAGATGTTGAGTCCCTTGATGACGTCGATGCGGTCGTAGTTGATCTCGGGAAAGATGATCTGTTCCTTGAGACCGAGCGTGTAGTTCCCCTTGCCGTCGAACGCCTTGCGCGACACGCCGCGGAAGTCGCGGGTGCGCGGGAGGGCGATGCTGACGAGACGGTCGAGGAACTCCCACATGCGCTCCTTGCGGAGCGTCACCATCACGCCGATCGGGATCCCCGCGCGGAGCTTGAAGCTCGCGATCGCCTTCTTGGAGCGGGTGACGATCGGCTTCTGGCCGGTGATCGCCTTCACCTCTTCGACGGCGGCGTCGATGATCTTCGGGTTCGTGACCGCGGCGCCGAGGCCCATGTTGAGCACGATCTTGTCGAGCTTCGGGACCTGGTTCGGGTTCTTGTAGCTGAACTGCTTCGTCAGCGCGGGGACGACGTCGGTCTTGTATTTGTCGATGAAGCGCGGAGCGATCCCCGCGGTCGTCGAGACCGGCTTCTCACGCTGAGAGCCGCTGGCTTCCTCGCCCGAGCGCTTGCCACCCTTCGCGGCGCGCTTCTCGTGCTTCTCGGCCTTCTCGTGCTTCTCGCCCTTGTCGGCCTTCTCGGTCTTTTCAGTCTTGTCGGCCATGACTACTCAGCTCCTGCACGCGCGGGCGTCGGGATCTCTTCCCCGCTCTTCACCGCGATGCGAACCTTGTTCCCCTTGTCGTCCGTCTTGAAGCGAACGCGGGTCCCCTTGCCGGTCTTCGGATCGACCGGGAGAACCTTGCTCGCGAAGATCGCCTGCTCGCGCTCGACGATGCCCCCCTGGGGGTTTCGCGGCGTGGGCTTCGTGTGGCGCTTGACGAGGTTGATCCCCTCGACGACGACCTTGTCGTCCTCGGCGAGGATGCGGGCGACTTTGCCCTGCTTCCCCTTGTCCTTCCCGCTGATGACGACCACGAGGTCGCCCTTCCTGAGTCGCGCGGCCATCACAGCACCTCGGGCGCGAGCGAAATGATCTTCATGAACTTCTTTGCGCGGAGCTCGCGAGCGACCGGGCCAAAGATGCGCGTGCCGATGGGCTCGAGCTGCGGGTTGATGAGGACGGCGCTGTTCTCGTCGAAGCGGATGTAGCTGCCGTCGGCGCGCGGGGTGTCCTTCTTGGTGCGAACGACGACGGCCTTCGCGGTGTCGCCCTTCTTCACCTTCGTACCGGGGAGCGCCTCCTTGATGGAGACGACGATGACGTCGCCGAGGCCGGCATAACGGCGACGCGACCCGCCCAGCACCTTGATGCACTGGACGCGCTTCGCGCCGGAGTTGTCGGCGACCTCGAGGACCGTTCGCATCTGGATCATGACTAGATCACTCCTCTACGAACTTCTTGATGAGGCGCACCACGATGAAGCGCTTCTCGCGCGAGATCGGGCGGTGCTCCTGGATCTCGACTTCGTCGCCGACCTTGTACTGGTTGGTCTCGTCGTGCGCCTTGAAGCGCGAGCGCGACTTCACGTACTTGCCGTAGAGCGCGTCGCGCGAGTAGTTCACGCACTCGACGACGACCGTCTTGTGCATCTTGTCCTTGATGACCTTGCCGGTCATCTTCCGGCGGAAGCCGTGGGCTTCGTTCGGCGCGCCCGCGGCGGCGACGTTTGCGTTCTCGGTCATGACTACTTGGCCTCGCTCTTCTTCGTGGCGGCGGTCTTCTTGGGCTTGGCGGCCGCGGGCTTCTCAGCGCTCTTGGCGGCAGCCTTCGGAGCAGCAGCAGCGGCCTTCTTGGCCTTCGACTTCGGGGCCTCCTCGGTCGTCGGCGGCTCGGAGGCGACGTCGGCAGCGGCCTTCGCGGGCTTCGCGGCCTTCGCGACCGGCGTGAGCCCCTTGGAGCGCTCGGTGAGGACCGTCAGGACGCGCGCGAGGTCTCGCTTCGCCTTCTTGATGGTGCTCGTGTCGTCGAGGCGGTTCGTGAAGTTCTTGAACCGGTTCTGGAAGACGTCGTGCGAAAGCGTCTTCTGGAGCTCGCGCAGGTCTTCGAGCGTTCGCTCGCGGAGATCGTTTGCCTTCAACATCACAGCACCCCGCGGATGAGGAACTTGTAGCCGACGGGGAGCTTGTGACCGGCGAGGCGGAAGGCCTCACGCGCGGTCTTCTCGTCGATCCCCGAGATCTCGTACATGACGCGGCCGGGCTGGATGACCGCCGCCCACTCCTCGACGCCGCCTTTGCCGCCACCCATTCGAACTTCGAGCGGCTTCTTCGTGACCGGGCGGTCCGGGAAGATCCGGATCCAGAGCTTGCCGGCGCGCTTCACGTGGCGGGTGATCGCCATACGCGCGGCTTCGATCTGGCGCGACGTGAGGCGCCCGGGCTCGTTGGCCTGCATGGCGAAGTCGCCGAAGGCAACGTCGCAGCCGCGACCGGCGAGGCCGCGGTTGTTGCCTTTCTGCATCTTGCGATACTTGGTTCGCTTCGGGGAGAGCATGACGAATCCTTAGTTGCGTTTCGGTATTCCGGCTGGGGGGTGTCGGGGGGAGCGGCCGCGCTCCACCCGACCGTAATCAGAGGCCCGAAACAGGGCGGCGAACGCGGCGCTGGAGGACCTCACCTTTGAAGATCCAGACCTTCACGCCGATGATTCCGTACTTCGTGCGCGCTTCCGCGGTGCCGAACTCGATGTCGGCGCGGAGCGTGTGGAGCGGGACGCGCCCCTCGCGGTAGGTCTCGACGCGGCTCATCTCGCTGCCGCCGAGGCGGCCCGAGCAGCGGAGACGGATGCCCTTGGCGCCGAACTTCATGGCGGTGGACATCGCCTTCTTCATCGCGCGGCGGAACGCGACGCGGCGCTCGAGCTGCGTGGCGATGTTCTCGGCGACGAGCTGCGCGCTGGTCTCCGCCTTGCGGATCTCCTGCACGTCGATGAAGACCTCGTTCTCGGTGAACGACTGGACGCCGGGGAACAAGGGCTCACCCTTCGCGGCCGTCTTCAGGTTGCCCACCTTCAGCGTCTCGATCCCCTTCCCCCCCTTGCCGATGACCATGCCGGGGCGGGCCGTGTAGACGATGACCTTCGCCTTGTTGGCGGCGCGCTCGACCTCGATGGACGCGATGTTCGCGTTCATGAGGTAGTCCTTCACGGCCCGCTTGATGCGGATGTCCTCGTGGAGCCACTGCGAGTAGGCCTTGTCCTCGAACCACTTCGAGTTCCACGTCTTGATGACGCCGAGGCGGAAACCGTACGGATGGACTTTCTGACCCATGGTTCGTTTGGCCCAAGCCGACGCTTAGGCGCGCTCCCCGAGGATGACGGTGATGTGGCTCATGCCTTTTTGAATCCGAGTCGCGCGGCCCATCGCGCGGGGGCGCCAGCGGCGCATGTGCTTGTTCGGGGCCTTGTCGACGAAAGCGGTCTCGACGAAGAGGGTGTCGAGGTCCACGCCGGGCTGTTGCGTGCGGGCGTTCGCGACGGCGCTCTCGATCACCTTCTTCAGGACGGGGGCGCCGGCCTTGCGGGTGAACTCGAGGAGCTGGAGGGCCTCGCCGGCCTGACGGCCACGGACGAGGTCGACCACGACACGAGCCTTACGCGGGCTTAGCCGCGCGAAGCGGGCAATCGCCTTGCTAACCATGGCGCTCTTCTAACCTTTCGACGCTGTCGTACCCGCTTGGTCTCGACGAGGCGCGCACCGGGTGCGGTCGCTTTCTGGCTCCCCTGGTGAGGGGAGCGCAGGCCGAGGAGCGGGCCGTTACAGCCGCCCAGCGATGCGCCCCCTTTGGGAGAGCGCACCGCGTTCGAGAAACACTGCTGAAAAACCCGACAGACCCAAGGGGGTCCGGCGAGGGAGGCGTACTTTACGCAGGGAAGGGCGACTGGCAAGGGAAAACGACGGCAACCCCACCGCCCCGGCACCCCGCACCGCTGGCAGGGCGGGGGAGCGTGAGCCGGTCTTCATCGGTCGTCGCGATCTCCCCTCCCCGCCGGCGGGGAGGGGCCGGGGGAGAGGTTCCCCAGCACTGCCGCCGCCTCTTCCACGCTCACCCCCTCCGCCTTCATCTGCGCGATCGCCGCGGCGATCGCGAGCTTTGCGCGCTTCGGCGGGACGTCGATCGCGTCGGCCGCGGCGATGACGACGGCGTCGAGGAGGCGATTCAGCTCCCGACGGGATCGGGCGGGGGGCGCGGCGGGGGCGGAGGGGGGCTCCACGGCGGGCGCGACCGGCACCCCCGCGAGCGCGCGAATCTCGTCGTCCGTCGCCTCGCGCATCCGTCGGACGAGCTCGCTCGCGCGAGCTCCCTGGCGCCGTAGCGCCTGGATGGCGAGCAGCCGATGGAGATGGTCGTCCGTGTAATGGCGCTGCGAGCCGTTGCCGACCGCCCACGGGATGAGGCCTCGCTTCACGCTCCGCTCGATGACGGACTCCGCGTCTCCCGACGCTTTCGAGAGCTCCGCTCGTGTGTATTTCGTCATCGCGCGCGCATCTTCGAGGTAGGGCCAGGCGCCGACAAGGGCGTGACGGCGATTTTCGAACGCTTGCCGGCCATTTTCGAACGCTTGCCGGCGATTTGCGAACGCTTGCCGGCCATTTTCGAACACTTGCCGGCCATTTTCGAACGCTTGCCGGCGATTTTCGAACGCTTGCCGGCTATTTCCGAACGCTTGCCGGCCATTTTCGAACGCTTGCCGGCCATTTCCGAACGCTTGCCGGCCAATTTCGAACGCTTGCCGGCGATTTAGGGGTGCTCGACGCCCTTCGTCAGGCGCTTGGCGGCGAAAAACGGAGGCTCCTTTACCGTTCTTTACCCCGCTCTTCGGACTGTCCCGGGTGCCTCCCCCGTCTTACGGGCGGAGGTCATGAACATGATCAGCTTTCGCCGATTCGCTTCCGTCGCTTCGCTCTCCGCACTCGTCGCTGCCGGCTCGTTCGCGAGCACGGTGGCGCTCGCGTCTCCCGACGCGGCTCCCCCCGCGGCCGACGCGGGCCCCGGACCCGGTCACGCTGGGCATCGCGGTCACGGCGATCTCCTCCGGGCGTCGCTTCACCTCGATTCGCTCACGGCGTCGCAGCGTCAGGGGATCGAAGCGCTCGTCCAGCAGGAGCGAGCCGCGCACGCGAACGTGACGACCGCCCGCAGCCAGCTCTTCCAGGCGCTCGCCACGCGCGTCGCGGCGGGGAGCGTGGACGACGTCGCGCTCGCGCCGAACGTCCAGGCCGTCGAAGGGGCGATCCAGGCCGACGAGCCGGGCGACCGCGCGGCGCTCGAGAAGCTCCACGCGATCCTGACGCCGGCGCAGCGGGTGGAGCTGGTGACGAAGATCGAGTCGCGCTTCGCGCATGCGCGAGGGGGGCACGAGCACGCCGACGGAGGCGCGCCGCGCTTCGAGCGCGGGCCGGGTCGCTGGGAGCGCGGGCTGAACCTCACCTCTTCGCAGGTGGACCAGATCAAGGTGAACCTGCGCAGCATCGGCCCGACGCCGGACAAGTCGGTCTGGAAGGAAGCGCGCGAGTCGCAGCGGCACGTGCTCGAGGCGTTCAAGGGGGACCGCTTCGTCATGAACGAGGTCGCCCCGCAGAGGGACCCGCGCATCGTCGATCAGGGGGTCGAGGGTATCGTGCGAATCGCAAAGGCCAGCGCGCCGGTCCTCACGCCCGAGCAACGGACGGCGGCCGCCGCGAAGCTCCAGCAGATCGCGACGCACACGAAGAAGTGAGCCGCCACGCTGGTACGCTGGTCGTCGATGCTGACGATCCGCGACGCGACCCCCGCCGACGTCCCCACGATCCTCGCCCTCGTCCGTGAGCTCGCGACCTACGAGCGCGAGCCGGACGCGGTCGTCGCGACGGAGGCCGATTTCCTCCGCCACGGGTTCGGCGATCGGCCGTTCTTCAAGACGCTGATCGCCGAGTGGGACGGGGAGGCGGCGGGGTTCGCGCTCTTCTTCTACGGGTTCTCGACCTGGACCGGCGGGCCGACGCTGTACCTCGAGGATCTCTTCGTGCGTCCGGCGCACCGGAAGAAGCAGATCGGCCTGTCGCTCATGCGGCGTCTCGCGAAGCTCGCGGTCGAGAACGGATGCACGCGGTTCATCTGGCAGGTGCTCGACTGGAACGAGCCGTCGCTGCGGTTCTACGAGACGCTCGGGGCGAAGGTGCTGCGCGAGTGGCTGACGGCGCGGCTCGAGGGGGAGGCGCTGGGGAAGCTGGCGGGCGACCCCACCCCCCCGGCCCCATAGCTGTTAGCCAAGTTTCGCGGCGCAGCTCGTGGCGAAGGG
>JBKQKP010000260.1:0-25365 GCA_052147435.1 Polyangiaceae bacterium | reverse complement strand
CCGGATCGTCGCGAGCGACGTGAAGCCGGAGCGACTGAAGCAGCTCGAGTCGGCGCACGGCATCCGCACGACGATGGACAACCACGCCCTCGTCCGCGACGTGGACGTGCTCGTGCTCGCAGTGAAGCCGCAAGTGGTCGACAAGGTCCTCGGCGCCATCGGCCGCGAAGTGAAGGACGGCACGGTCGTAGTCTCCGTCGCGGCCGGCGTCCCGATCGCGGCGATCGAGGCGCGCCTCCCCGAGCGCGCCCGCGTCATCCGCTCGATGCCGAACACGCCGGCGATCTGCCTCGCCGGAGCTTCCGCGATCGCGGCCGGGACCCACGCCACCGACGACGACATGCGCATCGCCCACGCCCTCTTCGAGGCCGTCGGCCGCGTCGTGACGCTGGACGAATCGCAGCTCGACGCCGTCACGGGCCTCTCCGGGAGCGGCCCCGCGTACGTGATGCTCATCATCGAGGCCCTGGCCGACGGCGGAGTCAAAGTCGGCCTCCACCGTGACACGGCGCTCCTGCTCGCTGCCCAGGTGGTCTACGGCTCGGCCAAGCTCCTGCTCGAGACGGGGGAGCACCCCGGCCGGCTGAAGGACATGGTCACGAGCCCCGGCGGGACGGCGATCGCCGGGCTCCACACGCTCGAGAGCGGCGGCCTGCGACGTACCCTCATCGACGCCGTCGAGTGCGCCACCCACCGCTCCGAGGAGCTGGGTGCCGCCATGGCGCTCAAGATGGGGGTGGGGCTGGCAAAAGGGGGTTGACCGCGGTACGCCTCTGCCGCCGTGACGAACCAGTCCTTCGATCCGCAGCACCAGGCCGAGTTCGACCAGTACGCCGGCTCGTACGACGCGATGCACGCGCACAGCGTGGCCGCGAGCGGCGAGTCGCCAGAGTATTTCGCCATCTACAAGCAGAAGGTCCTCGAGCGGATGCTCGGCCCCGGGTACGCGCAGCCGATCCTCGATTTCGGGTGCGGCATAGGGAACCTCACGACGCACATCGCGAAGTCGTTCCCCGTCGTCCACGGCTACGACCCATCGGCCGAGTGCGCCACGCTCGCGCAGAAGCGCGCTCCGACCGCGAAGTTCTTCGACGACCCCGAGGCGCTACCGAAAAACCACTACGGCACCGCCATCCTCGCGAACGTCCTTCACCACGTCCCGCCGGAGAATCGCGCGGGGCTGATGAAAACGGTCGCTTCGACGCTCGCCCCCGGCGGACGCCTCGTCATCTTCGAGCACAACCCGTGGAATCCGGTCACCCGCCACGCCGTGGCGATCTGCTCGTTCGACGAGAACGCCATCCTCCTCTATCCGTCGGAGGTGAAGCGCCTCCTGCGAGGCGCCGAGCTCTTCAAGGTGGACCTCGACTACATCGTGTTCTTCCCGCACGCGCTCGCCGCGATGCGCCCGATGGAGCCGGGGCTCAAGTGGTTCCCGCTGGGGGCGCAGGTCTGCGCCTGGGGGTTCCGGAGCTAGGCTTCGTCCTCTTCCTCGAGCGAGTCGTCGTCCCGCTTCCGATCGAGGTTCACCCGGTCCCCCACTACGTAGAGCGGGCGCACCTTCACCTGCTCGTAGATGCGGCCGACGTACTCGCCGAGGATCCCGATCATCAGGAGCTGCACCGCCGCGAGCAGCGAGACGAGGACGACCTCGGCCGTCCACCCTTGGACCGTCGCGTGAAACGCGAAGTGCGCGACGAGCGCCCAGATGGCGATCCCGACGCTGAGCATGCTGATGAGCATGCCGAGATAGGTCGCGAACCGGAGCGGCAGGATGCTGAAGGACGTGATGCCGTCGACCGCGAAGCGGATCATCTTGCGGAGTGGGAACTTCGTCTCCCCCGCGAAGCGCCCGGGGCGGTCGTAGAGCACGGCCGTCTGCTTGAAGCCGATCCACGAGACCATCCCGCGAACGAAGCGGTGCGTCTCCTGGAGCTCCCGGAGCGCGAGGACGACGCGGCGGCTCATTAGCCGAAAGTCTCCCGTATCGAGCGGGACCTCGATCGGGATCATCGCCGCGAAGAGCCGGTAGAACCACCTGGCCGTGAGGAGCTTGAAGAACGTCTCCCCCTCGCGCGAGCGGCGCTTGCCGTACACGACGTCGAACCCCTCGCGCCACTTGGCCACCATGTCGATGACCACCTCGGGGGGATCCTGCAGGTCGGCGTCCATGACGACCACGGCCTTTCCCCGGGCGTAGTCGAGCCCTGCCGTGATGGCGGTCTGGTGCCCGAAGTTCCGGGCGAACGCGAGGACTCGGTACCGCGGCTCCCCCTTGGCGATCCCGCGCAGGAGCTCCATCGAGCGGTCGCGCGAGCCGTCGTTCACGAAGACGACCTCGGCGTCGAGGGCCAGCTTGCCGAGAAACTCCTGCAGCCGCGTGTGAAGCTCCGGGATCACCGCCTCCTCGTTGTAGATGGGAAGGACGAGACTGAGCGTCGGGCGAGCCATGGCGGGCGAGGGTGGGCCTTACCACGAGAGCGCCTGTTTCGTCTCGGAGGGCGCTTGGTTTGTGGTGCCTGGTCGAGTAACCAAGCAGGCACCCATGCGCATCGCGCTGACCCCTAGCCGCACGCCGAAGGTCGTGTGGGTGTTCTTCGCGCTCGTCGCGCTGGTCTTCACGGGGGTCTACCCGTTCATCGGCTGGGTGAACAACCCGAACGAGAACGTCCGCACGTACATGACGATGGCGCTCGTCGAGGAGCACACGTTCAAGATCGACACGATCGTCGGCCGGTACGGCTGGGTGAACGACATGGCGTCCGTGCCCGAGCCCGACGGCGGACGGCATCTCTTCTCGCTCAAAGGGCCGGCCGTGAGCCTCGCGGGGGTCCCCTTCTATTGGGCGATGACGAAGCTCGCCCCTCGCCTCGGCTACACCGTCCCCACCGACGAGTCGGGTCCCCCGGCTCGCCAAGCGTGGCTCCAGGCGACGACGTTCGTCCTCCGCCTCTTCACGATCCAGCTTCCGTGCTTCGTCTTCCTGATCTGGCTCGAGCGGTGGCTCCGCGAGACGAGCCCCGATCCCGTGCTCCGTCTCTCGGCGGTGGCGGCGGCCGGGCTCGGGACGAACTACCTCGCGTACTCGCTGATGTTCGCGAGCCACGCTCCGTTCGCCATCGCCGCCTTCGTCTCCTTCGCGATCATCACAGGGGAACGGGCGCGCCACCCGCTCGATCCAACGCAACGCCGGCTCTCGCGCGCCTTCCTCGCCGGCCTCTTCGCGGGGCTCGTGACACTCCTCGAGTACCACGGCGGCGTCGTCTCGGTTTGCCTCGCGTTCTACGCGCTCACGACGTTCTGGCGCCCGAGCCGCTACGCGATGTTCGGTCTCGGTGCGGCGCTCTGCGCCGCGGTGCTCATGTACTTCCAGTGGAAGTGCTTCAAGCACCCGTTCACGTCGGGCCACAAGATGAGCGAGAACCCGCTGTACGCCCACATGCTCTCGCAGGGCTTCGGCGGGGTAGGCAAGCCCGACTGGGAGGTCTTCAAGAACATCTCGTTCAACCTGACATACGGCTTCTTCGGGACGAGCCCGTTCATGTGGCTCGGCTTCCTCGCGATCCCGTACGCGATCTTCAGCGGGTTCGGCACGGAGCGAGAGCAAGCGCAGCGGCGCACGGCGACGATCGCGTGGACGCTGACGATGCTCGTCCTGTGGGCGACGGTCAGCGGAGCCATCAACTGGCGCGGCGGCTGGACGATCGGCCCGCGCTACCTCGGCGCCGCTCCCCCGTTCTTCGCGTACGGCGCCCTCTGCGCGTTCGAGGCCATCGCGGGGCGCTCCGATACCCGTCGCGCGATCATGCGCGGCGTCGCCGGGGGGGCCGCGCTCGCGAGCTTCCTCACGATCGGGCTCGTCGGCATGCACTTCAACACGATCCCCGAAGAGGTAAGTCGCCCCCTGGCTCAGTTCACGTGGCCGCTCGCGCTCGCGGGGTTCGTCCCGCACCACGCTCTCGAGCTCTTCGGCGTGAAGTCGCCCGCGTTCTTCTACGTCGTCGCGGCCTGCGCATTCGGCGCCACTTGCCTCGCTGCGCTGATGCCGTGGCGGGAGCAAAAGGGGACCTGGGCGCTGCGCGCGGCGGTCTTCGCGGGGGTCTTCGCCGTGACGATGAGCGCCGCGCTCAGCACGCCGAGCCAGGAAGACCGTGGTGACTTCGGCGAGCATATGCGCCACTCCTTCGCGGACGGCTGGCAGCCGCAGGGGCGCGATCGCCTCACGGCGCTTCGCGAGGACGCGGAACGGTACGGACCACGACGCCCCTGCAACTGGGTCCGCCTCGCCCAGCTCGAGCAGGTCCTCGGGATGCGGGCGGAAGCGGCCCGGGACGAGGCGAAGGGGGGGCCGGCGGACCAGTGCAGCGAATTCGTCGATCGCTTCGACCGACTTGCGTCGCCGCCGACCCGCATTATCGAAAGGGGGCCGATCACCGGGCCCATGGCAGCACCGGGGCCACGGCAGTTCATCAGGCGCTGACGAGAAATGTCGACCCCTTCCCGCCCCTCCCGCGACGCCCTAGCTTCCCGCTTCCCCTGGCCGACCCCGCCCGACGCATCGGCGCCGCCGCGCTGGACTGGCTCCGGTTTCCTACTCGAAGGTCACGACGGCGTCCTCTCCGTCCTGTCTTACCTCCGTGATCGCTCCGGCTGGTCGGACGACCTTACCGCGATGCATGAGGCAGAGGCGGGGGCCGATCACCCGATCGACATCGCCTCGCGCGCGCGAGCGATCGCGGAGATTGGCCGCCACCTCGGCGGCCACGACGACACGATCGTCGAAGTCGGCTGCTCCTCGGGCTACACGCTCCACGAGATTCGCCGCGCATTCCCCGATGCGCTCGTCATCGGCGCGGACTACGTCGGCGCGCCTCTCCAGGCGCTCGCCCGCGCGCAGCCCGATCTCCCCCTTTTGCAGATCGACCTCACGCGCTGCCCGCTCCCCGACGCGAGCGTCAATGCCCTCGTCGCGCTCAACGTGCTCGAGCACATCGAGGACGACGCCGCCGCCGTGAGGCACATCTACCGCGTTCTCAAGCCGGGTGGAGTCGCGTACATCGAGCTCCCCGCCGGCCCCGGGCTCTTCGACGTGCACGACAAGGTGCTCATGCACTACCGCCGCTACACGCTCCACGACGCGGTCGATCTCTTCGAGGCGGCCGGCTTCACGATCGAGCACCCCACGCACCTCGGCTTCCTCGTCTGGCCTGCGTTCGTCGCGGTGAAGCTCCGGAACAAGCGGCACCTCGCCGCGACCGAAGAGGTTCAGCGCGCGATCGTCGCCAAGAGCATCCGTGGCACCAAATCGAGCCCCGCGATGCGCCTCGCGATGCGCGCGGAGACGGCGCTGTCGAAGCTGGGGAGCTTCCCCGTCGGCGTCAGGGTCGTCCTCACCGCCGTGAAGCCGGGCGCGTCGAGGAGTACCCGCCGGTGAGGCCACGGAGCTTGATCCGGAGGATGTCGACTGGGTCCTGCATGAGCGCCTTCTTGACGTTGATCTTCGACTCGCGCGTCTCCGGGTTCGGCGTGACGGAGACGCGAACGGCGTGCGCTCCGGACTGGACGGCCGCGTAGAGGTACTCGATGTCCGCCATCCCGCCGTCCACGATCTGCTGGCCGGCGATGCGACGCACGAGCTCCCCGCGGAACGCCTTGAAGCCGCACTGTGTGTCGTCGAACGCACGCGACTGAAACACGAGCGCGCGCTGGAACGCGAAGAGGGCGCGCGAGGCGATGAACCGAACCGGCTGGCTCAGGTTCCGGTCGAACGGGCGCTCGGCGACGACGAGGTCGGCTCGCTCGTCGTCGAAGATCCGGAGGAAGCGCTCGATGTTCTCGAGCGGCACGGGCAGGTCCGCGTCCATCCAGAAGACGAAGTCCCCGCGCGACGCCACTACCCCGACCCGCAGCGCCGCCCCCTTCCCCTTCCGCGGACCGTCCACTCGCTTCGCCGTCACTTTGCTTCCAAAGCGCGCATCGAACGCCGCCGTCGCGGCGTCCATGAGCGTCTTGTACGGCTCCGGGCTGTCGTCCGCGAGCAGCACCTCGAAGTCGTAGCCCTCGATGCGCGCGAGGTACTCCCCCACCCGCCCGAGCGCCACGCCGATCTCGTCTTCTTTCAGCGTCGGAACGACGATCGAGACCAGCCGTGTGGGCCGCGTGGGCGAGGCAGACGAGTCTTGCCGCATGGCCGGCGCCCCTTATAGCGGCCTGGGCCCGCTTTGTCCCTCCGGGTGCTCGGGAGCTGGGGTAGAAGTTCTGCCGTGCAGGTGCGCCCGGCTCTCCCCGCGTGGCTGCGGGCCCTGGGGCTCGCGCTCTTCGCTCTCGCCTTGTCCACCTTCGCGTGGTGGCCGGCGCTCATGGCCCACCCGAGCGCGCAAGGGGGCGACGGGCCGTTCTTCCACGAGATGATCGAGGTCATCCGGGTCTCGGTCTTCCGGTACCACGAGCTCCCGCTCTGGAATCCGTTCCAGTGCGGCGGCGTCCCGCTCTGGGACAACCCCCAGGGGCTCTCCGCCGCGCCTATCCTTTGGCCGCTGCTCGCGTTCGACACCGCGCGCGCGGTCGAGCTCTGGTACGTCGTCCACTCGGCCATCGGGTTCTGTTGCATGTGGGCGCTCGTCAGGGGGGACCTCCGCCTCTCGCGCCCCGCGTCCGTCGTCGCGTCGGCGATGTGGGCGTTCGCGGGGGTCCACAACCAGCACCTCACGGGGGGGCACTTCGTCTGGGTGCCGTATCTGTACTACCCGCTCGGCCTCTATCTCTGGCGGCGCGCCGAGCGCGACATGAGAGCGGCCGTGGGGCTCGGCATTCTCGTCGCGCTGGAGATGCACGAAGGGGGGACGTACCCGCTCCCGCACCTCGCCCTCATCCTCGCCGGCGAGACCATGACCCGGATGTGGCCACCGCAGCGCGTGCTCGCAGTGGTGAAGGCCGCGGGGGTGGTCGCTGTAGTCGGCTTCTGCCTCGGCGCGAGCCGCATCCTCCCGGTGATGGACCAGCTCCGATCGCACACGCGACACCTCGGCGAGGAGTGGGACGCGCTGCAGCTGACGACGCTCAAGGAGATGTTCCTCGCGCGGACGCACTCGCGCGGCGTCCCGGGCCAGCAGTACGTCTGGCCGGAGTTCGCCGATTACCTCGGGCCACTCCTCCTCGGGCTCTCGCTCCTCGGCGTCGCGCTCTCCGGGCTGGAGAACGCGTGGATCCTCGCGCTCCTCGTCTACTCGCTCGCTTTGATGGGGGGGCACGAGAGCCCTCGCTGGCCGTGGTCGATTCTCAAGGGGCACATCTTCCCGTTCAAGGAGATGCGCGTCCCATCGCGGTTCAACGCCGCGGTCACGCTGTTCCTAGCGCCGCTCGCCGGGATCGCGATCGATCGGGTGAGGGACATCGCGCGGCGGGTGTTCCGCTCGCGCAGCGCCGCCGACGCGATCACCGGGGCGTTCCTTGCGATCGGGCTCGTCGGGGTCGGCGACATGATCGGCGTCGGGATCGACTGGTGCCAGACGTGCTTCACCAACGCCCCGAACGACTCGCGCATCGTGGCATCGCCGCGCCTGTACCTCGGCGGCCCGGGGATCGCGTCGTTCATCGACGAGCCGGCGCAGAACCGCGGGCGTATCGAGTGCTGGGAAGAGTGGGCCTTCGCGCGCGACGCGGAGCTATGGCAGGGGGACGTCGCGCAAGCGCGCTCGCCCGATCCCGCTGTGTCGCTCGCGAACATCGTCCGGACCCCCAACACGTTCTCGTTCGACGTGAGCTCGCCGCAGCACCCCGCTCACGTCGTCGTCAACGGGACGTGGGACCGCGGGTGGCGCGCAAGCTTCGGCGAAGTCGCCGACGACGCCGAGCTCCTCGCCGTGGACGTCCCCACCGGCTACCACCACGTGGTCCTCAGCTACTGGCCGCACGGGCTCACCGCCGGACTCACGCTCGCGGGCTTGGGGAGCGCCGCGGTGATCGCGTTCTTCGTGTGGGACGCGCGAAGGCGGAGAGCGGCGGCGGGCTAGTGCTTGTTCGGCAGAATGTCGAAGTAGGTCACGAACGCGATGAGCGTCAGCATCATGAGGAGTCCGAGCGCGTGAACGCGCGCCTCGATCTTCGCGTCCGGCTTGCGGCGTGAGACTGCCTCGAAGAACAGGAAGATGAGCCTCCCGCCGTCGAGCGCAGGGACTGGGAGCAGATTGAACCCGCCGAGGTAGGCCGACAGGGCCCCGAGGAGCTCGAACGCCGGCCCAGGACCGCTGCGGACCGCCTTCGCCATCTCCTTCGTGATCCCCACCGGCCCCGAAAGCTCCGGCTTCTCCTTGCCGGTCACCATCCGCGCGAGCCCCTTCACGAGCTCGACGACGATCCGCGGCGGCTCGACGACCGACAGCGCGGCCGCCTCGCCGAGCGTCACCGGCTCGTTGTGCGAGTACGGGCCGATCCGGATCTTCCCCTCGAACTTGGCGCCGACGGGCTCCGGCACCACCTTGGCGTGCCACTCTTTCCCCTCGCGCTCCATCGTCATGTCGATCGCTTCGCCAGGGTGGGCGCTCACGGCCTTCTTGAGGTCGTCCCAGCTCGTGACGGCGTGGGCGTTCACGGCGAGGACCTTGTCTCCGTCGTGGATCTGCGCCGCCGCCGCTGGGCCGTCCGGATCGACCGAGAGGCGCATCGACCCGGGCTCCGAGACCGACTTGCCCGCGATCATGAAGCCGATGAAAAACAGGATGCTCGCGAAGAAGTAGTTCGTGAGCGGCCCGGCGGCGATCGTCACGATCCGCGCCCACAGGGACGCGTTCATGTAGCTCCCCGGGTCCTTCGGATCGTTGTCCTCGTACGGGTTCATCCCCGCGATCTGGACGTACGCGAGGAACGGGATGATCGCGATCTGGTAGACCGTCGGGCTCCCCTTGGGGCGGTGCTTCCAGAGCGTCGGCCCGAAGCCGATCGAGAACTTCACGACGCGCATGTCGAAGCGCCGCGCCGCGAGGTAGTGGCCCCCTTCGTGGACCACCATGAGGACAGCCAAACCGAGCGCGGCCAGGACGTAGTAGCCGACGGACATCTTCGTAACTCTAAGATGCTCCTCCTCCGCGCGCCATCGTGCGCCGCCGGGAGCGACCGTTTCGTGGGTGCTAGGAGGGGCCGGGAAGGAAACGACGAGGGAAACGGTTGGCTATTGCGTAGCTGCCCAGCCGAGCCGTCTCACCCAGTCCCCATCCCCTGCCGCACGCTGGCCGGCGCGACGGGCGCGACGATCGCCGTGTGCGACGGCGGCCCCGAGTGCGCCGCGTGCGCGGGGCTCGACGGACGGGGCTTCGCGACCACCGGCGCCGAACGCCACCAGATGCCGTCGCGTGTGCTTCGCGCTTGCCCTTCGCGCTCGAACTTCGCGAGCAAACGACTCACCGTCTCGGTCGTCGCGTTCACCATGTTCGCCAGATCTCGCCGGCGGAGCGGGATCGCGATGAAGCGCCCTTGCCCGAGCGGAGTGCCGTGCGCGAGCGCGAGGCTGTCGAGCAAGTTCGTGACCCGCTCGTCGACCGGCCCTGCGACGATCTCGTCGACGCGACGAACACCGCTCCGCACTTCGAGCGCGAAGCGCGCGAGCATCGCGCGCGCGATCGACGGGTGCACCGAGAGCAATCGGAGCACCGACCTGCGGTCCACCGCGAGGACGTGCGACGAGCGAAGCGTCACCACGCTCGCGAACGCGGGGCTCCCGTCGATGACCGACGAGTCGGCGACGATGCACGGGGCTCGCATGACGTCGAGCACCACGACGGATTCGTCTCCCCCGTCGCCCATCGTGCGTACGAGCTTCGCCGCGCCGCGCACGAGGATGACGAGCGACTGGCTCGGCACCCCCTGATCGACGAGCGACAGCCCGGCGTGCACGCGACGCTGGGACGACGCGGCGGCGAGCTCCGTCAGCGCGTCTTTGCCCACTTCCGCGAGCGAAGGGATCTGCCGCAGCTCGGTGGTGATATCGAGGTCGGTAGTTTGTGCAGCCATTGGCGGTACCCGCGGGCAAAGAGGTGGAGCGTGCGCGGCGACCAAGCAGCGTCGATGGCGGGGCCCCCCTGAGGGCTTTCCTCGCGCATCGGCGCTTCGATTACAAGCCCTCGCTTGCAGATAACGCCGCGCCCAAGCTACCAGCAACGGGCATGCCCCGGCTCGCTCGGCCCGATTGGCTCGTTTCGAGCGCGTGGCTGGGCTGCCTGGTCGGCGCGACGTCAGGAAATGCACGCGCGCAGGCGCCTCCGGCGGCACCGGAAGCCGACGAAGTGACGGTGCGCGGGGCCCCAGGACCGCGCGACACGGGGGGGTTCACGTCGAGCGCCGGGGTCGACGACGCGCCGCGCGAAGTGACCGACGCCGCGAGCCTCATCGAGCCTCTCCCGGGGGTGCACGTCCGCCGCCTCGGGCCGGATGACGCATTCTCGTCCCTCTCGATCCGCGGCTCGACATCGACGGAAGTGGCCGTTCTTCTTGCGGGAGTTCCGCTCACGGGGGGGGCCGATCCCTCGCTGGACCTCGCGACCCTCCCGCTCTGGCCGGGGGCGCGGGTGCGGGTCTATCGGTCCTTTGCGCCCGGGACGCTGGGGCCGGGGTCGCTGGGGGGGACGCTCGTGGTCGATCCGCCGTCCCCGTCAGCGCCCACGGGGAGCGAGGTTTGGGCCGGGGTAGGGTCCTTCGGCGGGGCCCGAATGCGCGTCGCGGACGTTCGCGCGCTCGGAGGGGAGGGGAGCGGGACGCGCCTGGTCACGGCGCTCAGTGCGTCTCGGGCCGATGACGCGTTTACCTATTTCGACCCGACGGCCTCGACTCCGGGCAACGACGTCTACTCGACCCGTCAGAACGCGGGGCACGCCGCCGCGAACGGCCTCGCGTCGCTGGCGATACCGGTTCACTGGGGGGCTCGCGAAGGGACGCTGACCGTCACGACTCTCCTTCAGGCCCGACGCCAGCACGTACCCGGAACGGTTCTCGAGCCGACGCCAGCCGAAGTGCTCGATTCGAACCGGGAGCTCGGATCAGTTGCGCTCGTGGTTCCGGGCTCAGGCGGAGAGTGGACGGCGCGCGCGTGGGGGCGAAGGGACGAGCTGGCGCTGAGCAATCCGCTGGCGAACCCCGCGCTCGGACCGTCGCGTACGGACGACGCGATCTTCGCAGCGGGGGGTGCCGCGTCATGGGGGGGACCGCTCGG
The DNA here is from genome assembly GCA_052147435.1 of Polyangiaceae bacterium. GTDB lineage: Bacteria > Myxococcota_A > Polyangia > Polyangiales > Polyangiaceae > JBKQKP01. The sequence goes on along the minus strand of JBKQKP010000260.1, from coordinate 14,165 downwards.
GAAGCAGGTGTCGGCGAGCGCACAGGTCGATGGGAGCGGCGAGCGTTATGCGCCAAGCGCGTGGACCGGCGCCGTGACGCCGCCCGGAGCCACACGCGCGTCGGTGGGGGGGGCAATTGACGCGGAGTGGCACGCGAACCGGGCCTGGATCTGGACAGCGAGCGGTCGCGCCGATGCCTGGAACGACTCGACTGACACCGGCCCGGCGCAGCGGCCCCAGCTCCGCCCGACCGGGCACCTGGGGACCGAGCTTCGGGTCGCGCCGTTCGTCCTCTCCGCGCACGGCGGCGCCGTCGCGCGCCCCCCGAGCTTCGTCGAGCTCTATGGCGACCGCGGCGAGTTCATCGGCGATCCGAACCTTCTCCCGGAGTCTGCGTGGACCGTGGACGCGGGGGGGCGCGTCGCCTCCGCGAGCCACGCCCCGGTGCGCGGTCGGGCCGAGGTCGCGTTCTTCGGAACCTGGGCGAATGACCTCATCGTCTTCGTCCCGCAAGGAGCCTACGGACAGGCGCGCGCGACGAACATCGGAGAGGCGCGAATGCTCGGCGTAGAGGTGGAGGCGGCGGCGAACGCGTACGGCTTCGAGCTGCGCGTCGCGTACACCGGGATGGCGACGCAGAACGACTCCGAGTGCGCCGTCACGTCCGGGGCGCTCACGTCGAGCACCGTCTGCAACCGCCCTCAGCTCCCCGGTCGCCCCGCGAACGACTTCGTCGGTGACCTCGCGTACACGCTCGGGCCGGTCCGGGTTCGCTGGGGTGTCGACGCCGTGAGCGGGATGATCGCCGACCAGGTCGGCACGGTCCTCGTTCCCCCGCGCGTCCTCAACTCGGCGGGGGCGCGCATTCAGATCCCCGGCGTGCGCGGGCTGCGCGTCGCGCTCGACGTGCGGAACATCTTCGACGTCCGCACAGCGACGTACGCGGGAGCTCTCGGGCCGGTAAAGGAGCCGATCGGGGACGCTTACGAGTACCCGCTGCCGGGGATCAGCTTTCTCGCGACGGTGCGATGGGCGCCGAGCGAGTGACTAGAGCGCTCCCGGCGGCATCGGATGCGCGAGGAAGAAATCGATCATCGTGTCGGTCGCGCTGATGTCCGGGCTCGTCACACCGAGCGGAATGGGAACTCCACCCGGCCACGTGTGGCCACCGCCGGCGATCGTGCACATGACGACCTCGCCCCCGGGCGCGCACTGGTCGTAGTCCACGCACGTCGCGTCGCCGACGGCGTAGATCGTCTTCCCCGGCGTCGAGCAGGAGTCGCGCGCGAGCCACGTGGAGATCGTCTGCGCGACGGACTGGAAGACGACCACCGTCCCGCCGAGGCCCGAGACCGCGCCGCCGCCGTCGTAGGGGACGATCGGATCGGCCGTGCCGTGGAAGTCGAGTACGGGCATCGGCCGCGACGGGAGACACGTGTCGTCCGGGATGCCCATGACGCCGGCCACGGGGGCGATCGCCGCGAACGTGCTAGCCATCTCGCACCCGAGCCGGTGCGCGAAGAAGCCGCCGTTCGACATCCCGGTCGCGTACACGCGGCTCGGATCAATGCAGTACTGCGACTCGAGATCCGCGATCAGGTTCTGCGTGAACGCGACGTCATCGACGCTGTTGTTCCACGCGACTCCGCAGCACGACCCCGCGTTCCAGCTCGAGTCGACCCCGTCCGGGTACACGACCATGAACCCGCGGCTGTCGGCGACGGGGTTCATCTCCGCGAGGATCTCCTCCTCGGGCGCGTTCGAGGAGTAACCGTGGAAGTTCAGGACGAGCATCTCGCCGGACGTCGGGTCGTACGACGGAGGGACGTGGACGAGCGCGTCGCGCAGGATGCCGGCGGAGGTGAGGGTGAGCGTCGTATCGCCCCCCGGACCGGTCTTCCCGGTACAGCTGAAGCGGCTCGGCGGGACGGCGCCGTCATCTCCGAAAGAGATAGCCCCCGCGTCAGGGAGGGCGGCATCCGGGGCTTCGCGGGGCCACGCGCCGAACACGTCGATCCCGGCGTCTTCCGCGCCTGAGGTCACCCCCGAGCCGGGCAGCGGGTTCGAGCTCTCGACCGACGCCGCCGTGCCGCACGCGGCGAACGCGAACAAGAACAGCGCCCCCGCCGTCGCGAGCGCCGTCACCCCCCAAGACAGACGCGAAGTTGCCATGAGCGCGCCCCATACCATGCGTTCTGTGGTCGTAAAACGTTCCACGAGGTCTCTTACAGGTCCCCGCCGCCCCTACTTTCCGCGTCCAGCGGTGTGCTAGCGTGCGCGACCTCGAAAACAGGACGGCAATCCATGAACCAGCCCACGACCCCCAATGCTCCCCGCCCCGCAGCGGCCGGCGGCCCCGGTATCTCGCTCACCGGAGGCGCCGCGATCCTCGCGCCGATCAATGCGTTTCCGAACGGCGTCCCGGGCAACGCGCTGGTGCTGATCCCGCTCGGCGCGAACGGCGCGCCTGTCGAGAAGAAGATCGTCACGGGGCCCGTCGCGCTCACGATGGACGAGGTCTGGAAGCTCCTCGGCTTCAACGGCCCCGCCGTGCAGGTGCAGGACGAGCAAGGGAGGCCCATCGCGATCGGCCTCGAGGATCTCCTCGCCGGTCTCGAGAAGCACTGGAAGGACGGGCAGGACGATCTGTCGCGGGGGCGGATCTTCGCCCAGGAGCTGATGAAGTACGGGCGCCACGCGAAGGCCGAGGAGGTCATGGCGAAGGTCGTCGCGCTCGGCGGCGACGGCGAGGACTGGCTCGCGCTCGGCGTCACGCAGCTCAATCAGGAGAAGTTCGACAAGGCGGAAGGGACCCTCCGCGGCGCGCAGAACCTGCTCAAGGACTCGCCGTTCCCGTCCTTGCACCTCGCGAAGCTCTACAAGGGGAAGAAGGACCAGAAGGCGGAGCGCGAGTCGGTCGAGCGGGCCATCCAGGTCGATCAGGGATCGGTCGATGCGTGGGCGTACATGACCGCGATGCTGAAGGACCGCAACGGCGAAGAAAAGGCGATCGCCGAGGTCGAGGAGCTCGCGAACGCACCGGTGAACGCGAAGGTGTCGGCGCCGTACATCGCGCTCCAGGGGTTCTACGCGGGGGACGAGAAGACGCGCGACAAGGCGATCGCGTTCGCGAAGAAGGCCGTCGAGCGTGCGCCGACCGACGCGCTGGCGCTTTTGTGCCTGAGCGCCCTTTACGGGCAAGCCGGGAAGCTCGACGAGGTGGTGAAGCTGCTCGCGCCGCACGAGGCGCAGATGCAGAGGGACGTGCGGCTCGCGCACAACTACTTCGAGGCGCTCTTCCAGTCGCGCGACATGCAGAAGATCACGGCCCTTCTGAACAAGCTGGCGACGTCGCCGGTGCGCGAGGTGAAGCAGTTCGCGATCGAGCGATCACGGGCGATCTCGCAGATGCTCGCGCAGCAGCAGCAGGCGCTGGCGGCGGCGGGGAAGACCTAGATCGCCACGCGGCGGCCCTTCGCTCCCTCCGCGAACGCCTTCGCTCCCTCCGCGAGTGCCTTCGCTCCCTCCGCGAACGCCTTCGCTCCTTCCGCGAGTGCCTTCGCTCCCTCCGCGAGTGCCTTCGCTCCTTCCGCGAGTGCCTTCGCTCCCTCCGCGAGTGCCTTCGCTCCCTCCGCGAGTGCCTTCGCTCCCTCCGCGAGTGCCTTCGCTCCTTCCGCGAACGCCTTCGCGCCTTCCGCGAGCATGCTCGCTCCGTCCGCGAGTGGGGGTCACCCGTACGCCCGCCTCCTCAGCAGCACGAGAAACACCGGCCCTCCGATCATCGCCGTCACCGCCCCTACCGGCGGTTCGGTATGCAGCCACTGAAACAGCTCCCTCGAGAACAGATCGCACCCCACGAGCACTGCCCCCCCGGCAAGCAATGAAGCCGGCAAGAGCACCCTCGTATCCGGCCCCACCACCCGCCGCAGCGCGTGCGGCACGATCAGCCCGACAAATCCAATCAACCCCGTCGTGCTCACGATCGCCCCCACGACGAGCGACCCCACGAGGAACGTGCGCCGCTCGAGCGCCCGCACGTCGACCCCGAGGTGTTGCGCAGGCTCGTCCCCGAGCGCCAGCAGGTTCAGCCGCCCGGCGTCCCTGAGCAGTACGGCGCCCCCGACCGCCACGTACACCGCGACGCTCACGAGCGACGTCACCGACGGTACGTCGAGGAACCCCATCAGCCAGAAGAGCAGCTCTTGCGCCTTCGTCGCCGAGACGAGCGTCTTCAAGAACGTGATCGCTGCCCCCGCGATGGCATTCACGACGATTCCGGCGAGCAAGATCGACGTCCCCGCCCCCCCACTCATGCCGTACCCCCTCCCCGCGCCCCCGACGCGCGCGAGCCCGTAGACGAGCGCCGTCGCGCCGACCCCCCCGGCGAACGCCGCCAGCGGCAAGAGCGACGCCCCTGCGATCGTCAGCGCGTTCGCGCCGAAGAGAATCGCGATCGTCGCACCGAGCGCGGCCCCCCCCGAGACGCCGAGCGTGTACGGCTCGGCGAGCGGGTTCCGCAAGATCGCCTGAAAGGCAACGCCGACCATCGCGAGCCCGCCGCCGGTGATCGCCGCGAGGAGCACGCGCGGGAGGCGAACGCGAAGCGCGATCGCGTGATCGAGCGACGCGGGATCTCCCAGCGCGCGCGAGATCGAGATCGTCTCCGTACCGTACGCGACGCCGAGCGCTACGAGGACGGCGAGCGCGAGCCCCGCCGCCCCGAGCGCGGCCGGCGCAGACCACGCTGCGCCGCGCTCACGCCTGGTTTCGCTCATGAAGGATGCGCAGACCCACGAGCGTCAAGACGTCGTCCACTTCCTGGATCGTCCGCGACAGCGGCGCGATGAGCCGCGCGAGCCCCCCCGTCGCGATCACCATGCACGGGTAGCCGAGCTCCTCCTTGAGGCGCTCGACGAGACCGTCGACGAGCCCGACGTAGCCGTAGACGATCCCCGACTGCATCGAGTGGAGCGTGTTGCGCCCGACGACGCGCGGCGGCTTCGCGATCTCGACGCGCGGGAGCTTCGCGGCACGGGAGAAGAGCGCGTCGGCGCTGATCTGAACGCCAGGCGCGATCACCCCTCCGAGGTACTCCCCCTTCGGCGTGATGCAGTCGAACGTCGTCGCCGTGCCGAAGTCGACGACGATGACCCCCCCCTTGGCCCGCTCGTACGCGGCGACCGCGTTCACGATCCTGTCCGCGCCCACCTCGCGCGGGTTCTCGTAGAGGATCGACATGCCGGTCCGGATCCCGGGCCCCACGACGAGCGCCTCGCGCCCGCCGAACGCGCGACGCACGAGATCGATCATCGGCTCGGTGAGCGAGGGGACGACGCTCGCGAGGATCGCCGCCGTCACCGCGTCGGGCGCCACGTCGTGCATCTCGAGGAGCTGCCGCAACGTGACGGCGTACTCGTCCGCCGTCCGCCCGCGGCCGCTCTCGACGCGGAACTGGTGAAGGAGGGTCGCCCCCTCGAAGAGGCCGTAGACGATGTTCGTGTTGCCGACGTCGATGACGAGGAGCATTGCCGTTTCCCTCGAGGAGCCTAGCCGACCTTCGGGAAGCTGTGCTCACTCCTCCACTTTCACGCTCCGAATCGCGTCCCCCTCCGCGAGGCTCCACCAGTCCCCCTCGGCCCGCCCGACGCGCGCGTACTCGCCGTCGAGGTGCGGGAAGCGCGCGAGCGTGACGAAGAGCTGGCTCGAGCCGGTATCTCTCCCCGCGAGCGCGACGCCGACGTCGAGCGGGCCGAAGGGGACGGGCGAAGTCTCACAGCGCAGGAGCGCCCCCGCGCCGCCGTAGCCGTCGCCGTCGGGGTCGCCGAACTGCGCGACGAACCCCGGGACGACGCGATGGACGACGATGCCGTCGTAGAAGCCCCCCTTTGCGAGCGAGACGAAGCGCGTGACCGCGATAGGAGCGAGCGCCGGCTCGAAGACGATGGCGAGATCGCCGGCGTCCGTGGAGAAGGTCACGCGCACGTCGTGGTCAATCGCGCGACCGAGCTCCGGGGCGGGAGCGCCTGCGTCTGCTGGCGGCGCACAGGCAAACGTCTCGACGGCGGGGCCACGCGGAGGCGTCGCCGGCGCTACGCCGTCGCCGAGCCCGCGAAGCGCTTTCGCGGCGCGCTCCCGGATCGTCGCGTTGCGGTCGTGGCAAGCCACGGTGGCCGCGGCGCGCGCCCCGTCGAGCGACACCGCGACGGCCGCGTCGAGGATCGCGGTTCTCGTCTCCACCAAGTCCTCGGGCCACTCGTGCGCGAGCGCGGCGGCCAGCGCCTGGGCGACCGCCGGGTCGAGCGTGCGCGCCGGGCTCGCCGTCGGCGGGGGGGCGGACGGATCGAGCGCGGCGCGCTTCTCTTTCTCGCTGAGGACGAGCACTCGATCGGGGTGTGCGTGGACGATCTCCCCGGCCGTCGCGACGATCCCCCCCTTCTTCGACGAGAGCGCCTCCGCGAGCGCGGCGCGCGCTGCGTCCCCGAGCTCCGGGTGCTGCGCGATCGCCTCGAGCGCGGCCTCCCGGACCTTCACGTGATCGCTCTTCGTGAGCGCACGCCACGCCGCGCGCCGGTCGCCGACGAGCGGCCTGCGCAAGAGCGAGGCGAGGCGCGCCCGCTGGTACGACTCGGATGACTCCGCGTCGCAGTGCTTGAGCACGTCGGAGTCGTAAGCCCCTTTCGAGAGCGCCGCCGCGGCGCCGCATCGAAGCTCCGCGATTCGCCGCGCCAGGGACGCCGGCGCGCCTGGCGCGGTCAGGCCGGCGAGCGCGAAGAGGGCGGGCTCGCTCTTCTTGGGCACCTCCGGCCCCAGCGACGCGACAAGCGAAGAGAGAATCCCGTAGTCGTCACCGGCAACCCGGAGCGCGTCGAACGTGTCCTTCCCCGGCCCCATCTGGGCGAGCGCATCCGCGGCGGCGGCGTGTCCGTCGTCGTCGAGGAGTCGCAGCGCGCGCGCTGCGTCGGCGCGCTCGGCAGGTAGGAACGAATGGTCGAGGACGATCTTCTCGAGCGCATCGACCGCGCCAACTCCGGTTCGCCCGAGCGCCCGGATCGCAAACGCGCGCGCCCCCCCCCGCCCCCCCCCACGTGTAGCCATCGCCGCCTTCGCGACGCGTGGCGCGAAGGACTCCGGAATGTGCTCGATCCTCCCGAAGGGATACAGCGCCGACTCGAGCCCCTGCGCACCAGACGCGGGGCTGGAAGCTGCAGCGTCGAGCAGAGCGGACATCGTCTCGTCCCCGAGCGCGGAGCGTCGCCCGGCGACGTCGCCGAGCGCGTACGCCGCGGCCGACGCGAGCGCGTCTCCCCCCTTGCCGTGGGCTCCGGCGGCGGCGAGCCCCGGACGCGCCGCGCGCACCCACGACGCGAGCACCCCTTCCGACATCGCCCCACCGCAGCGTCCGATTGCCCGCGCGATCGCGACGCGCGGGTCGACGGCGTCGCGCCGTTGCTCCATCGCGTCGGGCTCCCGTTCGAACGACGCGGCGCGCGCCGCGAGCGCCCGAACGTTCGACTCCTCGTGCCCTTTGCACGACGCACCGAGCCCGTACGCCCCCCAGGCGACCGTGACTCCGTCCTCGTCGTCGAGCGCATGCAGGAGCCCTTCCAAGCTGTCGGCGTCCGCGATTCGTGCGAGGGAGCGCGCCGCGAGCCTGCGCACCGCGACATCGTGGCTCGTACGCGCCGGTTCAGGGATGTCCTTGGCACGGCGCAGGTCCTCCGCCCGTTCGATGCTTCCCACGTCGACGAGGGGGGCAGCACCGCGCGGTGGCGGCAGCGGCGCCTCATCGTGCTTCGCCGAGCACGCGACGGCGAACGCGATCGCGAGTCCGCCTAGGGCGCGCGAGAGCCAGTCGCTCATCGGGTGTAGAGCACGCCACGCCGGGCGCGTCGTCGCGAGAGGCTACGCAGTAGCCCCTCCCTCCCCCAGAGCCACCAGCGCCCAAGCAGCCCGGCGTCCCCATTGCCCGCCGGAACCCCCCGCTCCACCTGCAGCCCTTCGGCCTCGAAGAGCAACTTCGCCCGTGGGAAGTGCCAATCGCACGTCACGATGGCCACCCTGGCGATGTCCCGACGGCCGCACAGGGCCGCCGTGAAGGACGCGTTGTCCCCCGTGTGGTGCGACGTCCGTTCCCGGACCACGACCTCCGCCGGCACCCCCAGCGCCACGAGCGCCGCCGCCATCGCGTCCGCCTCCATTCTCCCGTTCCAGACCCTCCCGCCGCTCGCGATGACCACGGCGACGCGGTCCTCTTCGGGGTCCTGCTCTTGCGACCTCGCCCACTCTCGGGCCGCCGCCCGGACGCGCCGCCCGAGCGCCCCGCCAAACGGGACCGCCGCTTCCCCCCCCGACGAGTCCCCCTCCCCATGGAGGCGCCTCCCCGTTCCGCGATCCCGGAGCGTGCACCCGAGGACGACGAGGGCCAGAGGCCCATGGCCCGGACCAGCGCGCCCCTCTGCCCGGCCTTCTGCTTGACGACGAGATGCCCGACTAGACGCCATACCGGAAGAGCCCTGTTGACGATCTCGCCCGGAGGGGCTTATCACGAAGTTTCGGAGGCGAGGCGCGCCTGCTCGCGGTAGGGACCGACGCCGTCCACCCCGCGAACGTCCACGAGGGTGTACGTCCGAGCAGTACAGTCGACGCTGGAGGAGAATGCAGATCACCTTCTGGGGAGTGCGCGGAAGCATCCCCACGCCAGGCCCAGACACCGTCGCGATAGGCGGGAACACGAGCTGTGTCGAGCTCCGTGCGGGCAAGGCGTTGCTCGTGTTCGACGGCGGGACCGGTCTGCGCCTTCTCGGGAAGAAGCTCCTGAAGGAGATGCCCATCAGGGCTCACATCTTCTTCAGCCACGTGCACTGGGACCACATTCAGGGGTTCCCGTTCTTCGACCCGGCGTTCGTGAAGGGGAACGAAATCCATCTCTACGGCGGGAACAACGTCACCCGGACGCTCGAAGAGACGCTCGCCGGGCAGATGGATCACCCGAGCTTCCCGGTCCACCTCGCGGACATGGCCGCGAAGATGACGTTCAACGACCTCGTCGAGGGGCAAAAGCTCGAGATCGACGACGGGATGGGGGGCAAGGCGAGCATCACGACCGGACAGGGGCACCATCCGAACGGGGTATGGCTCTATCGCGTCGAGCACGGGGGAAAAGCGGTGGTGTACGCCACCGACACCGAGCACTCCAAGGACCTCGACAAGAACGTCCTCAAGATCGCCGCCGGCGCCGACGTCCTCATCTACGACTCGCAATACACCCCCGAGGAGTACGAGGGGAAGACCGGCAAAGGGGGCCCGAAGGTAGGCTGGGGCCACAGCACGTTCGTCGCCGCGACCGAGATCGCGAAGGCGGCGAAGGTGAAGAAGCTCGTCCTGTTTCATCACGACCCGCTCCAGTCGGACGAGGCCGTTCGCGAGAAGGAGAAGCGCGCGAAGGCGCTCTTTCCGAATTCACTCGCCGCGTACGAAGGGCTCACGATCGACGTGTAGTCGCGCCGACTGAGCGGCCATTCAGTTCGGCCGCGAAAGTTTTTCGCGCTCCTCCCCCTCGGAGAGATCACCTTTCGCGTCCGAACCGGTGAGGCGCGCAGATCTCCGCGGAAACGAGTGACGGCCGCGTGGCATCACAACTGCACACGCATGGCCGGCATGTTGGAAGGATCAGCGTTGCGGGTCTATAGGGACAGCCTCTCGAGCGTCCACCCTCTGGAGCGCGAGGCAGAGCGAAAGCTCGCCAAGCGTTGGATCAAGGGGGACCAGCGCGCGGGCGAGAAGCTCGTCGAGGCGTGCCTCCCCTTCGTGATCTCGATCGCGCTCGAGTACCGCCGGTGGGGCGTGCCGCTAGAGGACATCATCCAGCAGGGGAACCTCGGTCTGCTCCGCGCCGCGAAGAAGTTCGACCCCGACATGGGCTGCCGCCTCGCGACGTACGCCGCGTACTGGATTCGCGCCGAGATACGCGAATACGTCGTGCGCGCGTACCGCGTCGTCCGCCTCGGGACCACGAAGGCGGAGCGACGTGCGCTGCGCGCATACCGCACGACGAAAGAGAGCGACCCCGACCGCCTCGCCGCCGTCTCGGGGCTCTCGCGGGAGCGTGTGGAGCAGCTATTGCCCCTCCTCGCGGCGCGCGAGACGAGCCTCGATGCGAACACGAACGACCTCCCTCCGGCGGTCGAGCGACTGGCTTCGAACGACTCGAGCCCGGAGGACGACGCGGGGGCGAAAGAATCGCGCGCTCGGGCGAAGGACGCCGTTGCGGTCGCGCTCAAGGGGCTCACCGACCGCGAGCGTCTCATCGTACGCGAGCGGATGATGAGCGACGAGCCGACCACGTTGAAGGCGCTGGGGGACATCCTCGGCGTGAGCAAGGAACGGGTGCGCCAGCTCGAGGAGCGGGCTCGCGGGAAGCTCCAGACCGAGCTCGAGGCGCTGCGCGAGGACGCGATGGCCCTCGGCGTGGCCTGACAGCGAGTCCCGGGTCAACGGCCGTCAGATGGCGCGCCGGGAGACGCGGCTGCTAGGCTAGTCGACCCTCGAATGGACGACGGCCCCAAGGCGAAGAGACTCGTTGTCGGGAGCGCGCTCGTCCTGCTCGCGGCCGGGGCCGCCGTGGTGTTCCTCGCGCCGCGCGGCGGAGCGGCAAAGCATGCACCGGTCGTGTTCGCCCCCCCCGCGACGCATCCGAGCAGCGCTCCGCCCGCTGGCCAGGCCGACGCGGGCGAGGACGAGGAGGACGATGGGGCGTACGCTTTTCGCGTTCCGTCCGGTCGCCCCGCAGAGTTGTCGTGCGACGAGGCGCGCCGCGTGGTGGCGCAAGTCCGCACGGGGTTGGCGTACGAGCCCGACGGCGTCTCGCCGCATGCGCTCGCAGCAGGAGCGGCGGACTGGCTCGACCCACACGGCCTCTGGAGCGCAGCGCCGGACTCGCCGATCGAGGCGCGGATCGACAAGCGCGCCGTCGATCTGGTGGCAGAGATGGAGTCGCGCGTCGGCGACGACTGCCCGGCGGCACTTGACGTCGGAGGGGCGCTCGCCAAGTGGATCGCCGAGCTTCGCGGACGGTTCGACCACGCCCGCGCCACGACGAACGAAGCCGACGCGGCGGCGGCGAGCGAGGAGATTCCGTTCGACGCCATCGCCTACTCCCGTCCTGCGCGCTCGTTCGCCGAGGACCTGGGAGCTCGGGTGGGGGCGTTCGAACGAGCCTACGGGCCTGCCGCGAAGCCCTACGCCGACGCCGCGCGCGAACGCTTCTTCCCGGAGCTCGACGCGGAAGACTGGGGGCGTGCGCTCCTCGCGGCGGCCGTTCGCGCGTACGTCCCGCTCGTCGATCCGCACGGCGCCTGGGCGCCGCTCGACGAAGAGGAGAGCGTGTACGAAGTGGATCTCGCGGGTCGCCCGCCGCCGCGCCTGTGGGAGAAGTCCGAGCGCACCGCTGTCGGCGTCGTCCTCGGAGACGGAGCCTCGGCGCCGCTCGCCCCGGGCGACCTCGTCTTGTCGATAGCGGGGCTGGCGACAGCGGGGCTCCCCCTCGAGCAGCTCGATCAGCTCAGCTACGCCGCCGCCGATCTCCCCGAGTCGCCGACGGCGATCTTGCTCCGAGCCGGCGACTCCGCCCCCCGCTCGGTGAAGCTCGACCCCGTCGACGCCGTCGAAGGAGAAACCGATGAAGAGCTCCTGCCGACCGAGCGCGTCGCCTACGGCGCCGGGGACGCGATCATCATCCCCATCCACGACGTCCGCGACGACCTCGGCGATCTACTCGCCCGAACGATCGCACACGAGCGAGGACGCGCGGAGCACGGTGGACGCGACGCGGTGCGCTCGGTCTGGGGGTTCGTCCTCGATCTGCGCGGCAATGGCGGCGGCTCCACCGACGGAGCGATCAGCGCGCTCGGTCTCTTCCTCCCCGCGGCCCCACTCTTCCCGATGAAGCGCCGGGACGGCACGATCGAGACGGATCGCGCCCCGGATCCCCCGAGCGAGCAGCAGTGGACGGGACCGCTCGCGACGCTCATCGACGGCGAGACGGCGAGCGCGGCCGAGATGATCGCCGGCGCGCTTGCCGTGTATCGCCGTGGGCCATCGGTCGGGACGCCGACGTACGGCAAAGGGTGCGCGCAGGAGTACGTCGACGACGAGGCGCGCGCGGGCGTCCTACGAATGACGACGCTCCTCTACGCTCTCCCCGACGGTGCCGCCGTTCAACGAGTCGGGCTGACGCCGACGATCGGACTATCCCTCGCCCCCGTCGAGGACAGCGAGCGCGAGGCGACGCTGGCGCACGCCCCGCCGTCGTGGCGCGGCCCCGACGTACGCGAGCGACGCGCCGCGACCGACGCGGAGACGTGGCCCCCTCACGGGGGGGTGATCGGCCCGTGCAAGGACGGCGACGTGTGCAGGGCGCTGCGCGCGCTCGGAGCGGCCCCCAGCAAGAACGTCAGAGCGACGCGAGGTGGAGGTCGTCGATGAGCGCGCTCGCGCTCGCCTTCTCGATCGCGCGGCGGAGCGACGCGTAGCTCCTCATGTGACCTCGCCGGAACTCTTCGACTCCGAAGAGGCGCCGTGCGATGGGAGCAATCTGCGCGTCGTTCGTAGAGGCGACGAGCGCCTCGGTGATCCTCTCGCGAAGCTCCGCGGGATACGCGGTGCGCGCGGCGATGACGTCGGACGGGATGGCGCCGAGGGTCCAGAGCACACGCACCTGCGCGCGGGCCTCGGGGACCTGGCTCCAGGAGCCGGAGGTCACGTGCCCCGCGCCGTCGATCCGTGCGAACGTCGCGGTCACGTCCGCCTCTCCGTCGACGACCGCGCGCACAGCGGCGTCGTGAGAGCCGGTGAAGACCTCCTCGGCGAATGCCTTCCGTGGATCGATTCCGAGCGCGGCGAGCTGAATGCGCGGCATGACGTAGCCGCTCGCACTGCATGGGTCCACCCACGCAGCCCGCAGTCCGCGAAGGCCGTCGAGCGTATGGATCGGAGCGTTCGTGCGCACGAGGAGGACGCCGTGGAACGCCGCCTCCCCACCGCGATGGTTGCTCACGAGCGGCACGACGAGGCCGTCCCGCTCCAGCGCGACGTAGAGCACCGGGGGGAGCCACACGACGTCGAGCGCCCCCTCGCGAACGCTCTTCGCCAGCGCGGCGTACGAGGCGACCGCCTTCGTCGAGATCGCGATCTGCGCCCGCGCCCCCATCCATGTCACGAACTGGGTGAGCGGCTCCCGCGCCGACTCGGCGCCTTGTACGGAGGCCAGTCCGAGCGTGCAGCGGTCGGCGAAGCGCGGGCGCATGATCCCAACAGACATCGTATCAGGGGGAGCGGAGATCGCTCGCGAGCTTCACGACGAGCGCGGCCACGACCGCGAGGACGACGAGCCGGATGAAGCGGTCGCCCCGCCGGATCGCCACGTGCGCGCCGGTCCACGCGCCCGCGAAGTTCGCGGCCGCCATCGGGAGAGCAAGACCCCAGAGGATGTTTCCGCGCCAAGCAAAGAGGGCGAACGCGGCGATGTTCGAGGCCAGGTTCACCACCTTCGCGTTCCCCGAGGCGTGAGTCAGTGGGTCGCCGTAAATGAGGACGAAAGCCACGAGGAGCATCGTCCCCACCCCCGGACCGAAGAAGCCGTCGTAGGCGCCGAGGGTGAGCGCGACGACCGCTCCCCAGACCGCCGCGTGGGCAAGGGGCTCGCGCGCAGTCGTCTTGCGTGGCCAAGCGACCACGACAGCGGACGCAACGAGGAGCGCGATCACGACGGGGCGGAGCACCGACGGGCGGACGGCGAGCTGCGCGAGCGCCCCCAGGATGGACCCTACGAACCCGAGCGCGAACGCGACCGGGGCGCGCCCCCAGTCCACGAAGCCCCGGCGTGCGTAGCCCGCGGCCGAGGAGATCGCTCCAGACACCGCTTGCCCCTTGTTCGTCGCGAGCGCCAGGTGCGGAGGGAGCCCCGCCGCGAGGAGCGCCGGGAGCGTGAGCAGCCCCCCTCCGCCCGCGACGGCGTCGACGAAGCCCGCGCCAAATCCCGAGAGGACGAGGAGCGCGACGGCGATCGGCGAAGTGTCCACCAAGCGCGCGCGACTTTACTAGAGGACGTCCGGCGGGCGCACTAAGGCGCGATGGCGTCCGGCTGGGGGACGGCGTCAGGTTCGACCACGGTCTTCGGTGGCCGACG
>JBKQKP010000259.1:0-5623 GCA_052147435.1 Polyangiaceae bacterium | reverse complement strand
CGACAAGTGTGGAAGTGAGCGTGCCCGAACTCCCTCGCGCTCGCCGACCGCTCCCACGGCTCATCGTGCGGCGGCTCGTCGAACTCCACGCCCCGCTTCTTCAGCTTCTCATACAGCCCGTCGAGATCGTTCGTGCTCAGCTCCACGTGCACGCCGGCCCGCATCGCCGGCGTCACGCGCTTCGCCTTCCCCCCCACGGCGTGCTTCAGCGCGAGAAGCCCGATGGTACCGCCCCCTGCGCCGCCCACGCGCACGAGCGCGAAGTCCGGCGCCGCGTCGACGACGATCTTGAACCCGAGCGTCTCGCCGTAGAACTTCATCGAGCGTTTCACGCTCGCGACCGACAACGTGAGCCCGTCCAGATGAACGTCGATTGCCATCCCGGCGTTCTACCCGCTACCCGGCCTCCAACACCACCAGCACGGCGCCCACGAGCACCGCGACCGCGCCGGCGATGGTCACGACCACGGCCACGGCCGTCGCGGTTCCGTTCGCCTTCTCGACGCGCGCCCCTTCGAGCCGGTAGCACCCTCGCAGAAACGCGCGCGTGCACCGCCCCGGGAGCCCCACGCCGAGCTGAAACAACGCGAGCGCCGAGCCAATCCCCTCTTTCGCGGCGAGCACGATCGCGCCGATCGGCCCGAGCACGAGATCCCACCCCGTCGCGTAGAGCCCGAACCGAAGCGCGCGTGCCCTGGCCGCTCGCCCTCCGACCCCGCGCGCCCCGGAGTCGAGCGCGAGACCGTGGGCGGCGTGCGCCGCGACGAGCATCAACGCAAGCGCCGGGACGCCGACGACGGCCAGGCGAACCGCGACCTCGCGCGCTTCGCTGTCGAGCGCGACGTGCTTCACCCACGCCGGGGCGAAGACCGCGATGAGCGGCAGCACCACCGACATCAGACCGCACGCGGCGATCACTTCGGCGAGAACCGCGAAGCGGAGCGCCGGAGCGATCGGCCCGTCGGGCAGGTGCTCGAAGAACGCCTCGCCCGAGATCGTCGCCGCGCGCGCGGTCGCCCAGAGGCGCGCGAGCGCCGGTGCCCCCGGACGTTCCCACACGACCATCGCCACGATCCCGGACCGTGACAGCTCGCGCTCGCAGCCCATGCACGCGGCGTCGCCGCACATCGCGCAGACGACCGCCGCCGGGACGTCGATCGAGTCGTCGACCTGGTCCTCGCGAACGACCCTTAGCTCGCGCGGTGGTGTGCGAAGTGAGACCGGCATGACCCCGTGCAGGGGAGCATGGCACCTCCAGCCGAACGCCGCCACGCGGAGGCCACCGAAGGGTTGCCCGGCTGTACGGCTAATGCAGAATCTGCCCGCGCGAGCTGCCTCGCGTCACCTTCACGTCATCGATCCGTCCGCCGAGCCGCAGCGAGACGAGCGTGGCCGCCGCGGAGACGAGCAGGGTGGCGTACATCGGCCACATCCAGGCGAACCTCACGGGGACGAGGTCGCGGTGCGGCGTCCGCGCGAGGAGAATCGCGACCGTGACCGCGGGGATGGCCGCGAGGAACGTGGCGATGACCCGCGCCCCGCGAAGCTGCGCGATCGATTCGCGGCTGAGCACCGTCGGCACGAGCACGACCCACGCGCAGCACGCGGCCCACGACCACCCCAGCCGGCGCGCGAGATCGAAGCCCGAGAAGACCGCCTCGTCGGGGAGCGTCACGCGCACCCAGGGGGCGAAAAACAGCGCGAGCCCGGCCAGCGCGAGGATCGTGGTCGCCCCCTTGCCGCGGCGCATGTCGGTCATCCGGAGGGGCTCGTGCTGCGGCTCGACGGGAATGCCGTCGTCCTCGAGCGTGGCGTCGTAGGAGGGGGGGAGCTTCTCGAACGAAGCGAGCGGGACCTCACAATGGGGGCAGGTCTGCCGCTCGTCGCGCTCGAACATTTCGCGGCAAAAGGGGCACGCCAGAAGCGCCACGGCGGGAGCATACGCGGACCGGGCGTCGGCGCTACGTGACACGCGGTCCGAACGTCGAGAAATAGGCATGCCTGAGTCGGACATGCAGCGAGCGCGGGAGTTCCCGGACCGCATCCGCCGCGCAAGTGGAGGGTGGGATGGAGCTAGCGCCTGTGCCGGGTTACGCTCCAATTCATGCATCGACCCGTCAAGCTCGACGCCAGCGCGATCGAGGCCTTCCTTTCCGCACACGAGGGGTGGGCGCGCGGGGGCTCGGGCTCCGTTCCACCGCCAGCAGACTCCATCGTGCGCTCGTACACGTTCGCGGATTTCTCCGCGGCGCTCGGGTTCGTCGTCCGCGTCGGGCTCGCGGCGGAGAAGATGGATCACCACCCCGACATCGAGCTCGGGTGGGGAAAGGCCCGCGTCCGCTGGTCCACCCACGACGCCGGGGGGGTCACCTCCCTCGATCTCCAGCTGGCCGAGATGACCGACGCCCTCGCCCGCGGATGACGAACGAAGACCTCGAACCGGAGCGCGCGCGCCTCCGAGCGCGCATCGCCGAAATCGTCGGCGCGGGAGAGGTCCCCCGTTTCGAAGAGGCGCTCACGCACCCGAGCTACGCGAACGAGGCCAACGTCCCCGACAACCAGCGGCTCGAGTTCCTCGGCGACTCGGTCCTCGGCCTCTGCGTGAGCGAGCTGCTCGCCGAGGCGCACCCCGACGCGGACGAAGGGGTGCTGACGCGCATGCGGAGCGCGCTCGTGAACGCCGAGGCGCTCGCGCGCTGGGGGCGCGAAGAGCGGATCGGCGCGTGCCTCACGCTGGGGCGGGGCGCGCAGGCAGGGCTCGAGCGCGAGCAGACGAACGTGCTGGCCGACGCGGTCGAGGCGCTGGTTGCCGCGATCTTCGCGTCGCACGGGCTCGACGGGGCGCGGGCGTTCGTGCGGGTGGTCGTGGCGGAGCCGATGGCGGAGGCGGAGCGGCTCGGAATGCGCGACCCGAAGAGCGCGCTGCAGGAGCGGGTGCAGGCCGCTGGCGGAGCCGCGCCGAGCTACCGCGTCGTCTCGTCACGAGGCCCGCAGCACGCCCAGGTCTTCGAGGTCGAGGTGCTCGTCGACGGCGAAGTGTGCGGGCGCGGCGAGGGGCGCTCGAAGCGGCTGGCGGAGCGTGCCGCGGCCAACGCGGCGCTCGTGAACATGAAAGAGGCAGAAGAAGCGCGCTAGCGCCGGCGCTTCGGCCCGATCGTCCCGTCGTCGACCGAGATGTCGAAGTCGCCGATCACGGTGTCGTCGACCATCGTGAGCTTCTCGGCGCGAAGCTTGTCGATGAGCGCCTTCTGGGCGACCTCGCGCTTCTGGCGCGTGATCGCGTCCTGGATCTGGACCCTCACCTCGTTGACCGTGTGGTGAACGCCCGCCTGGGTGCCGCGACGCCAGACGACGGCGTAGCTCGTCCCCTCCTGCACCGGCGTCGGCACGAGCTCGCCGTCTTTCACCCCTTCGGCCGCCTTGTACACGACCGGGGAGACGCTCACCCCCGGCTCGTTCGACGCCCCCCCCTCCCCCACGAACCCGAGGTTTCCTCCGCGGAGCATCGTCGCCTTGTCGAGGTTGTGATCGCGCGACAGCTGCATGAACGTCGGGAGGCTGCCGTCCTGCTTCGCCTTATCGAGCACGGTCTGAGCTTCGTCGCTCGTGCGGCAGAGAATGCGCCAGATGTTGATGCGATCTTTGGAGTCGTACCGAGACCTGTTGGCGTCGTAGTAGCGCTGCACCTCGTCCATCGACACGTTTCCGATCGGGCCGACCTGGTTGATGATCTCGCGGAGGGTGGCGCCGGAGAGCGTCCGATCGATCGCCTGCTCGACGGAGACGTCGTGGTCGAGGTGCTTCTCCTCGGCGCCGAGCGAGAGGAGCACGTCGCGGATGAAGACGCGGTCGAAGAAGTTTCGCACCACCTCGGACGACGTGGTGCCGAAGAGGCGGAGCTGGAAGCGCGGGATCCGGGCGAGGTGATCCTCGAGATCGCCTGCGCTGATCGCGCGGGGACCGACGTGGGCGACGATCGCGCGACGGTGAGCGTCGCCTGCGGTGGTGGCGGAGGCGGAGGCATCTGGCGCGACGTCGGCGCGCGGTGAGCCGGACGCGAACAGCGTGGTGGCGGCAAGCAGGACGGCGATCGTTCGGCGGCGAAGCACGGTTCTCGGGGAGAGCCGTAGGACGACCGGGCGCCTCAGGTCAAGCGGAGCGCGCGCTCTTCTTCGCGGTCTTCGCGCTCGTGCTCGCGCTTTTCGCGTTGCCGTGGCCGTGACCCGAAGACTTTGGCGCCGTCTTCGCCATTCGTTTCGCGTTCGCGTTGCCATCGCCGAGAACGCCGGCGCCGCGAAGCACGTCGTCTCCGATGCCCACGAAGCGATACGCCTCCGGCCTGAACTTGTAGGCCTCATGCAGGCGCTGAACGACGGTGAGGATCGAGTCCGGCGCGATGTTCGTCTTTCGCACCTTCGCCACTTTGCGGATCGAGCTCAGCGGCTCGCCGAGGTCCATCAGCTCCTGCACCCGCTGAAGGACGTCGAGCGGCTTCAGGTCGCGGTGGCCGCGGGCCTTGCCGTCCTCGAGCTCCTTGAGCAAGCGCTGCCGTCGCTTCTCCGTCCGGCCGTCGAGCTTCTGCGCCGACGCGCCGCGACCGCCGAGGACGTCGTTGAACTGCCTGGCCGCGCGCCGCTTCTCGATCGCCTCGGGGCTTCCGCGCCGGTTCAGAGGCTTCACCGTCTTCACCATGCCGCTCCTCGCTTCACTCGATCAATGGCCGCTCGGGACGCGCAAACATTCGGTGAGCATCTCGCAGAGATTCCGAGAGTAAGCCACGGGCACGAGCATGGTCAATCAACGTACTTCGCGCGATAAACCTAGAATCTGGCCGAGAATCTTGCCGCAGAGAATCGAGGAACTAGGCCCGATCAATCGCTCGGCGTCGGCGTGAGCTCGCTCGAGGGGGGAGGCCCCTCGAGCGGAAGGACGAAGCGGAAGCGCGCGCCGGGGGGGCGACCGGCGACGCTCGACGCGGGACCGAGGTACGCGAGCTCGCCGTTGTGCTCGATCGCGATGCGCTGGGCGATCGCGAGGCCGAGCCCCGTGCCGTTCGCCTTCGTCGTGGCGTAGGGCTCGAAGAGGCGCGCGCTCATCTCGGCGGGAAGGCCGCCGCCGTCGTCGGCCACCACGATGGCGACGTGCGTGGAGCCCTCGGTGGACGACGTGACGGTGATCTCGCCGCCGCGATCCTTCACGGCGTCGACGGCATTCTGGACGAGATTCGTGAGGACCTGGATGACCTGATCGCGATCCGCCCGGATGCGCGGGAGCGCACGTGGCCCTTCGTACGTGATGCGGACCTGCTCGCCGGCCGCGGCGCGCTGGAGCTGGATGACCTGGCGGACCACCTCGTCGACGTCGACCTCCTGCGGGCGCGGGGCGGGGAGGCGCGCGAAGCGGGTGAACTCGGTGACGATGTCGCTGATCCGGTGGACCTCGTCGAGGACCGTGCGGGTGGCCTCGTCGAAGTACTCCTCGAAGGCGGGGTCGTTGCGCGCGCGGAGGCGGCGGAGCGTCTCGACGGCGGCGCGGATCGGGGCGAGGGGGTTCTTCACTTCGTGGGCGACGCGGCGGGCGACCTCGCGCCACGCGGCGATGCGGCTCGCGGCGGCGAGGCGAC
>JBKQKP010000258.1:0-45128 GCA_052147435.1 Polyangiaceae bacterium | reverse complement strand
GTGCAGCCGCATCCGTTGCTGCTGGACGTGGTGTTTCCGAAGCCGGTGTGGACACCCGATCCACCACCACCCGTCGTTCCGCCGCCGGATGTGGAGCCCGACGGACCCGACGAGCCAGCGCCGGTGCTCGGGCCGGTGGGGTTCGTCGTCGGCGTGCCCGAGGGGGCGGTCGGCGAGGGGCCCGGAGGAACGTTCGACGTCGCGGTGCCCGGCGTCGTGTTGTAGGCAGGGTTCCAGCTCGCGGGGACGAGAGCGAGCGTCATGCTCTCGCGGTTGTCAGTGTTCGGGTTGTTGTACCCGGCGACGGCGGCGATGCTGAACGTCTTCACTTCCGGCATGAAGCCGCTCGACAGCCCGTAGCCCGGGTTGGGGAGCCCGGAGTACGTGTGGATGAACCCGCGCGCCTGATCGGGGTCGCGCTTCGTCATCGCCGGGAGACCGGCGATGTCCGAGTACGGCGCGACCTCGTAGAGCTTGAGCGGATCCGGGATGGGGTTGAAGGTGCCGTTCGCGGCGATGGGGACGATCTGAACGAGCCCTTGCCCGAGGCCGGTCGAAGAACCACCGACCATGCCGACGGCGCCCGACGTGGCGCCATCAGCGCCGTAGTTGAGGCCGAAGGCCTCCGCATGACGGGCGTACGGGCCCATACGCGGCGCCGACTGGATGACCGTGAAGTCCGTGCCCGGGGTCGGGACCTGGAGCGTCATGAGGTAGTCGAGGTTCGGAGCGCCCGAGTGGTTGGCGTTGCCGTTGTTCCGGTTCTCCGGAGCCGCCGCCGTCTGGTACTGGATGGCGACGACGGTGGGGCTGACGTATTGGACCGTCGGCTGCACCGCCCAGATCTGGTTGTTCTGGTCGGCGTCGATGACCTTCGTGTTCGAGACCGCCTTGCCGTTGGAGACGTCGACGAGGATCGCCCGGACGCCGTAGTTGGCGGGCTGCTCGTCGGCATCGACGGTCGTGGCCACGATGTATCCCCCGCTCACCATGCCGGTGCTCGGGTCGCAGGCGAGCTGCACGCGGTTGTGACGCGCAGTCTGCCAGATCGTCGTGATGTACGGGACGGTGACCGCGACGCCGCCGGCGCCGTCGGTCTTGAAGTTGACCTTCATGACCCGCGCTTCCTGGTTGTTGTACTGCTGGCCCAGGATCCACGACTGGCTGCCGTCGCTCTCGTCGGGGAGCTGGCAGAAGCTGTGCGGGCACTGCTGCTGGCCGTCGTTGTTGCCGGAGAGCGAGATCAGGTTGACCGGGTCGGTCGGGTTCTGGCCGACGTCGCCCGCGTTCGTGATGTTGAGCTGGGCGAGCGTGTTGCGGTCGTAGGCCCAGACGACCGACTGCGGGTTACCGTCATCGACGCCGTTGTTTTCGTCGGCGAAGATGGCCGCGACGAAGTCCTTCCCGAGGATCGTCTCCGGGCGCATGAAGACGCGCTGCTCGCCGTTGAACCCCTGGATGGGGAGGGTCGTCAGGACCGGCTTGGTGAGCCCGGTGGTCGTCAGCTTCGTGCTGATCAGCCCCGCCTGCATGCCGGTGTTGGGGGTGTTCCCGTTCGAGTCCTTGGGAGCGCCGGTCTCGTTGCCCCAGGGCATCGACATCGTGAAGAACGAGAAGATGTCGCCGGTCGTTCGATCGAACGCCACCGTCGTATCCATCGTCCCTGCTCCGTCGCGCCGCCTTGACGGCATCTCGCCGTTCGGCGCCTGATACGCGAGCGTCAGCGGCGTGTTCAGGATGATCGTCGACGATGGGGTCGACGTGGTCTGCGCGAGCGACGGGGTAGTGACCCCGATACCGGCGAGGCCAGCGAGAAGTCCGAGACTCAGAGTGCGCTTGGTGCTGAACATCACTTCATCCTCCAGTTTCCGTTGGTGCCTCTCGCGGGGCCGAGCCTCGCTAAAACCTTATTCAGAGTCTCGCGGCGCCTGGTCGGCGTGCGCGAGGGCCGCTTCGAGCGCGGCGACGTTGGGTCCAGGGTCGAAGACGTGGTCGATCGAAACGACCGGCACGTCGCGTGGTTCCTTGTGGTTGAAAACCTGAATCGCGGTGATCTGAACGTCGCGATCCGTCGTCCCCTCCTGCCCCTTCTGCAGATCCGCAGGAACGTTCCCGCGGATCTTCCCGTGACCGTGCGCCACCAAGTAGAAGCTCAGCTTGTCGCTGTCTGCGGCCCACTCCGCCGCCGTAGCCGACGCGACGACGGCGTCTCCGGCGAGGAGTCGAATCTCCTTCGCGTTCGCTGATTTGATCCCCAGCGAAGCGAGGTACTTGTCGAACGAGAAAGTCGAGTCACCGCTCTCGGTCTTGCCGGCGAGGGTGCTATCGGCGAGCAGGCGCCGCTTCACGTACCCGACGAGCTTGCCGTCGTTGTACACGCGCGTCCCCTTCATCAGGTCGCTCGACGTGAACCGCGCGACCGGCATGCACTCGCCGTCCTCGACGTAGCAGTGCTGGTGCCGGTCGATCTCCATCGGCGTCTTGTTGACGAAGATGTTCACGCCGTAGATGTCGTCGTTGCGGACCATGTTCTTGAGGCCCGTCGTCTTCCACGCCTGCATCGGCATCCCGGTCTGCGTCTGCAGGAAGTCGAAGACGAAGCGGTCCTTGTCCGCGCGGAGCTCGCTCCCTTCGATGCTGGCGATGCGCGCCGCCTTGTCGGCGAAGTGGACCGCCTTCACGCGGTCGACGTTGACGCCGATCGCCTTCAGGTAGTCCGAGACGCGGTAGAATCGGGTGCGGTGGTTCGGGTCGTCGGGCTTCGCGATCGGCTCGACGCCCGGGGGGAGCTCGCCGAAGCGGAGGACGGAGACCTCTTTGCCGTCGACGAAGACGGGGACGTCGAGGTTCTTCTGCTTACGCAGACCGTGGAGCGACTGCGTGTCGATCGGCTGCGCCCCCTCGCCTTCTGCGGCGACGGCGACCGGTGTCTTCGGAGCGGCAGCCGACGTCGGCCCTTCCGTCGGCTTGCGCGAGCACGCGCCCGCGAAGGCTACGACCGCCGCAATCGCGGTGATCGAGGCAGCTGCTTTGAGAAGGTCACGTCGCATCGTGACCGACCTAGAGCATGTGCCATGCCTGTTACACCCTGTGCAGCCTCACTGTTCGTTTCCGTCGCTGGTGCTCAAATTCTCCGGGAAATTGTATCGTTCGCGGGGAAGCGTAAGGAAAACCCACATGTCGGACGGACCAGGATGCACCGATCCCAGGGGGAGAAACGATCCACGGTGAGTGCAGGTGGCCGCACGAGATCGGCACTCCGACTGGACTTATCGCCGCGTGGATCCTCGAGAATCCAGCCTCACTTCCAATCGAACTTCGCAGAGCGATCGCGGACTTCCTGCTTGAGGGCGGGCAGGTCCTTCGCGTTCTTGGGGGTCACGGTGAAGAGCGCGCCCCCGGGCATGTCCTTCTCGCTGATGGAGGTGTCCTTCAAGACGATCGGGCAGCCGCCAAAGCCGCCGCCGCCGTTGCCGCTTCCATCATGCTTCACCTCGCCGCTCTGGGTCTTCGCCGCAGCGAGCGCGATCTGCTCCGCGCGATCGCGGATCTCTTTCACCGCGTCGTCGTCGTTTGCGGTGACCGTGATGGCGATGGCGCTGCTGCTATCGGAGATCGCGGTCTTCGCCCCTCTCACCGCGTTCGGGCACTGCACCATCTTCCCGGCTCCAGAACCGCCCCCGGAGCCGCCGCCTCCGTTGTTCATCGCGGCGGGCGCCGCCGGCGCCGCGGGTGCGACGGCCGTCGCGATGGGGGGTGCCGCATCAGGTGAAGGCTTGCTGCAAGCGCAGAGCGCGAAGCCGACGATCAACGTGGTGACGTGCAGACGACGCGGGTGATGCATGCCTTCAGGGTACCGCGCCGCGATGTTACAGAAAAGTGTCAGTAGGCCGCTTTCGCGAGAAAAACGGGCCGAAAGCGAGAGCAGTCGCGAGCGTGAGAACCAGAAGGAGGAGGGCTTTCACCGCGGAAAGGCGGAGAAAGCTGCGCGGCCCGGCTCGGGATGGCTCCGCGACCACGAACCGGGCGAGGTCGATCCCCGTCAGATTCGGCCGCTCTCCCCCCTCCGGATAGAAGTCCAGCTCCCGCGCGATGGCGGAGAGCGAGACCCGCGGCGTGTGGGGGACCGCAGGGGCGTACAGAGTCAACAGCTTCTCGACGTGCGCGCGATCGCGCGAGGGGAGCGCCTTCAGGACCGCGTCGACCGTAGCGCGGGGATCGGCGTGCACGAGCGCTTCTCCTTGCGCGATCGCGTCTACGAGCGCGCGCACGACGCGAGGCTGGGTCTCCTCGAGCGCACGCGTGACAGCGAGCACGTGAATCTGCCGCCCTGTGAGCTCGCGAACCTCTCCCCCAGCCTGATCGACGACGACGACCGCAGCTTGATCGAGCAGCGCGTTCTCGAGGAACGGGGTGTGCGTATAGAGCGCGTCGACCTCGCCCGCCGCGAGCGCCGCGTTCTGCTCCTTTCCCGGCACGACGACGACCGTCGCGACAGCGTCGACGTCGAGCCCCTGCGACGCGAAGAGCGCGACGAGCCTCGGGCGCGGGTGCGGCCCGACGCCGATCCGAAGTCCGCGCATCGCGCGCAGACGGTCCGCGAGGGGGAGGCGAACGCGACCCGCGAGGCCATGCGCTTCTGCGATCGCTCGAGGCACGACGAGATCGATCGGGTCGTTCTCGAGCAGGTTCGCGGCGAGGAAGAACGGGAAGCGTTCCTCGAGGAGTCGCTCGTAGATGGGCGCCGGCAAGAGCGCCGCGGGGGCCTCACCGTTCGTGAAGGCCCCCTGCGCGAGCGCCGGCGACGACGGGCTCACGGGGACGACGTCGAGCCCTTCGCGCGCGAAGTATCCGGCGCCGAGCGCGACGTAGAAGGCGACGAGCTGCAGGTTGCCGGCTTCGGGGACGAGAACCTTCACGCGGGTGGGAGGAGCGGCCGACGCGCGGACGCTCGCCGCCATCGACAGAAGGACGACCGCCCACGCGAAGAACCTCCGCACACCACTGCGCACTCTCTCTCCGGCCAATACGCGATCCAACTGGATATTACATGCGAGTAACATCTGCTCACGAAGCCCGCGATCGGCCCGTCTCTGGCCTTTTTCTTCGCGATCGTGCGCAATGCGGCAGCTACGCTTGAGCGCGGACATTGCTCGACGGGGACGCAACGCAATGACCAGTACGAACGAGCTGACCACGCGCAGTAAGCGCAGGCTCGCTTGTTCGCCACCAGGTAAGTCTGCTCCTTCCATCTGCACCTTCCGACCACGATTCGCGTGAGGCTGACTCTTCCCGGCCTCTGGTGACCCCACGATCCAGGTCACCCACCAATTGTTACCGCGAGTGAACACGCCTTTGACACCTCGGAAACTCCACTCTTCTTTTTCGTGAGCGCGTAGCCCGGCCTGGCCGGCACGCGCCCTGCTGAAAGGACGCTCTCATGAAGACTTTCCTCATCGCAGCCCTGTCGTGCACCGTCGTCGCGAGCGGCGTCCTCGTCGCCTGCTCGTCCAACAGTCCCAGCTCCGGTGTCCCGAACACGTCGTCGAGCAGCTCCGGGGGCTCGAGCGGATCGGGCAGCGGTAGCAGCTCGGGGAGCAGCTCCGGCAGCAGCTCGGGTTCGAGCAGCGGGTCGAGCTCCGGATCGAGCAGCGGCAGCAGCTCAGGTTCGAGCTCCGGCAGCAGCTCGGGTTCGAGCTCCGGCGGCACCGACTCGGGGGTTGACTCGGGGAGCTCGTCGGGCGGCGACGCAGGAGAAGACGGAAGCGCCAACGGCGACTACGGAACGGCGTGCACGATCGGCGGCACAACCTGTACGGGTGTCTTCAATACCTGCGAACAGGATCAGGGGAACGACATCTGCACGAAGACCTGCACCTATCCCGGCGGCACCGGACCTCAGCCGGATCCGACGGACTGCCCGGCCCCGACGACCGGCGACTGTACGCCGCAAGGCTTCTGCAAGTAGTCGATAGAAACTCCCCAGCGAGAGGCGGCGCGCCGCGAGCATGAGCTCTATTCCTGGGACGCCGCCGCCTTCTCCTTTGCCTCCCAATCCCACCGCACGCCGAGCATCACCTGACGATAGCCTCCGACCGCGATCCCGTTCGGGCGGCGCTCGGTGATGTAATAGTCCTGAAGCGCGTCCTTCACCGCGAGGCGAACCGAGAGCCCGCTCGCCTTGTTCTTGTAGTGAAGGTTGGCGTCCAGGTCGTTGTGCGACGGGATGAGCCCATACTGCCCGGTCGCGTCCTCGACGCGTGTGTCGTTCGGATCGGAGAACTCGGAGTCCGTGAAGTAGAACGCGACCTCGCCGCCAAAGCCCGTGGGGTGGTTCACGTCGAGGACCGTGCTGAACGTGTTGAGCGGCGCGTAAGGGACGATGTTCCCGTTGTACGCCCCCCCCACGAACGTCGCGCGCGCGAGGCTGTAGCGTGCGATGAGGTCCACCGATGTCTTCCACCCCATCGCGCGCCCGATCGCCGCGAGCCCCGCCGCCTCGGCGCCGAGGTGGCGCGTCGGACCGCCGTTCATCAGCCCCTCGTTGTCCCCCGCGTTCGCGGCGCCGGCGATGACCTCGTTCTCGTAGCTGATGAGGAAGCCCGTAATCTCCCCGCGAAGCCACTTCGCCGGCGCGACCCGCGCGCCGATCTCGTAGTTGATCGCTGTCTGCGCGCTCACGGGGTACGGCGTCCCCTGCGGGCTGAACGACGAAGCGACGCGCGGAGGCTGCCAGCCGTAATGGATGCCGCCGAAGACGTGGTTGTCGCGTGAGCCGTAGATCAGCCCGACGCCCGGAATCACGCCGGTAGACGAGAGATTCCCGGGGATGTTGACGTCGGTCGGGCAGCTCGTCTGCCCGCAGGTGTTCGTGCTGGTCGCCGGCTCCGGCTGGCGAAGAACGATCCGGTGAAAGTCCACGTTCTCGATCCGGACCCCCGGCGTGAAGAGGAGGTTCTCGCGGAAGGCCATCGTGTCCTGGAGGTAGGTGGCCTCGGCGATCGACCGGTGCGTTTCCATCTCTTGCAGGGAGCCGGAGTCGGAGTCGTACAGCGCCCCATTCGACTGCTGGTACTCCGCGGTCTCCCCGAGGAGGCGCGCGCCGTACTCGAGCTTGTGCCCTACGCTCCCGGTCATGAAGCGCGTCTCGAGGCGCGGCTCGATCCCGGCGACGTCGTAGACGCGATCCATGATCGTGTCGGCGTTCAGGAAGTAGACCCCCGCACCGGGAACGCTGAAGTCCCCCTCGAAGCGCTGAAAGCCCACCGGGAGGCCCGAGCCCGGAGGGGGGTTGTTGTAGTCGTACGGCGTCCGCTCCCAGTCCTGCCGGCGCCAGTGGCGCTGCGTCTCGTACGCATAGATGAGCGTCCGGATCGTCGTGGAGCTTCCGATCCGCTCTTCGTGGATCAACGACGCCGCGTACCTCCTCTGGTGCATCCGGTCGTACGGCGCGAGCGACGCCCCCCCCGGGTTCTGCGCGAACATCTCGCGCGTGAGGCCGATGTCGTCGGCGTACGTCGAGTCGTCGTGGAAGCCGAGCTTGAGGATGGCTTGCCCCGTCTTCGACGTGTCGACCGCGACCTTCGCGAAGATGTCGGTCGTCTGGAACGGCAGCGCTTCGAACCCGTCCCCCTGCTTGTACGTCCCCTGGATGACGTAGCGCGCGCTACCGAACGTGTCACCGTACTGCGCGAGCCCCTTCACGTAGTTGAACGAGCCGTAGTCGGCTTCGAGCACGACCGTCTGCCGCGGCGGCGGGGCTATCGTGAGGAAGTTGATGACGCCGCCGATCGTCGACGGACCGAAGAGGATGCTGCCGCTCCCTTTCAGCACCTCGATCCCCCGCATGCGATCAATCTGCGGCGCGATGTAGAGATCGGGCTCCGCGTACGGGTTGATCGACATCGGGATCCCGTCCTCCAGGATGAGGAGGTTTCGGCTCCGCCCCGGATCGAGGCCGCGGACGCCGATGTCGAGCCGCGCCCCCCCTTCTTGTTCCTGGCGTGCCGTGATGCCGGGGACGCGATTCAGCATCTCCGCGGTGTCGTACGGCTGCGCGTCCTGGATCTCCTTGTTCGTGATGATCTGCCCCGAGCCGGGGATCTTCTGGAGGGAGTCGGCTTTGCTGCCGATGATGCGGACCTCCAGGGGCTCTCTTTGTTGCTTCGCGGGGGGCGCGGGATCCGGGGGGGCGGGGTCGGGTGCGGGCGTCGTCGAGGATGACGACGACGGAGCAGGGCTCGCCGTTTGGGCGGCAGCGTTCGAGTGCCACGCGAGGAGCGACGCCGGGGCAGCGGCAGCGGCCACGAAAAGGAGAGACGACCGCCTCACGGCTTGCAGTGTCCGTTGTTGCCGCATCCCTGGGAGGGAGGGACGCACAGCATGTTGGCGTTCCCCGTGGTGCAGGCGGGCGTGCAGATGCTCCCGCCTACCTTGTTGACGAAGGGGGTGCAGTCGAGCCCCGACGCGCATTGGGCCTGCTCGGTGCACGAACAGAAGTACCCGAGCGGCACAGCGCCGCACACTGAGGCCTCGGCGGCCTTGGCGTCGGGGAGCGCGTTCGGATTGGAGCCGTAGTACGGCTCGTAACCCCCCCCTTCGTTCGAGCACCGGATGAAGCCTTGCCCGCCATCCTCGAGCGTCATCGTCGCGTAGTCGCCCGGGAGGCAATCCTCGCTGTTCGCGGTCTGTCCCTCGCACGCGCCGATGAGGATCGCCGTCGCGGTGGATCCCAGGATCACCATCAGCGCGCGCGCACCAAGCCGCATCCTCGTCATCGTAGACGAACGTCGTTATGCACGACACGTGCGAGACCGGTCGCCGTCGGGTGGGGCGCGCCGCGGTTAACGAAGCGACCGAGGAGCGGGGAAGAGTGCGGAAGGGGGTAACAAAACTGTTACCCGTCCGCGCAAGGGTGTGACGGCAGGCAGGCGCGACATAGGACATCTTCGCCGAAGGCGCGAACACAACGCGAAGGAGCCTTCCTCATGAATCGAGCGCAACGCCTTGCTCTACTTGCCGGCGGACTAACCGCAGCCGTGACGATCTACGCCTGTTCGAACAGCAGCTCACCGACAACGCCACCCGTGAATGAGGACTCGGGGGCCCCGGTCACCGACTCCGGTACGATTGTGGTGACCGACGGCGGCGACTCGGGCACCACGGTGACGACCGACGGCGGCGATGCCGGCAGCCTCCCGCTCTGCAGCTCGCTCCCCGGTACGGTCAAGTACATCGTGTCGGCCGACACGCAGGAGGCGATGCTCGACAACGTCGGTCGCCAGCTCCGCGACAAGGCGAACGTCACGATCGCGTTCCTTCTCACCGGCTCCTGCGCGGTCACCGCGCAAATGTATGGCGGCACCGCGGCCGCCCCGGGCGTGACCGCGTTCCCGGCGCAGACGCAGATGCTCTACATTCCCTCCACGGCGGAAGACCCGACCTGGACCCCCACGCCGGGCCCCGGCGGCGGCGGTGAGCTCACGTGCACGACGGGCACGGCAACACCGAAGCCCGACTTCGGCATCGCGGCGCTCTTCCCCGCGAGCTGCGCGGGTTACTCGTCGTTGCCGCAGGGGACGATCAAGCAGTACGTCGGGCCGACGCAGGCCTACACGTTCGTCGTTCCGACGGCCGAGTTCACCGGCCAGCAGACGTCGATCGCGGCCGAGGAGGCCTACTACACGTTCGGCTGGGGCGCCGACAACGCGCCGATCACGCCGAACCTCTGGAACGATCCGACGCAGTTCTACTTGCGGCCTTCGGGCAAGAGCACCCTCATTTCCACCGCGCTCAACATCCAGCTCCCCGTCGCGAACATGGTCGACGTCGGCTCCGACGGCGGCACGGTCGACGGCCGGAACCTGGTTCCCGGATCGGGCGGCGTGGTCACCGACATCACGACCGCGACGAGCAACAAGGCGATCGGGATCCTCGGCGACGAGGTCTACGATTCGGATCGCACGGGGCTGAGCGTCCTCGCGTTCCAGGACTACGGCCAGGACTATGCGTACTTCCCCGACTCGACCATCACCTCGTACGACCGGCAGAACATCCGCGATGGTCACTACGGGCTCTGGTCGCCGGACGTCTATATGGCTCCTTCGACCTCCGGCGCGCCGACGGACCCGGTGGTCGGCTACATCCTGGACATCGTCCTCGGGAACCCGGACCAGGTTCTCCCGGACGGGGGCACGAACCCGATCGACGCGGTCGCGGTCGCGGCCGCGGTCGGCCTCACCCCTTCGTGCGCGATGCAGGTGACGCGCGCCTACGACGGCGCGCCGCTCACCCCGTACACGCCGGCCGCGCCGTGCACATGCGCATTCCTCAACGACATCGTTACCCAGCTCGGCGCAACTGCGGCGACTCTCCCCGCAAGCTGCACCACGTGCACGACGTCTGCGACCTGCTCGGATGCCGGGCCCGGAGCGCTCATCGGGTGCTTCAACGGCTTCTGCGAGACGGCCCCGGTGCCGCTCGCCGACGCAGGCGCTGGCGTTAACTGCAACAATGCGACGATCATCAACGCGTGCACGAACGCGCAGACGGTCTCGAAGACGGTGACGTACCCCGACGACGGCGGGCTCGAGCCCAACCCGCCGCAATAAGGATGCGGGTAGTCGCAGCCCTCGGCGCGCTGTTCGTCACGGTCTTCGCCATGACGGCGCGCGCCGAGGATGCGCCCCCTCCCCCCGGTTCTCCCTCTCCCTCTCCGCCTCCTCCGCCGCCCCTCATCCCCCCTCCTCCCGCGGCTGACGACGCGCCGGCGCTCCACGCCGAGCTCGCGCGGCAGGCTGCGGCCATCGACGAGCTTCGCGCATCGCTCGCGGAGGAGAAGCACGCCCGCGAGAATCCCCCGTTCCGCGTGTCGGGGTTCGTCCAAATCGACTGGATTGCCGTCGACCAGGAGTCGCAGGACCAGGTCAGCGGATCGACGGGCCAGCCACTGAACCAGGACCGCTTCACGCTGCGGCGCGGGCACCTCCGCGTCGACGCGAAGCACGGGATCCTCGAAGGGGTCCTCGAGATCGACGCGAACACGACGAACGGCGTGCAGGTGCGCCCGTTCGACGCCGAGGTGTCGCTGCACTGGCCGGAGAAGCCCGACGACCACCTCCCCGACGTCCTCTGCTCGGTGGGGCTCATGCGAATCCCCTTCGGATTCGAAAACCAGGAATTCGACTACGTGCGCCCGTTCCTCGAGCGCGCGACGGTCATCAACGCGCTCTTCCCCGGAGAGAACGATCTCGGCGCGCGGCTCAAGGCGCGCTACCGGTTCCTCGACTTCGCCGTCGCCGCGATGAACGGCAACCCGCTCGGCGACCTCGAGTTCCCGGCGCTGGATCCGGTGCAGTCGAAGGACGTGGTCGGAAGGATCGGCGTGGACTTCGAGATCGTACCGGGGGTCCGTCTCCAGGCCGGAACGTCCGCGGACACCGGGACCGGTTTTCACCCCGGAACGCCGGCCTCCGGCAACGTGCTCGTCTGGCAGGACATGAACGGCGATGGGCTCGTCGAGCCGAACGAGATCACCGCCATCGGCGGCCAGCCGGCGACCCCCTCGCAGGAGTTCTCTCGCTGGGCAGTCGCGGGGGACGTGCGCCTCATCGTGCGCATCGCCCCCCTCGGGGACCTCTCCTTCCGCGGCGAGATTGTCGACGCAATGAACCTCGACCGCGGGCTCGAGGTGGCGGACCCGATCGGCGCCGGGCACAACCTCCGCGAGTTCGGCTGGTACATCGGCGCGACGCAGGAGCTGACCAAATGGGGGGCGATCGGCGCGCGGTACGACAGCTACAACCCGAACAGCGACACGTACCAGCAACAGCCGCTGAACCTGGTGCCCATCAATCGCACGTACACCACGCTCGCCCTCATGGGGATGCTCCGCTACGAGACGGCCCGGCTCCTCGTCGAGTACGACATCAACACGAACCCGCTCGGCATCGGGGCGAACGGGATGCCGACGACGCTCGCGGACAACACGTTCACGTTGCGCGGACAGCTGGTGTTCTGATGAGAAGGAGCTCGCTAAGCCGCCGAGCGCGAACGTCGATCGCTGTGGACGGCGCGCTCCTAGCGCAACCCCACCCCCCCGACCCCCCGCCCCGCAGGCAGGGCGGGGGGAGCGTGACCAACGGCTCACCGTCTTCTCTCGCGAGAGCCGACGCGCCTGACGCGGGCCGGCCAGCGCGACGCGGTCCTTCACGCTCCCCCCGTCCCCGCCAGCGGGGCGGGGGGCCGGGGGGGGGGGGTTGGCGACGTTCGAGGATCGCACTCCTCATCGCTCCTCTCGCCGTCCTCGCCGCGGCCACCTCTTGCAACGGCGTCCAGGCCGACGCCGGGGACGACGCGTACATGCAGGTCCTGGGAGGACAGTTCATCCGCGGCCCGATGCCGTCCGGATCGACGAGCGGCCCCGCCGTGGACAAGATCCTCCTCGTCAACGCGGACATCTGGCCCGGGCGAAACAACTTCCCCATCGGCGGAGATCTCGGCACGACGGCGACCGCCGCCGCGCTGGGTCTTCGCGGCGACGTGGGCTACTGGGTGGTCCCTGCCGGCGTCCCTAACTACCTCACGCCGACTCTCCCCAGCGTCAACGCGACCGCCGAGTTCGCGCTCGGGATCGTCCCTGGGACATACACGCTCGTCTACGAAGCGATCGACGACAAGGGGACGTACGGGCTGCCAAGCTCGACGATCCTCTACGAGGAGCCCTCCCCGCTGAACCCCCCCGCCACCGGGGCGCTCGTCGTCACGCTCACGTGGGACACCGAGTCGAACCTCAGCCTCCACGTGGTCGACCCTGCCGCGCAAGAGATCTACTGGGGGGCGCAATCGACGGCGCCCCCCCTCTCGTTCCAGGACGTCGACGGCGGGAGCTACGGGTACATCGACTACGACTCGAACGCGAACTGCGTGATCGACGGGCTCCGGCGTGAGGACGCGATCTGGCCCGACCCCCCTCCCCCAGGCCAGTACACGGTCCGCGTAGACACCCCCTCGCTCTGCGGACAGGCCGAGGCCAACTGGACGGTGAAGGTCGTCCTCGAGGGGAAACAGATCGCCGACGTGACCGGCATCGCGCTCCCACCGGACACGTGGGGGTCGCACGGGATCGGCTCCGGCGTGCTCGCGCTCCAGTTCACCGTGCCCTGATGAACGCGAACGCGATGAACGCGCCTCGCGCTGCGCGGCTCGTGCTCGCGGGGGCTCTCGCGGCGTTCGCCGTGCTCCTCGCGCGCGACGCGAGCGCGCAGTCGCAGGAGGGGACCCCGTCGGGGGCGACCCCCGTGAGCGAGGGGCGCGCCGCGATGAAGCTGACGAAGCCTCCGAAGCTCGTGACGTTCGTGCAGGCGGACTTTCCGAGCGGAGAGACCGCCGGCGCCAGCGTGATCCTCGCGCTGACGATCGGCTCGGACGGGAAGGTGCGCGCGGCAGACGTCCTTCACTCCGGCGGTCCGCGATTCGACCAGTCTGCCGTGAGCGCAGCCTCTCGCTTCGTCTTCGAGCCCGCCGAGGTGAACGGCCGCCCGTCGGCGATCAAGATCACCTACACGTATACGTTCACGCCTCCCGCGCCCGTCCCCGTCCCCGTCCCCGTCCCCGTCCCCGTCCCTGTCCCTGTCCCCGTCCTCGTCTCCGTACCCGTTCCCGTCTCCCTACCCGCCCCCGCCCCCGTTCCCGTCTCCCCTCCCCCGCCGACCGAAGACGTCGCCGTCCACGGCGTCCGCCGCAAACACGACGAGACCGACACGACCATCGCCGCCGCCCAAGCGAGCAAAGTCGTCGGCACCCAGGGGGACCCGATCAAAGTCCTCGAGAACCTCCCCGGCCTCGCTCGCCCGTCGTTCGGCTCCGGCCAGATCATCGTCTGGGGCGCCGCCCCCACCGAGACCCGCACGTACGTCGACGGCGTCGAGGTCCCCGCGCTCTTCCATGGCAGCGCGCTCCGCTCCACCGTGAACGGCGATCTCGTGCAAAGCGTGACGCTCACCCCCGGCGCGTACGGCGCCGACTACGGGCGCGCGATCGGCGGAATGGTCCGCGTCGAGACGAAGGACCTCCCGACGAGCGGCGTCCACGGATACGTGGGGGCCGACACGCTCGACGGCTCCGCGATGGTCACCGCGACCCTCGGAGACCGGATCCGCGTCGGCGTCGCCGCCCGCTACGGCTGGCTCAACAGCGTCTTGCAGGCGGTCGACGCCCCCAACGTCGACGAGTTCTTCGCCATCCCCCGGTACAGCGACTACCAGGCCAAGCTCCAGATCCGCCTCCGCGACCGCGAGTCGCTCGACGCCGTCTTCCTCGCCTCGTACGACGACCTCACCGAGACGATCCCCGACGCCGATCCCGCCCACGCGCGGAGCGAGACGACGAGCACCTACTACCAGCGCTTCTATCTCCATTACCGCCGCGAGCTCGACGACGGCGCGGTCATCGACGTGACCCCCTTCGTCGGCCACGATACGAACAACCTCCTCGCAAACTTCGGCGAGAACCCGGCGACGCTCGATGAGTCCACGTGGCGATGGGGCTTGCGGGCGTCGCACAGGTCGCGCCCGATCGCCCCGATGGCGCTCACGTGGGGAGTCGAGCTCGACGGATCGAGTGCGAACGTCTTCCGAGACGGCTCGCTCCTCATTCCTCCGCGTGAGGGCGACATCACGGTCTTTGGCCAGCCTCCAGGGAGCGGCACGAACACCGACACGTGGACCGCCGGCGTGATCGACGTCGCTCCTTACGTGATCGCCGATTTCGACTTCGGCCCCCTCTCCGTCTCGCCCGGCCTACGGGTCGACGGCTTTCTCCTCCAGACGAGTCGCCTGACGCCCGAGGTTGGAGAGACACCTTCCATCGGGTACGAGTCGCTCCAAGTCGAGCCCGAGCCGCGCATCTCGGCGCGTCTCCGGATCAACCCGCGCCTGTCCGTCCTTGGCGCGGCCGGCATCTACTCCCAGGCGCCCGACCCCGCTGACCTCAGTGCGGTCTTCGGGAACCCTACGCTCGGCCCGTCGAGCGCGGACCACGCGAGCCTCGGCGAGTCGCTCCGCCTGACCCCCGGGCTCTCGCTCGAGGTCGTCGGCTTCTACAAGTGGATGAGCGGGCTCACTGTCCGCAATCCCTCGCCGACGCCGCTCCTCGCGCAGGCCCTCGTCCAGGAGGGGGTTGGACGTGCGTATGGCGTGCAGATGCTCTTGCGCCAGCAACCATGGCACGGCTTCTTCGGCTGGGTCGCGTACACGATGTCGCGCAGCGAGCGGCAAGACACGCCCGGCGCCAACTGGCGGCTCTTCGACTACGACCAGCCGCACTCCCTCACCCTGGTCGCGAGCAAGGAGCTCGGCGCGTGGACCGTCGGCGGGCGCTTCCGCTACGCGACCGGCCTCCCGAGGACCCCCGTGATCGGCGCGTTCTACGACGCGAAGGACGACGTCTATCAACCTATCTTCGGACCGCAGAACTCGATCCGTTTGCCGGACTTCTGGCAGCTCGACCTGCGCATCGACCGGAGCTTTCCCCTCGGGGAGAGCGGCCGGATCCTCGTCTATCTCGAGGGGCTCAACGTGACGAATCACGCGAACGGCGAGGAGTACATCTACAACGTCAACTACACGCAGCGCGGGACGATCACGGGGCTGCCGGCGATCGCGGTGGTAGGAGCGAGGGTGGAGCTATGAGGCGGACGCGCTTCAGGGTGAACGTTCTCGCATGCCTCGCGCTCGCTTCGACGGCGACGTGCATCCCCAACCTCGGTCCGGACGACTCTTCCATCACGTCCACGCGCATCCTCGCGGTCCGTGCCGTCCCCGCCGAAGCGCAACCCGGCAAGACCGTGACGTTCACGTCGTTCGTCGCCGACCCTGGCGGCGTCGTCCCCGCGCCCCACATCTTCTGGGATTTCTGCACGGCGCCCCTCCCCCTCACGGAGGACAACGTCGTGTCGAACGCCTGCCTCGGGTCCTCCTCGATCGCCCCGGCCGGCCAAGGCGCCGCCACGTCGACCGCGACCCCCTCCGACGCCTGCGCGATCTACGGTCCGGACGTCATCCAGGGGAACTTCCGCCCCCCCGATCCCGACTCCACCGGCGGCTACTACCAGCCACTCCGTGCGGAGCTCGCGGGCGCCCCCACGACGTTCGCCCTCGCCCGCATCCGCTGCGACCTTCCGAACGCCAGCGCGTCGGCCGCCAGCGCGTTCGCGAAGGCGTACAAGCTGAACAACAACCCGACACTCAGCCCCCTCGCTGCGACGATCAACGGCGCACCGGTGACCCCCACGGCGGTTCCCGCGGGGGCGAGCGTCGCCCTCGTCGCGAGCTGGCCCGCCGCCTCCGCCGAGACCTTCGCCTACTACGATCCGGTCTCCCAGACGGTCACCACGCAGCGCGAGTCGATGCAAGTGGCCTGGTACTCGACCTCCGGCGCTCTCGACACGGAGGCGACGGGCCGCGCCTCGACCGACCTCGCCACGACCTCGAGCAACACATGGACTGCCCCCACTTCCGCCGGTCCCACGTATCTCTTCGTGGTCCTTCGCGACAGCCGCGGAGGGGTCGACTTTCAGAGCATCGGTTTCACAGTCACAGAATGATCACGTGACCGTCGGTGCGTAGCGAGCGACGCGGACCCCCCTCCCGCATTCCGACCCTTGCCAACGTCTGCGCTTCGGCTCATACCCCGGCCGTGGCCATGCAGACGGAGCAGTCGACCCTCGAAGAGCACTCGCCTCGCAAGCCCGCCGCCGAAGCGGATCTCCTCCGCGCCGGCGTCGGGATGCTGAACCCGGTCGCGCGCGCGCAGATCCGCTTCATCCAGCGGAGCTTGCAGCACGGGCCGCTCGATCGCGCCCTGCGGTGGTGTCAGCGGCAGATCGGCGCGCGCTGGATCAACGCCTCTCTCACGAACCTTCGCCAGGTCCACGGCGTCGAGCGCCTCCCCGCGCTCCGCCCCGACGAGAGCTTCCTCCTCGTCTCGAACCACCGCTCGTTCTTCGACCTCTACGCGGTGAGCGCCTACCTCGTCGCGAGCGGCCTGCCGCACCGCCTTCTCTTCCCGGTGCGCGCGAACTTCTTCTACGACAACCCGCTCGGCCCGTTCGTGAACGGCGTCATGAGCTTCTTCGCGATGTACCCGCCGATCTTCCGGCAGCCGTCGCGCGCCGCGTTCAACCTCGCGGGGCTCGACGAGCTCGTTCGCCTGCTCAAGGCGGGGGGCGTCTTCGTCGGCGTGCACCCCGAAGGGACGCGAAAGAAGGACGACGATCCGTACACCCTGCTCCCGCCGCAGGCCGGCGTAGGGCGGCTCATCTATCACGCGCGCGTTCCGGTCATTCCCGTGTTCATCAACGGCCTCGGGAACAGCATTCCGAAGCAGATCGCGGGCAACGTCACGAAGAAGGGGCCCCCCGTCCACATCGTGTTCGGTGCCCCGATCGACTTCGGCGACCTGTTCGACGTGTCGGCCAGCCCGCGCGCGTACAAGAAGCTCTCGGAACGCGCCCTCGAGGCGATCCACGCGCTCGGCCAGGAAGAGAAAGAGTACCGGGCGCGCGGAGTGAACTGAGACGCGGCGGCGGATAGCGCGACTTCATCCTCCCGCGACGAGCTTCGCGTTCAGCTTCTGATCGGGGGGTCGTGGGTGGCGCAGATTGACTCGCGAGCGTCGGGTGATCTCGCCTTCACGTCGGGCTTTCTTGCGTCGCTGTGTGGGCATGCGTGTTGCTCTAGCGTGACGCATGCGCATCACCCTCCTCGCGGTTGGCGTCGCTTTCCTCGTCGTCGCTTGCGGCTCGTCCACGACGTCCGGCGGCGCGAACGGTGGCGCCGACGGAGGAGACTCGGACGCTGGCTGCGGAGCGCCGCCCGCCGAGCAGTGCACCGACACGTGCAACGGCGAGACGTCGACGTCCCCCAAGGATTGCGTCAACGGCGCCTGGGTATGCCCACCCGTTATCCTGTGCCCCACTGAGGCTGGGCCCAACGCCGGCGACGGCGGGATCGCATGCGGGGCCACGACCTGCCACGCCGCAACAGAATATTGCCAGATCGCGGGCGGCGGGGTCGCGCCGCTCGATGGCGGCGCGACGCTCAGCTACTCTTGCCCGTCTCTCCCCAGCATGCCGTGTGACGCGGGGACCGGCTGCGCGTGCATTCCCGACAAATGCAACTGCACGGACGACGGGGGGTACATCACGAACGAGTGTCTGTATCCATGATTGCCGAGGCTGGGAGACGCGCCACGGGCGCAGTCGGGCCAGCCTATTTTTGCTCCGTTGGTGGCGCTGGGGGGCGCGGCCCAGGCACCGCCACCGGTCGCCTCGCCCCGGGCTCCGCCGCGGCCGACTCTTCTGTTCGTAGCGGTGAGACCACCACGGAGGGGTTCGGAGCCGCGATCACGAGGTTCCCCTTCGCGCCCGCCTCTCGGTAGATGTCGGGCATCCGCGATTGCAGGTCGTACTGTAGGAACTCGGGGAACTTTCGTAGCACTTCCCCGATCTTCTCGATCCGAATCGCCTGCGCCTCCCCTTCCTTCTCGGCGAGATCGCGCCGCATCGTCATCGTCTGAATCTCCGCGGTGACGCGCTCGCGTTCGGCGATCGCCTTGTCGCGCAGAATTGCTTGCACTGCGCGGTCGGTGTTCGCCTGATCCATGTCGTCGGGGAAATCGAGGTTGGAGAGGTTCACTTCGTACACGGTTGCGATGTTCTTCTCGCGATGCGCAATGATCTCCAGGAAACGCTTTCGGATGCTGGCGAGGATCTCCTCGCGACGATCGTTGACGTCGTTCGCTCGGATGGGAGACACGACCTCTCGTACCGCTTCACCGACGGCGGGTTGGACGTACGTTTGGTAGACACGCGCTGCGGTCACGTTCATCGTTGCGTCCACCGGCATCGACGTAAGAAGGGTTTGGACGCCGGCGTCCGTGCAGTCCGCGGAGAAGCGAACATAGATATTGAGCCCGAACTGGACGCCATCCTTCGTGAGCGCCGTCAACGGCTCGCGGATGGTCAGCATCGAACATTCGACCTTGTGCAGCTCGTTGTAGGTTCCCGTGAAGTACGTGCCGGGCCCGAGCACTGGGCCGTAGAAACCCGTCTTTCCGGCATAGAAGGCGAGCGCTCCCGTTCGCCCGAACATCCGCCCCCGGTAGGCCTGCGGGATGTCTTCGGAAGCACAGCCAACCCCAAGCAAGGAAGCCGTCACGGCGAGGATTATCAGGGTGGTATTCACGGCGCGCTCCTTTCTCGATTCGTCGACGGACGGCCTGCTGCGGCCGTGCCGTGGCGCCTCCGGCAGGATTCGAACCTGCTCATGTGACCCGCGAACGAAACGCTCGTAATTCGTTCGGCGGGGCAGTCGCCCAGCGACAACGGAGGCAAAGGGTCAGTGGTAAGACGACTCGGGCGGAGAGCGGCAGCGGTCGCGGGGCACGCATCAGCGACTCGCTTGTTCGTCCGCGAGCCAGCGGGCGAGCGTCTTGTCGTCGATGCCGAGCTTCTCCGCAGTGACCATGCGCCGACCCTCGAGTTGTTGGAACGCCCAGGCCGCGTAGCGGCGCTGAACCTCCCGGATCGGCAGCACGGGGCCCGAGAAGGGGGTGGGATTCGCCTGCCGGGTGCGAACCGACGCAGGGAGATCCGTCGCCGTGACGCTGGGGGAGCGTCCGAGTACGACGACTCGCTCGACCAGATGCTCGAGCTCGCGAACGTTGCCCGGCCAGCCATAGTCGAGGAGCAGCTCGATCGCGTCAGGCCCGAACGACTCCACGCACGATTGCGGGTGCTTCAACCTCTCCCGCGCCAGGAAATGATCGATGAGGTCAGGCAGATCTCCGCGCCGGTGGCGAAGAGGGGGTAATTCCATCGTCACGACTTCGAGCCTGTAGAGCAGGTCCTCGCGAAACTCCCCGGTCGCGACCCGCGCGCGGAGATCGCGGTGGGTTGCGGCCATCAGGCGCACATCGACGGGATGCTCCTTCGTTCCGCCGATGGGTCGTACCGTCTTGCTCTCGAGGACGTGGAGAAGCTTCGCTTGGAGCGCGGGCGACATCTCTCCAATCTCGTCGAGGAGCAGAGTTCCGCCGTCCGCCTCGGCGACGAGCCCCCGGCGTGACTGGCTTGCCCCCGTGAACGCTCCCTTCACGTGGCCGAAGAGCTCGCTCTCGAGCAGGTTCTCGGGCAGGGCCGCGCAGTTCACGCCGACGAATGGCGCGCGCGCGCGCGGTCCCTCGGCGTGTATGGCCCGGGCGACCACCCCTTTCCCGGTCCCGGTCTCTCCAAGGATGAGCACCGGGACGGACGTGCGGGCCACTCGGTCGATGAGGTCGGCCACCTCGCGCATGGCCGCGCTCGTCCCGATTAGGTTCTCGATCGAGAAGCGATCGTGGAGGGCGCGCCTGAGCGACGCCGTCTCCTTTCGCAAGCGCACCTCGTCGAGGGCGCGCCCAAGGAAAAGCGCCAGCTCGTCCACCTTGAACGGCTTGGTGAGGTAATGGTACGCGCCTCGCCGGATCGACTCGATCGCCGAGTCGACAGCGCTGAATGCCGTCATGACGATGACCGGACGCGCTGCGTCGGCTCGCTTCGCGATCGAGAGCATCTCGAGGCCGTCGACGCCGGGCATGCGGAGATCCGTGACCACGGCGTCGAAGCTCCGCTCCCCGCTCTCGATCAGCCGTGCGGCCTCCTTACTCGAGCTGGCGGGCACGGCGTCGTAGCCGCGCACGCATAGCCCGTCTGCGACCATCTCGGCCATCGACGGCTCGTCGTCGATGACGAGCACGCTTGCACGTTCGTCGGGCTCAGTGGAGGACGGCGGCTCTGGGCTCATGGTTCCTCTGGATGGAAGGCATCTCTATGCACGCTCGAGTCCCCGTCGCCCTACGACGCGGCTCGACGGTGAGTGTGCCGCGATGATGCTTGACGATCTCGTTCGAGATGGCGAGCCCCAGCCCGGTGCCGCTCCCTGGTGGTTTCGTCGTGAAGAACGGCTCGAATAGGCGCGCCGCGGACTCGGCCGTGATCCCCTCACCGTCGTCGATGACCACGAACGCGACACGTTCGGCATCCCCGCGCACTTCGAGGGTGACCAGGCCGTTCGGCCGGCATGCGTCGCAAGCGTTGAGCAGGAGATTCGCGAGCGACTGCTCGAGTAGTCGCGGCTCGCAGGCGACGAGCGGAAGGCCACCCGGCACATCCGCCTGGAGCTTCACTCCGGCCTTCTCGAAACGATGCTCCACGAGCTCGACCGCAGAACGGGCAATCTGCGCAGGATCGACGTGGTCGAAGCTCGGCGATTCTCCTCGCGCGAGCGCAAGAAAGCCCCGGATGACTCGCCCAATTCGCTCTCCCTGCTCGAGGATGGCCTCCACCGCCCGTCGCGTCCGCTCGTCCTCCGAAACCTTGGGCAGCACCTGCTCCGCGCGACCCATGATGACGCCGAGCGGCGTCGAGACTTCGTGCGCGATTCCGGTCGCGAGCGCCCCCATGGTCGCGAGCTTGTCGGCGCGCACGAGCCGCTCGTCCCGCTCGCGCTGCACCTCGGCCACCGCGAGCTCCCGGGCGAGCTCGAGCTCTTTTCGCTGTTTGCGCAACGCGAGCCCGCCAAACGCGAACACGAGCCCAGCCGCGAAGGTCACCCCCAGGACGAGGCGCCACTGCGCTCGGAGCTCTCGATCCCGTTCCTCTTGCGCTGTCGCGACCACGGCGATCGTCCACCGAGGGCCGGCATCGTTCGCTATCGGCGCCAGCCCGACGATCGCCGTGCGAGCCGGGAGCCCGAGCGCTTCGGCTTCCTCGTGAGACAACCGTACCCATGCGGAGCCCCGGAGGATTGCGTCCTCGATCGCGGGCGACCGGACTTGAGAACCGTCCGTGCGGAGCAGCCCCTCGCGACCTGCTCGCGCAAAGAGCACCATGAGCCGACCAGGCTTCTCCACGCGTCGGAGTCCTGTCAGCGCCGCAGTGGTCGGGCGGTCGCCGTCGATCACCGCGAGGTGAGTCGCGACCGGATCCGCCAGTCCCGTGGCAAGCGCAACCTGCGCGCCCGCGAAGTCGGCGAGCGCCGCAGAGGCTTCACGACGAGCGTCCCAGTAGGCGATCGCGGCGACGACGAGGACCGCGCCGAGCATCGCCGCCCATAGGGACGCAGTCCCCCGAAACACTCCGAACTCAGGCTGTCGCGCAGACATGCTTCCCTGCATATCGCAAAGCAACCGACGTACCGAACGCCGGCTCGCGCCTGTTGGCGAGAAACACGCTCTCTTTCGATGCAGGAGGCCCCCCTGTTCGGAAAATTTACGAATCGCAACCCGAAATTTTCCGAACGCCTCTGCCGATAGCTGCCCGACCAGCGCCAAAAGCCGGCTCCGCGGCGACCCTTGCAGGTGGCACAGCCGCTGCTTTGGGGGCGGCGACGATGAAACGCTCGACGCCGACGCTCCTCGCGCTCCTGCTCGCGACCTCGGTCGCTCCGCGCGCAGCGGCGCAGGGTCCACTCATCGTGGCGTCGGGCATCACGGAGGCGCCCACCCCCCCCATCGCCGCGTTGCCACCCCCTGTGCGCGAGATGTCCCTGGGTGATGCCATCGCGTACGCGCGCGCCCATCACCCCGCAGTCCTCTCGGGACTCGCTCGCGTGGCCGCCCAGAAGGAGGCAGCGAACATCCCCCGCGCCCAGTGGCAGCCTCTCGTGGGCGTCAACGCGCAAATCCTGGGCGCGAGCGCCAATAACACGACGGCGTCGTACGTGAGCCCAACCTACATGGACATCCCTCGGATCGGCGCGACCCGCGCCGTGGCGAGCGGCACGTGGCAGCCGTACGCCTCTACCTTCGTCGGCGCGGGACTCAGTCAGGAAGGGTTCGACTTCGGCCGCATCGCCGCCCAAACGGCTGCGGCCGACGCTCTCATCGACGTGGAGCGCCAGGCGTCGGCCAACGCGCTGCTCGACGTCACGTACGGCGTCGAGGAAGCCTACTTCGCGACCTACGCCGCCAAGGCAATCTTGAAGGCTTCGGAAGATGCCTACACGCGCGCGAAAGCCCATCGAGACCTCGCCAAGTCAGGCGTCGATGCGGGGATGCGCTCGCCGATCGAGCTCACTCGCGCGGACGCCGATCTCGCCCGCTTCGACGCAGGAAGAATCAAGGCGCGCGGGGGCGTCGACCTCGCGCGCGCCGTCTACGCCGCCTCCGTCGGGGTCATCGATACCTCGCTGGACGTCGTCGGCCCCCCCCCGGCGCCCCTCGATCTTCCTGCGCTCGACGAGGCGATTGCGCACGCCGGAGCACGCGACCCGCGCATCCTCGGGGCCATTGCCGCCCTTCACACGCAGGAGGATCAGACCCGGGCGATTCGCGCCGAAACGCGGCCCGACATTTCGCTGACGGCGACGCTCTCCGC
This sequence comes from Polyangiaceae bacterium, assembly GCA_052147435.1. Classification (GTDB taxonomy): domain Bacteria; phylum Myxococcota_A; class Polyangia; order Polyangiales; family Polyangiaceae; genus JBKQKP01. The sequence goes on along the minus strand of JBKQKP010000258.1, from coordinate 21,712 downwards.
ACGCGCAGGCGGTGCGCCCCCTTCCTCCGGCGTCCCCGACACCTACGACGGTTGGCTGCCCGATGTCCCGAACTGGGACGTCGGCGCGATCTTCTCGTGGCCGCTCTTCGATCCCGTCGTGAGCGCGCAGGCGGACGCCTCCCGCGCGGCGGAAGAAGTCCGTCGCGACGAGCTGAACCAGGCCCGCTTCGAGGAAGTCGCAGCGATCCGCGAAGCCTACGTGGGCGCCGCGGTCGCGCGGCAAGCGCTGCCGGCCCTCGAGCAGTCGCTCGACGCCGCTCGCGCCAACTGGTCACAGGCGGACGCGCGCTTCCGTGCCGGCCTCGGCACCGCGGTCGAGCTCGCCGACGCCGAGGCCGTGCTCGCAGACGCCGAGATCAATCTCGCGCTTGGCGTGTTCGAGGTCGCGCGCACGCGCGCTGTCTTTGGAAGAAAGATCGCGGAGGTCGTTTGAATGGAACCGAGCATCACCGAAGGCAACGGTCCCGCGCTCGACGCAGGCGCACCGGCTGGAACCAGGAAGGCATTCTCGTTCATACCGGTGACGATCGGCGGGGCCGTCCTGATTGTCCTGGTGCTGGGCGGCGCGCTCATTCGTCACGCCGAGTCGAAGACGAATCACGTGGCCCTCGCCTCGGAGGCGAAGCCTGTCAGCGTCGTCGAGGCGAAGGCGGCCTTCTTCCGGGCCCAACGCACCTACGTCGGCCGGCTCGATCCCTGGGTGGCCGCGAGCGTCGGCCCACAGTTCGTATCGGCCTACGTCGACACCGTTCTCGTTCGACCTGGAGCCGTCGTCCGAGAAGGGCAAGTCCTCGCGACGCTCGACTGTCGGAACGCGAACGCGATGTCCCAAGCCGTGGACATGCAGGCGCGCGCCCTGGACGCCCAACAGAAGGCGCTCTACGACGAGTCGTCCCGAGTCACGAGCATGCTCGACGGCGGCTTCGTATCGCCGAACGAGGCCGAGCAGAAGAGCTCGCAGAGCGCCGCTAAGCAGGCGGAGCTTCTCGCAGAGAAGGCCAAGCTCATCGGCACTTCCCTCGAAGTGAACGACTGCGTTTTGCGCGCACCCTTCGACGGAGACATCGCCGCGCGCTCGATCGACCCTGGCGCGTTCGTACGTCCCGGGGCTGCGATCGTCTCGGTCGTCGATCGCAGCACCGTGCGAATGACCGTCGATGTCCCGGAGAACGACTTCAACGTGGTGGTGCCCGGAAAGGCGATCAGGCTCTTCGAGTACGCCACCGGGAAGGAGATCGGCGGGTCAATCACCCGACGGGCGCCGGCAGCCGACCCGGGCACGCGCACCGTCCACGTCGAGATCGACATCCCTGATCCCAAGCACGAAATACCGGTCGGAACGACCGGCGAGCTTCGCGTAGACGTCGGTGAGCCGATTCCCGCGACGGAAGTGCCACTCGCCGCGGCGAACGTGACCGACACCAAGTCCACGCTCTACGTCGTCGATGGAGACATGGCGCATGGAAAGACCTTCGTGGCGCTCGGCGAAGCGCAGGGAATGCTCTTCGTGAAGCCCGGGGATCTCGCGCCGGGCGCTCTCGTCGTGACGCAAGGGCGCTCCGTTCTGAAGGACGGAGATCACGTCCTTTCCAAGGTCGAGAGTGAACTGGCCGAGGGGGCGCAGCGATGACCTCCCTGTCGCTGCGCAATCCGATCATGATCTTGATGCTCTGCATCGGGCTCGTGGTCTTCGCAGGGGTCGTGACCCCACGAATGTCGATCGACACGTTCCCGGAGCTGACGCCGCCGGTGCTCATCGTCGGAACGCTTGCGCCTGGGCTGGGCCCGAAGGACGTCGAAAAGACGATCTCCTGGCGCCTCGAGAAGTACGTCAGCGCCACACCGGGCGTGGACCACGTCGAGAGCCTGTCGCGAAACAACTTCAGCGTGATCTACGTATGGCTGAAATGGGGGACCGACCTCAACGCGGCCCAGACCTTGGTGCAATCACAGGCCGGCTTCGCGATGGCGGCGGTCCCGAAGTCGCTCGGAGTCCTCCCTCCGTTCGTCCTCCAATACGACCCGTCGAATGCCCCGGTGATCCAAGTCGTCGTCAGCGGCGAGGGGTACACCGGGCCGCAGCTCTACGACTACGCTTTCAACAACGTCGAGCCCCTCTTGGAGGGCATCTCCGGCGTTGCGAGCGCCGCGCCCGACGGCGGACGGATGCGCCAAATCAACGTCGTCGTCGATCCCGCCAAAGCGCAGGCGCGCAACGTCACCGCCAACGACGTCGCCGCCGCAGTGCAGGGTTCGAACGCGCTCTTGCCCGCGGGAGAGTTCATCGCGCCGAAGTTCGACGCCAACGTCTACACGAACGCGATCCCGAAGCGCCCCTCCTCGATCGGCGAGGCACCCGTGAAGGTCGTCGACGGACGGCCAGTCCTCATCCGGGACGTTGCGCACGTCGACGATGGTGGGACTCCGCTCACGCAGTCCGTGTCGGTCAACGGGAAAGAGGCCGTCTACCTCAACGTGCTTCGCGTACCAGGCGGCAACACGATTCAGATCGTCGACGCCGTGAAGGAGGTCGTTGCCAACCTCAAGGATCTGCCGCCCGGGATCAAGGTGCAGGCCTTCTTCGACCAGTCCACGTTCGTGCGGACGACCTATCAGGGGCTAAAGAAAGAGATCTTTCAGGCGCTCGTCCTCATCGGCCTCGTCATTCTCCTTTTCCTCCAGAGCATGCGCGGGACGCTCATCGTTTCGGTCGCCATCCCGCTCTCGTTCGCCATCACCCTGATCGTGCTTTACGCGAGCGGCCAGACGTTGAACGCCTTCACGCTCGGTGGGCTCACCCTCGCCATGGGACGGCTCGTCGACGACGCCGTCGTCGTGCTCGAGTCGATCCATCGCCATCAGCGCATGGGGATGTCGACCAGGCAGGCTGCGCTCGATGGGGCGAATGCGGTCGCCCTCCCCGTCCTCGCATCGACGCTCACCACGATGGCGGTGCTCCTTCCGGTCTTGCTGCTCGCCGGGCTCGCAAAGAAGCTCTTCGCGCCGCTCGCGCTCACCGTAGCGGTCGCGATGATCGCTTCCTACTTCGTCAGCATGATGGTGACGCCGGTGGCGTGTCGATACTTCCTCGGCCACGCGGAGCACGGAAAGCTCGGCAAGCTCGTCGAGCAGGCGATCGATCGGCTCGCCGAGGGATACTCGCGCCTTCTGCGGCGCACTCTCCCGTTCCGGCGCACGATCATCGGCGCCTCTTTGGTTCTCGTCTTGGCGAGCGCGTGGGCGGCGGGCCGATTGCCTAGCACGTTCTTCCCCGAGATCGACGAGTCGATGGATCAGATCTACGTCAGATTTCAGCCCGGCGTGTCGATCGAGGAGGCCGCGGGGAAGCTCAGCGCGATGGGGAAGACCTTGTCCAAGGAGCTCCCGGACGACTGCGTCAAGATGGTGATAGCCAACATCGGAATGCCCCAGAACGCGCGAGCGCTCCTCGTGAGCCCCAATGTCGGACCGCATACCGGTTATCTCCGTATCGCGTTCACGGACCCCGAGGAGCGCAAGCATTCTCAGTCCGAGCTCGCAACCCTTGCGCGTGCCATTCTCACGCGCGAGTTCCCGGGGGTCGAGACGTTGGAGGCTCCGGGCGGACTCGTCGCCAGCGTCTTCGCGAACGGATACGTCGCTCCGATTGTCGTCGAGGTTCGCGGCGAGAACCTCGAAGAGCTCGAGAGCGAGTCGAAGGCGATCGCGGACGTCGCGCGGACCGTCCCTGGAATACGCGACGTGAAGGTCTCGCTGCAGCTCGACTATCCCGAGCTGCACGTCGAAACGGATCGGGAAAAAGCAGGGCTCGTCGGCGTGACGCTGAAGAGCGCCGCGGAGAGCACTCTCGAGGCGACGCTTGGCAACATCAACACGCCGGGCGTCTGGATCGACGCCAGCAATGGTCAGTCCTACTACGTCGTCACTTTCTACGAGGGCTCGAAGGTCGCGGATACGCAACAGCTCGCGGCGCTCCCCGTGCGGGTAAGCGACGAGGGGCGAGCGGTCCTATTGGGCGCATACGCCGGCGTACATCGCCAGCTCGGCCCGATCGCCGTGGAGCGCAACCACCTCGAGCGCGCCGCCCACGTGCTCATGATCACGGAAGGACGAGACATGGGGAGGGCGGGAGGCGACCTCGAGAAGGCGCTCCACGGTGACGCGAGGACCCGCAACATTCATTGGTCCTTCGCAGGACAGATCGACCTCATGAGAACGACGTTCTCGGGGCTCGGGCTAGCCCTTGGGCTCGCCGTGATGGTCGTCTTCATGATCATGGCGTCGCAGTTCAAGTCACTGAGGCTGCCGTTCGTGATGCTCTTCACGATCCCCGTTTCGCTCGTCGGGATCGTCCTCGCGCTGATGGGCGCCGGACAGGGGTTCTCGATCACGGCGCTCATGGGCATCCTGATGGTCATCGGGATCGCCGTATCGAACGGCATCCTCCTCGTCGACGACGCGAACCGTCGGTTCCTCGAGGGGGCGGACAAGGTCGACGCAATCGTCGCCGGGGCGCGCTCGCGCTTCGTGCCGATCGTGATGACGAGCCTGGCGACTGTCATCGGCCTCATCCCGACGGCCATGGCGCTCGAGCGCGGATCGGAAGCGAATCAGCCGCTCGCGCTCGCTGTCGTCGGGGGGCTGACGTCGTCTACGCTCCTTTCCCTCTTCCTCGTTCCAGTGATGTTTCTCTTCTTCGCGACGAAGCCGGCGGCGGACGCCGAAGAGGAGGCACATGGCGCACCGCTAGCGGGGGCTCATGCGTGACTCGTCGTCTCAGGCGCGCTGCGGTCAGCGCCCAAAGAGTCGCTGGAGCAAGCCGCCGGCCTTGTCGGGCTGGGCGTGTTTCGCCTCGCGACAGCGGCATCGCTGCTCCACAGGTACATCGCGGAGCACTTGCTCGACATGCGCGCCACAGCCGACATAGCTCGGTTTCCCACACGAAGAGCACGTCACACGCTGGCACATTGGTTCACCTCCACATGATGCAAAAGCCACCAGGTGAGAGCCACTAGCGCGACAAAGGGTTCAGGGAAGCTCGTACGAACCCTTTCTCCTCCCTCTCGGCTCTCACTGGTCGGAGGCGAACATGAGCACGCGCGAGATGACCACGGCGAATTTCACGGAGATGATCGGTAGGGGAACGGTTCTCATCGACTGGTGGGCGCCACGGTGCGGGCCCTGTCGCGCCTTTGCCCCGATCTACGAGGCCGTGGCGACCAAGCACCCGGCCGTTACGTTCGCGAAGGTCAACACGGAGGTGGAGCCCGGGCTCGCCGCCGCGTTCCAGATCCGAGCCATCCCGACGCTGACGGTGTTCCGGGATGGGATTCTCCTCTTCCGCGAGGTCGGGATGCTCCCGGCGGCGGCTCTCGAGGAGCTCATCCGACGTGTCGCGGAGGTCGATATGGTCGACGTCCGCACGAAGCTTGCGGAAGCGGAGTCGAGCGGCGCGACGCGCGTGGCTATCTGATCGAAGAGGAGGCGTCCGTGAAACCATTCGGAATCCACACGACTGCGGCGGGCTCGTTCGACGAGACGCGCACCAGGGTCACCGAGGCCCTCAAGGCGGAGGGGTTCGGTGTCCTTACCGAGATCGACGTTCAGGCGACGCTGAAGAAGAAGCTCGACGTCGACTTCCGGCGGTACACGATCCTGGGCGCATGCAATCCGTCTTTTGCTCACCGAGCTCTTCAGACAAACCTCGACGTGGGCCTTCTCCTCCCTTGCAACGTCGTCCTCTACGAAGAGAGCGGTGGGCGCGTCCACGTCGCCGCCGTCGACCCGCTCGAAACGATCGCCGCGCAACGAGAACCCGAGCTTCAGACGGTTGCGCGCGACGTACACGACAGGCTGAACCGGGTGATCGCCCGCGTCGGCGAACGGACCTGATCCGTGAACCCTTTTGGGACGGTCGTGGCTCCAACCAGGCGCCATGCTGACCCGTACGATCGTCTCGGTGCTCCTGGGGGCCGCCTTCGGCTTCGGCTACCATCGCTTCGTAGGCTGCCGTAGCGGCGCGTGTCTGGTCACCGCGAACCCGTACATCTCGACGATCTACGGTGCGGTGATGGGCTACCTGTTCTCGAGCGGCGCTCGGTGAGCGACTCGCTCGCGGCCCGCCCTAAAGCTTCGCGGCTTGCGCGGTGAACTCTCGGAGCGCTTTGCGAACGAGCTCCTGGACGTCGGGCGGAACCTCGCCGCGCGGTTCGGCGCGGCAGAGCGCGAGCGTGTGCTTGAGCGACTCGCATGCGGCGTTGCACCGGCTGCAGGTGGCGACGTGCGACTGCATCGCCTCGCACTCCGGCGCGCCGATCTCGCCTTCGAGAAAGCGCGAGAAGAGCGCGATCACGTCGGGACACCCGACCCCGGCGGGACGCTGGCTCGCGCGTTCGCTGGACGGGAGGCGATCTTCGAGCTTCGCGCGGACTTCCGCCCGCGCGCGGTGCAGACGACTCTTCACGGCATCGACGCTTACGCCGAGCACCTCGGCCACCTCGGGCGCGGTGAGCCCCTCGACGTCACGGAGCACGAGCACCTCGCGGCTCGTGGGCTCGAGCGCCCGGATCGCAGATTCGAGCAGCGTCGAGAGCTCCCGATCCGCGGCGGCCTCGTCGGGCGCTTTTCCGGGGGCGCTGGACGCGAGCCCGTCCCGATCGTCGAGCGATACCGTGTCCGTTGGCGCGAACTTCGATGTGCGCCGTTTCTTGATGCAGAAACTCCGCGCCACCGTGTAAAGCCACGTCGAAAGCGAAGAGGCCCCGCGAAACTCCCGAATGCCGCGCGCGGCCGCGAGGAGCGTGTCCTGGAGGACGTCCTTCGCGTCCTCCGGATCGCGGCACATCTTGACGCTGAAGCGGTAAATCGCAGGCGCCTGCCGCGCGAGAAGCGAGCTCAACGCCGCGTCATCGCCGGCGCGGATCGACGCAAGGAGCTCTTCGTCGCGATGGTCCATGGCGGGACACTCTTACCTCACCCGGACCGGTTTGGTTCACGATGCGTGAGCGAAGGGCGCGTCGGGCTCCGCGAGAACGACGTCGATCACTGGGGCTGCCGCGATTGTCTTCTTCACCTTGCACCCCTCAGCCGCACGGAGGACCGCGGTGCGATACTTCTCGGGGAACGTCGTAGGGAGCCGAAGCTCCAGGCGGATGTGGCTCGGGAGCTTCGTCGCGGGGTCGGTCTCGACGTGCTGGATGAGCTCGATTCCTTCGGTCGTGAGGTTTCGCGCCTGGCAAAAGCCGAGGACATAGATCCCGGCGCACGTCGCGAGCGACGCCAGGAAAAGGTCGAAGGGGGCGACGGCGCTCCCGCTGCCGCCGGACTCGACGGGCTGATCGGTACGCACGACGTACGCGCCGACCTGGGCATCGACGCGCTTGCCGCCGGGAAACGTGACCGCAATGTCGTTCATGACGCTGTTCCTCCAAATCCCCCAACTGCTGAGAGCCAGAGAAGGCAAGAAAGGGTTCATCGCATCGGGGCGGGGAACTAGGTGTTCTGGCGGGCAACAATTGCGGTGAAGTGCACGGCATGCGTGCGTTCGGGCGCGGGGGGTGCGCCCACATTGCCGCTAGCCCTTCGCGGCAGCGTCCGCGCGAAAGCGAACCGAGATCAGCTGCGCCCCGGCCCCCGTCGCCACGTAGACAGCGCGCCGGTTCGACGTCAGCTTGGCCAGCCAGTCGAACGCGCCACCGTCGACGAGCGGGATCTGCCTGCCGTCGGGCGCTGTCACCCAGAGCACGTAGCGGAGGCCGAGCGAGTAGTACGCGTGCGCGAGCACCTTGCGCGCCGCGAACGCCCCAAGCCCCTCCGCGATCCGATCGCCAAGCTTCGCCCGCTCCGGCGTCGCGAGGACGTCGACCCGCCGCGCGCCGAACGAGTAGCCGTGGCGCTCGAGGCGGTCCAGCGCGCCGAGCATCGTCCGGACGTGGCGGACAAGCGTGTCGGTGGTGAACGTATGGTCTTTCGTCTCGCTGCCGCCGCTCGCGAGCACGAAGATTCGAAAATGCGAGGAGTAGCCAGGCAGCTTCGGCACGGGCTGCGCCCGGATTACACGCTGGCTCGTCGCAAAATGCACGGGCGACGCCGGGCTCGCGCGCAGCCGCAGCGCGCACTCGAGCGCGAGCACGTTCGTCGGATCGGAGACGATCTCCGTCGTGCGAGTCGCGGACAGGACGCGGTTCTGATCGGTGAGACCAACCGCCGAGCACGCGCCGAGAGGTGCCACCGGCGAAAGCTCCATCGCCTCGAAGCCGTCAGCCGCCGCGAGGAGCTCGGCGTCGATCGCGACCGCCGTCCGCTGATCGACCGGAGCCGGCTTGCAGAACGGGTCGCGCTTGTACTGAGCGATCAGGTCAGCAGGGGTACGTGCCTTCGCTCGCCTCTGCATCACCTCGAGCAGCACCGACTGAAGCTCCGAGCCGGACAGCTCCGACGCGAGCCGCTCGAACGCCGGCGCCCCCAAGCTGTCTACGATCCAACCGCGCCCGGTCATTTCGCCCGGTGATAGCACGGCGAAGCGGTGTGCTACGACGCCCGGGTTGGTCGCCACACCCGAGCAGCGCCTCCTGCGAAACGCGAAGATCGCGGCGGTTCTCGTCGTCGTCGCCGGGGTCCTCGTGGCCCAGCGCTTCGGCCTGTTCCATGAGCTCTCGGAGCCCGCCCGCGCAGCCCGCGCGCTCGTGGACCTCGGCCCGTGGGGGTATCTCGCGTTCGTCGTCGCATACGCGCTGCTCCAGCCGTTCGGCCTTCCGGGGACGGTCTTCATCGTCGCCGCGCCGCTCATCTGGCCGTGGCCGGTCGCCTTCGCCCTCTCGATGACCGGCACGATGGCCGCGAGCGTCGTCGGTTTCTCCTTCGCTCGCCTCGTGGCCCGTGACTGGATACGCGCCTTCATCCCCGCGCGCTTCCAGAGGTTCGACGACGCGCTCGCCGCGCGCGGGTTCGCGACGGTCTTCTTGCTGAGACTGATCTTTTGGATGCCGCCGCTCCTGCACGCTTTCTTCGGCGTCTCGCGCGTCCGGTTCTGGACGCACTTCTGGGGCTCGCTCGCGGGGTACGTGCCGCCGATCCTCCTCGTCAGCTTCTTCGGCCAGAGGGTCTTCGACGCGATGATCGCGATCCCCGTCCGCGCGTGGCTCTGGATCGGCCTAGGGGTCGTCGTGATCGGCTTTGCGGTCTGGGCAGCTCGGCGGCGCGCGGCGCGCTCGTGATCCTCCCCCCGAAGTCACGTCACTGCGTAGTCGTCCACGTCCCCGAGCACTCGGTCTTCAGCTGGCTCGCGGTGCCCGCATAGTAGCAGGTCTCGAGCGTGAAGTTCTCTTCGGGCTGCGTACAGCAGCCGACGAGCCCGGTCGTCGGACACGAGCTCGCCGACGTGCCGCCGTTACTGGTGCACTCGTTCTGGAGAGTGCTCTGCTCCGCCGTCGCGACGTCCTTTTGGATGAGGCACGAGGCCTCGCCGGCGGAGGTCTTCACGTTGCAGTACAGTGTCGCGCTCCCGATGACGGAGCTGACCGTATTCGAGCACGCGAGGAGAAAGAGCAGCGCCAGCGCGAGTCCCCCCGGCCCCCCGACCGCAAATGCCTTCTTCACCATAGGAGCATTGTAGGCCGCTTCCCCGTCAGTGGCGGTACCCGTTCGTGCGCACCGGCACTCCGACCGCGATAGGAGTCGTGGGGCGAATCAGCTCGGCCTCCTGGCCGGAGGAGCCGTCGCGTTCGGCCCTTTGATCGCCAGCGCCTCCTGCGCGAGCTCTTCGTACGACTTGCTCGCCGCCTCGGCCAGCTCGGCGTCGCTGTTCAGTCGCTGAAGAAAGCGCTCCCCTACCCCCGCCAACCGCGCCAGCCCCTTGCCGAAGAGGGGCCCCACGACCGGGTGATGGTGCAGCTCCTGAAGTGTCAGCATGAACTTGCCGAACGGGCGCTCGCTCACCCCGGGCTTCGCGCCGAGCTGCTGGAAGCGCTTGAACGCTTCGCGCAGGCGAACTCCGGTCGGGTCGACGAAGTCCATCGGCTCGACGAAGACGTCGCGGATGAACGGCTGCGCGTGATAGAGCATCGTCGCGAACGTTCGCCACGCCGCGGCCGTCTCCGCGAGGCTCTTCCGCGCGACCTTCTCCCGCGCCGCCTCCGCGTACTCCGGCGAGGCGTAGTGCTCGACCATGTAGTAGTCGATCGCGATGTGGCGCGACTCGTCGCGGTTGATGAGGCGCATCGCCTGCGCGCTCATCGGATCGCTGACGTAGTCGTCGATCGATCGAAGGAGCGCGATGTCGAGGATCAGCTCGCCGACGGTGATGTACGCGTTCGCGACGTCGTCGCTCAGGCAGCGAATCGCCGCGAGGAACGGCGGCACGAACCGCTCGAGGCTGGGGCTGATGCGGTAGGCGCGCAGGTGGCGCACGTCGTAGAAGTCGGCCAGCATCTGCGCGACCTGGGCGTGACGAGCCTCGTCGCCGACGAAAGAGTGGAAGATCCGCCGCAACGTCGGATCGTCGACCCGCTTCTCCTGCTCGCGAAAGAGGGCCCCCGCGAGCCGCTCGATCCCCGCCATGTCGGTGAAGAGCTGGACGATCTTCCCCTCGTCGTCCTGGGACATCGCGCGCGGCGGCGCCGACCAATCGAGGTCGCTCGGGACCCACTGGTCCTTCTCACATCGTTCGAGCATCCGCGCGAGATCCAACGGCGTCCCTCTCTCTCCACTCTAGCTCGCCTAGCTCGTGCCCTCATGCCTCGCGGGCGAAATCGAAGAGCTTCTGTTCCCCCGCGAGCTGAGCCGCTCTGGACAGCTCCACCCGCGTGCTCGCTGGGGACGCTGCGATCACCGCCTGGATCGAGTTCTCGATGAACACGCGCCCGCGCGCGGGGACGACGAGGAGCACGTTGGCGATGACGCTCCGCTTGATGCTCTGCTGAAACTCGCTCCCCTCGATGACGATGTGCATCGACTCCGCGTTCGCCAGCATCGACTGGTAAAAGCCGACGAGCTCGTCGCGGATCTCCCCTCGCGGAATCGACGAGGGACCGATGACCGACAGGTAAAGGAGCTTTTTCCCGAGACGCGCGCTCGTGCTCGCCACCTCGGCCGCGATCTCCCGGATGTCCACGAGCTCGGGCATCTTCCACGCGGAGACGAGGACGCGCCCCTCGAGGATTCGCCGGTGCGCCATCGATCCAACCTTACACGAACCGCGGCGCGCCGGAGGCCAACGGCTCCGCCCGCTGCTACCAGGCGTGACCGTTTGCTTGGATGGCGTACCCCGTCGGATCCCGCCCTTGCAGCGCGATTGGGAGCTTGATCCCGATGCTGATCGCCGTCTCCAGCCCGAAGCTCGGTTCGTTCGACGGGAACGAGAAGAGCTCCGGCGAGACACGGTACGAGATGACGAGGTAGCCGGCCGAGAGGAAGAGCGCCCCGTGAAAGCTCCCGGTCGTTCCGTACGTGCCGTCCCCCTGCCGGATCCCGAAACCGAGCTCGAGGCCGACCGGACCGGCGTTCCCCTGAACGCCGAAGTCGGTGCGAAAGTACTTGGCGTTCTCGAGCTGTGTCTGGAGAAAGAGGCCGTACCCGAACGCAAAAACCACCCTCTCGCCGGCGTAGTGATTGAGCGATCCTTCGAGCCCAATCGCGTAGCCCCCGGTCGAGGGCTGACCCAGGACCGTGCTCTGGACGCTGTTCGCGTCCACGAACGAAAAGAGAGGGCCAAGGCTCAGGTACGTGAGCGCCTTGGGTTCCTCCTTGATCGCGGCGCCGGTCTTCGGGTCGAGCTCCCGAACGGTCACCGAGGGATCGTCCCCCGCGCTTGCCAAGGCCGCCCGGAGCCCGAGCGCCGCCCCGACCAGGATCTGGCCCGCGCGGAGGGCAAACGTGCGCCGGAAGGGGGGCATGAGCGGCCGGGACTCTAGTGCGAATCCCCCGGGATCACGCCCATTTTCGACGCCATGCGCCACGGGCGTCCCCTCGGTCGCGGGCACCCTTGACGGCTCCCCCCCTTCTCCGAATACTTCGCGTGCGAAACATCGCGAGACCTGGGACAACCTAAGCAGGCGATGCAAACGAGACGAAAGGTCACCGATCATGGGTAACGAACTGCGCTTCGACGGACGGGTCGCCATCGTCACGGGGGCGGGCGCCGGACTGGGACGCTCGCACGCACTGCTCCTCGCGTCGCGCGGCGCGAAGGTCGTCGTGAACGACCTGGGGGGCTCGCGACACGGTGACGGCAAGTCGTCCGCCGCGGCTGACGCGGTCGTGGACGAGATCAAGAAAGCGGGCGGAGAAGCGGTTGCCAACTACGACTCCGTTGAGGACGGGGCGAAGATCGTTCAAACGGCGCTCGATACGTGGAAGCGGATCGACATCGTCGTGAACAACGCCGGGATCCTGCGCGACACGTCGTTCCAGAAGATGACGGCGGAGGACTGGGACCTCATCTACCGCGTCCACGTCCTCGGCGGCTTCCGCGTCTCGCACGCCGCGTGGAACCACATGCGCGACGCCGGCTACGGCCGCATCGTCTTCACGTCGTCGGCCGCCGGGATCTACGGCAACTTCGGCCAGGCGAACTACGCCATGGCGAAGCTCGGCCTCGTGGGTCTCGCGAGCACGCTGGCGATCGAGGGGAAGAAGAAGAACGTCTTCGTCAACGCGATCGCCCCCCTCGCCGGCTCGCGACTCACGGAGACCGTGCTCCCGAAGGAGCTCCTCGACGCGCTGAAGCCCGAGTACGTCTCGCCGCTCGTCGCGTGGCTCTGTCACGACTCGTGCGAAGAGAACGGCGGGCTCTTCGAAGTCGGCGGCGGGTTCGTCGGGAAGCTGCGCTGGGAGCGCGCCGCGGGGGCGATCTTCAAGCTGGGCAAGCCGATCGCTCCGGAGGCCATTCAGCGGGAGTGGTCGAAGATCGCCGGCTTCGAGAAGACGACGCACCCGGGCGACATCACGCAGTCGATGCAGCCGATCCTCGACAACTTGAACTCCAAGAGCAAAGGGGGCAACGAGTTCATCGACGTCGACTTGGCGCTCGCCTCGCAGATCCCCAACGTGACGTCGAGCTACGACGAGCGCGACGTGGCGCTCTACGCGCTCGGCGTCGGCGCGGCGCAGAACCCGCTCGACCCCAAAGATCTCCCCCTCGTGTACGAGCTCGCCGGCGACGGCTTCCGCGTGCTCCCCACGTTCGGCGTGATCCCGGCGCTCAACGTCTACATGAAGATGGCGAAGGAAGGGAAACAGACCCCAGGCCTCAACTACGGCTTCGACCGCGTCCTTCACGGCGAGCAGTACACCGAGATCAAGAGACCGCTCCCGTCTCACGCGACGCTCACCCACAAGACGAAGATCAAAGACATCTTCGACAAGGGGAAGAACGCGCTCGTCGTCACGGCGACGACGTCGGTGGACGAGAACGGCGAGGAGCTGATCTACAATGAGCTCACGACGTTTGTCCGCGGCGCCGGCGGCTGGGGGGGCGAGCGAGGGCCGTCCGCGGACGTCAACGTGCCCCCGGACCGCGCCCCCGACGCCGTCATCTCCGAGAAGACCACGGAGAACCAGGCGCTCCTTTACCGCCTGTCCGGCGACTGGAACCCGCTCCACGCGGACCCGACGTTCGCTGCGAACTTCGGCTTCAAGAAGCCGATCCTGCACGGCCTCTGCACGTTCGGCTTCGCCGCGCGCCACGTCATCAAGGCGTTTTGCGACGGCGACCCGCGCCGCTTCAAGAGCATCAAGGTCCGCTTCGCCGAGAGCGTCTTCCCCGGCGAGACGATCAAGACCGAGATGTGGAAGGAGAGCGACGGGAAGATCATCTTCCGGTGCAAGGTCGCCGAGCGCGACGCGACGGTGATCTCGAACGCGGCGATCGAGCTCTACGCCTCGGTCCCCACCGCCAAGCCCAAGCCCGTCGCCGCCGCTCCGTCGGCGAGCGCGCACCAGACCGCCGCGCCGGGGGCACTGTCCTCCCACGCGGTGATGTTCGCGATCAACCACCACCTCGAAGCCCACCCGGAACTCGTCTCGCAGATCGGGACCGTCTTCCAATGGAAGCTCTCGAGCCCCGACAGCGCGTGGGTGCTCGACGTGAAGAACGGAAAGGGGTCGTGCAAGCAGGGGACGGCAGAGAAGCCCGACGTGACGCTCGAGCTCTCGGACGCCGACTTCATCTCCATGTCCACCGGCCAGGCCGACGCGCAGAAGCTGTACTTCGGCGGGAAGCTCAAGATCAGCGGCAACGTGATGGCGTCGCAGAAGCTCGAGTTCCTGAAGAAGATCGATCGCGCCGCGGCGGCAGAGGCCTTCGCGAAGAAAATGGGCGGGGCGGACGTCGTGCCCGGTGCTCAGGACAAGCCGCACGCCCACGCGGCAGGTGCAGCGACAGCGGCGGGGACGGACGCGATCATGTTCGCGATCGGCCATCACCTGGAGACGCACCCCGAGCTGGTCGCGAAGGTGGGCACCGTCTTCCAGTGGAAGCTCACGAACCCCGACTCCGCCTGGACGCTCGACGTGAAGAACGGCAAGGGTTCGTGTGCGAAGGGGACGGCCGAGAAGCCCGACGTGACGCTCGAGCTGAGCGACGGCGACTTCGTCGCGATGGCGACGGGGAAGGCCGACGCGCAGAAGCTGTATTTCGGTGGGAAGCTCAAGATCAGCGGCAACGTGATGGCGTCGCAGAAGCTCGAGTTCCTGAAGCAGGTTGACGCTGCCGCCGCCGCGAAGGCTTACGCGGCCAAGCACGGGGGGGGAGCGGCCTCACCCGCCGCCGCTGCCTCGCCAGGCTCTTCTTCTGCCCCGAAGCAACCGCGAAGCCCCGCGATCCTCGCGGCGCTCAAGGACCGGCTGGCGAAGACCCCTGCGGACATCGCCGGCGTCATCCAGTTCGAGGTGAAAAACCCCGACAAGAGCTTCTTCGTGGACGCCAAGAGCGTCTCGGAGGGCTCAGCCAAGGGGGCCACGACGACCGTGCGTATGGAAGAGGACGACCTCGTCGCCCTCGTCAAAGGTCAGGCTGCGGCCCATGATCTCTTCATGCACGGCAAGCTACGCGTAGACGGCGACGTCCGCGTCGCACACAACCTCGGCTTCTTGCAGAACCTTCTCTGACACGCGCCACGACCGAGCCACGTAATCCAATGCGGAGTCCAACATGAGCAAGCGAGTGAATGTGATCGGCGTGGGGATGGTGAAGTTCGCCAAGCCGGGGGCGAGCGAGGAGTACAACGTGATGGCGGCGAAGGCGATGCGCGCCGCGCTCGAGGACGCGAAGGTCCCCTACGCCGAAATCCAGCAAGCCTTCTGCGGGTACGTGTACGGCGACAGCACGTGCGGCCAGCGCGCGGTCTACGACGTCGGGCTCACGGGGATCCCCGTCTTCAACGTGAACAACAACTGCTCGACCGGCTCGAGCGCGCTCATGCTCGGCAAGCAGGCGATCGACGCCGGAATGAACTGCGTGCTCGTCGTCGGCTTCGAGAAGATGGAGAAAGGCGCGCTCGGGAACAAGTTCAACGACCGGACGAACCCGCTCGAGCAGCACGCCGCGGTGATGAACGACGTGCAGGGCTTCACGCAGGCCCCCCCCGCCGCGCAAATGTTCGGCGGAGCCGGGCGCGAGTACCGTTGGAAGTACGGAACGAAGCGGGAAACGTTCGCGAAGATCAGCGAGAAGGCGCGAAAGCACGCGGCGAACAACCCGTACGCCCTCTTCAACACGCCGCTCTCGGTCGAAGAGATCCTCGCCTCCGAAGAGGTGTTCGATCCCCTCACCCGCTACCAGTGTTGCCCGCCGACGTGCGGCGCCGCCGCGGCGATCCTCTGCTCGGACGAGTTCGCGAAGAAGCACGGGATCTCCAACCCCGTGTACATCGCGGCGCAGGCGATGCGGACCGACTTCGCGACGAGCTTCGAGCCGAAGAGCATGATCAAGATGGTTGGCTACGACATGACGAAGGAGGCCGCGAAGGAGGTCTACGAGAAGTCGGGTATCGGGCCCGAGGACGTGGACGTCATCGAGCTGCACGATTGCTTCACAGCGAACGAGCTTCTCACTTACGAGGCGCTCGGCCTCTGCGCCGAGGGGACGGCCGAGAAGTTCATCTGGGACGGCGACAACACGTACGGGGGCAAGTGGGTCGTCAATCCCTCGGGGGGGCTCCTTTCGAAGGGGCACCCGCTCGGGGCGACGGGGCTCGCGCAGTGCACGGAGCTCGTCTGGCAGCTTCGCGGTCAGGCGGAGAAGCGCCAGGTGAAGGACGCGAAGATCGCGCTGCAACACAACTTGGGGCTCGGGGGTGCGGGCGTCGTGACGATGTATCGCCGCGACTAGGGTTCGGGGTTTGGCAGACAGCGAGGGGAGACAGCGACCGCCCGCTGGCCGGTCTCGGTGCTCGTCGGGGGGTGGCCCCCCCGAACTCGCCTTCGACGCGTCGCTCTCTGGGCAAGGGACGGCTCAAACACCGGCTCCCCACCCCCCTCCTGCGCGCCGAGACCGGCCAGCGGGCTCCTCGATGTGGATTTCGAGTTGGACAACATTCTTCATTGGCCGAATGCGATCGATACGACGACGTATTGCCCCGCTACGAGCGCGTAGACGGCCAGCGACGGCGCCTAGCGACTACGGCGCCGTAGCGTCGAGCGACGAGGCTCGTACTCGCGCACGACGGTCTCGTAGTCCGAGTCTACGTCGCCGTACGATCGGCCTACGAAGAGCCCGACGCAGGGCTCGGCGCGCAGGAGGGGGTGCGCGGGGCCCCCCACGCGCGCCGAGCTTGCGGGGGGAGGAGCACCCCCGACGAGCACCGAGCCCTGCGTCGGGCGCTCCGCTCGGAAGTCTCTTGCGACCTACGCCCGCCCGTACGTCCGTGCGAGATCCGCGAGGCGCACGGCAAGCTCCACGGTGAGCGCACCGTCGTCCACCCGCCACTCCCAGTTCCCCTCGACGGTCCCTGGGTGGTTCATGCGCGCCCGCGTCCCGAGACCAAGCGCGTCCTGGAGCGGAACGATCGCGGTACGTGCGACGGAGGCGTAGGCCGCGCGGATCATGTCCCAGTGAATCTCGCTCCCGTCGCTCGAGTCGGAGCCCAGGTAGTGCATGACCGTCTGGCGCTCCCGCTCCGTCTGCGCGGCGGAGCGCGTGCTCGCCCCCCCCCCGACCTCGCTGAACCAGCCCACCGTCGTGTCGTTGTCGTGCGTCCCCGTGTAGACGACCGCGCGGCGCCGGTAGTTGTGGGGCAGAAAGCCAGGGGCCTGGGGATCGGTGCCGAACGCGAACTGGAGAACCTTGATCCCCGGAAGCTTGAAGTGATCGCGTAGGCGCTTCACGCGAGGCGTCACCACGCCGAGGTCCTCGGCAATGAGCGGGAGCTCGCCGATCTCCTTCGCCAGCGCCCTGAAGAAGTCCGCGCCCGGGCCCCGCACCCACCGCCCCTTCACAGCGGTAGGCTCGCTTGCCGGAATCTCCCAGTAGCGGGTGAAGCCGATGAAGTGATCGATCCGCACCGCGTCGAACCGCGCGAGCGTCGTCTGCATCCGGTCGAGCCACCATCGGTACCCGGTCTTCTTGAGCCGCGGCCAGCGGTAGTGGGGGTTCCCCCAGCGCTGCCCCGTGGCGCTGAAGTAGTCGGGCGGAACTCCGGCGATGACCGTGGGCGCCCCGAGCGCATCCAGGTGGAAGAGCTCGCGCTCTTGCCACACGTCCGCGCTGTCGTGGGCGACGAAGATCGGAACGTCGCCGATGAGCCCGATGTGCCGCGACGCGCACTCCGCGCGAAGCGTTCGCCACTGTTCGAAGAAGAGCCACTGCGTCATCTTTTCGAAGCGCACGTCGTCGGCAAGACCGCGCGCCGCGCGATCGAGCTCGGGCCCCTTTCGGTCGCGAAGAGCCGCCGGCCAGCTCGTCCACGCGACGCGATCGTGCGCTCGCTTGATGGCGCGGAAGAGGGCGAAGCCGTCGAGCCAGCCCCGCTCGCACTCCTCGAACGCCACGAAGGCCTTCCAGCGCGGGTCCCTCGCTCCGCGGGACACGAACGCCGAAAAAGCGGTACGCAGGCAGGTCTCGCGAAAGCGCTCGGTCGCGGCGTAGTCCACGCGCTCGGCGGGCAGACTGGCGCGAGCGTCGAGCGCGCGCGTCTCGAGCCATCCTGCCTCGACGAGCGGCTCGAGCGCCAAGAGGAGCGCGCTCCCGGCGAACGCGGACTGCGCGCTGTAGGGCGAGTTGCCGTAGCCGACCGGGCCGACGGGGAGCATTTGCCACCACCGGTGGCCGCTCACGCGCATGAAATCGAGCCATCGTAGCGACGACGCCCCGATGTCGCCGCAGCCGTGCGGCCCGGCGAGGCTCGTAGGATGCACGAGAAGGCCGCTCGTGCGTTCGCCGAGCTTCGGGGCGCTCATCGGGCGAACTGTATCAGGCGGCTTCGACCAACCCGAACGCCGCGACGCCCCGTGCGCGAAGCTCACGCCGCAGGTGTGCCGCCTTGTGAGGCGCCGAAAGAATGCGCGCGAGCGCCCCCGCGGCCCACTCGTCGAGCGGGGTCGAACAGAGGGAGAAGTCCTCGCTCTCCCCGAGAAGGATGCCGCGCCACGCGAGCGCTACGGGGTCATCCGCGAGCGCGGCGCCGATTTCGGACGCGGCGAAGGTCTGACCCGAATCGCAGGCAACGTCCGACAGCGTCTGGAGGAACGCGTCGAAGGGGTTGTCGATCGGGGGCGGAGGGGTCGAGACGAGTGGCGCCGGTCTATCGTCGAGGTGCTGCGGGGCCAGCTCAGTTTCCTCGGGCTCGTCGTGCTCCGTAGCCGCCGCAGAGAGGACCTCGCCGCTCTCGAGTGGAACCGGCACGATCTCGATCGGCCCCTCGAGCTCGATGGAGTCGACGATCTCGATCGGCTCCAGCTCGTCGTCGTCCGGCTCGCCCTGCTCGCCCTCTCCCGCCAGCTCCTGCGGCAAGTGAGCCTCTGCGGGTCCGCAGAGGTCGACGCACATCCAGATGGTGCCCCGGTGAAGATCCGAGTTGTCGTTCGGAAACTCGGCCGAGAAGGCGACAAAAGCGCGGGTAGCCACGAGGCGAGTCTCTCGCCGTGACCTGCAATCGGCCAAGTAAACGGCGCCGACGGCTTCGCAAGCGCGGCCCTGTCTGCTAGTCCCGCTGGCATGCCGACGAAGCCGACCACCAAGACGGCGAAAAAGAGGCGCGCTCCCCGGCGCAAGGCCGAAGCAAAGTCCGCGGGGCTCGAGCCCTCAGCGTGCGTCCCGAAGGAGGGGGTCCCCGCCGCCCACGCGGTCGAGGAGCGCATCCGCGCCGAAGGGGGGATCGTCATCGGCGACTACCTCGACCCTCTCGGTGGGGAGCCGCAGGTCTTTGCCATCCTCCCGATCGACAAGATCGAGCCGACTCCGTTTCAGCGCGACCTGTCGGAGACTCACCATAAGCGACTGGCCGACGTCATCCAGAAGACCGGCCGGTTCCTCGATCCGGTCATCGCCATCACGGCCCCCAAGGAGGGCTTCTGGACCCCCAACGGCCGACACCGGCTCGAGGCGATGCGCCGCCTCGGCGCGAAATCGATCACGGCGCTCGTGGTCCCTGCCCGTGAAGTGGCGTGGCAGATCCTCGCGCTCAACACCGAGAAAGCGCACAACCTAAAGGAGCGCTCGCTCGAGGTCATCCGGATCTACCGCGGGCTCCTCGAGGAGGACGGCTCCCGCCCCGAAGATGGGTTCGCCTTCTACCTCGAGGACCCGGCGCTGGTGACGATCGGCGCCTGCTACGAAGTAAACCCCCGCTTCGCGGGCGGGGCCTATCACCCCGTCCTTCGCCGCGTGGAGACGTTCACCGACGAACCGATCTCCAAGGCGATCGCCGAGCACGAGCGGCTCGCCAAGAAGACCCTCGACCTCGAAGCGAAGGTGACCGACGTGATTGCGCGCCTACGCGAGCGAGGCTTCACGAGCCCCTACCTGCGCTCCTTCGTCGTCGCGCGCATCAACCCGCTCCGCTTCCACAAGGGGGAGCCGCCGAGCGCCGACGAGGTGCTCGACACGATGCGCACGCGCGCCGGCAAATTCAACGTGGAGAAGGTGCGGCAGGAGGACATCGCCCGGGCCGGCGGAGCACCCGACGAGGACGTGGCCTAGAGGTCATTACAGCAGCGAAAGCCGAGGTGATAGTTGCTGTGAAGCGCCTCGCTGAGCTTCTCGACGTGCCACCTCGGGTCGTACCAGCACGTGTCCGGATACGACTCGCGCTCGGGATGCAGCGGCGCCTTGCCGATCTCGTGCGCGACGTCCACGTAGAAGAACGCGCTCCCCTTGAGCTGGGTGTAGATCTCCCCCCCCTCGGCGCGCGTCATGATCTCGGCGACGTTCCCGTGCTGGTCGAACACGCCGAGGCGGGAGCGGCAGCGAGGGAACGCGCCAGCTGGCTCCGTGTCCGTGGCGCAGGTGTTCCACGTCGTCGTCGCGTCGTGGACGTAGCACTGCCACATCTTGCCGTCCGGCCCGACCTCGTGCGGGACGTTCGTGTTGCAGATGTTCAGATCCAGCTTGTTTCCGTAGGCGTAGGCCCACTTCGTCTTCCCCGCCGGGTCGGCGGCGCACGCGAGGCTCCACTCCTGCTGCGTACAGAGCCTCTTCCCCTCGACGCGGCAGAGGGTGTCCGCCTCCGACGGGGAGCCCCAGACGAACGGGAGCTCGCAGGGCTCGTTGGGGAACTCGAACTGATCGATGCAGACCTTCGCCGAGCGCGGGTTGCCGTTCGAGTAGATCGGCACCATGTGCTCCTCCCCCTTGCAGATCGTCCGCTGCTCGTCGGTTTGGAGGACCACGTCCTTGAGCCCAGCCAGGCACTGCGTGCGCGAGATCGTGTGGTGCGCGAGCGCCCGGTTTCCGTCGTTGAAGTGACCGGGCGCCGGGGCCACCAGATACGCGAGGAGCCCGTCGCGATGGGCGGCCACGCGATCGTCCGGCAGAGGGGGGAGCGGGATCAGGTGAAGGAGGTCCGCCTGAAGCATGAAGTGCCGCGCCATCGGATCTTCTTTGATCGTGGCCGCGTCGACCGGGAGCGCTTCGGCGGTCTCGCCCGAAGGGTCGGACGCGCTGTCGGGCGAACCTGTAGCGAGCGCGCGCGCGCTCGGCTCGCTGCTCCTCGCTTCACGCGACGGAGGAGGAGCGGGCTCCGGCGCCGGTGGCTGGCGCGAGCAGCTAACGACCGCCATCCCGACGATCCCCGCGATGATCGGCATCAGAAAAGGAAGGCTGCGCACGCCCCTCAGGGTGCCGCGCCGCCGGCCCGTTGGCCAGTTTCACGTGGCGAACGGGTCCTCGAGCCTCCGCGTCTTCTCCTCTTCGTTCTCGGGCTTCTGCTCGGGAGCCTTCTTCACCGGTGGCGGGGGTGCTTCCTCGGGCGGCGGCGCGGGAGCAGGCTCTGCCTTCTTTTTCTGCACGGGCTTCGGTGCCGGCTTTGGAGCAGCCGCCGCAGGAGGAGGCGGCTTCGCTGGCGCGGCCTCCTCTTGCTTCGGTGCCGGTTTCGTCTCCTGCGCGGCGGGGGGCGCGACGGGGATCGGCATGTCGTACGGGCGTGTCCCCTGTAGCGACCATCCCTTCGACCGGTTCGTACCGAGGAGCGTCTCGATCTCCACGCGGAGGCCGAAGCTCACCATCTGGATGCTCGCGCTGTACGTACCGTTGTTGACG
>JBKQKP010000257.1:0-32022 GCA_052147435.1 Polyangiaceae bacterium | reverse complement strand
TTCTGCGCGCGAAGGTAGATGAGCTCCCGCGACCACTCCGCGAGGAGACTCTGCGTCCCCGTCGAGAACTGGTTGGAGCCGTCGATCTGCGCATACCCGTAGGCGCTCTCGTCATAAAACAGCGTCGCGCCTGGAGCGTTCGCGACGTCGTGCACCGTCCCCTCCACGTTGATCATGTTGTGCGCGTCCGGCGTCTGAATCTCGCCGCTGTGGCTCCATGTGCTGGCATCTCCCGCGAGCCATCCGCCGTTCCAGATCACGAAGGAGCCGACGTCGTCGTGCTGGTGACTCTCGTAGACGAGCGGGGCTCCAGAAATGCTGACGCTCGTGGCATTCGCGTCCCAGCCGGAGCGCAGGTTCGCCCATCCGCTGCTCGCTCCCTGGTACGAGAGCGGGAGCTGGGACTCGGGCGTGGCCGGCTGATTGTCGGGGGCGAAGAGGAAATCGAGGTAGTACTCGAGCGGGTCGTCGAAGCTGGGGCCCGTGTAGTCGGGGATCACGCTGGTCAGGAAGCCCTGGCCGTAGCCGCGCGCGGTGGCGTCGTTGGTGAAGAAGGTCGCGAGCTGGACGATTTCCCTGTCGTACGGCGAGATGGGCATCGTCGAGGCCCGCGCCAGGTCCCCGCCCGGATAGAAGAACGTGTTGTTGGGTTGGGTGCCGTAGATCTGGAAATAGATCGAGTTGGCGAAGAACGGGCTCTGAGTGAAGTAGTTCGTGCCGTCCATCGAGGCGACGGCCGCGAGCCCTCTGAACAGCCGAGCCTTCGAGCGCTCGCCGTAGTTCGAGCCTTCGAGCCACTCGCCGTCCGCGGCGACGCCGTTCAGATACTGCAATTCGCCTTCAGGCGCGGGCGCGTTGAGCTGCTGGTTGAGAATCGTGATGTACGACGCTCCGTCCGCATTCCCCACTTCGCGCAGGGCGTAACCGGCAAAGGCCGTCCCTTCCAGGAAGGCGAGATGATAGTTGTTGCCTGGGTCGGCGAGACCCCAGCCGCTCCCCTGATTGTCATTCCAGAGCTGGTTGGTCCACTGGTCGAGAAACGTCTCGAGGTTGCTCTGCTGCGCCGCCGTGAGCGCCGGATAGCAGTAGTTGAGCACCATCGCGACCTCGCGCATCTGGTCGCCGAAGCCGAGGTAGCTGTCGGCCTGTACGCTCTCTGCGGCGACGACCCCGGCTGCCAAAGTGTACGCGAAGGCCGCGTACTGCGGGTCCTGCGTGAAGAGGTAGACGACGGCGGCGTTCTCGGGCGAGCTGTTGTACTCCGTGAGCGCGTTGGGATCGGTGATGTTGGCGTCCACGTTCGCCTTCAGCGTCACCCAGCGGGGATTCGACGCATTGGCCGTGGCCCTCAGCGTCGCGAGGCGAGCCGCCGTGATCATCAGGTACGCGGAGGGCGTCGTGGAGGGGCCGTCGTCGTATGTCTGGGCGGCGTCACCGCTGCCGCTGCCGCTGCCGCCGTCTCCGGCTCCGTTGCCGGCGTCGTTCCCATTGGCCGCGATCGCGCTTCCGCCGGCATCATCTCCGAGGACGAGGCCCTGGCCTCCTCCGACGCTTCCGACGCTCTCTCCGACTCCGCTTCCGGCGTCGTTCGAGATTTGGTAGTTGGTCGCTTGCGACGACGAGCAACCAGAGGTCACGAGTGCGAGCGGAGACAGCAGTAGCGTCGAAATGATGCCGAGTTTTTTCATCTCACTCCTTGGAGCCGTGAACCGGCTCTCGTCGTGGGATGTATAGCGACTGCGACTCGACTTCCCATCGATGCGTAAGGAAATACGCAAATGAAGTGCGGGAGATCCCCACCGAAACCTCCGGTGTGCCGACTGGTGATTCTCAACGAACGCAGCCGCGACGCTTCTTCATCGCGACACGCGATTCACCGCTGAATCGCGACGACGACGAGAGAGAAGTGAGCTCGCGAGCGAGCGAGACGGACGCGACGTTGAGACCGCCGCTCACGTCGAGCGAGCGCGGCGTTGAGCGAGCTAGAAGATCTCCCCCGCGGCGACGTACGCGCCGACCGGCGTCGCGTCGGGCGACCAGGCCACGTCCGCACGGAGCACGAACGCCGTGCCGGACATCAACCGGAGCCCTCCGCCGACGCCGTACTTCAAGCCGAAAGCGTTCTTCAATGTCGCGGCTCCGTCCAACTGGGGCTGAGGACTGGTGTCTGCCCAGACGCGGCCGCCGTCGAAGAACGCGGCAGCGCCGATAGTCACCGGCTTGCCTAGCGCGCGGAAGTCGAAGAGCTTCACCCGGAGCTCGACGTTCCCGAAGACTTTGACCTTGCCGTAGTATCGCTGCGCGGGAACGCCACGAACTCCGTTCGAGCCCCCGATCGCGTAGGCGTCCACCGCGCGGGACAGCTCGTAGAAGGGGACGTCGCCGAACAGCACGTCACCGACGGCCCGCCCGGCGAGCGTCACGCGCGACGAGATCGGCAGGTAGCCTCGAATGTTCGCGCTGACTTCGCCGTAGCGAAACGGGAGCTCCGCTACGCCGCCCGGGCTCCAGTTGAGCGCAATCTCGTCGAAGGTGCCTGTGTGCGGCGAGACTTGATTGTCGCGATCGTCGAACTGGAGACCGTAGCGAAAGAGCGCCGCTCCGGTGTTTCCGGTAGGGCCAATGAGCGACTTCACCTCGGGTGAGGCGTTCTGGATGTCGTCACCGAGCTTTGATCCCGCCGGGATGTCGAACCATGACTCGACGTAGCGGAGCCCGACTCGGCCCGACAAGTGATCGATGACCTTGAAGCGGACGTCGGCGACGAGCTCCGGGTGGAGGCGTGCGTACTCGAAGTACGTGAGAGACTGGCCGGGAGTCAGCAGCGCCGACGATGCGTTGCCCATTCCGTAGTAGTCGAGCTTCAGCTCATCGGTGAAAGACGGGCGCAGCTCCAGCTGGAGTGGGGCGCCCAGAAACCGGGTGACGGTGAGCTTGGAGTAGATGTCAGCGTACGGGACGACGACGCCGCCGTTCTGGGGGAGGAACGTGACGAAGCCAGCCGCCTCGATGTTCCACTGGTACGGGGCGTACCCTGCTCTGTTCCTCGTCAGACCGGCGAAGAATCCCCCTCCAATCCCGATGTCCGTGCTGCCACCGGCTGCGGGCACGATCGTGAGCTGGTCTTTCCCCTCGACCGGGCGAGAGTCCTCCGACGCGGCCCCCATGTCTTCACTGGAGTTCAGAGGATTCCGTGCCGCGAACGAAGACGGTGACGCTCCGAGAACGGCGACGACCGAGCAGGCGAAGAGCGCGGCGCAAGGAATGCTCAACCGGCGAGGCGCGGAAGCGCAGGCGACTTTCAAGGTCTCCGACCCGTGCACATTACGGACCGCGAAAGCGCGAGCGCGCTGGAGCTATCCCTGTCTGCTAGCGGCGGTCTGGGCCGGAGCGGGTCCAATGAACGGTGCGATCACGAATCCGAAGTGGAGTACGCCGTAAACTTCGTTGGCGCGCCAGGTCTCCCCCGTGAGTGAT
Organism: Polyangiaceae bacterium; assembly: GCA_052147435.1. Taxonomy (GTDB): domain Bacteria; phylum Myxococcota_A; class Polyangia; order Polyangiales; family Polyangiaceae; genus JBKQKP01. The sequence goes on along the minus strand of JBKQKP010000257.1, from coordinate 28,545 downwards.
GCGCTCGCGGTCTGAGGTGCGGAGGCCAAGCGAACGGGTCGAGCTAGGTTCATGAGTAGGTTGTACGCAATGAACGAGCCTGCGCGACGGCGTGGGGCGCGAGCGCACGTTGGAGCCCCTACCTACCTCCGTCGAAGAGCTGGGCTTCGTCTACGGACGGAGCGGACGCGGGCGCGGAAGCCGTAGGCGAGGCCGGCGGATCGTTCCCCGCCGCGTAGGGATTGTCGATGTCCGGTGCTCTCGAGACGGCGAGGGTCGAGAGCGGCTGCTCTTCGCGAACGGGCGAAGCTCTCCTCACGCGCGCGACCGGCACGGGTGCCGCCACTGCAGGGGCGACCTCCGGCGGCGGAAGAGGGATTTGGGTCGCCACGGGAGCGGGAGCGAGTTGCGCCGGCGCGTTTCTCGACTCCGCTGCGTGCAGGTCTTCGCTCTGGCGGATCAAGACCCAGCCGACGCCGCCCACCATCAAGAGAACGGCCCCCACCGCAAGCGCGTAGCCCGTTGCCGGCGAGCGCATCGGCGTGGCCAGGCTGAGCATCGCCGAGGCGGTGGGCCTCGGGTGGCGCGGCGAGGAATCTGCCAGGGTCGCGAGCGAAGCGCCTCTTGTCCCGGCCTTGCTCCCCCCCTCACCGTCTACGATTCTCGAGATCGTCTCTGCCGATGCGTGCGAGCTCGCCGAACCGAACGGGGCGAGCGCCCGCGCCAGCTCGGCGACATCGGGAACGCGCTTGGCCGGATCCTTCTCCAAGCACCTGAGGACGATCTCCTCGAGCGCCTGCGGCACGTTGGCGCAGACGCGCCTGAGTGGGGGCGGTGGGTCTCGCAAGACGCACGCGCACAGCGCCGTGACCGTTTCGGCGTCGAAGGGGGGCTTTCCGGCGATGAGCTCGTGCAGGATGACGCCGATCGACCAGATGTCCGAGCGCTCGTCGGCGCTCGTCGCGGACTGCATCTGCTCCGGCGCCATGTACGTGGGCGAGCCCATGACCGCGCTCGCGAGCGTCGCCTGCGTCTTGAGCCCGGAGAGCCGATGCCCGTGAGCGGCGACCTTGGAGAGCCCGAAGTCGAGCACTTTCACGCACGCCGATCCGTCGGCGCGGTGCGTGAGGAAGAGGTTCGCTGGTTTGAGATCGCGATGGATGATCCCACCCATGTGCGCCTCGGCGAGCGCCTCGCAGGCTTGCAGAAGGCGGTCGACGGCGTCCGGGATGAGCATCGGACCACGCTCTTCGACGAGCGCCTGAAAGTCCTGCCCGACCAGGTACTCGAGGACGAGATAGGGCTGGTCGAGGACGAGCCCGACGTCGAGCACGCGGACGACGTGCTCGCTTCGGATCTTGGCGCTCGCCCGCCCCTCGCGCATGAAGCGCTCCACGAGCGCACTGTCCGCTGCCCACTGCGGCAACAGGAACTTGATGGCGACGCGCTCGTCGAGGCGCAAATGCGTCGCGGCCAGGACGACCCCCATACCGCCGACCCCCACGACGCCGTCGATGCAGTACTTGTCGTCGAAGATATCTCCCGGTTTGGGCAAGCCCTGCAGGTCTTCGGGCTCGGGGTTCCGGGATGCGCGCGTGGGAGTGCAGCTCACTCGCGGGAGCGTTGCCAGTTTCGCGCCATCTGTCGGCACGTGCGCGCTCTTCGTCTTCGTGAACGAGGGCGCTTCTTCCGCGATCCGAATCGCTCCGCGCTTGCGTCTGCTGCTCACGCGCGCGCGGGCCCGCCACAGTTGTGGCGCCTCTGCGGAGGTCCCCATCCCAGAAGCGGAGGTCCCCACCCGAGAGGCGGACGTCCCCACCCGAGAAGCGGAGGTCCCCACTCGAGAAGCGGAGGTCCCCATCCGAGAAGCGGAGGTCCCCACCCGAGAAGCGGACGTCCCCACCCGGGAAGCTGAGGTCCCCACCCGAGAAGCGGACGTCCCCATCCGAGAAGCGGAGAAGCGAGCTAACTACGCGGATCCTCGTCCCCGTCTTGGGCCGGTCTCGGTTGCGCCCAGTGGTAACCAAGGGCAGAGTGACGCTGTCGGACCCTTCAGGAGGCCGTAGCAGTGACACTTCGTAGGTTCGGCGTTTTCGGTGCGGCGTCGTCGCTCGCGATCGGGCTCGTCTCACTCCACGCGGCACCCGCCCGGGCGCAGTCGGTCTCCCCTCATCTCTCGATGACGACCCTCACGTCGTCGAACGGTCTTGGCGCGCTCGTGTACGACGCGACGGCGTACAAGATCACCGAGTTCCTCGAGCACCCCTACCAGGCGTCGAACTCGACGACGACGTCGCGAAACTTCGCCTACGACAGCTACCCCGGCATCCGCGTCGGTGCCGTGGGCACCGCGGGCACGTGGTTCACCGGCATCACGCCGAGCGTGATCGAGTACTTGCCGGGGACGGGGATCATCCACACGCAGCGGTCCCTCCAGGGGCTCACGATCGACGAGTACGACTTCGAGCCGATGGCCCTCGCCGAGAACGCGAGCGTCATGATGGTGAAGGTGACCCAGACGGGGACCGCAGGGCCGGTCGATGTCTTCTCGCTCTTCAACTACAACGTCGGCACCGGCAATCCCCCCGCCTCGACGAACGAGCTGACGTCGTACGATTCGACGTACGACGCGTACTACGAGTACAGCAACGGCGTCGGCGTCACGATGGCCTTCGGGAGCCTGACCGCTTCCTCCTTTCATGCGTGCGGCGCCGCGGGGGCGAGCACCAACCCGTACGCCGTGCTCACCGCCGGCGGGAACCTCGGCGACGACACGGGGACCGGGACCACCGCCGTCACGGGCGCCACCGAAGGCTTTCAATCGAGCCTCGGCACCCTCGCATCCGGGGCCTCGGCGTGGGCCGCATGGGTGACGGTCCTCGCGCCGGACGCGAACAACGCCCAGGCGGCGATCATCACGGCGCAAGACTGGTTCACGGCGCAGGGGGGCACTCCTGCAGCGGTGCTCGCCGCGGAACAGTCGGCGTGGGCAGCGTGGGTCACCGCTCCTCCGTCGGGCGCCAGCGCGACCGAAGCGGCGCTCGAGCAGCAGTCGCAGGTCATCCTGCGGATGGGGCAAGTGGTGGAGACGGGCCAGGGGGACGGCCAGGTCCTCGCGTCGCTCACCGACACGCCCCCTCCCGCGCTGACGTTCGGCAACTGGAACATCAGCTGGGTCCGCGACATGGCCTACGCGACCGTCGGCCTCGTGAAGAGCGGCCACTACACCGAGGCGAAAGCCGCGCTCGCGTACTACCTGCAAGCGAACGTCGGCGCGTATGAGTCGTACCTCACAGGCGACTATGGCGATGCAGGGGTCCCCTACCAGATCTCCGTCTGTCGCTACTACGGAGGTGGGACGGAGTGGAGCGACTCGAACTCCAATGGCCCGAACATCGAGTTCGACGGCTTCGGCCTCTTCTTGTGGGCGCTCGACGAGTACGTGGCCGCGTCGGGCGACACCTCGCTGATCACGACGTACTGGGCGTCGACCATCAAGCCCAAGGTAGCCGACGTCCTCGTCCACTTGCAGGACCCGAACGGGCTCATCTCCGCCGACTCCTCGATCTGGGAGGTTCACTGGGACGGCCAGCAGCGGCACTTCACGTACACGACGGCCGCGGCAGCCAACGGCTTGTGCTCCGCGTCGCGCGTCGCGACGCTGGCGGGCGACACCGCGAGCTCCACCACGTACCTGACGCAGGGTCAGATGGCGCGCGACGCGCTCGTCGGGTACCTGCGCGGACCCGGCGGCGCGCTCGGGCAGAGCACCGAGGCGATCGCCTCGGGGTCCGCGTGGCTCGATGCATCCGTGATCGAAGCGATCAACTGGGGGCTCATCGACCCCACTGGCCCGACCGCGCAAGCCACGATGAACGCGATGAAGACGAACTTGCTCGTCGCCGACGGCGAAGGCTTCATGCGCGACCAGACGGGGGGCTCGTACGACTCGCAGGAGTGGGTGTTCGTCGACCTGCGCTCGGCGCGCGCGTTCGCTCTCGGCGGGAGCGGAACGTTCAGCACGAACCTCTTCGCGTGGAACACGCAGCAGAGCGCCGACAACTTCGGCGAGATCTCGGAGCTGTACAGCCCCACGACCGGTGACTACGAGGGCTCGCCGCCGATGGTGGGCTTCGGCGCGGGTGCTTACATTCTCACGCTGGCCGAGCGCGGTACTCCGGTGACGCCGAGCTGCGGCGCATTCGCCGTGGAGCCCGGCGTGAGCGACGGTGGGGCCGGCGGTGACGCGGGCGGGGATGGCGGAGGGCTCACAGACGGCGGTGGCTCGCCGGTCGACGGCGGCGGCGCCGATGCGACGGTCACGTCGGACGGCGGCGGTGGCGTGCAGGACGCGGCGGGCGGCTCCGAGTTCGATGGCAACCTCCCCCCGGTCGAGGGCGAAGGGGGCACGTCGTCGGGCGGGTGCGGGTGCTTCGTCACTGGCCGGGCATCGACCGGTGGTGGGTGGGCGTCGCTCCTCGTGCTCACGGGGCTCGTGGCCGCGCGCCGCAGGAAGCGACGTCTCTCGGGAACTTCCTCACACTAGGGCTGCACGACCGCGCTGCCGGCGATGCTCACCATCGTCTGCGCAAGCAGTCTCCCGTTGATCGACGAGCCCGTCTGAAGGGTGGCCGCTGTCTTCGTCAGTACGATTCCTTCGAGGTGCGCGGTCGTGCCGAGGTCCACGTTGCCCGCGACCTCCCAGAAAACGTTCGCCGGGAGCGCGCCGCCGCTGAGGAGGACGCTCGTCGCGCTGCTCACGGTGAGAGTCTGCGCGATCTGAAAGATCCAGACGTCAGTAGCGCTCCCTGCGAGGGTGACGTTCGTCGGGACGAGGAGGGCGGTGCTCCACTTGTATACGCCCGGACCAATCGTCATTCCGCCGATGTTGCCCGCACCTAGCTCGGTGACGCTCGCCGCACGCCCGGCGGCGTCGGTGAACGCGGTCTGCATGTCGCCGATGGCGGTCGTGAGATTCGCCGGAGTCGGCGACGCGTAGTCGGAGGCGTAGACTTTCCCGGTGACCTGAGGCGAGGTCGAGAACACGTTCGTCGGATCGGCGGTCAGCGTGAACCCGGTGATGTACGTCGCCGCAGCCGGGCTGATCCCGAGGTTCCCTGTGACCGCAGAGGTCGGAACCGTAGAGATCGCGCTCTTCGCGAGGATGACGTAGTCGCCCGCCGTTCCAAGGTTGACCGCCCCACTCGACCCGCCGTCTCCCCCGTCCAGTGCGCTTCCACCGTCTTCGGTGTTGCCGCCGCTGCTCGAGGCTCCGCCGCTCGAAGTGCTGCCGCCGGACGAGGAGCCTCCGGACGAGCTCCCTGTCCCGGACGAGCTCCCTGTCCCGGACGAGCTCCCGGTGCCGGACGAGCTCCCGCTCCCGGACGAGCCGCCGCTGCCCGACGAGCTGCCGCCCGCGCCCCCCGTGCTTCCGCAGGCGGCACCGACCGAGATAACCACGAGAACAGCGCCGGCCGTCGAAAGAGTCGTTGTAAGGGTCGTCGCGGGCGCCAAGAGCAGTTTGGTGGTCATGACCGACTGAGCTGAGCAAGTTCGCGCCCACCGGAGGCCCAGAGGAACTGCTCACGAATACGAGCAGGCGGCAGGTCGGCCGAGGGCACGACCGCCTCATTCCGGCAAGGACGCCTCACGCCCGCTCGCCGACTCGTACTTCTCGAGGCGTCGGTAGAGCGTCCGGCGGTCGAGACCGAGCAGGTCCGCTGCGCGCGACTTGTTGCCATCGAGGAGCTTGAGCGCGCGAGCGATGTAGCGGCGGTCGACCTCCTCGAGCGTCAGGATCTCGCCGTTCTGCCCCTCGGAGAGGATGAACGGAGCCGATCGGTGCGAGAGCACTTTCTCCGGGAGGTCCTCCGCGCTCACGTGATCGAGCCGCGCCAACGCTACGGCGCGTTCGATGCAGTTCTCCAGCTCGCGAACGTTCCCCGGCCAGTCGTAGGCGAGGAGCGGCGCGGCAACCTGCGGGGAGAGGAACATCTCTCCCTTCTTCGCCTTCTCGGAGGCCTTGCGGAGAAAGTGCGTCGCCAGCGCGAGGATGTCGCTACCGCGAGCGCGAAGCGACGGGACCTCGATCTTGACGACGTTGATTCGGTAGAAGAGATCTTCCCGGAAGCGTTTCGCCGCTACCTCGGCCTCCAGGTTCCGGTTCGTCGCCGCGAGGATGCGCGCGTCGAACGAGCGCTCCTCGTTGGACCCGACCGGACGGATCTTCCTCTCCTGGAGCGCCCGGAGGAGCTTGGTCTGCATGTCGAGCGGCATCTCGCCGATCTCGTCGAGCAGCAGCGTTCCGCCCGAGGCCTTCACGATCAGGCCCGGTCGATTCGCGTTCGCCCCCGTGAATGCGCCGCGCACGTGTCCGAAGAGCTCGCTCTCGAGGAGGTTGGCTGGAACCGCGCCGCAGTTGATCGCCACGAAGGGACCATTCCTGCGCGGGCCGGCGGCGTGGAGCGCACGCGCGACGAGCTCCTTGCCCGTCCCCGTCTCCCCTTCGATGAGCACGGAGATGTCGCTCGCTCCGACGCGCGCCACGAGGTCATGCACCCGCTTCATCGCCGGGCTCGTCCCGATCAGCTCATCGAGCGCGCTCCGCTCGAGCGACTCTTCGCGCAGCCGCTTCACCTCCACCTGAAGACGATGGCGCTCGACGGCGCGCGCCACGGACAAGCCGAGGAGCTTCTCGTCGATCGGCTTGGTGAGAAAGTCGTACGCGCCGGCGCGCATCGCGTCGATCGCGACCTCCATGCTCCCGTTTCCGGTCACGACGATCACCGGTGCGTCGGGGCGAGTGCCAATGATCCTCGTGCAGAGCTCGATCCCCCCCATCTCGGCCATTCCGAGATCCGTGAGGACCGCGCCGAAGCTCTCCCCACCGACCCTCTCGAGCGCGTCTTGCGCCGAGGTCGTGTACGTCACGTCGTGGCCGAGGGAGCGGAGCGTGAGCTCGAGCATCTCGCAATGGTCCCGGTCGTCATCCACGAGGAGAATTCGGTCTGTCATGCACCCTCTGCGACGGATCGCACCGATCGCGATCGAGGCTCGATCGCACGGAACGGACCAACTCGCCCCACGAGCCAAGTGGCCGTGACTATGTGGCGCTCGCGAGCGAAAGTGCCCCGGGTGTGGCGTTCTTGTCGCCTAGACCAGCGGCGGATCGATGCCTGTCGGGATCACCTCCGAATCGTGCGACTCGAACGGGATCTCGCGCTGGTACGAGAACGTGTGCGCGCGCTTGGCGTGGTGCGCGTGTCGCTCGCACCACCACGTCGAGCCGCCGCTCACCGCTCGCGCGTGGACGCATTCCTGGCACGCCGGCTCGATCGCCGGCTCGAGCTGCACCTTCGAGGTCGGCCTGGGGCCCGCGATCAGGACCGGGAGTGGACCCGCTGCGAGGAGCTGCTCCGCGGTCGAGCCGACGAGCCAGCTCTTCATGTGGGGCGCGGCGGGCGAGCCAACCACGATGAGGCTCGCGCCGACGTCGCTTGCGAGTTGGACGATCTCCCGCACCGGCTTGCCGGAGCGGAGGTGAATCCCGATCGTCATGCTGCGGAGCCCCCCCATGATGGCGGCCTTCTCGTTCGCGTAGAGCCGCAGGTGCCCGATGAGCTCACGCGCGCGTTCCTGCGTGGGCTCGTCCTCGAAGACGTGCACCAGATGGAGCTCGCTCCGCGCTACCCGCTGAGCAATGCGAGCGGCAGCATCGAACGCGAAGCCGCTGGCGTCGTTGAAGTCAGTCCCCACGACGATCGACAGCGTCGAAGGCCCTACGTTCTTCGTGATCATGTTCCCTCGTCGGCCGAGCAGACCGGCCCGCGTCCCCACCATGCGTTGGCCGTGCCACGAGTGTCGCTGCACCGGCGCCTCATTATACCGGTTATCGCTGCTCCGCGCAGAGGCGTTCCTGACTCGGTGAGGCACTTTCGCGCACGCGCCTAGAGCGTTCGCGGCAGCTTCGCGCGGAATCCGCCTGGACGCCGACTTGCACGGGCCTCGCCTCGCCAACGGAGGCGAGTATGACGAGCGAGAAGCGAAGCGAGTACCTGACGCGAGACAGCGTGATGAAGCTCCTGTCCGACGCAGAGGTCGCGAGCGTTAGTACGGCGGAGACGGCGTTGCGTGTCGCCGACGGGGACGAGTACCTCGACCTCGAGCAGCTCGACCGCGGTGTGCTGCGCGGGCCGACAGCGACCCCGATGGGGCGCGTCTTGCCGAGGAAGGCCGTCCGCGAAGCTACGTGGAGCGCCATTCTCACGCAGCTGCCACCGCCGGTGCGCGCCGAGGTGGCCCGATGAAGGCCCTGGTCTATTCGATGTGGCGGCCGTGACTAGGGCTGAGAGAGACGCGGAACGGGAGAGTGAGGGTTGTCGGATGAACGGCTTTCGACTTGTCACTGCGATGGCGCTTCTTTCGGCGATCCCCGCGTGCACCGGCCCTGACGGCCCGGCCGGAGCCGCAGGCTCGAACGGAGAGGCGGGCGTGGAAGGGACCGCAGGACCGATGGGGCCCAGCGGGCCTGCGGGACCTTCGGGAGGGTCCTCGCTCGACGGCAGCGTCGCGAGTATCCCGGTGGGATGTCTGAGCCCTTGCCACGGCTTCAACGGCATCGTCGCGCAGTTCGAGACGAGCGTTCATTACACGGAGTATCTGGTCAACGTTTCGTCCGCGTCGCCGGAAACCGAGTGGACAACCACGGGAGCGGCCTGCGGCAACTGCCACGCGATCGACGCCCTCCAGCAGCGCGTGACGGGCAACGTCGGCGCCGTCGACGGTGGTGTCATCGCCAACCTCGCCAGCGGGGAGCTTCAGTACCGCAGTCCGACGACAGGCGCGCTCTCGACAGGCACCTACCTCGGCAGTGCCACCGTCGCCGAGGTCTACTGCACGACGTGCCACGCGGTGACGAACGCGAACGATCCCCACATCACGGGTCTTCCGTGGACGCCCGGTTCCTTCCCGCTCCAGATCTCGGAAGACGGCGGCGCGATCAACATCGAGAAGAGCCCATCGACGGCTGCGGTCACGGGCACCCAGGCGAGCGGGCCGAACGGCGGCAACTTCGGTCCCGGGGCCACGTGCATGTTCTGCCACCGGTCGCGCGTCGACGTGACGAACTACCTCACGTCCACGGCAAACGTCATTACGAGCGTCTACTGGGGACCGCACGAGGGGCCACAAGCGGATCTCTTCACGGGCGTCGGCGGCTACCAGTACGCCGGGATGACCTATGGAGAGGCGACCCACGAGCAGAAGCTCTCGTGCGTCGATTGCCACATGGTCCCCATGGCGGACAACGGCAATTTCCCCGACCACTCCTTCACCCCGCAGCTCTCCGCGTGCCTGAATTGCCACGCGGGGGCGACGAGCTTCGACATGAACGGCTTCGAGACCGACGTGAAGAACGGGCTCACCCAGGTGGAGACCTGGCTCAACGGCGCAGGGCTCCTCACGCGCGCGACCTCCGCTCCGTACGTCGCGCTGACGACCGCACAGCTCGGCGACGGCAACTGGGCTGATGACCTGCCGGTGCCGGGCGGAGCCCTCGAGGGGGGGCTCCTCACGCAGGACCAAGCGGGCGCGATCTACAACTACATCCTCGTCGCGCGCGGTGGCGCGTACGGGGTCCACAATCCGAAGTACATCGGCGAGATCCTCTACGACTCGTTCTTCGCGCTGTCGGGCCTCCCGCTGGCGAGTCTCGCGCGGCCGTAAAGCGAGGAGAGCGAGAGACAGAGCCAATGCCAACCTGGGAAGCGGCGCGGACCGGCGCGCGGAGGACCGTCGTTCTTCGCGCGCTCGCGCTCGTCACCGCTTCGCTCGCCCCCTTCGCGACGGCGTGCTCGGTGGACAGATCGACCGCCACGGCGCCCCCCGTCTTCGACACCGACGTCGCCCCGATTCTGCAGGCGCACTGCGTCTCCTGCCACGGGCCTGCGTCGCCGGCGGCAGGGTGGTCGGCGACGTCGTTCCTCGCCACGATTGCTTGCGTCGAGCCATCGGGCGCCCCCGCCACGCCGCGCTCACCAGCGGCACCCATCCTCGCCGCCCTCTCCACCTCGCCGCACCAGGGGCTGCTCAGCAGCAGCGACCAGGGGACTCTCGCCGCCTGGGTTGCGGCGGGCGCACCGGCCTTCGTCGGGGCGGTCCATCTCCCCGGCATCGTCGACCCGAGATCGAGCGCCTTCCACGGAGCGTTCCTGCGGAGCGAGCGCTGGTCTGCCATGCTCGACGCATCCGACCCGAACGCGTGCGGCCGATGTCACGACGGGACGCCCGCGGCAGTCCCCGGCGTGACTCAGTTCGCGCCCGGTGCCACGGCGTGCACGACCTGCCACTCGGAGCCGGGAGGGCCGCTCGCGTGCAGCACCTGCCACGGCTCGGGCACGCGCATCTACCCGCCGCGCGATCTCTGCTTCTTCCCGGGCGACGCGCCGACGGCCGGAGCGCACGCGGCTCACGTAGAGCCGTCGACGGCGAGCGCGTCAGGCATTCCCTGCTCGACCTGCCACCCGGTCCCCAGCGCCAACGCGGCTACAGAGATGACCGGTCTTCACGGCAACGGACAGGTCGACGTGATCTTCGACTCGGCGCAAATTGGCCCCGAAGCAAGCTACGACAGCGTGACCGGCGGATGCGCCGTCACGTGCCATGACCTCGGTGGCGAGAGTCCGCGTCCTACCTGGAGCGAGACGATCGCGGTCACTTGCAACAGCTGCCACTTGTCGCCGCCGCTCGGGCACTACGCGGGGTCTTGCACCAACTGCCACGCCGACGCGAACGCGACAGGGACCGCCCTCACCGGCTCACTTCACATGAACGGCGCCGTGGCCCTCGGCGACGGGAGCGGCCTCTGCGGCGCGTGCCACGGGACCGGCGCGAGCCCGTGGCCGACCACGGCGGCTCACCCGGGGCACCAGAATCCGACGATCACGGAGCCCATCGCCTGCGCGAGCTGTCACCCGGTGCCGTCGTCGATCACCGATCCGACGCACCTCGACGGGATCGTTCAGGTGACCTTCACCGGGCTCGCGCTCGCGCGCGGCGCCGCGCCCGTGTGGAACGGCACCTCGTGCACGAACGTCGCCTGCCACGGAGCGAACCTCGCTGACCCGGCGGGCGTCCCCGTATGGACCGATCCTTCGGGCGACGCCGCGGAGTGCGGAGCGTGCCACGGGGTCCCCCCTTCGCAGCACACGACGTCCACGTCGTGCAACCTGAGCGTCTGCCACGGCGCGGAGATCGCGGTCAGCGCGCAGGGGGTGCCGTCGATCTCGACGAGCGGCCTCACGCTTCACATCGACGGCATCATCGAGCCCTGAGGGGAACCCCGCCGCTTCACTTCACGAAGGCGTGGCACCCGGTGCAAACCTGCGCCTGCGGCTGATGAGTCTTCCGATCGGCGTGGCAGCTCCCCGTGCACGTCGCGCGGTCGGGCACCTTCGACTTGTGCGGCGAGTGGCAGGTGGCGCAGTCCTTGTGCGCCAGGACCGTATGGAGGGCGGGGAGGGGCCCGTCCGCGTGGCACGTCGCGCACGCCGGGGGCTTCGGGATCCCGCCCGGGCCATGCGCTCGGTGGCAGGTGGTGCAGCCGTTCTTCAGTGCGTCGTGCGGTCCTCCGGTCTTGTCGGCGTGGCACGACGCGCAGGTCGCCGTCGGAATGTGGCTCCCGCTGTGTGGCTGATGGCAACCGAGGCAAGCCTGGTGCCCCTTGGGAGCGCTCGCTTGCTCTTTGGTGTGACAGGACCCGCACGCCGTGCCCGCCTTCGGTTGATGGGTCGAGGGGCCGTGGCACGATGCGCAGTCGGCGTGCCCGGCGTTCGACGACGCGAGGGTGCTCTCTTTCGCGTGGCAGCTTGCGCAGAGGGCGAGCTTGTTCGTGGCGGGTTGGAAGTCGTGCGGCTTGTGGCAGCTCGTGCACGGGGTGCTTCCGGCGTGCGCGCCCGTGTCCGTCGGGGCGATCGCCGCGTGGCAGGTCGTGCACGCGACCACTTTGAGGTTCACGTCTTCGGAGTGCGGCGTGTGGCACGTGATGCACGCCGTCTTGTCGCCGTGAGTGACCTTCACCTGAGCGTGGCATCCCGCGCAGGAGAGCGCCGCGTTCGCTGGATCGTGGGGCGTGTGGCAGCTCGTGCAGATCGCGTGGGCCGGGACGCTCGTCGCAACGAGTGTGTCCTTCGCTCCGTGGCAGCCCACGCAGACGTTGGCTGTCGCGACGAAGGCGTGTGGCTCGTGACAGCCGATGCAGGAGTCGTGGCCTGCAGGGGTCGGACCGGCGGGCTCTTTGTGGCACGTGCTGCACTCCGCGAGCGCGACCTTCGCCGGGGCGTGGGGCTTGTGGCAATCGCCGCACCCCGCGGATCCGGCGTGGGCCGCGTGCTCGGGGGCCCGCTCGGTGTGGCACCCCTCGCACGCCTTGGCGACGACCGACGGATCACCGTGGGGGCTGTGGCACTGGACGCAATCGGTCGTCGCGTGCGTGGACGTGATCGCCGCGAAGCGCCCCGCGGGCTCCGTATGGCAGCTGATGCAGGTGGGGATCTTCTGCTCCGGCGCGAAGGCGTGGCACGTCAGGCAGTCGGTCATCTTGGTGACGCCGCCCGCGTGGAGCTTGGCCCCTTCCTTGGCGTGGCAAGCCACGCAGGGGGCGGGACCGGGGTTCTTGAAGCCGTCGCGCTCGTAGTCGTGGCAGCTCTTGCACGTCAGGTTCTCTTTGCCCACGTGCTGCGTGTGCCCGAGGCTGGTCCGGTACTCGGCCCAAGACGCCGGCACCGTCTCGGCCGGCACCCCCGCAGGCGCGGGCATGCGGCGCGCGACGAATCGGTACACGCCGAAGCCGCCCACGCACACCACCGCGAGCAAGAGGACGGCGAGCGCCCACCGCTTCGACGTCATGGCGCTGCCCCTGTCGCGTGGCAGAGCCGGCAAGGCATGTCATGCGTCTTGTTCTTGTTGCTCGTGAAGCCCGACCCGTGAGGGCTTCCCCCGGGACCGCCGACGCTGTGGCAGCTGACGCAAAGCTGCTCCCCCGCACCGCCATGGCATCCGGCGCACGACACGGGATCGATCCGCGCCTGAATCCCGTGCTCACCCCCCCCGCGAGCGGTGCTCACCCATCCTACGGCGTGGGGACTCCGGGTCGTCCCCAGCGGCGAGACGCCAGACGCCGTATGGCACTCGATGCACGAGCTCTCGCTGTGGCACGTCGCGCACAGCCCAGGGTCTGCGCGCGCTTCGAGCGCGTGCCGCGACCGGAAACCCGCGCGGTGCAGCCCCGCGAGCGGGACTTCGTCGAACGCCATCTTCGCCGGGAGGGTGGGGACCGTCGCGACGCCGTGGCACTTCGCGCACGAGCGTTCGCTATGGCAGCTCGAGCAGAGATCGCGCTCGCTGCCGGCCCGCACGCCGTGCTCGCGGATCCAGTCGCCGTCGTGGACGAGGTGGCTCGAAGGGGGAGTGTCCTCGGCGCCGAGGTCTACGTGGCACGAGTCGCAGCTGCGCAGGTTCCATTGGTCCTGATGCTGGTGACAGCTGAAACAGACGGCCATCTTCGGCAGCAGCGTCTGGGGGCGCGACTCTGCGACCGCGCTGTGGCAGCGGACGCAGTCTCCGTGGACCACGGGGTCGTGCGTCGCGTGGTCGAAGCGAAGGTGCTCGCGCGCGAGGCTGGCCCCTTCGCGCATCGACGCCTCCCCGTGGCATCCGCGGCACGAGCCGTCGTTGTGCGGCTTGCTGTGGCACCCGCGGCATTGCTCGTCGGACGGAAGATGGAGCGGCCCCGTGTCTCCGGCGTGCTCTACCCCTTCATGGCACACGGCGCAGTTGATCCCCTTGTCCACGTGAGCGCGGTGCTCGAAGGGGTGCGAAGTCTGCGTTCGCGGGAACCCGAGAACGCTGACGCACGCCGCGAGCGCCAGCGCGAGGGGCATCGCGAGCGCCATTGCGACGAAACGCTTCGCGATCACGGAATCTCCAGCGTGCGGGAGACGCGCGCGAGCAGGTTCGCCTCGTACCGGTACTCCGGCGTGGAGGCCGCTTCGGCCGCTCCTGCCACTTCCCATCCCCGCGATCGCCAGCCGAGCGCCATCAGCCCCCACGGCCAGGCGATTCCGCGACCGTTCGGATCGTCGGGGACGGCGATCTCGATCTCGGTCGAGAACCGAAACCCAAGCCCAAGCGGCTGCGCAGCGACGACCCGGAACCCCGTCCATCGCGCGGAAGACACGTCGACTCGTCGGACCTCGACACCGAGGCTCCCCTTGCCGTGCTCGTCGAGGCGGAGGGTGGAGCGAATCCACGCGTTCATCCCCAGCTCGCCCCCCGCGACCATCTGACCGGCGCCGCTCGCGAGGACATCGAGCCGCGGTGCCGCCGCCCAGCGAACCGTTCCGCCGATCATCTGAGAAGGGAAGTCGCCGAGCACGGAGAAGAGCGACGTCGCAGGGAGGAGCCTGCCGGGCGACTGCTCCGACGCGAAGGCCTCGAACCGAAACGCGTCGACGCGGGTGGCGGCTGAGACCCGACCGTCGGCGATCCCGGGCGAGGTGAGGTCGTACGCGCCCTTCGCGGCGACGTCCAACCAGGGGGTGGGCGCCGCGGCGAAGTCGGCTCCGATCTCCTCGTTCGAGACGTCGCCGTCCTCGCGGCGCTGCATGTACGAGAGCCCCATCGTGACCTTGCTGGTCACGTGCTGCGCGAGGCGCCCTCCGGCGAGCCAGTCGTAGGCGCGCGCTCCGAAACGAGGCACGACAGGAGCTCCTCCGAACACCTCGACCGTCGAGCCCCACGGAGCCCGACCGATCGCCTCCGCTCCGTCGATTTGAACCGGGAAGATCGCGCCCGTCGCGACGACGAACCTCCCCACGCGGAGCTCCCCGTAGCCGTGCGGCTCGCGCGCGTGGAGCGCGAGCACGAGAACGTCCCCGGTGAACCCCGGCTTGGCCCCTGCCCACACGAGCCCTTCGACGCCGAGCCACGGGCGCACCTTGTCCTCGCCCTGGAGGACGACGAGCCCCGTCGGCGATTGCGCCTCAGACTGCGTGTCGACGAGCGCGTCGGCGCGCAAGCGAAGAGGGTCAGCCTGGGAGCGCGAGCCCCAGAGCGCCGCGCCGAGCGCCACGAGACCCGACACGCCGCCGAAGCGCGTGGAGCGTCCTGACGTGGCCACCCTCTTGCACCGCATCGGCAGAGCGCGTCTGCAATTCCCACGCGCGGCCCGAAGGGGGCGTCTTGATCGTGAACCTCTCGCTGTTCTCGTCCGCGTCGCTGACGTGCGCCGCCATTGCGGCAGCGATCCTGGTGACCTACCTCGTCAAACGCCCTCCTCTGAGCGGCGTCGTCAAGGTCTGGCTCCTCCTGGGGCTCGGCGTTTTCCCCATTGGCTCGGCGCTCGCCGGCAACCTTCAGGGCTACGAGACCACGGAGAAGAGGGCGTTTTGCGCCTCATGCCACGTGATGTCGCCGGAGACCTCCGATTCGGACGATCCCCGAGGAACATCGCTCTCTTCGAGGCACGCGCGCAACGCGCTCTTCGGCGCGGACAATTGTTATGCGTGCCACTCCGACTACGGAATGTTCGGGACCGTGCTCACCAAGATCGGCGGCATGAAGCACGTGTGGATGTACTACACGCAGTACCGCGACGTATCGGCGGAGGATGCGAAGAAGACCATCGCGCTCTACGTCCCCTTCCCGAACGCCGCCTGCATGCACTGCCACTCCACGACCGATGAGCTGTGGAACGCGTTGCCGGACCACAAGGCGTCTCTCGTCGCCGTCCGTGCGGGGAGGGTGAGCTGCGCGAGCGACGGGTGCCACGGTTATGCCCACCCGAACGCCAGGCCCCCCGGAATCGCAGTCAAATGAAGCTCCGACTGCTCCTCACGGCAGAGCGCATCCTACGGCTCTCATGCCTCTTTGCTCTAGCGGCCCTCGGGATGTTCGTCTGGTCGCTCTTCGACCCGCGCCCGATTCCGGTCATCCTCGCAATGTCCGTGGGACAGGTCATTGGCACCGTCTCGCTTTTCGCCTTCCTCGTCGTAGTCGCTCGCGATTTGCGCGCGCAGCAACGAAAACAGACACTTCGCGGGGAGAGCCGGCCGCTCTGATTCGGGGGGGGCGTTCGTGCGCTCAGTGAGGCGCTCTTGATCACGGCGCTCCCGGAGCAGAGCGAACCTGGGCGCCGCCGGCCGCCTCACTCCGGTGCGAGTGAGGCGGGCAGGGAGATGCGGGGCTCGCTCAGACGAGTCGGCGCCGGCCCATGATGAGCTGGGCGATGAAGACGACGAGCGCGACCACCAGTAACAGATGTATGAGCCCGCCGCCCACGTGCAGGGAGAAGCCGAGCAGCCACAGCACGACGAGGACGCCGACGATGGTCCAGATCATCGGTCAGCCTTCCTTCGTCGGTCGCTTGTTGTCCGGGCCGCCGTGGGTGACCTTGTCCACGAGGTCCTTCGCGCCGTGCATGACTTTGTGCGCCGTCTCCTCCGCCTTGTGAGCGACCTTGGAGGTCACTTCCTGGACGGTGTGACTCGCCTTCTCCGCCCCTTCTTGCACGGCACGCCCTGCGTTCTTGGCGCTCTCGTTGACCCTCGCGTCTGCCTGACCGACAGCGTGCTTGGCTTCTTTGGCGGCGTTGGAAGCAAGGGCGCTCACCTTCGCGGCTGCTGCCTTCGCTGCGCTCGCGGCATCGTCGATCTTGGTATCGATCTTCTTCGTATCCATTTTCATCCTCCTTGAGGTGCGTGCGCTGCCTACGCACGTTCCGTACCCCCGCGCGACGCGCCAAGAATGCGTCTCGAGCGCCGTGGCTCGGCCGGTGCTTTGGAGCCCGCCGTGCAAGCGAGGAACAGAGAGCGAATTGGGAAAAGCTCGACGCGAACGCGATCGCTCGCGGGCTGGGCGTTCGGGGTGCTTCGCGTAGTCGGTGTGGCGTTTTTGGCGAGTGAGGCGTTCTACCTCATCGCGATGAACCTCTTCCTCTCGACGCCGCTCTTCGAGAAGGCGATCAACGGGACGCCCCTCATCGTGGACATCCACTACGCCCGAGGCTGGTCGTTCTTCCCCACGCGGATTCACGCCAAAGGGCTCAGCATTCGCGGGACGGACAGCCACGTCGAGTGGATCCTCAGGTTCGACGAGATCGAGTTCGATTGCTCCCTCCTGACGCTCGCGCGGCAACAGTTTCACGTCACGCGCGCGCGCGGCACCGGGATCACGTTCCGTGCACGCCTCAAGGTCGAAGCCCCAGCGGCCACCGCCGAGCTCGTCGACAATCTGCCCCCGATCGATTCGCTCGGGCCCGTCGGGTTCGTCCCGAGCGAGCCGGGCTCGCCTGCGGAGTGGAACGACGCTCTGTGGCACCTCTGGACGGTCCGGATCGATGACGCCGTCGCGGAGCACGTGCGTGAGGTCTGGATCGAGGGGGGGCGCTTCGACGGGGACGCTCGCATCACCGGAGGCTTCCTTTTGAAGCCCATGCGCGCCGCGTATGTCGGTCCAGCGCACATCGACGTGCGAAGCGGCGCTGTCGCGCTGGATGCCCGGACGGTGGCCGAGCCACTCGTCGCGAGCGTCGATTTCGAGCTCTCCGAGTTCGATCCGCGCTTCTCCGCAGACACCGACCTCTATCCCCGGATCTCGCTCTCCGTGGACGCCGCGGCGGTGATCCCGGACATCGGTAACCTCGGGATGTCCCCGCTCGACTCGGAGCACGTTCAAGGGACGCTGGAGGTTCCGCGGCTCGCGCTGCGGATCGCGAAGGGGGTCATTCGAGACGGTACGCACATCGACGCGCGCACGGAGAAGGTGTCCGTCAGGAGCAAAGGTCACGACGTCTCGGGCGCCGTGGATCTGACGGCCGACGTCGCGGGGGGAACGCTCGCCATCCAGGCGAGCTTGGCGCGTGTCGTCGCCTACTCCGCGCTTCGCATCCCGCGCGCGACCTTGGTTGCCGACAGCAAGGAGCTCGATCTACTCGACCCGTTCGGCGACCTTCACGGCGTCTTGGACATCCCCGATGCGGGTCTCTCCCATGCGGCGGGCCTCACGGATGCCCTTCCGCAGAGCGCACCGCTTCGCATCGATCGTGGAAGCCTGAGTGGCTCCGCTCACCTCGAGGCGTGGCGGAAGGAGGACCGCATTCGCGGGAATCTCGCGCTTCGAGCGAGCGATCTCGAGCTCACGGCGGGTCAGTTTCTGGTGCGCCCCGGCGCGAGCGCCGAAATCGTAGCGTCTGCGGACGTCGTTCTCGACGGCGAGCGGGGCCTCGGGACGGTCGACGCGCGCGCGCCGGGGTTCGGTCTCGAATACGCAGGGCGCCGGATTGCGCTCGACCTCAGCGCGCGCGCCCGCGCACATACGGTTGACGGGCAAGGAAACTCCTTCTCCCTCGACGAAGCGAGCCTCGTCGCGAAGCACCTCGTCGTCCGCGATGCGGCATCGGCCCCGTCGATCTCCGTCGAACACGTCTCGCTCGCGGCCACGAGCCCGAGACTCGTCCTGAAAGACCCACTCGCCCGTCTCGAGATCGTCGTCGCCATCGATGGCGGGCGGATGATCTCCGCCTCGGCGCTCGGCGACCTCCTCCCCGCGGGCTCGCTCGCGCCTGCGTCGAAACAGGGCGCAAGCTTCGACGGGGACCTCTCTCTCAAGATTGTCGGACACGTCGCGCGCGGGGCAGGGTCCCTCAGTGCGCACGGGATCGGTGTCGCGGGGGCGAAGATCCGGATCGCCGGGGACGCCCGTGCCGTGGCCGACATCGCACGGTGGGACTTCAGACGAGGCACTCTAGGTGGCTCCGTCGCGCTCACGATCAAGAACGCCACCGGCGGTTTCGATGCGCGGTCAGGCCCGCCGGACTTCGCGGTCGACCAGGTCGACGCCCGCGTGTCGGCCGAGGAGCTCGACCTCGCCGCTCCATCGATGTCTGGGGTGGACTATGCGCTCCGGGTCGGTCACGCGGAGCTGGGCGACGCGCGTGCGCTCAACGCCTTTCTCCCTTCTCCGGCCATCCTCGCGGTCGAATCAGGTCACGCCATCCTGTCGGCCGACATCTCGACCTCGCCTCCACAGCGGCAAGCGAGCGGGAGCATCGACGTCTTGCTTGCCGACGGCGGGGTCAGGCTTCACAAGACGCGCCTCTCCGGCGACTTCGGCGTCGCGGTCCACCTCCACGGCTTCGATTTGGAGACGGAGTCAGCCGACCTGGAGGGGTCGCGAGTCCAGATTCGGAGCCTGCGCGTGACCGGTGCCTCCACGGATACGTCGGCCTGGAGCGGCGACTTCGTTCTTCAATCCGGCACGCTCCGGCTGGAACCGCACCCGAAGCTCGAAGGAGACCTCACGCTCGAGGCGCGCGACGCAAGTCCCCTGCTCGCCATCCTCTTTCGCGACTCGCTCCCGAGCCTCGTCGCCGGCCTGACGAAAATGCCTAGCTTCACTGCGGTGACGCACGTGGCGATCGAGCCCGAGTCGCTGGTCGTGTCGGATCTCTTCGCGAGCGGAGGGGACCTCGCCCTTCGAGGTACGTACGCCCTCAGGGGTGAGGACCGCGATGCCGCGTTCGTGGTTCAGAAAGGGCCGCTGTCGGTTGGGGTCAGTCTCGACAACACGGGCTCGGGCCTGCGACTGTTCGGGCTCGACAGTTGGTACGTCGAGCATTCGCGGGCCGCGCTGGTGACTCCGCGGTAGTCAGGCGCTCCTCCGCGTCGCTGCGTCCTTACGGGAGCGCGACCATCGGAACGGGAGGCTTTGGAAGGTTGCCGGCGTCCATCCGCTCGCCGCCGACGACGAGGCTCATGCCCACGGTCGGGGCCCAGGCGGAGCCGGTGGCCTCTTCCGTCTTCCGCTCCTCGCGCTGAGCAGAGTCGTCCGTATCCTTGAAGTTTCCGGGCGGCGGCATTGGCGCGGTGCCCGGGGTGAACGAGACAGCGCACGCGGGAAGGCAGACGAAGACAAAGCTTGCGAGAGCGAGCCGCATGCTCGATCCCAGTGCAAGAGAGGGGCCTAGCTCCGGTCTGTGCTTCATGCGGCCCGTGACGTGCAGGACGGGGCTCGTCCGGAGGCTCCAATGAACAAAAATCTCTCCCTCGAGCTCATCTTCATCGCGGCCGTTGCGGTCGCTGCCTGCGGACGCTCGTATACCGAGACGACTACCGCGGCCGTCGTACCGAGCGCGCCCGTGACGGGGCGGGCCATCGACGCGATCGCGAGCGAGCGCTGTCAGCGCGAGGCGAGGTGCGAGAACATCGGAGCGAACCGGCACTACGTCAGCCTCGGCGGGTGCACGACGGAGCTTCGAGGCGAGGTCATGAACCAGCTGACGACGGCGACCTGCCCGAACGGCGTCAACAGCGCGCAGCTAGAGAAGTGCCTTGCGGGAGTCAGAGGTCAGCGCTGTGAGAACGCCCTCGATGCCCTCGACCGACAGACGCTCTGCGCCACGACCTCGCTCTGCTCACGTTAGGACGAAGGAGACGGGATCGGGCCCTCCGCGGGCTCCCCGTCTGCGGCCGGCGCGACTCCGGCGGAAGCGCCCGAGAAGGCGCCGCGGGTAGCCGGTGGGTGCTCAAGGTTCGGCGCCCCCATCTCTCCGCCGGACACGCCGATCGCGTCGTCGAGCCCGGCATCCACAGCTTCGTTCTCGGTCGTTCCTCGATCGATCGCGAGCCCCGCTAGCGCGCCCGCCGCGGCGCCGAGAATGGCGCCGACGACCGCACCCGGAGGCCCCGCGACCGCGCCGAGGATGGCTCCTGCGACGGCGCCCCCCGCGCCCCCCTCGGCTTCGTGCTCGAGCTTCTTTGTCTTTCCTTCGCTCATCGGGTTCTCCTCGTTCGCGCCGGGGGGCGCGCATTCTCGAACGTCGGCGGCCTAGTTGCTCGTCGCCGGCGTGACCACGATCTCGACGCGCCGGTTGTTCGCGCGACCTTCGGCCGACGCGTTGTCCGCGATGGGACTGCCCATCCCGAAGCCTTGGGCCGTCACTCGGTCGGCGGCCAAGCCGTGCGAGACGAGGTACGAACGAACGGAGTCCGCGCGCCGTTGCGAGAGATCCTGGTTGAACGACTGGCCACCTTGCGAGTCGGTGTACCCCTGGACGATGATCTTGGAGTCGGGGTCTTGCTGCGACAACGCAGTCGCGACGTTTCCGAGCTTGGTCTGCGCGTCGGGTAGGACGTCCGACTTCCCGGAGGCGAAAAGGACGCTCCCCGAGAGCGTAATGACCATTCCACGCGGCTCCTGTTTCACCGAGGCGATCTTGGCGAGATCCGCCGCCGCCTGAGCGGCTCGCTTGTCGGCGTCGATGCGCCGCTGGGTCTCGTTCTGGAGCTGCGCCCCCTGCGTCGCGAGCTGCCGGTTGGCGGCTCCCAGCGCGGCGGAGGTGGTGCGCACCGTCGCGGTCTGACTCGCGTTCATGTCGGCGACCACGGTCGCCCGCTGCTGCTCGGACTGCATGGCGCGCGCGCGCGACTCGGCGATCTGCGCCCGTCGGTCGGCCGTATACGCCGCGTCACGCGTTTCCTGCGTGTCGCCGTTGTCGATGAACGACTTCTCTGCGGAGTCGAGGATCTGCTTGGCGGTGAGGAGGTCCGTCGGATCGAGCTGCGCGGCGGGGCCGTGCGACGCGCGATCGTAGGCGCCGCGCGCCGTCATGAGGTCCTGGGGGACGGCGACCGTTGCGCACCCGGTGAACGCGACGAGAAGCCCGAAGGCTGCGATGTTCTTCATTTGACGGCTCCCTGCGCTGCGTTCGTGATGTCGGTGGAATTGGACTGGGCCGAGGCTCTTTGAACATCGACTCTGGCGGCTTGTTCCCGCGCGAGCGCCAAGGCGAGCTCCGAGTCCGCCTTCGATCGGATCAGGAGGGAATCGGCCTCCTTGTTGTCGCCGTCGCTCATCAGCGTCTTGGCCTTGCTCATCTGGTCCTCGGCTAGCTTCACGTGAAGCTTCGCGACCGGCTGGTTTGCCGCGCCGAGCTCGAGGGCGCTGCGATGCGCGGACTCAGCGTCTGCGAGGTGCTGCGTCGGGATCGGGAAGCTGGCCCCGCAGCCGAGCGCGAAGGCGAATGTGACCGGGCAGGCGATCCATAGGGAATTCATGTGTCTCTCTTTCGGAGTGTTCATTCTGGGTTTCCCGCTCCACTGCGAATTCGAGGCCACACGCGTTCGCCTCGGTTCTTGGTGGTACGCCCGCTTCGAGCATCTCTGGGGCCGCACACGGCCGCCTCACCTCGGAGACAAGTGAGGCGATCGCGCGGCCCCCGGCGCTCGGAGCGCTCGGCGCGTTTGCCGGCGCAAGAGCGCCTCACTCCGCACGACTGTCACATGGCGGCTCGTACGAACAGGCGCATTTTGTGCGGGCGTCACCCGGCACGACGCGTGCTCGCGTTGAAGCGGGGGCACCACGCCGCCCGCCTGAGACTGGAGACCGTTTGGCCCGATCCGATGTAGAGAGCTCCCCCGACGGCCTTGGCCTCGGCACGAAAGTCGAGCAGGCCGAGGCCCTACTGAAGGCAGGCGCGCTCCAGAGCGCCATCTTCAACAGCGCGAACTTCTCCTGCATCGCCACCGACGCGAAAGGGGTCATTCAGATCTTCAACGTCGGCGCCGAGCGAATGCTCGGGTACGCGGCCGCCGACGTGACGAACAAGATCACGCCCGCCCACATCTCCGACCCAGAGGAGTTGGTCGCGCGCGCCGCGGCGCTGAGCCTGGAGCTCGCGACGCCGATCGCGCCGGGGTTCGAAGCCCTCGTCTTCAAGGCCTCACGCGGGATCGAGGACATCTACGAGCTGACCTATATCCGCAAAGACGGGAGCCGGTTCCCGGCCGTCGTGTCCGTCACGGCGCTGCGCGACGCGGAGGAGGTCATCATCGGGTATCTCCTCATCGGGACCGACAACACCGCGCGTAAGCAGATCGAAGCCGAGCGGGCGAACCTCGACCAGCGGCTACGCGATCAGCACTTCTATGTCCGCTCGCTCATCGAATCCAATATCGACGCTCTGATGACCACCGATCCGCGGGGCATCATCAGCGACGTCAACAAGCAGATGGAGGCGCTCACCGGCTGTACACGCGACGAGCTGATTGGTGCCCCGTTCAAGAACTACTTCACCGACCCGAGCCGGGCCGAGGCGGGGATCAAGCGAGTCCTCGCCGAGGGCAAGGTCACCAACTACGAGCTCACGGCGCGCGCAAGGGACGGGAGCCTCACCCTCGTGTCGTACAACGCGACCACGTTCCACGATCGTGACCGGAGGCTCCAAGGGGTCTTCGCCTCCGCGCGCGACATGACCGAGCTGAAACGCTTCGAGCACACGCTTCAGCAGAAGAACGCCGAGCTCGAAGCCGCGAGCCGCATGAAGTCCGAATTTCTCGCCACCATGTCACATGAGCTGAGGACCCCCCTGAACGCCATCATCGGGTTCTCCGAGGTGCTCAAAGACGGCCTGATGGGCGCGATGACGGATCAACAGCGCGGTTTCATCGGCGACATCTTCAGTAGCGGAAACCACCTGCTCTCCCTCATCAACGACATCCTCGACCTGTCGAAGGTCGAAGCCGGCAAGATGACGCTCGATCTCGAGCCCGTGCAGGTCTCATCGCTCTTCGAGAACAGCCTGTCCATCATCCGAGAGAAGGCCGCGGCCCGCCGGATCCGCCTCATCGCCGACCCTTCCGCAACGCTCGGCGCGATTCAGGCAGACGCGCGCAAGGTGAAACAGATCGTCTACAACCTGCTGTCGAATGCGGTGAAGTTCACACCGGAGGGGGGGCAAGTGACCCTCCACGCTGGCTATGTCTCGCGCGCCGAGGTCGGCAAGCTGCCGGGTTCGTGGAGCGGTCGGAGCTTGCCGCTGGCCGACAACGAATTTGCCGAGTTTCTCGAGATCCGCGTCACGGACGACGGTATAGGCATTCCGCCCGAGGGGCTGCAGCGCATCTTCAGCCCATTCAGTCAGATCGACAGCGGCCTGGCGCGAAGCTTCCAAGGCACCGGCCTCGGTCTCGTCATGGTCAAGCTCCTCGCGGAGCTCCACGGCGGGACGGTAGCGGTGGAGAGCTCCCCGGGTGTGGGCTCCCGTTTCACGGTGTGGCTCCCCCTCCGGCCGCAGGAAGGGGCCCCCTTCGTAGCGCCAACTCCGCCGGCGCCGCGCAAGGATGCACTCGTCGGTGAGGCGACGGCGCTGGTGGTCGAGGACGACACGAAGTCCGCGGAGCTCATCCGCGTGCAACTCGAAGCGCAGGGGTTCAAGGTGCTGCACGCCGCGTCCGCGGAGGCAGCGCTGGTCCTTGCGGCGCAGCAGCCGCTGTCCCTGATCACGCTCGACATCATGCTCCCCAACATGGACGGCTGGGAGCTACTCAGTCGCCTCAAGAAAGCACCGGAGCTTGCGGGGATCCCGGTCGTGATCATTTCGATCGTCGCGGATCGCAACCGAGGGCTCGCTCTCGGCGCCGTGGCGATCATGCAGAAGCCGCTCTCCCGGCACGACCTGTACGGCTCGCTCGTCGAGCTTGGTCTGTCCCCCCCCGCGCCAGAGAAGCCGCTGAACGTGCTCTTGGTCGACGACGACCCGATGGCCGTGGAGCTGATCGCGGTGCGCATCCTCGGTCTCGCCGGAACCGTCCATCGCGCGTACGGCGGTGTCGAGGCGATCGACAGCGCTCGCCGGGAGCTGCCGGATATGATCGTCCTCGACCTGATGATGCCCGAGGTGGACGGCTTCGACGTCGTGACGGCGCTGCACGAGAACCCGGTGACCGCGAACATTCCGATCCTGGTCGTGACCGCCAAGAAGATCACCCTCGAGGACCGCGCCCGGCTCGACGGGCAGGTCACGACGATCATCGAGAAGGGGGAGCTCGACCGCGAGCGTCTCGGCGCCGAGTTCCTTCGGGCCATGTCAGGGGGGCGCCTGGTCGCCTGACATGGCCACAATCCTGATCGTCGAGGACAACCCCGCCAACATGAGCCTTGCCTCGTTCCTACTCCGGTCCGCCGGCCACACCGTGATCACTGCCACGGACGCCGAAGCGGGGCTCACCCTCGCGCGCGCCGAGCGCCCTCGCCTGATTTTGATGGATATCCAGCTCCCGGGCATCGATGGCCTCGAAGCGATCGCCCTTCTCAAGCGCGACGAGGCGACGCGCGCAATCCCGGTGATCGTCGTCACCGCCCTCGCGATGAAGGGGGACGAAGAGCGCATCCGGGCCGCGGGCTGCGCCGGCTACATCGCGAAGCCGATGCGCTACAAGGAGTTCCTGGCCACCATCGCGACGCAGCTGGCGGCGCCATGAGCGCCATCCCCGACATCGGCGGCCGCCCGCCGTGCCTTCTGATAGTGGACGACGAGCGCGACAACAGGGAGCTCCTCGACGTCATCCTTTCCTGGGAAGGTTTTCTCACGGTGAGCGCCGCGAGCGGCGAGGAAGCGCTCGCTACCGTGGCAAGCAATGCGCCGGACCTGATCCTTCTCGACGTCATGATGCCGGGCATGGACGGCTATCAGGTGGCGGCCCGGCTCAAAGGCGCGCTAGCCACAAAAGGCATTCCAATCATCATCGTCACCGCAATGACGGATCCGAGCTCGATTGAGCTCGGACGAAACAGCGGGGCCGAAGATTTTCTCCCCAAACCGGTAGATCGTGACGAGCTTGTGGTGCGCGTGAAGAAGCTCCTGCGGGATACTTACGCCGACTATCACGACAATTAGAGGAGCGAAGCAGGAAGAACATGCTCGTCGAGTTCATCACCGACCACCGCGAGGAGCTCATTGGCCGAGCGCGCGCGAAGGTCACAAGGCGTCTCGCTCCGCGGCCAACCGAGCTGGAGCTGGTGACGGGCGTGCCTCTCTTCCTCGACCAGCTCGCAGAAGCGCTCCGGCTCTCGTCCTCGTCGATGACGGAGGCGCTGCAGCGCGGTGCGGCGGTGCACGGCGCTGCGCTCCTGGAGCGCGGCTATACGGTCGCGCAGGTGGTGCACGACTACGGCGATCTTTGCCAGGCCATCACCGAGCTGGCCGAGGAGCTCGACGCGAAAATCACGACGGACGAATTTCACACGCTCAACATGTGTCTCGACAACGCCATCGCCGAGGCGGTGACCGAGTACGGGCGCCTCCGCGAGCATTCGATGGTCGAAGGGGAGACCGAGCGCTCTGGCGTCTTCGCCCACGAGCTCCGCAATCGCGTGTCGACCGCGCAGCTCGCGTTCGACGCAATCGTGAGCGGGCGCGCCCCCACGGGTGGGAGCGTGGCGGCGATCGTGAAGCGGAGCCTCCAACGAATGAGCGCGCTCATTGACCGCTCACTCGTCGAAGTGCGTCTCGACTCGGGAATGACGCGACGGCAACGTGTCCATCTGCACGAGCTACTCGAGGAGGCCGAGGTCGTCGCGACGATGGAGGCTGTGGTTCACGGCGTATCGCTCGGCGTCACGCCGGTAGATCACACGCTCGATGTCGACGTCGACCCGCAGATCCTTGCGGGCGCAGTGGCCAACCTCCTTCAGAACGCGCTCAAGTTCAGTCGCAAGGGGGGGCAGGTCACCCTTCGCACCTCCGTGGTCGGGGAGCGGGTCGAGGTCGCCATCGAGGACGCGTGCGGCGGGCTCCCCCCCGGCAAGGTGGAGGCGCTTTTCGGGGCATTCCAGCAGCGTGGCGCGGACCGAAGTGGTCTGGGTCTCGGTCTCTTCATCAGCCGGAAGGGGATCGAGGCGTGCGGCGGAGTGATTCGCGTGAACGACGCACCGGGGCGCGGATGCACCTTCACGATCGACTTGCCGCTCATGCCGCGCACTGAAACGGTTCTCTCTGCGTGAGGTGACGCCGCCACCGGAGTGGCATGCAAGCTGCGTGGATGGAGGATCATGACAACGACCTTCCACGACTCCGAGAGCGCGCTCACCCGTCGTCAAGAGCTTCTCGCGCGCACCGCGAACGTCCTCGACTACCTGTTCGGGCTGCTCTATGCGTTGCTCGCGATCCGCCTCGTGCTCGAGCTCATCGGTGCGCGAAAGGGGACCGGATTCGTCGAGTTCATCGTCGCCCTGACGAGCGCCTTTTACGCCCCCTTCAAGGGGATCGTCGCGAACGACAGCCTCGACCGTTCTCATCCGATCGTGTGGCCGATCGTGATCGCCATCGTCGCGTACATGCTTCTTCACGCAGCCGTCCGCGCGCTGCTGCGTCTCGTGGATCGCGCGTAGCTGTGGCGGCTTGGTCGGTGAGCTGCAAGCTCGCCACACGCTGGGAACGCGACGCGGAAGAGGTCACTTCACGATGTTCGGCTTCGAGCAGGGAACGGTCATCGGGGGCAGTTATAGGGTCGTGGGCGCCCTTGGGCGCGGCGGAATGGGAGTCGTCTTGCGCGCACGCGACGAGCGGCTCGAGCGCGATGTCGCGATAAAACTCATCCGCCCCGAGCTCCTCAACGAGGAGCTACGCGAGCGTTTCCTCCACGAAGCGCGCGCGATGGCGCGGGTATCTCATCCGAACGTCCTCCCCATCTATGCGTTCGGCGAGCATGAGGGGGCGCCATACTTCGTCACCCAGCTCGTCCACGGGAAGACGGTCGATGACTGGCTCGAACGGCGGCCCCCGGGAATGGCTCCCGATCTGGAGTCCGCGCTCGAGATCTTGGAACAGACCTGCCGCGGCGTGGCCGCCATCCACGCCGCCGAGACTGTTCATCGCGATCTGAAACCGAGCAACCTGCTACTCGAGGGCGAAGACGACGTCCGGGTGGCTGACATGGGTGTAGCGGCGCTCGTGTGGGGCGAAGCGGGGGCGGATCGCTACAACATCGTGGGGACGCCAGAGTACATGGCACCGGAAATCGTCCTCCAGGACACGGTGCCCGAGCTCGCCCACCGGGCCGACGTCTACGCACTCGGGTGCCTCGCCTTCGAGCTGCTCACCGGGGCGACTCCATTCCCTGGGAAGACAGCCCTCGCGCGGATGACGGCGCACGTGAACGACCCCGCCCCTCCGCCGAGCGCGCGGCGTAGAGACCTCTCCCCCGAGCTCGACGACGTCGTGCTCTCGGCGCTGGTCAAGGATCCAAGGTGCCGCACGCCGAGCGCCGACGCTCTCCGCCGTGGCCTCATCGCTGCTCGCGCGAAGACGCGAGACCCCGTCCGGATCCTCCTCGCAGACGACGACGACGACTTTCGCGAGACATTCGCGAGCACGCTCCGCCACGAGTTCCCCGACACGCTCGTGGATTGCGTGGCCGATGGGCAGGCGGCGCTCGAAGCTTTCGATACGGGGCATCACTCCGTGGCGATCGTCGACCTCCGGATGCCGAGGATGGGGGGCATGGCGCTGACCGAGCTGCTGCGCGCGCGCCGTGCCGCGCGCTCCGTACCGATCGTCGTCTTGACCGGGATGGGCGGGCCCGCGGAATGGAAGCACCTTTCGGAGCTCGGCGCCGATGGGTTTCTCGTAAAGCCGGTCAACGTCAAGGATGTGGCGACGGTTCTTCGCCGGGTGCTTGCCGAACGCCGGCGCAATGTTCTGCTCGAAGACTCCTCGGTCGAGTCCATCGAGCA
>JBKQKP010000256.1:0-34955 GCA_052147435.1 Polyangiaceae bacterium | reverse complement strand
GAGGCTCGGTGGTCGAACGACAACATCACGAGGTTCGCGGCGACGGTGGAGTGAGGCACCGCCCCTTGGAACGCCTGCGGCCGCCACCCCCGAGAGGGCGCGCCCGCACGATGAGCCAGCGACGCTTCGCTCAGCTGTCCTTCTGATCCTTCACGCGCGCCGCCTTCCCCTGAAGGTCGCGCAAGTAGAACAGCCGCGCCCTTCGGACGACCCCCTTGCTCACCACCTCGATCTTCTCGATCCGGGGGGAGTGGCTCAGGAAAATGCGCTCGACGCCGACGTTGAAGCTCACCTTCCGGACGGTGAACGTGCTTCGCGCCCCGGCCCGGTGCCGCTTCAGGACGACCCCCTGGAAGACCTGGATGCGGTCCTTGTCCCCCTCGACGATCTTGTAGTGCACCCGGACCGTATCCCCGACGCGGAAGTCGGGGAGGTTGGTCTGGAGCTGGGAATTCTCGATTTCCTCGATCTTGGAGGCGTTCATGGCCGTGGGTCTCCAGGCGAAAGCGCGCCCTGCCGTACAAAGATGGCAAGCGCCGAAGGGGGCCGGGCTTAAAGCATGCGAGTCCCAGGGTGTCAACGAACGGGCCTGGCGATTTCCTTGACGGAACACGGGTTCTCGACCAGATTCCGCGACGCCGCTCACCTGGGTCGGCGGGTCTTGGCCCGCCTCCGCTCATCTGGGCACCTCTCTTTTCCTCGAGGCATGGGCCCCCGGCCCTCGGTCCCCACGTTCCGGACCGGTCGATTCGTCGAATGCCATACGGGAAGCGCCTCGGCAGTACCTCACATCCACTCGGAACGACTCGAAGGATCCGTCAAATGAACCAGAACCCCGGAGTGTACGGGCGGAAGCTCGGCTGCACCCAGCTCTTCACCGAGGACGGCAGCGTCCAGCGCGTCACCGTCATCGAGGCGGGCCCCCTCATGGTCATCGGGAAGCGGACGAAGGAGAAGGACGGCTACGTCGCCCTCATCGTCGGCCTCGGCGAGCGCAAGGAGAAGCACACGTCGAAGCCGCTCGCCGGCTACTACAAGAAGGCGAGCACGACGCCGAAGCGCACCCTCAAGGAGATCCGCTGCAGCGAGGAGTTCGCCGGCAAGTTCGAGGTCGGCGCCCAGATGAAGCTCGACCAGGTGTTCGAGGCTGGCCAGCTGGTCGACGCGCGCGGCACCTCGCGCGGGCGCGGGTTCACGGGCGTCATGCGCCGCTGGAACTTCGCGGGCGCCGGCAGCAACACGCACGGAACGCACGAGTATCGCCGCCACGGCGGATCGATCGGTACGAACATGACCCCGGGCCGCACGCTGCCGAACCTCAAGATGGCGGGGCACTACGGCGACGAGACGGTCTCCGTCCTGAACCTGAAGCTCGCGAAGATCGACGTCGAGAAGAACCTGCTTCTGATCGAAGGGGCGGTCCCCGGCACGAAGAACGGGCTCGTCCTCGTTCGTCACGCCGTGAAGCTCAAGGTCCGCAAGAAGCGCTGACGCCGCCCTACGGCCACTGCACCACGCGAATCTCGACCTTCAGGAACCCCACTTCCGAGAACCCGATCGCCCGGGCGGCCCCCTGCGAGAGGTCGATCACGCGGCGCGAGCTCCCGAAGGGCCCGCGGTCGTTGATCCGCACCCGCACGGTCCGTCCGGTGCTGACGCTCCGGACCTCCACCCACGTCCCGAACGGGAGCTTCCTGTGCGCAGCGGTCATCGCGCTCGGATCGAAGCGCTCCCCGTTCGCGGTCTTCTTCCCCGCGAACGCCTGCCCGTACCAGGTCGCCACTCCGACTTGATACGGCGCGGGCATCCCCGCGGGAGCAGGCGGCGGCGGGACGCCGGAGGTGAGGCTCGCCGTGCCGGTCACGGGATACGGCACGGTGACGGGGCTCGCCGGGGTCACGGGCGCCGGCTCGCGACGAGCGCACGCGGACGCGAGCAGAGCTGTCGCGAGCGCGAGACCGAAGACGTCCGAGAGCCGCACCCCTCCCCTGTTACCCCCAGACGGCGCGAAGGCCACGTTTGCGGCTTGTCCCCTAAACGAGTGAGCGCCGGGAAGGTCTCGCCCCCGCGTAACGTAACAGCGAACCGTAACGCAGACTGTGTCACACCATGTCGTTGTTACGCCGACTGTTACGCGTTCCGCACGCGGCGCCGAGTGACCCGATTCCTCGCTTAGCTTACCGATATCGCTTCAGTATCTGCCGCCTGGACCCTCGACTGTCCACCTTGGCACGACGGCTGCTCTAGGCCCTCCCGCCGGTTGCTCGAAACGCCGGCACTTGAGGGAGGCAGCGCAGATGGAAAGCGTAGGCGTGGTCGAGACCAACCCGCTCCGCCGGGGACGTGACAGCGGGTTCTTTCTTAGGACCGATAGCCACGAGGAGATCGCGGCGAAGCCCGAAGAGCGCTCCGACGAGGACCTCATCGCGGCGATGGTGAGCGACGAGCGCTGGGCCTGGAAGGAGTTCCAGCGCCGCTACGACCGGCTGATTCACCGATGCATCACGAAGGTGACGCGCCGCTTCGCCGCGCTCGTGGGCCCGGACGATATCCGGGACATCTACTCGACCCTTTATCTTTCGCTCCTCGCGAACGACCGGCACAAGCTCCGCACCTTCGACCCGACGCGCGGAAACCGCTTCTCGAGCTGGATCGGCCTCTTGGCAATCAACTGCGCGTACGACTACCTCCGGTCGATCAAGCGCGAGCCTCGCAAGGGGACGCTCGCGGAAGCGGCCGAGCTCGCGTGCGATCTGCCGGATCCGTACGAGAACGCGGTCGAGACGCAGCGCGCCGAGATCGCGGCGCGGATGCTCGACGATCTCAGCGAGAAGGACCAGACGTTCGCCGCGCTCTACTTCGGCGAGGAGCTCGATCCGGTCGAGATCGCGGCCCGCATGAAGATCAGCGTCAAGACCGTCTACTCGAAGAAGCACAAGATTCAGTCCCGGCTGGAGTCGGTTCTGAGCGGGGCCGGAGAAGCCGCAGCCTGAGACCGAGAGCCGTTCCCGAGCGGGCGGTCTTATAGTAAGCCGCTCGGGCACTCATGCGTCCTGCTCCTCGCATCCTCGGTTGCCTTGCCCTCGCCCTCGCCGTCGCGCCGCCGCTCGTCGCGTCGCTCGCGTGCTCGACCTACTCGAGCGACGCCCCGGTCGACGCCGGTCCCCCGAACGCGCTCGGAACCGGGCTGCGGATCAACCAGATGATGCGCCCGCCGCCGCCGGTCGGCACGGCGGCGAACCCGGACTATCCCCAGAACAACTCGATGGTCACGGTCACCGGAGCGACATATCTCCTCGTCGACGGCTACGACGAGACGCACAACGGGAAGAGCATCGGGACGGTCTACATGCAGGACGTCCCCTCCCCCGGCATGACTCCACCGCAGCTCCCTTATTCCGGCGTCGCGATCTACAAGCCGACCTACGTGCCGACGAACCTCGTGCCGGCACCCGGCGACGTTCTCGACTTCACGGGGACGTTCAGCGTGAGCACGACGCTAGGCGCCGCCGTCTTCTCGGGCGGCACCGCGCTCACGGAGATCGACGAGCCCGTGATCGTTCCGCGATTCGAGTACACCCTCCCTCCGCCGCTGGTCATCCAGGCGACCGACCTCGATAACTACAATCTCGGGCAGCAGTGGACCTCGATGCTCTGCACGATCGAGAACATCACGTTCGTGGACGACCTGAGCGACGACGGGGAGGGGCGCGACACCATCCACATCGATCCGGCGGATACGTCGGAGAACGGTCCCACGCTCGACAACGAGCTCTTCGATGTTGCCACGTGGAATAGCCAGCAGAGCACGCCGCCGCTCGAGAAGGGGCAGACGATCAAGTCGGTCACGGGGATCGTGACGTGGTTTTTCAACTACCACATCGCGCCGCGCAGCCCCGCCGACATCGTGGTGCAGTGACGGCGAGCCCGCGCCTCGGGCGCGGACGACGCCGACGACCTTTGCCAGTCCGGCTCCTGCTCTGCTGCCTCTGCGTCGGCGTGGTCGCCGGTTGCGGGGCGGCACCTCCGCGGCCAACGGCCGCACCGCCGACCGACGACGCCCGGCGCGAACTGCGACGAACCGAGGGGCGCCCGCCGCTCGCCGTCGTGGTGCGCGAAGGAGACCCCCGAAGCGCCGTGGCGGTCGACGTGGTGACCGAAGGGATCGCGCCGGAGCTCGGCGCCGACGTCCCCGTCGCGCTCGCCGGTCTCGTGGAGTCGCGCGTCGATCGGAGCGTGAGCGTGCTCCTGAGCGGCGCCGGTCTTCGCGCCCGGGGGCTCGCGTCGAACGACGCCGAAGCCGTGGCGCTCGCGGCGTCGCTCCGCACGGCGCTCATGACCCCCGTCACCGCCGCCGAGCTGCCCGTCGTACGTCACAAGCTAGCGATGCTCGCGCGCCGACCGCTCGCCGATGCCGCCCTCCAGGACGCGTCGGCGTGTGAGGCCGACGTGCTCGCACCACCAAGGATGCACGGCGGATCCGGAGCCGGGGAGGTAGACGGGCCGAGCCTCGAGACGGTGGAAGCGTGGCGACGGGGAGCGATGGGATTGGGGCGCGTTTCGATGGCGACCGTCGGGGGGGAGAGTCTCGGCGACGCGGTCGCGAGCGCGCTCGCGAAGGGGCCGCCGTGGCCCGCGGGAGCGCCGCTCGGCGGAGACCGCGGCGGGCGCACGGCAGCGTCCGCGGGGGACGCGCGGGTCTACGACGCGACTGGCGACGTTCCGGCCGGGGGCGCGCGGGTGACGCTCTCGGCGAGAGCGTCGAGAGCCGAGGACACCGTGCGCGCCGCCGAAGCGCTCGGCGACGCGGGCGGCGCGCTCGCGGCCCGACTCGGAGGGCTCGACGCCCCCGCGAAGCTGCGAGAGGTCACCGCGACGGCGCATGCGCGCGGAGGATGCCTGGTCGTCTCGTTCGACTTCGCGCCTCGCGATCTCGCCGTGGACGCGCCCGCGAGGATCGCGACCGCCATCGCGCTCGCGCGGCAGGAGATCGCGACCGAGCTCGCGGCGAAGACGGGCGACGCTTCGGTCGCCGAGACGATCGCGCGACGCGCGGCGGATCCGCGCGACGCGGCCGATCTGGCCGCGTGGTGGGAGCTGAGCGCCCCCGATCCGGACGTGACGGGCGAGCCGCGGATCCTCTCGGCCGTGGGGCTCGGCACTGGGCGCGAGGTCCCCTCGGCTGCAGACCGCGCGGCGCGGCCGCTCGAGAACACGACGGTCACGTCGCGCGCCGAGGCGATTCGCGCAGAGCTCGATCGCGCCATCGTCGCGTGGCACGAGCCTGTCGTCGAAGCGCATACGCGTATCGAGAAAGGACAGGGGGACCTCTGGCTCGCGCTTGGATCCCCGTGCGGGACACTCGCAGAGATGGAAAGCGACGCCGGCCTCGGAGCAGCATTCGCGCTCGCGGCCGCGGACCGGACGGCGACGGCGGTGCGCGCGGCCGGGGGGAGCGCCCAAGCGTGGGCAGGTCCGGACGGGATCGGCGTTGTCGTCCATGGTCCCCCCCTGCCGGGCGAGTTGCCGGAAGCGCACGCGCGTCGCCTCGCGGACGCCGTCGCGCGGAGCTTCGCCGCGGAGCCCGTCGACCGCGCCTCGGTCTCCCATGCGCGGGCGCAGCTCCTCGGAGAAGACGGCCGCGAGGACGCGCGCGCGCTCGTCACGCTGGCGGAGGCCGTGGCGCCGGGGCACCCTTCGTGGCTCGCGCCCATGGGGCCCGGCGACGCGCTCGGCCGATCCTCCGACGCCTCGGTGAGCGCGCGGGCGTCCGCGATCCGCGCCGGGCCGCTTCGCGTCGCGGTCCTGGGGAACGCGAGCGCGGCGCAGACCGAGGCGGCGACACACGCCGTCGATCGCTGGATTGCCCGCCATCCCGGCCAGTCGCGCTCCTGCCCGGTCACGAGCGCCGCGGTCACCCCCCGCTCGGCGACCTACGCGGTCGATGCAACCCCCGGCGGCTCGAGCCAGGCGTGGATCGCGCTCGCGCTCCCCGCCGGCGACGCGGAGGCTCGCGCGAACGCCGAGTGGACCGCGCTCGCGCTCGACGGCACCGACGGGCTGCTCGACCACGCGCTGGGCAGCGGGCTGGCAAGGAGCTGGAGCGCTCGCGTCGTCGGCGGCGCGCACGCTGCGGCCCTCGTCATTCGCGTCGACTCGGCGGCGGGGGCGCTCGACGCGGCGGTCGCGCAGGTGCGGGGTCTCCTCGATCGCTTGCGCCAGGGGTCGCTCGCCGCGACCGACCTCGCGCACGCGACGGCGCTCTTCGCCGAGCGAGATCTCGCTGCCTCGCTCGATCCAGAGCGTCGCGTTCTCGCGCTCTGGCGCGGATCCATTCGGGTGGACGCGAAGTCCGCCCCCCCCGCGCCGACGCTCGACGCTCTGCGCACCTTTGCATCGACTACGCTGCATGACGACGCGCTGATCATCGTCGCCGTCCGTCCGCCACGCTCGCCCGCGGACCGCACGGCCTCTCCCCCCAAGCCCTCGTGACCACGCCCCTGCCTCCGACAGAAAACCCATGGTTTCGCATCGAGGGGTCGGAGGTCCGACTCCTCCACGGCGGCGCCCAGGCATTTCCTGCGATGCTCGGCGCGATCGCAGCCGCGAAGGACGAGATCGTCCTCGAGTTCTACTGGATCACCCCCGGGGTCGTCGGACGCCGCCTTCGCGAAGCGCTCGTCGAGCGCGCAGCCAACGGAGTCCGCGTACGGGTCATCTACGACTCGCTCGGCAGCCGCGGGATGACCACCGACTGGTGGCGATCGCTCGAGGAGGTCGGGGGCGACGTCCGCGAGTACAACTCGATCCTCCCGTTTCACGACACGTTCCGGCTCGACCACCTGATGCAGCGTGACCACCGCAAGCTCCTCGTCGTGGACGGCGAGGCCGGCTTCCTCGGCGGGATCAACTTCGGCGACGAGTGGCTCCCCGAAGACGAGGGGGGAGCCGCCTGGCGCGACCACGCGATCGCCGTCCGCGGCGACGTCGCTCGGGAGATAAGGTCGCTCTTTTTCCGCACGTGGCGCCGCGTCACCCACGAGCCCGCGCCGACCGACCTGGCGCCGCTCACGCCGCCGCGGGATCGGTTGGTTTACGTGCTCGCGAGCCAGCGGCGCCGGCGACGGAGCATTCACCGCGAATACCGCGCGCGCATCGCGGCGGCGCGACGCTCGATCGACCTCGCGCACTCGTATTTCGTCCCCGACGTCGCCATCCGCAGGGGGCTCTACGGCGCCGCCGCGCGCGGCGTGCGCGTCCGCCTCCTCCTTCCGGAGGTGAGCGACGTACCCGGCCTGCAGTTCTTCGTCGAGGCGATGTTCGACACGTTTCTACGGCACGGGCTGGAGATCTACGCGCTCCCGCCGCCGATGCTCCACTCGAAGCTGGCAATCGTCGATGGACGATTCGTAACGGTCGGCAGCTACAACCTGGACGAAGGGCTCCGGAAGAACCTCGAGGCAAACATCGCGATCGTCGATGAACGCTTCGCCGCGCACGTCGAGAGATCCTTCGAAAACGACGTCGCGCAGGCGACGCGAATCGATCGAGTTGCCTGGGACAAGCGCTCGCTCGTCAGGCGGGGAGCCGAGTGGATCGCGCTCACCGTCCGAGGAATGCTGTGAGCGCCGTACCGATCCCCGTTCGCCGTGCGGTACGCGCGGGGGGCTTCGCGGCGATCACGGCCGCGATGCTCCCCCCCTTCGCGCTTCGTCTGTCGCTCGCCGACGAGGCGAACCGGGCGGGCGTGCGTGACCGCTGGGTTCGCCGCTGGAGCGACGCCCTCCTCACCCTCTTCGCCGTCAGCCCGGACGTGCGAGGTCTGGTCGCGCAGGGCTCCGGGCGGGGCAGGCTCGTCGTCGCGAACCACAGGAGCACGATCGACATCGCCATTCTCCTTCGGACGTTCGGTGGGCGCATGGTGAGCCGAGGGGATCTCTCCGGGTGGCCCCTCCTCGGCGCCGCGGCGAAATCGGTGGGAACGATCTTCGTCGATCGAGGAAACGCGATGAGCGGCGCGACGACGATCCGTGCCATGCGCGACGCTCTGCGAGCCGGCGACACGGTCTGTCTCTTCCCGGAGGGGACGACCTTCGAAGGGGACGTCGTACGCCCGTTTCACACCGGAGCGTTCGTCTCGGCGCTGCGATCGCGCGCCGAGATCGTCCCCGTCGGGCTCGCGTACGAGCGCGGGTCGGGCGCGGCCTTCGTCGGCGAGCCCTTCTTGAAGCACCTGGAGCGGATGGCAGGAGCGGACCCCACGCGCGTGGTCGCCCGCGTCGGCGAGCCGTTCGTGGTCGGCGAGCGCGCCCGCGCGATCGATCTCTGCACGCGCGCTCACGCCGCCGTCCAGGAGCTCGTCACCGAGGCGCGAGCGATCTGCGACGCCTGACCGTCAACCGCCGCCGACGAAGTGCACGATCTCGATCGCGTCCCCTTCGTTCACGACGTGGCTCACGTGCTTCGCGCGCGGCACGATCGCGCGATTGATCTCGACCGCGACCGGCCCGCTCGTGAGCGCGAGATGCTCCAGGAGCCCGCGCACGCTGAGCCCCTCCGGGACCTCTTTCGACGCTCCGTTCACCGTGACCTGCATGAGGGTGGAGCGTGCTAGATCGGGCGGGCGATGGCCACTGAAAAGCTCTATTGGAAGGATCCGTTCGCCCGCACGTTCGAGGCGGAGTCAGCGCGCGTCGCCGACTGGCAGGGGCGACCGTCGATCGTGCTCGAGCAGACGCTCTTCTACCCGGAAGCGGGGGGACAGCTCCCGGACCACGGGACGATCGTGGTCGCCGGGCGCGCGATCGCGATCGACGACGTGCAGGTGGACGACGACGGCGTGATCCACCACCTGGGACCGGAGGTCGCGTCGCTCGACGCCGCGGCCGCTCTCGGCGTTCGCGGGGAGATCGACCTCTCCCGTCGTCGCGACTTCATGGCCCAGCACACGGCGCAGCACGCGCTGTCGCGCGCCCTCCTCGACGCCGCCGGGGCCGCCACCGTCTCCTCGCGCCTCGGCGCCACGCTCTGTACGATCGACGTCGATCGCGCGGACGTCCACGAGCGCGACGTCGCGCGGGCTGAAGACCTGGTGAACGCGGTCGTGCTCGACGACGTCCCGGTGCGCTCGCTCTTCCCGTCGGCCGAGGAGCTCGCCACGATGAGCTTGCGCCGCGCCCCGAAGGTCAGCGCAAACGTCCGCATCATCGAAATCGAAGGGTTCGATCTCTCCCCGTGTGGAGGGACGCACTGCACCCGGAGCGGCCAGATCGGCAGCGTGCGCGTCGCCGCGGTGGAGAGGTACAAGGGGAAGATCCGCGTGTCCTTTCACGCGGCGCGCCGCGCGCTCGCCGATGCGCGCGCCAAGGAAGCAGCGCTGGCAGCCCTCGCCGCGACGTTCACGTGCGGTCCGCTCGACGTGGGGGGCGCGGTCGCCAAGCTCCGGAGCGAGGTCAAGACGCGCACCGATCAACTCTCCGCGCTTCGCGGCGAGCTCGTCGACATGATCGCCGAGCGCGTCTGGCGCGAGAGCCCCGTCGACCCATCCGGAACGACCCTCGTGACGCTCCTTCGGCCGAAGGACGACGTCGCGATGCTTCGCTCGCTGGCTGGGCGCGTCTCGGCGCGAGGCGACGTGGTCGCGGTCTGCGGCGCGGTCGATCCCGAGTCGGGGGAGGTGGTCGTGGTGGTCCAGCGTGGGGAAGCGGCCAAAGGATTCGACTGTGGCGCGTGGCTCAAGAGCGCGGCGGCAAGGACCGGCGGTCGCGGAGGGGGCCGCCCGGAGCGAGCCGAGGGGCGACTGAAGCTCGGGACGCTGGATCAGCTGGTCGAGGAATCTCGCGTAAAACCAAGCGCCTCGTAAGGAGAGCGCCCGAAAACGTCTTGCCAAGGGGCCCGCGTTGCTCGACGCTTCTACCCTGGCGCGGCGTCGCCACCGAGGGCGCGAGAATGGCTCAGGAAAGGAAGGCCGGCGAGAATGGACCGCCCTCGGGGAAGATGCGGTCGGCCATCCCGCCGGCCAAAAAAGACGACATCGAGGACGTCGCCTGGGCTCTGCAGACCGCGGAGGCCACATGGTCGCGCGGCGATCACGCCGACGCCCTGAAGTGGATCCGCCGGGCGGCTGAAGCAGCCTCCGAAGCGGAGTGCGACGACCGTGCGCTCGAGCTCGCGAAGGCGGCGGCGGATGTGGCATCGCTCCTCGCCGAGCGCCCCGCCCCTGCTCCCCCGCGGGCGCTCACCCCCCCCGTTCCCGAGGCTCCTCGGATCACCACCGCGTCGACGCCTCCGCCGGTGATGCAAGCACCGGGTGGACGCCCCGCGGTCGCGGCGCCGACGCCGTCGAAGGTGGGGGCGAACATGCCGGCATTGCCGCGTCCTGGGCAAAAGTCGCCGACGCCACCGCGCGTGCAGACCTCGGCCCCGGTCTCGAAACGGGGCGGACGCCGCTCGTCGCCGAGCTTCACCGACGAGATGACCTTGCCCGGGGGGGCAGCCGAAGCGGTTCGCCCGCGGCGCACGAGCACGACGAACGAAACGAAGAAGCGGGGCCGGCTCAGCAAACCGTCTCCCGACGAGACGGGACCGGGCCCGATCACGGCGCGTCACCCCTCCACGGAAGAAATCGAAGCGTGGCCGACGCAGTCGCTCGCCGGCGACGACTTCGACGACGACTCGCAGCACACGCGGATCGGTACGCCGGCGTACAAGGAGAACGCGCAGCGCGCGTCCGCGCGACCGGGCCCCATGCCCCCTCTCGCGCCCCTCGTCATGTCGCAAGCGGTCCGCGTCGTCGTCTGGCGAGGCGCGGACGGCGTACACGTCGCCCCGGCGGGGACTCAGGTCGCAGCGATCGGCGTCGAGGCGATCCTGGTGGCCATGGACCCCGTCGCGGATCTCGCGGCGTGGCTCTCGAACAAGTAGCCGTCACCTATCGAGCAGAGTCGGCCGCAGCCGCCGTGTCGGAGGCATCGACCTTGGCCTCGGCCGCCGGCGGACTTGCCGCAACCGCGACCCCCGTCGCGGGGGCCAACGGGATCGCGCCGGTCCCCGTCGCTGGTGGCGCAGCCACGATCGTTGTCGCCGCGGAGTTTGGCGAAGGCTCGGCCGTCGCGACCGCGGAAGGGGCGGCGACCGTAAGCGCCGGGAGAGCAGCCGCCGACGGAACGGACCCGGTCGCCGATGCGGCTGTGGATTCTGCGGTCGGCGCCTCGACAGCCACCGAAGGCGCGACCGTCACGAGAGGCGCAGCCGGTACCGAAGGGGCCGCCGTCACCGGAAGCGCGGCTCCGGCCGCGTCGCCGTTCGTCCCCGCCGCCCGCGCCAGCAAGAGCGCCCCGCCACCGACGATCACGACGATGAGCGCGCTCACGAGCCCTGCCGTCAGAGCTTGGTTCGCTCGGCGCGGCGGTACCGTCGGCGCCTCGGCGATCGAGAGCCCGGTCTTGAGCGTCGCGGGGCCCTCGCCATGAGACTCTACCCAAGCGGGACCCTGGAACATCGTCGGATCGCCGCTCGACGCCGGCGCGTCGTCTCTCGAAGGGGCGCCCGGCTTCGACGAGTTGAGAACTTCGACCTTTGGCTCCCCCTCCCCCGGCGCCCTGCGGCTATCGGCGAGCATCGTCGTCGAGGGGTCGGTCTCGTCGAACGACGCGGGGTCGCTCGGCCTCACGACGACCTGCGTGTCGTCCGAGAGCGTGATTGGACGAGAGGCGCTCGACGGCGGAGCCGAGTGCGGGGCGGCAGGCACGACGGGCGCCGCCGGAGGGGGGCGATACGCGACATGGGACGGCGACGACGTCATGCGAAGGAGCTGGTGTGCAGCACCGAACGGTCCCGTCGACGCCATCACGAGCTCCGGAAGCGCCTCGCCGATGCGCGCCGCGAAGGTCGCGCAGTCTTGGATGCGTGCGTTCACGTCGTGCACGAGAGCCTCGTGCACGACCTTCGCGAGCGCCTCGGGGACCCAGGGGGCGACTTTGTGCAGCGGCTGAGGCGGCACCTGGAGCAGGTTGATGATCGTCTCCTGGTACGTCCGGAGCTCCGGATATGCAGGAATCCCGGCGAGCGCCTCGTAAAGAACGACGCCGAGCCCCCACACGTCGGCCCGGTGATCGACCGTGGTGAGCCCCTGCGCCTGCTCGGGGGCCATGTACTGGGGGGTTCCGAGCGCGACGCCGGCCGCCGTGAGCTCGAGCAGCCGCTCCTTGCTCGTCGCGATCGACGCTTCGCTCGCGAGGAGCTTGGACACGCCGAAATCGAGGATCTTCACCCGGAGCGAGCCGTCGTCGCGGTCGGTGAGAAAGATGTTCGCGGGCTTCAGATCGCGATGGATCACGCGCGCCGCATGCGCCTTCACGAGCGCGCGCGCCACCTGGTGTCCAATCTGCGCAACCACGATGGGATCGAGCCGCCGCCCGGGCTGCTTGCGGAGGCGCATCTCGAGGTCTTCGCCGTGGAGAAGCTCCATGACCATGTAGAGGCCGATATCGGGGTCACGCCCGACGTCGAACACCTGCACGATCCCTTCGCTCTCGACGGCGCTCGCCGCGCGCGCCTCGCGCCTGAAGCGCGTAGCAAGCTCGGCGCTCGTATCGGCGACCGAGTCGAGGATCTTCACGGCGACCTTTTTCCCCAGGTCGACGTGCTGCCCCTCGTAGACGGATCCCATCCCGCCGACACCGATCAACCGACGGATCTTGTACTTGCCCGCGATCGTCGCGCCGACGTATTGGTCCCCGTCCGCCGTCATCTCGTCTTCGCCTCGAGCGTGCACGTGGCTGCGCCCCTCCCCTGCGAGCATACGACCGCCCGATAGAGTAACGCGAGCGGACGGGAAACGCCTCTTTCCCTGGGTTCCGTGGCGGACGCCCCTCGAGCACCCCTCTACAAGAGCCCGAGAGCGCGTAGCGCACACATCCGCGCGGAGCTGCGCGGGGTGTGCGGATTGCGACAGTGAGAGCGCGCCGCACACTTCCGGCGTGGCGCGGAAGAGCGGGTTGTCCTAACCTCCTTCCCCCGCTGCCCCTAGAGATCCTCGGGAGTCGGCGCCGCGCGCCACACATCACGCGGCCTACGAAGAAGAGACATGTTCGACGATTTCGGCATCAACGCGGGCTACGTCGAGGAGCTTCACTCACTCTGGCTCCAGGCGCCCCAATCGGTAGCCGCCAACTGGCGGGAATTCTTTGAAGAGAACGCCACCGGAAACGGCCGCGCGTCCCCACCGCTGGCTCCGATCGGTCCGGCGAACGGAACGGGGATGGCGCACGCCGCGAACGGCAACGGCACCGCGGTCGCCCCGCCGCTCTCCCTCGCGGGCGCGCCGCCGAAGCGAGACGGCGCGTCCGCGCTCCGCGCGGCGCGGTCTACGCCTAATGCCCTTGCCGCGAGCGCTCTCGCGGAGTCCCACCTCAGCTCGGCTCGACTCTCGGCGACCGAGACGATGCTCGAGACCGCGGGGGTCCAGGGGCGGGTCTTCCAGCTGATCAACGCGTACCGCGTCCGCGGCCACCTCTTCGCCCACCTCGATCCGCTCGGCCAGCCCCCGATGGCCGTTCCGGGAGACGGCCCTTCCACGCCGGAGCTAGAGCTCGAAAACTTCGGTCTCAGTCAAGGGGACCTCGACTCCGTCTTCCCCCACGTCGGGATCGCCGGATTGCCGGAGCGAGCGACGCTCCGACAGATCGTCGCGTGCCTCTCGGAGACCTATTGTTCGTCGATCGGCGTCGAGTACACGCACATCGAAGATCCCGAGATGCGCGAGTGGCTGCAAGACGCCATGGAGTCCACGCGAAACCGCGTGAGCCTCGACGAGAACGAGGTGCTGCGCGTCCTCACGAAGCTGACTGACGCGGAGATCTTCGAGCAGTTCATTCACAAGAACTACGTCGGCTCGAAGCGCTTCTCGAGCGAAGGGGCGGAGAGCCTGATCCCGCTCCTCGAGCTTCTCATCGACTACGCCGGGGCCCACGAGGTCGACGAGATCGTCCTCGGCATGGCCCACCGCGGGCGGTTGAACGTGCTCGTGAACGTTCTCGGCAAGAACGCGCGCGAGGTCTTCGCCGCGTTCGACGACAAGCACCCCGACCGCTTCATGGGCGGCGGCGACGTGAAGTACCACCTCGGCTACTCGAGCGACCGCCAGACGTCCTCGGGGCGGAACGTCCACCTCTCGCTCGCCTTCAACCCGAGCCACCTCGAGTGGGTGAACCCGGTCGTCGAGGGACGCGTGCGGGCGAAGCAGGCCCGGGGAAAGCGCGCGAGCGTCATGCCGCTCCTCATCCACGGCGACGCCGCGTTCATGGGTCAAGGGGTCGTCCCCGAGACGTTGAACATGGCCGGGCTCGAGGGGTACGCGACCGGCGGCACCGTCCACGTCGTGGTCAACAACCAGATCGGGTTCACCACGGTCCCCGAGGACGCGCGCTCCACGCGATACTGCACCGACATCACGCGGATGATGCGCGTCCCGGTCTTCCACGTGAACGGTGAGGACCCCGAAGCGGTCATCCAGGTCACCCGCCTCGCGATGCAGTTCCGGCAGCGGTACGGAAAAGACGTCGTGATCGACATGTACTGCTACCGCCGATACGGCCACAACGAAGGGGACGAGCCGCGCTTCACGCAGCCGGTCATGTACGCCCTCATCGACCAGAAGCCGACGGTGCGGCAGGTCTACGTGCGGCGGCTCGTCGCGGGGGGACGAATCCGCGCGGAGCAGGCAGAACAGATCACGCAGGAGCGCAAGGCGGTCCTCGAGCGCGCGTTCGAAGAGGCGCGCTCCGGCGACTACCACCAGATGCCCGACGCGATGCAGGGGGTCTGGCAAGGCTTCAAGGGGGGCCCCGACGCGGCCGCGCCGGAGGTATCGACGGCGGTGAAGCGCGAGGTCCTGCTCGACGCTCTGCAGCGCATGTCGAAGGTCCCCGAGGGTTTTCACGCGAACTCGAAGGTCCTGAAGACGATCGAGCAGCGCTACGAGCGAGCGGCGGCGCATCAGCCGCTCGATTGGGGCACCGGAGAGCATCTGGCGTTCGCGACCTTGCTCCAGGCGGGCAAGCACGTGCGCCTTTCAGGGCAGGACGCGCGGCGCGGCACGTTCAGCCATCGTCACGCGGTGCTCTTCGACGCGAAGACCGGCGCGCGGTACACCCCGCTCGCGAACCTCGGCGCCCCCGGTCATTTCGAGGTATGGGACAGCCCGCTCAGCGAGGCGGGCGTGCTCGGCTTCGAGTACGGCTTCAGTCTCGACACGCCGGAGGGGCTGACGATCTGGGAAGCGCAGTTCGGCGACTTTCTCAACACCGCACAGGTGATCGTCGATCAGTTCGTGAGCTCGGCCGAGGACAAGTGGCTTCGGCTCTCCGGGCTCGTGATGCTCCTGCCGCACGGCTACGAGGGGCAGGGGCCGGAGCACTCGAGCGCGCGCATCGAGCGCTTTCTCACGCTCAGCGCCGAAGACAACATGCAGGTGTGCAACCTCACGACGCCCGCGCAGTTCTTCCACGCGCTCCGGCGGCAGATGCTCCGCCCGTGGCGCAAGCCGCTCATCGTCTTCACGCCGAAGAGCCTTCTGCGCCACCCGCTCGCGGTCTCGTCGCTCGAGGAGTTCACGACGGGTGGGTTCCAGCGCGTCATCCCGAGCAAGGCGGATCCCGCGCGAGTGAAGAAGATCCTGCTCTGCAGCGGCAAGGTCTACTACGACCTCGCTGAGGGGCGGAAAGCGCGAGCCCGGGACGACGTGGCGATTGTCAGGCTCGAGCAGCTCTACCCGCTGAACGACGCGATCGTGAACGCGCTCGCGCCGTACAAGGACGGCACCCCCCTGGTCTGGGTGCAGGAGGAACCGCGCAACATGGGGGGCTGGTACTTCATGCACGCGCGTCTACGCGACGTCATCGGCAACCGACTGCCGCTCAGCTACGTGGCGCGCGCCGAAAGCGCGAGCCCGGCCACGGGGAGCCACGCCAGCCACCAGCTCGAGCAAAAGATGCTGA
Organism: Polyangiaceae bacterium; assembly: GCA_052147435.1. Taxonomy (GTDB): domain Bacteria; phylum Myxococcota_A; class Polyangia; order Polyangiales; family Polyangiaceae; genus JBKQKP01. Next base: position 18,957 of record JBKQKP010000256.1, on the reverse strand, counting down.
TCGAAGCCGCGTTCTCCGACTAGGCGCCTCCCGGAAGGGGCCTATTCCTCGCTCGCCCAGCAGCGGGCCCGGAGGTACCGGTCCGACTGCGGCGCTTCCTCGCACGACCCGGACTGCGAGCTTGCCCGCGCGTCCCCCTCGTCCGTGTCCTCGAAGTCGATCTCGAGGTACAGGCTCTGGATCGGAACCATCCGGTAGCGCTCGATGGCCGGGAGCGGCAGCTCGGTGACGGGGAAGGCGAGCTCGAAGTGGTCGATCAGCGTGGCCATTTGGGATCGCATCGTGGAGAACGTCTAGAGCAAGCCGTGGACCATCGCTTACTGATGGCGGAAGGCCGCAGTTTCGGCCGGAATCGAGGTCGGTCGCCCTCTGTCCTTGGATCCTTGGTTCGTCGATGGACCATGCTGGCGATCCGATTTCGGGCACTTTCGTGCCAAAATGGAACTTTCTTCTCCCGGACATGACGCGCAAAGCCAACCCGTACAAGAAGGCGGATCACTTCACGAAGGAGGCGAAAGCAGCCGGGTACCCGGCGCGCAGCGTCTTCAAGCTGGAGGAGATCGACCGGCGCGCCCACGTCCTGCGCCCCGGCATGAGCGTCCTCGACCTGGGGGCCTCGCCGGGGAGCTGGGCGCTCTACGCATCGAAGCAGGTGGGGGCGAGGGGGAGAGTCCTGGCCGTCGACCTGAAGCCGCTCGAAACGGCGCTCCCCCCGAACGTCACGTTCGTGATCGGCGACGCATTCGCGTTGGATGACGCGACCCTCGCCCCGTTCGCCCCGTACGATGTGGTCCTCAGCGACATGGCGCCGAACACGACCGGGAACCGCTTGGGGGATCAGACGCGCAGCTTCGAGCTGTTCATGCGCGCGCTCGAAGTCGGCGGTAGGCTGGTCAAGCCGGGGGGCTCGTTCGTGGGAAAGATCTTCATGGGGGAAGATCTCCCGACGGCCCGTGCGGCCGTGCGAAAGCTGTTTGCTGGGGAGCGCCTGATCAGGCCAGAGGGGACGCGCAGCGTGAGTTACGAGATCTTCGTCGTCGCGACCGGGCGGGGGGAGAAGTGACCTTCCCCCTGTCGTCGAACCTCCTCATGGCGGGGCGCTTCCTCATCGAGCGTGAGGTCGGCCGCGGCGGCGTCGGGATCGTGTACCGCGCGCAGGACCAGGTGACAGGTCAGGCGGTCGCGCTGAAGGTGATCGCGATCTCGGGCGTCGATGCCGGCGAAGAGGCGCGGTTCATCCGGGAAGGGAGGCTCCTCGCCGGCCTGACTCATCCGGGAATCGTGCGCCTCGTCGCGTTCGGACAGCTCGAGGACGGCCCCCCCTACGTGGCCATGGAGTGGCTCGAAGGGGAGGACCTTGCGCAGAGGCAGAAGCGGAAACCTCTGACGCTCGTGCAGTCCCTCGAAGTGGCCGCGGCCGTCGCGGACGCCCTCGCGGCCTCGCACGAGGCGGGGATCGTTCACCGCGACGTGAAGCCGTCGAACGTCTTTTTGCTGAAGGGAGAAGACGGCGCCACCCCCGTCGCGAAGCTCGTCGACTTCGGCGTCGCGTCGGCCGAGGACGCCAAGCTGACGCGAACGGGGGCGATCATCGGTACGCCCGCGTACATGGCCCCCGAGCAAGCGCGTGGCGACACCGAAGTGGACGCGCGGGCCGATCTCTACGGCTTGGGTGCGACGCTGTTCGAGATGGTCGCGGGGCGCCCACCGCACGTGGGCCCGACGCCGATCGCCATCCTCGCCCGTCTCGTCACGACCCCCGCCCCGCGCCTATGCGAGGTGCTCCCCGAAGCGCCGGCCACGCTCGATGACCTGATGGCCCGCCTTCTGGCGACCGTTCCACAAGAGCGCCCCTCGGGCGGGGCCGAGGTCGCGCGCGAGCTTCGCCGGATCGCGCGAGAGGTCGCGAGCTCCGTAGACATCGCCCGCGGAATCCCCGACGCCGAGCCGGTCCAGAGCATGGGCTCCGGGGTGACGACGTCACGGAACTCGGGCGGGACTCGCATGGTGACGTCGATCCTCGCGACCCAGGTCCCCAAGGGGGCGCCGCGGCAGCGCCTCTTGGCTCACCTTCGCTCGCGCGGAGCAGACGCGACCGAGCTCGGAGGAGACGCGATCGTCGCGCACCTCGGCGCCCGAAAAGCGCTCGGCGACGAAGCCGCGCGCGCGATCGACATCGCCTTCCGCCTCGCGAAGACGAACGCCGCCGTCGGCATCGCCACGGGGCGCACGCGCGTGGACCGCACGCGACCCACGGGCGAGGTCGTCGATCGCGCCGCAGCCCTCGCGCACGCGGCCGCGCGCGGGCAGGTCCTCGCCGACACGACGACGAGCGAGCTCGCGAGAGGTCGGTACGAGTTCCAGATCCGGAGCGACGGCTCCGCGGTCGTCGGTGCAGAGGTGCGCGGAAAGCGAGACCAGGTCGGGGGGGCACCCTTCGTGGGACGCGAGGGGGAGTTCGGCCAGGTCACGGCCGCCTTCGAGCGATGCATCGACGACAAGACCCCCGTAGTCGCGACGATCACCGGCGCTCCCGGCATCGGCAAGACGCGCCTTCGACGCGAATCGGTCTCCCGCATCGCCTCCCATTCGTCGAACCCTCGAATCGTCCTCACGCGGTGCGAGACGTTCGCCAAGAGCCACGCGCTCGGGATCGTGGCCGACATCGCGCGCGGCCTCGTCGGGCTCCCGAAGGGGGCCGGGTTGACGGAGGCGCTCGAGGTGACCGCGCAGCTCGCGGAGCTCCGCGGGATTCCGGTCGCCGCCCCCTCACGTGAGCTCGTCGCCCGGTTGATCGCGAACGAGCCGCTGCCGCACACGGACGACCCGCGGGGGACGCGCGACGCCCTATGGATCGCGCTGACCGACATCGCCGTGGGCGTCGCGCGCGAGACACCGCTCGCGATCGCCGTCGAGGACGCCCAGTGGGCCGACGTCGAGTCGCTCGCCTGGATCGATCACGTGCTCGGTCGCGCCGCGGGGCGACCGCTCTTCGTCCTCATCACCGCGCGACCGACGCTCTGGCGCGACGATCCGAAGCGGTTCGCGGGGCGCGACCATGTGCGAATCGAGCTCCGCCCGCTCGCCCGCAAGACCGTGCGCGCCATCGCTCGCGCCATGCTCGGCGATCGCGCGACGGGGGACGCTGGCGAGCAGCTCACCGATTTCATCGCGACGCAGGCCGCCGGCTCACCCCTTTTCGCGGAGGAGCTGGCTCGCCTCGCCGCCAAAGGGCAAGACGCGACGAGCGCGCCGACGATCGAAGCCGCGATCCAGGTTCACCTGGACGCCCTGGAGGACGCGAGCCGCGACGCGGCGATCAAGCTCAGCGTCTTCGGCATGGTCGGGTGGGATGCGGGCCTCCAGGCGCTCGGCGTGGTGAACGCCGCAGAAGCGCTGCGGCAGCTCGCGAGCTCCGAGATCCTCTTCGAACAGGCGACATCGCGCTTCAAGGACACCCGAGAGTGGTCGTTCAAGCACGCGCTGATGCGCGAGGTCGCGTACGCGTCGCTCGGCGAGGACGCGCTCCGGTCGATGCACGCGCGGGTCGGACATTGGCTCGCCAAGATGGGCGAGGACGACGCGACCGTCGCGCGCCACCTCGACCTCGGCGGGGAGAGTCTCGTCGCGGCGGGGTATCTGGAGAAGGCCGCGCGGCGCGCCCTCGCAGCGAACGCCCTCGGCGAAGCGGTCTCGCTGTCCGAGCGGGCCCTCGCGTTCGCCGAAGACAAGCCGACGCAGTTCGCGCGGGCGCAGCTCCTCGACGAAGCATGGAACCGTCTCGACGCGCGCGCCGGCGAACGAGCCACCGCGGTGCGCGCGATGGAGGACGCTGTCTACGACCGCGCGAGCGACGTGCGCGCGCGAGGAGCGCGCGTCCGGTACGAGGACGCTTGCGGCGGTGGTCCCGAGACGAGCGCAAAGCTCGACCTCGTGCGCCGGGACGCGCAAGCCGCGGGGCTCGCAGACGAGGAAGCGCGCTCGGCCGCGGCGCTCGCCGCGCGCTACGCGTTCGCGGGTGAGCTCGACCAGGCCGCCGAGGTCGCCGACCACCTCCTCGCCATCGCGCAGAAGCACGGCATCGCCGGCGCCGCAGTCGAGGCCTGGCAAACGCTGGCCGTCGTGCGCCAACAGCGCGGCGAGGTGGGGGCGGCGCTCGAAGCGCGAAGGTCTGCGGCGAAGGCCGCGAGCGAGGCCGGGCTGAAGACGCGAGAGGCCTTCATCACGATCAACCTCGGATTCGCCCTCACGACGGTCGGCGCCAAGAACGACGCGCGCCTCGCGATCGAGAGCGGGATCACGCTCGCTCAGGCGATCGGCTCCCCGGGCACCGTGCGCCACGGGCAGATGAACCTCCTCTGCTGGTCCGCCACGTTCGGAGCCGACTCCGCGCACGACTCGCTCCTCGCGGAGCCCCGCGCGACGGCCGACGCGGCGATCGGCGGGAGCTGGGTCCCGCACGACCGCGCGTCGCTCGGCGTTCTCTACTACCGCGGCACCGAGCTCCTGCTGAGCGATTCGTCGGGCGCTGCGGATCGCGCGCGCACGCTCCTTCGTATCGCGGCGCAAGGCTATCGCGCGACGAAGATGCTGGACGTCGTCCCTGTCGCGCTCGGGTATTGGGCGGAGGCCGAGCGGCGCTGCGGCCAGGCCGAGCGAGCCCGCGAGCTCGCGCGAGAGGCCGTGACGATGATGGAGGAAGGGCACCCGAGCCTCCTCAACGAGGCCCCGGTCTTTCTCGCGCTCCACGACGCCTGCGTCGATCTCTCCTCGCTCCCCGAAGCGAAACAGGCGATCGCGCTCGGCATCCCCAGGCTCGTCACGCGGGTCCATGGCCTCGCCGGGACGCCCTACGCGCAAGGGTTCCTGACCCAGCTCGCACCGAACGCCGGGCTCCTCGCCGCCGCCGAAGCGTACGGGCTCGTTCCCGGCGAGATCGCGGCCTTGATCGCGAAGCAGGGGTAGCGAGCGGACGATTACCCTTCGTCCATGCGCCGCATCCCCTCGAGGAGCAGCGACTCGGCGTTCTCCATGATGACTCGCCCCTGCGGCTTGAAGCCCGGGTCGAGCCCGAAGTCTCCGTCGGTGAGCTTGAGCATCGCGTAGAAGGCTTCCTCCCCGCGGAGCTTCCCCCAGAGGGCGTTGACGACGTCCCCTTCTGCGAAGTGAATCTCTCCGAGGTCGTTCCCGGCGCGGATCTTGAGCTTGCCCCCTTTGCGCCCCTGCGCCAAGACCTGCACCAGCTCCGGCAATCCCATCTCGCGAAGGTTCCCGCTGACGCCGCGCGCCCCCTTCGTTGCTCGTTGATCGAGGAGCGCCTTGAGCTTCGCCACCAGCACATCGGTGGACGAGCCCTTCACGACGAAGTCGGTCACGCCGAGCTCGAAGGCCTTCTGCGCCTCCGCCCTCCCCTGCTTGCGCGTGTGAACCACCCACGGGACGTCCTTGCCCCACGATTGTTTCCGCGCCTCCGCGAGGAGCGCCAACCCGTCGTGTTGCGGCAGCTCGAGCTCGCTGACGACGAGATCGATGTCCCCCGCCGAGAGCATCTTCATCGCCTGATCGAACGACCGTGCCGTCCGGACCTCGAACCCCTGCTCGGTCATCCGTAGCTCGAGGACGGTGCTCTCCTCGGGGTCAGCGTCCACGATCAGCGCCATGTACCTGTTCGCGAGGAGGCGCGCGCGCAAATCCTCTCCGAGCACCATCCCGCGGAACAGGTCGACCAGGTGCGGGTCGAAGATCTTCTCCTTGTGTTGCGCCAGCACCGCGCACGCGTCCGCCGGCGAGAGCTGCTTGCGGTACGGATTTCGCGGGTTCTGGGTGAGGTCCGCGTACGTGTCGCAAACCGCGAGGACGCGCGCTCCGAGCGGGATGTCCTTTCCCGCGATGCCGTTCGGGAACCCCTTCCCGTCGTAGCGCTCGTACATCCCGTTGACGGCGTTCGTCGCCTCTTCCGGCAGCTTGACCGCTTCGAGAAGGCGCGTCGGCGTGAAGACCGTCTTCTGGCCCGCGAGCTTGTGTCCTTCCCACTCCGAGCAGTTGAGGGCTGTCAGGTGATACTGCCCCTGCTTGCCGAGATCGTGCAGGTACGCCGACGTGATGAGCGCGTTCGTGGTGTCCTTCGACAGATTGATACGCTCCGCCACCCGTTTCATCAGCCGCCCGACCTGCGCCGAGTGCCCCCGGAGCTCCTGCCGCCCGTTCTCGAGCAGGCTCACGAGCACGTTCAGCACCTCGTGAACGGCCTCGGCGGTGACCCCGCCCGAGGCGAGCGCCGGACCGTTCGGCTTCCTGCCGGCGTCGACGATGTCCTTCTCGGAGACCATCCGCTCGCGCGTCTTCGTCGGCGCCTCGACGAGCGACTGCGCGATCGACTCGTCGCTGATGACGTTGCGGTCGTACGTCTCGAGCATCTGGTGAAACTGCGCGTGGGCCTGCCGGTCGAGGAGCGCGAAGGCGTGGATGTCGCCCGAGTAGGCCTTCGCGATGACGGCCTTGATCGCCGCCGGTCGCGCGAGGAACGCCTTCAGGTCTTTTGCACCCGACGTGATCTGGAGCTGCTGCAAGAGCTCGGTGTTGTCGGGATCGGCGGCGACCACGCTCAGCGAGTGCGTGTTCGGGTCGAACATGACGGGGAACACGAGGAGGCTCTCGGCCACCTTCTTCGGGATCATCGCCAGCGTCGCCCGGTTGATGTCCGCCTTGGCGAGCTTCTCGGTCGTGACGAACCGGGTCTTGTAGGCGCCCGCGAGCGCCTTGAGCATGTCCGCCTCGGAAAGGATTCCGAGCTCGAGGACCGCCTCCTCGAACCTCTCGTTCATCCGCGCCATGTACGTGAGCGCCGCCTCGTACTGCTCGTGCCTGATAACGCCCGCGCGGAGCAGCACGTCGCCAGCCTTCTTGGACAGCTGCGGTTTCGAGGGGAGGATGCTCAAGGGGACCCTGTGCGATGTCGAGCTATCGCCGAGAGGGTACTTTCATCTTATCTCGCCATCTGGCAGACGTCAGACTTCCGTACAATCTGCACAGAAGCGCTGGATGTGTGCGGGGATTCTTGACGCGGACGCCGTCGCTCAGACGCGCGACCGGACGTGGCTCAAGATGAGATCGAGCGCGACCCGGTTCTGTCCCCCCTCGGGGACGATGATGTCGGCAAACCGCTTCGTCGGCTCGACGAACGCCAGGTGCATGGGGCGCACGGTCTCGTAGTACTGCTTTCGCACCTGCGCGAACGACCGCCCACGCTGCTCCAGGTCGCGTCGGATGCGCCGCATCAGGCGGATGTCCGCGTCGGTATCGACGAACACCTTCACGTGGAGCCTGGCTCGCAGCCGTTCGTCAGCGAGCACGAGTATCCCTTCCACGACGAGGACGGGCGCAGGGTCGATCTTGACGCCGGCCTTTGCCCGGTCGTGTAGCGCGAAGTCGTAGGACGGGCGGACGATCGAGTGTCCCGTACGGAGGGAATCGATGTGCGCCATGAGCAGATCGAGCTCGAGGGCGTCCGGGTGGTCGTAGTTGACCTGCTCGCGCTGCTCGTACGGGAGATGCCCTTGCGCGCGGTAGTAGTGGTCTTGCTCGAGGAGAACCCCCGCCCCGGGGGGGAGAGCCGCGAGGATGGCGCGCGCGATCGTGCTCTTGCCCGATCCCGAACCGCCGGCGATCCCGAGAATGAGCGGGGAGATCGGAGCGGCGTTGGTGTTGGACATGCGAGCGGCGTTGTCTACACCAGCTGGCGACGCATGACGTGATCGATCGTCTCTCGATCGACGTTCCGCCCGGTCAGAACGACCACGACGTCCCCTCCTCGCATCTCGGAAGGGAGCTCTTGCAGGACCGGCGCGAGCGCGCACGCTGCGCTCCCTTCGAAGACGAGGCCGAGCTCTCGAACGCCGTGAGCCATGCCGCTCGCGATCGCTTCCTCGCTGACGACGCAGACGCCGGCGACCGTTCGACGAGCCCGCGCGAACCCCTCGACCGAAATGCCCCCCTCCAGCCCGTCCGCGAGCGTCCCCTCTGCTTCGAGTCTGACGACGGCTCGGCCCGCCTCGAGCGATCGCGCCATGGCCGGGCACGCTTCGCTCTGGGCCCCCCACACACGGCGATGCTCACCGCCGACCTCCTCGCCCGCCTCGCCCGCCAGCGCGCAGGCAAGCCCCGTCGCGAGCCCCCCGCCGCCGAGCGGAACGACCACGGTCTCCGGGACACGCCCGAGCGCGCGGATGATCTCGTACCCGAGAGAGCCGCCGTTGCCCGCGAGGACGTCGATATCGTCGTACGGCGAGAGGAAATACGCGCCTTCTCTCTTCGCGAGAGCGATCGCCTCGGCCTCGGCGTCGTCGTAGTGGGGAGTCGCGGCGAGGAGCACTTCGGCGCCGCTTGCGGCGATCCGCTCACGCTTGGCCCGCGGCGCCGAAGCGGGAACGACGACGGTGGCGCGCACGCCGAGGACGCGCGCAGCGTGGGCCAAGCCCGCGCCGTGGTTCCCCGCGCTCGCGCTGACGACATGCGGAGGCCGCTCCGCGCCGATCCGCTCTTTCAGCGCTGCGAGCGCGACGAGGGCGCCGCGAACCTTGAAGCTGCCGGTGACTTGCATCGACTCGAGCGCGAGCCACACCCTGGTCGCGCCGCTCGGATCGGCGCGCCCCTCGAGCTCGCGCGCGCGCACGACCGGGACTTCACGCAGATGGGCTTCGGGGAAGCGGTCGCCGAGGTGCCGGACGCCGTCGAGCACGGCCTTGCTCGGGAGCGACCCGTCCTGGTGCAGATCGCGCCGGGGCTCCGCCGAGGACATGCCGTCGCTCTTCACGACACGTGGGGCGAGGTGGAGCCGCATTGTGCTGGGAAGGTGGCTCGCCGGCGCGCGCCCTATTATTTGGCGCTGACCAGCCAGAGCAGCGGCCGACGGTAGTTCGTGACCATGCGATCGCCCGGGATCTCGTGACCGAGCCCGGGGACGATCCGGACCTTGACCGGGATTCGCTCCTTCTTGAGCTCGTCCCCGACTCGCACGGTGTTCTCCGCGACCTCGTCGTTCTCGCCCGTGAAGAGATACACGCGCTTGTACCGGTGGCGATTCTCGTGGAGCAGCTGCTCGGTGTCGCCCCACCAGTACTGATCGTTCGCGGCGAGGATGAGCCAGCGGTTCCACGTCACCGGATCGTGCAGTCCGACCTGCATCGCGATGAAGGCCCCCTCGCTGAACCCGATGAGAACGTTGCCGCGGAGCTGGACCCGCCCTTTGTACTTGTCCCGGAGGGCATGGAGCGTCGCTTCCATGATGGCCTTCCCCTCGGGGACGCTGTTGTTCCAGGCGCGCGTGCCGTTCCCCTCGTCCTCGGGCCCTTGGGGGCAGACGACCCAACCGAACTGCGTGCCAACCCTGGCCCACTTGCGGCAATCCTCGAGCGGGTTCCCGCCACGGCCGTGGAGGAACATGAGCACCGGGCGGAGGCCCTTCACGCGGGGCTTGTAATAATACGCGTCGGATTGGTCCGGGACTTCGAGCCGCAGCGGATCTGCGACGCCCACCGATCCCCTCGCCCACGCGGAACGCGCCGGAAGTATGAGCGCGAGCGCCGATAACACGCTCAGAAGGAGTGGAACAAGTTTCCGCACGCAGTCGCGAGGATAGTCGCGCTCGGGCTGCGAGCAACTTTTCCGTCGTCGAAAAGCCTCAGGCCGACTTCAAAGCGTCACCCATGGCGAGGCCGATCCGGTGTGCTTCGGCCTCCGATGCGGGATACGGGAGGGTCCGATCTGCCTCGCGAAAGCGCGAACCGTCCGGTTCGGAGACGAATGCCCGAAGTCGCAGTTGCGCGCCGAGCGGCGCGCCGTCGATTCGCTCGGCGTGGGCCGCGATCGGGGTCTTGCAGTCCCCGCCGAGCGCGATGAGGACTCCGCGCTCCGCGGCGACGCACGTGGCGGAGACAGCGTCGTGCATCGCCGAGAGGATCGCGCGCGTCGCCGCGTCGTCCTCGCGGCACTCGATCCCTAGCGCCCCCTGCCCCACCGCCGGGAGCGATTGCTCGGGGGCAAGGACATCGGTGGCTCGCCCCTCGAGCCCGAGGCGCACGAGCCCCGCGCGCGCGAGGACGATCGCGCCGTACTCCCCGGCGTCCACCTTACGCAGGCGCGTGTCGACGTTCCCGCGCACGGGGACGATTTCGAGGTCGGGACGCGCGCGCCGAAGCGCGACCATCCGGCGCAGGCTGCTCGTCCCCACGCGCGTCCCCGTTGGGAGCGCCGCGAGTGTCCCGTGTTTCGGCGCGACCAGAACGTCCCGCGGGTCGGCGCGAAGGGGCACGCAGACGAGCGCCAGCCCAGGGGGGAGAGTCCCCGGCACGTCCTTGATCGAGTGGACGGCGAAATGTGCGCGCCCCCCGAGGAGCGCATCTTCGATCTCCTTCACGAAGAGCCCCTTGCCGCCAACCTCGGAGAGCGGTCGGTCCTGGATACGGTCGCCGCTCGTCACGACCTGCTCTTCGACGAGCTCGAGGCCGGGGCTCTTCGCCCGGAGGGCTTCGCAGAACGCTCGGCACTGAGCGAGCGCGAGGGCCGACTTTCGCGTGGCGTAGACGAGGCGTGGCATCAGGGGTGCGGACATGGGTGCGGACACGGGCACGCGCACGACTCTAGGGCAATAGCGTGCGAGATCGTAACGGGTTGACGACCCCCTACCCCCATGGTCACTTAGAAGATCGAGCTTCTTGTCGTGGTTGGCTGCAGGGAGGTGATCCCATGAGCTACTTGTATGGAGACTCGACACCCTCTCCGCTCGAATCGAACTTCATCCAGTTCCTCGGCGAAGCGCTCGATTTCTCCGTCCACATCCTTCAAGGAGCGACCCGCATTCAACTCCTGGGCAAGCGGATGGTCTCCGCCCAGGAGGCCGCCGACGCCGAGATCACGCGCCTCGAGGCGCTCCGCGTCAGCGTCGCGGCGGCCGCGGAGCGGACGCCTAAGGGGACCGCCGACTCGCCCACATCGACCTGCGCCAAGGCCATCCTCGCGAGCGTGACGGAGCTCGTGGACAGGTGTGCGGCTCAGGTCGCGGCGACGCTGGCGACGGACGTCGCCGCCCTGAAGGCGCAAGAGGCGCAGGAGCGCCAGGCGTCCGAGCGGGCGCTCGAGGGGCTCGCCCGACTGCACGATCCCCCGGGCACGGTGGCGACCGTTCGCCTCGTGCAGCAAGGGGCGCACTACGCGGCCACCCGCACAGTGAAGACTCCGTTCGGGCTCGACTACGCGATGGAGCTCGAGACCGCGGCTCCTCACCCTTTCAGCCAGGTCGCGCGGGTCGACAAGTTCGTCCCGCACCTCGAGATCCAAGCGCCCGAAGCCGGCGGATGGCTTCGCAAGGAGATCAAGAACCGGCCGCAGCGGCTCGAGAAGTACTACCTGACCGAGATGCGCTTCGCCCCCGGCTCGGCGACGCTCCGACTGCGCGCGAGCGTCGACGACGGCGCTCACGGGTTTGACGTCGAGATCAACGAGCAGGCGCCGCGCGTTCAGATGGTCCACGTCGGTGACGCGGGAGAGGCGCCGGGGCCGTTCGAGATCTCCGAAGCCGACGCCGCGAAGGTGCTCGCGCTTCACGAGAGGCTGCGAGCGGCTGCGATGGAAGTCGTACAGAGCCGGACGCGGCTCGTGGAAGCACAGCTCGATCAGCACGCGTTCCGCGAGCTCCCCGACACGGCGATCCTCGTCGATCGGCTCGTGAAGGCGATGGCCCCGGTGGTCCAGGAGATCGCGGAGCACTCGCTCGCCCCCGGCGAGCTCATTCTCAAGAAAATGGTCGGGGACCACCGGCGCGAAGAGATCTTCGTGTCGAAGGCGTCTCTCGACGAGAAGCTCGCCGGTCTCCCGGAGGCGCAGCGAAGCAAGTTCCGCGCGCTCGGTTTGAGTGCGAGCTTCAGTCGTCAACCGCCGCCGCCGCCGGAGAGTCGCCCGAAGGCGCTGGCGCCGACTCCGGAGCCAGCGACCGCAGAGCCATCGGTCATCGTGGAGGAAGACGAGGAGGCGACCGCCGCCTTCATCCTGAACAACCGATCGTCCGTAAGGCCCCCCTGAAGAGTCGCGAGGCGCCGGAAGCCGGAGCTTGGCTTAGTGCGTGACCCGGTCGTCGTCTTCTTCGCTCTCCTGGGGGGCGCTCTCGCCGCTCGCGTCACCGCCACGCGCAGGGGCGACCGCGGCGTGCTCCGGCAGGTCGAACAGGTGCTTGAGCGCTGCAACGAACTCCGCAGCCCCTCCGTCGGCGGCGCTCGCCTTTAGGCGCGTCGTCGGGGCGTGGAGAAGCTTGTTCACTGCGCTCTCCATCATCTGCGTGAGCGCCGCCTTGTCGGCCTCGTTCAAGTGCTTGAGCCGCGACGCGAGGCTCCTTTCCATCTCGGCGAAGAGAACCGCGCGGGTCTTCGCGCGCAGCGCGACGACCGCGGGCTGCACGTCGAGCCCCCGTGACCATATCTCGAACTCGGCGAGCTCCGTCTCGACGATCTTCTCGGCGGCGACCACCTCGGCGGTTCGCGCCTTCATCCCCTCGGCGACCTGAAGCTCGAGATCGTCCACGTTGTACACGTAGACGTTGTCGATCTGGTGCACCGTCGGCTCGACGTTCCGCGGCACCGCGATGTCGATGAAGAACAGCGTGCGCCCTTTCCGGGCCTTCATCGCCCGCTTCACCATGTCGCGGGTCACGACGAATGTCGCGCTCGCCGTGCTCGTGACGACGACGTCGGCGATCGTGAGCTCCTCCTCGAGCGCGTCGAGCGGAGCGGCCGAACCGCCGAACTGCCCCGCGAGCGCCGCGGCCCTATCGAAGCTTCGATTGCACACCCGCATCGAGCGCGCCCCCTTGCCGAGCGCCTTCGCCGCCGCTTCCGCCATCTCCCCCGCACCAACGAGGAGCACGGCGTGGTTGGACAGGTCGCCGAAGATCTTCCGCGCGAGATCGACCGCGACGCTGCTTATGCTCACCGTCCCCGCGCCGAGCGCGGTCTCCGTTCGAACGCGCTTTGCCACGGTGAACGCGCGGTGCACGCAGCGACCCAGGTAGTGCTTCAATGTCCCCGCCGCCGACGCGGCGTCGTAGGCCGCTTTCACCTGGCCGAGTATCTGGGGCTCCCCGAGGACCATCGAGTCGAGGCTCGCCGAGACGCGGAAGACGTGCCGCACGGCGTCCGCCCCCGTGCGCTCGTAGAGGTAGGGCTCGAGCTCCCCCGCGCTGGCGAGACCGGCAAACTCCTGGAGCGCCTCGCGAATCGCGCTCGACGCTGCGCGGCCGTCGGCGTTCGGCTGGGCGCACGCGAGGACCTCCACGCGATTGCACGTCGAGAGGAACATCACCTCGGCGAGCTCTCGTCGCGCCGAGAGGCGAGCGAGGAGCTGGGGGAGCACGTCCGATCCCGTCGCGAACCTCTCGCGAACGTCGACCGGCGCCGTCTTGTGGGAGAGCCCGATGACGACGATCACTTCAGCAACGCCACCGCCGCCTCGGCCGGTGTCCTCAGGAGGTAGAGCAAGAGGAGCAGGACCGTGAAGCCGAAGCCCGCGATCGTCCCGTACGCGGCGCGGCGCCCGCGCCAGCCCGCCCCCGCGCGCAGAAGGAGCACCGCGGCGCAAATGATCCAGGCGCCGTAACCGAACGCCGCGTGGAGGAGCGCGAGCCCGCCGGCAGCCTCGAGCTTCTTCGTCCAGAAGGCCCCCGTCACGATCCCGATCGTGAGGAGCGGGAAGCTCCACAGGAGGAGCTTGTGCTCGGCACGGTCGAGCGAGTCGAGCGGCGGGAGGCGCTGAAAGACCCCTTCGAGCCGCTTCTTCTTCACCTGCTTCTCCTGGACGAGGTAGGTGATCGCGGCGCCGCAGGCGAGCGAGAAGAGCGCCACGCCGAGCATGTTGATCGCGACGTGGAGAGGCAAGAGCGCGCTCTTGAACGCCGGCCCCGGGGTGACGTCTCCCCCTCCGACGAACCGCGAAGCGAGCAGCGACGTCAGCGCGAGCGGCGCGACGAACGCGCCGAGGACGTCGATCCGCCACCGCGCGCGCAGGGCGAGGTACGCGCAGCAGACGAAGAAGGAGACCACGCTCATCGCCGAGTGGATCCCCTCGACGGGGCACACGTGCGCGAGCTCGGAGGCGACGTAGATGTGCGCGCCGTGCATCGCGGCGCCAACCGCGAGGAGGCCCGGCGCAAAGCGCGACGGCGTGGCCGCGTTGAGCGCGGCGCTCTCCAGGTTTGGCGAGCTCGCCGCCTTGGCGCCGGTCAGAAAGCCGAGGAACAGCGCCGCGGCCGCCAGGTACGCGAGCGAGGTCGCGAAGAAGAGGAAGTTGGCGACGACGAGGCTCACGGCTGGATCGTGCACCGGCTCGGGCAACTACGCCACTACAGCGTTCTCAGGAGGTAGGTGGCCAGCAGATCCTCGTCCGACGCCGGCTCCCGCTCCGGGGCGGGCCCGGGGCGGCGGGAAGAGGGGGCTTTTCTCTGGGATGCCACGTGCTCGTCGAAGGTTCCGATCGGCTCGCCGAGCCACCCCGGGATGACGTCGTAGGCATTGTCACCGAGCAGAAGTGAGGACTCGAGGATCTCGGCCTTCTTTTCGTCGAGGAAGGCTTTGGGCTTCACGCGGCCGATGAGATTGTTCGCATCCGCCCCGCCAGTCACTTCGTTCATGATGCGGACCGCCTCGGCGAGGCGGTATCGTCGCCCCTCGGCGACGATCGTGAGCTCGTCGCCCCGCAGGTCCACGGTTCCGTCGCCAAGCCACATGTCGAGGGCCGCCTGCGGGAAGAACACGCGGTTTTGCATCGAGCTCGAGACTACCATGACCTTCTTCGAGGCCTACGACGCGATCCTCGCGCTCGGCGCTACTTCCGAGCGCGCGACGCGCGTGGCCGAGATGCGTCGGGAGTTCGAGAGGCGGACCGGGGAGTTCGTGCCCGAGGACGCCTGGTTCGAGGCCCGCAGCCGGGCGTTCTGGGACGACGCGGTCACGACCCAAGGGTTTGCGCGCGAAGTCGAAGCGGGGCTCCCCGCCGACGCTACGCCATGGATCACGCGCCTCGAACGCGCGCATCGCGGCCTCTTCGTGACGGCCAGCTCGAGCACCCGAGCCGATCCTGTGCTTCGCGATCTCTGGGGAGGGGCCGAGCTCGTCGTTCACACGGTCGACGACGCCATGCGGGACGCGCTCGCAGCAGCGGTCGCGCCGTTCGACGCGCGGCTCGTCGGGAGCGACGACCCGCCGCGCGTCGCGCTGCTCCCCGGCGCCGTGTTTCACCCGGCTGAGGCCGCCGAGCCGATCGCCGCCGTCCTCAAGCACGCGCGCGCGGAGGAGCGGAGCGGCGACGACGTCCTGGACGCGCTGCTTCGGATGGAGCGCGGGTTCCGCGCGAGCGCTCGGGTGAAAGCATCGTACGCCTACCGGGCCGATAGGCTGGGTCCCCGGCGGGCGGGTTGACGCCGCGCCCGGTGTCCACGAAAACACTCGGCCGATGCCCCTCCCCCCGACGTTCCACGCGCGCCTGGTCTCCGCGCGCGCCCTCTCGCCGGCGGTGCGCGAGCTCACGTTCGAACGAAGCGATGGCCTTCCGTTCGTCTTCGAGCCGGGTCAGTGGGTGAGCTTCGTCTTACCGAGCGACGCGGGGTTCGAATCGAAGGAGCTCCGTCGGTCGTACTCGATCGCCTCGCGGCCGAACGGCACGGCGCGCTTCGATATCGCCGTCACGCACGTCGACCGCGGCCCCGGCTCGTCGATCCTCCACGCGATGGCCCCCGGGACGGAAGTAACCGTCATCGGACCACAGGGGTTTTTCACCCGCTCGCTCACGAGCAACACGCCCGCGCTCCTCGTCGCCACGGGGACCGGCGTGACCCCGTTTCGCAGCATCGTCACTGCCGCCATCGCTGCCGGAGATCAGACGCCGTCGTGGCTCCTCTTCGGAGTGCGCCGCGAGGAGGACATCCTCTATCGGGACGAGCTCGGCGCGATCGCCGAAGCGCATCGCCATTTCAGACTGATTCCTACCCTGTCGCAGCCGGAGAGCGGCGACTGGACCGGGCGTCGCGGTTATGTCCAAGCGCACGTACGCGAGCTCTTCGAGGAGCTCGCGACGCTCCCCGAGTCGACCCTGCAGCCGCCGCACGCGTACATCTGCGGGCTCCAGAAGATGGTCGGATCCGTTCGCGAGCTCTTGCGAAAGGACATGGGGCTCCCGCGAGAGCGCGTCCATACCGAGAGGTACGACTAGGCGACGTTCGGGCCTAGGAGGAGCCGCTCAGTAGCCCTTGCGCGCGACCGCGATCTCGCCCACCTCGACCTCGCGCCGCGACTGGGTGACAAGGCACGTGGCGCTCTTCTTCTGCACGTTGACGACACGAAGCTCCGCCGTCACTTCCTCGGGGAGAGCATCTTCGTTCCGGAGGCGGGGGGTGTTCTCGAGCACCGCGGGCTCCTCACGCTCGCCCATGATCCGGCGCGCCGTCTGGTCGGTGACCATCGATTGGCGCCAGGCGTCGCCGCGCCGCACGACGAAGAGCCGATTGCCGACCTCGAGCCCGGCGTCGCTCCCCTGGTCGATGAAGATCACCTGGTTCTGCCCGTAGAAGGCGTGCGTCTGGGCCGAGATCGCGACGTGCGCGACGACGTCCGCGTTGTTTCGCTTCGGCGCGACCACCTCGAAGCTGCGCGGCACCGGTCCGACCCGCGCCCCGCGCTCGATCGCGTCCATCGTCTCGACGATCTGCGCACGGGCGATCCGAGTCTGGGGGTTCCAGTCGTCGATACGAAGCGTCCCCTGGAGCGCGATCACCTGCCCGTCCGAGACCGGACGCACCGGTCGGAACACCGTGAGCTCCTGCCCGATCTTCACGTCGTGCCCAGGGCCCACCCGCACGTACGCCTCGTCGAAGTCGCTCAGGTACATCTTGTCGGAGGGGGATCCCACGATCGAGCCCCAGTTGAGCGTCGCGTCGTCGTTGACGAAGCCTTGGTCGCGGAGAAAGACCGTCCCCGGCGCGACCCGTTGCTGCCCCTCGATCTCCGGCCCCCCGGTCGACCCCTCGGGCGTCCTCGCCGACGGTGACGCTCCTCCGCCGGTCCCTGTCGCCGCTCCCCCCCCCGCCATGAGAGGCACGCCGGCTTTCAGCCGGAGCTGCTCGTTCGGGTAAATCCAGTGGGGATTCTGGATCTGCGGGTTGTACGACCAGATGCGCGGCCACTGGTACGGGTTGTTGAACGCCTGGTCGCAGATCCCCCAGAGGGTCTCCCCCTTCTGAACGAGGTGCGTGGACGGCGGGGGCCCCGCGACGCCGAGCACGGTCGACTGCGGGTGGTCCTGGAAGAAGACCGGAGACGTT
This sequence comes from Polyangiaceae bacterium, assembly GCA_052147435.1. Classification (GTDB taxonomy): domain Bacteria; phylum Myxococcota_A; class Polyangia; order Polyangiales; family Polyangiaceae; genus JBKQKP01. The sequence continues at coordinate 1,601 of JBKQKP010000256.1, read as the reverse complement.
CCGGCGCCCCCACCATGCACCGTCGTGGGTCCGCCGGTCGAGGGGCCGTAATCGAAGCCGTCCTCCTTGTCGCCCGTGACGGGGCGCGAAGAGGACTCGGTCGCGTTCCCACCCCCGATGGGCTCACCGGGCGGTGGGGGGGCGACGACGCCGTAGACGCTGGGGACGACGGGAGCAGGGGTGGTCGAGCCGCCCGAACCGTTGCCGTTACTTCCGTTCCCGTTCCCATTCCCGTTGCCGTTGCCGTTGTTCCCGCCGTTGCCGTTGTCGGTGGGACCTGCAGGCTGCTGCGCATTCGCGGAGAACGCGAGCGCGAGGAGGCCGAGCGCGACGGCCACGGAGACCAAACCAGGCGACCGACGACGGATCATGGCTTGTCTCCTGAGTTGGACCGGGCCGGAGCGGGATCGGGGCGGACGGTCTGCGCCCCCGCGGGGATGTGCCTCGCGGCGTCGCTGTGGGGGAACTCGCGGCGCAGCCGGTCGAAGCGCTGCCGGGCGAGCGCGGCGTTGTCCAGGCGCTGCTCGCTGATGCCGAGCTTGAGGAGCGCGTCGGGGGCCTTGTTCCCCATCGGGAAGCGCGCGAGGAGCCCCTCGAACTCCTTCGCGGCGCTCGTGAAGTCCCCCTGGGCGAAGTAGCACTCGCCGCGCCAGTACATCGCGTTGTCCGCGTTGGGATGGTCGGGCCAGCGGACGAGGAAGCCGGCGAGGGCGTCGAGCGCCTCGGGGTAGTGCTTCGTGTTCACCAGGCCGAGGGCGGCGTCGTAGGCGCGCTTCGCGTCCTCGTCGAGCGCGCTCGCGCGGGAAGCCGAGTGCGTTGCGAGGGACGGGCCAATGTTCGCGTTCGTGAACGAGATCGTGCTGGGGCTTTGCGGCGCGTCGGCGCGGCGGGGCTTTCCCCCCTTGTCCGTGACGATGACGGCGTCGCCGCCGTTCCCCTGGATCCGGATCCGCGTCCCGTCGTCGGCGTCGGGCACCCCCACGGCACCGGCCGTTTCTCCCGCGCTGCTCGTCTCCTCGGTCCCTTCGGACCCCAGGTGAACGACACGAAGCTGGGGGGTCGCTATCGGAGCGGACAGGGCACGTGCGGGGGGGGGAGAGTCTCCTCTGGTGCCGCTGCTGCCGTGCGAGTCCGTGCGCACATCGGCCGAGTCGACCTCGAGCTTGTCGAGGCGCGCCTCGAACTTGTCGCTCTCGGATTGAACGCGGGTGATCTCCTCGCGCAGCTGATCGAGCTGGCGATCCTCCGCGCTCTTGCCACCCGCGCAGGCACAGACCTGGGAAGATGCCGCGAACAGAAGGAAAAACAGCCCGAGAGGCACGGAAACGTCTGATTTGCGGACCATCGCGCCCCCGAGGGTAAGTCCCCGAGTGACCCGAGGCCAATTTCCAGCCCACAAGACTTGCCGCACCAGCCGAGAGCGGACGTGCCGTCCTTTACCTGGGGGTCTTCTTGCGACAGGCTACGGGGTTGGACGCAAGACCGTGCCCCCCCCCCGCCGCAAAGTCGATCTCAGGAAGACGCTCTTCCTCCTGCCCAACATCATCACCCTCTCGAGCATCTTCTGCGGGTTCGACTCGATCCGTCTGAGCGCCTCCGCC
>JBKQKP010000255.1:0-3575 GCA_052147435.1 Polyangiaceae bacterium | reverse complement strand
GTGCGAGGGGCCGACGAATTTCATGCGGGTCGATGCGCATGCGGACTGGATTGCGGGGGTGCTCGCGGGGGGGGCGGGGGGGGAGAGCGACGCGGGGGGGTGCGGGAGGTGTGTGGAGCCGGATCCGTCGTGTACGGCGGGGACGGAGACGGAGGGGGCGGGAGGGGGGGAGGCGGGCGGAGGGGGGGGTGCGCCTGCGAGTCGGGGGGGCGGTGGCTGTAACGTCGCGCGAGGAGCGGCTACTGAGGAGCGGCTGATGGCGCTCCTTGGCGCTCTTGCCGCGCTTGTGGCGTGGAGGCGGCGCTCAGCGTGAGCAACTCGGTTCCTCGACCGAGCTCTTTGCGATTGTGGCCCCCCATGACGGAGACTAATTTCCGAGCCCGATGAAGCTCCCGGCAAGCGTGCGCGACGACTGGCCGGAGAGCTGGAAGCTTTCGCTTCACTACGACAGACTCGAGCTCGGGCCTCCGGACAACGAACATCTCGGCTACCAGTACGCCTACTGGGCTCGGCGTGACGCCACGCTGTCGCTCGTCGCTCAGGCCGCCCCCCCCCCGGCGCGAGTCCTCGACGTCGCGGCGGCCCAAGGGAACTTCTCGCTTGCGCTCGCAGAGCGGGGCTACCGCGTCACCTGGAACGATCTTCGCGCCGACCTCGCCGCGTACACGCGGCTGAAACACGAGCGCGGAGAGGTCGACTATCTAGCCGGGAGCGCTTTCGAGCTGGGCGCCGGTCAGACATGGGACGTCGTGGTCGCCTGCGAGGTGATCGAGCACGTCGCGCACCCAGATCAGTTCCTCGCTCGGCTCGCATCCTTGGCGAAGCCGCGCGGTCACGTCGTGATCACCACCCCGAACGGCGGATACTTCCGAAACCACCTTCCCCGCTTTGACAGCTGCCCCGATCCAAGCGTCTTCGAGAGTCAGCAGTTCCGGCCTGATTCCGACGGGCATATCTTCCTCCTGCACCTCGACGAGCTTCGGGCGCTCGCTCAAAGAGCGGGTCTCGACCTCGTCCGTCTCGAGACCATCACGAATCCCCTCACGAGCGGACGGCTCGGACTGAGCGCAGTTCTCCCTTTCGTTCCGCGCGTCGCTGTCGATGCGCTCGAGCGGATGACACGTGCACTCCCCACTCCGGTGAGCGCACGATTCATGGCTACGACAGCAGCGCTATTGCGGCGCCGGGAGTGATGATGAGCTCTGGGCCACTGCGCGTCCTCGTCACCGGTGGAGCGGGCTACGTCGGGAGCCATGCCGCCAAAGCTCTCCGCGTGGCTGGTTTCGAGCCGATCGTGCTCGACGACTTGAGCGTAGGCCATGAGTGGGCTGTGAGGTACGGACCTCTCGTACGTGGATCGATTCACGACCTCGATCTCGTGTCGAGGCTCCTTGCCGAAGAGCGCGTGGGCGCGGTGATGCACTTCGCCGCTAGTGCCTACGTGCGCGAGTCACTCGAGGTGCCGGAGAAGTACTTCCGCAACAACGTAGCCGGATCGATCGCGTTGTTGGAGGCTTCGCTACGTGCGGGCGTTCGCGCGTTCGTCCTTTCCTCCTCATGTGCAGTCTATGGGATCCCGGAAATCGTACCGATCGCCGAGTCGTCGCTACTAGAACCCATCAACCCGTATGGTGAGAGCAAGCTCATGATCGAGCGAATGCTCGACTGGTACGGGCGGCTACGAGGCCTCCGCTGGGCCGCCCTCCGCTACTTCAACGCCGCCGGCGCTGACCCCGACGGCGAGATCGGCGAGGTACACGACCCCGAGACGCATATCCTGCCGCTGCTCGTCCAGGCCGCGCGGGGCGAGCGGGGGCCGATACCCCTCTTCGGCACCGCTCTCCCGACGCCGGATGGCACTCCAATCCGCGACTACGTTCACGTAACCGACCTGGCAGATGCGCACGTACGATGCTTGAACTGGCTCCTCGAGGGGGGTGCTTCGCGCGCCTTCAACCTGGGCACCGGTACTGGCGCGTCCATCCGTGAGCTGATCGGCTTGGTAGCGAAGGAGACCGGTCGCACTCCGCCGGTCGTCGAGAGGCCGGCGTCGCCTGGTGACCCGCCCATCCTCATCGCCGACTCGAGAGCTGCCGCTAGCGACCTGGGCTGGACGCCGAGGTGCTCTTCCCTCGACTTCATCGTGCACACCGCTGCGAAGTGGGAGTCCATGAGACCCAGGTAATCGGCCGTCCGGTGGGCTTGTCCCCGTCGAACGCTCTGCTACGTCCCTGCACCCAACGGCCGTGACTCTGCTAAGGTCGCCGCTCTTCGCCCGGTAGCATGCCCAGACGCGACGACCTGAACAAGGTACTGCTCATCGGCGCGGGACCCATCGTCGTCGGGCAGGCGTGCGAGTTCGACTACTCGGGGACCCAAGGAGCCAAGGCGCTCCAAGAGGAGGGGTACGAGGTCATCCTCGTCAACTCGAATCCGGCGACGATCATGACCGATCCGGAGCTGGCCGTTCGCACGTACATAGAGCCGCTGGAGTGGGCCACGATCGCGGCGATCATCGAGCGGGAGCGGCCGGACGCCGTCCTGCCCACGCTCGGCGGACAGACGGCGCTCAACCTGGCGCTGAAGCTTCACGAGGAGAAGGTCCTCGAGCGCTTCGGGGTGGAAATGCTCGGCGCGAAGCCGGCATCGATCGCGAAGGCCGAGGACCGCTCGCTCTTCAAGGCGGCGATGGAGAAGATCGGCCTCGAGTGTCCCCGCGCCGGGGCCGCGCATTCGGTCGAAGAGGCCCGCGCCATCGTCAAAGAAGTCGGCTTCCCGGCCATCCTGCGCCCGTCCTTCACGCTCGGCGGAACCGGGGGGGGGATTGCGCGCGATGCTTCGGAGCTCGACGCGAAGGTGGCCTGGGCGCTTACGCAGTCGCCAACGCACGAGGTGCTCATCGAGGAGAGCGTGCTCGGGTGGAAGGAGTACGAGCTCGAGGTCATCCGCGACAGCAAGGACAACTTCATCGTCGTCTGCTCCATCGAGAACATCGACCCGATGGGTGTGCACACGGGCGATTCGATCACGGTCGCCCCCGCGATGACGCTCACCGACCGCGAATACCAACGGCTCCGAGATGCCTCACGCGCGATCATGACGGAGATTGGCGTCGAGACCGGGGGCTCGAACGTCCAGTTCGCCGTGAACCCGAAGGACGGGCGTATCTACGTCATCGAGATGAACCCGCGCGTCTCGCGGTCGAGCGCGCTCGCATCGAAGGCCACCGGGTACCCGATCGCGAAGATCGCCGCGAAGCTCGCCGTGGGCTACACGCTCGACGAGTTACAGAACGACATCACGCGTACGAGCGCCGCGTTCGAGCCGGTCATCGACTACGTGGTCACGAAGTGGCCGAGGTTCGCATTCGAGAAGTTCCCCGGCGCCGAGACGACGCTCGGAACGCAGATGAAGAGCGTCGGCGAGGTGATGAGCTTCGGGCGAACGTTCTGCGAATCGATCCAGAAAGCGGCGCGCTCGCTCGAGACCGGGAAGGACGGGCTCGAGTCGCTCGTCGGACGGGTGGACTACCTCGCGCTCGCCGAGCCGAAGAAGACGCGCGACCTCGGCATGGA
>JBKQKP010000254.1:0-32191 GCA_052147435.1 Polyangiaceae bacterium | reverse complement strand
TTTGGGGGGAGGCCTTCTCGTTCGGGGGTGGGAGCGGCCGTCGCTCGGGGTAGACCTCCTCGAAGCCGAGGAAGTGGGCGTTGACCATTACGTCGCCGAGGTGGAACTCGCCGTCGGGGCCCAGCGGGACAGAGCCTTCGGTTCGTTGGCCACCCACATAGGTACCGTTTCGGCTCCCGAGGTCTCGCACGCTCAGGCGTCCCTGGTGGTCCACGTCGAGGCTCGCATGCTCGCGCGAAACGTGTGGGTGATCGATGGACACCCAGTGCCGCCCCGCATCGTGATCGCGGTCACGGCCGAAGTAGACGAAGCCCGCGAACGCTCGGGCGCGCGTGACATACGAGTAGCCCTCGGGCGTCACGAACTCCACCCTGATCACCGCCGCTTCGAGCTCGATCGGGCAGGGCTCGGTTCCGCGGTCGAGGGGCGCGCGCGCCGCGGGTCGAAGGCTCGCCGACTCCGGCTCGGACGAGGAAGTGCCATCCTCGATGCCGACGACGCGCGCCGTCACGCGTAGGTTCGCGATCGCAAAGGTGCAGTCCGGCGCGAGCGCGTGCCAGGCGCCGTCGAGCGCGACCCCCGCGAGATAGGTACCGTTGGTGCTTCCAGCGTCCGCCACGCTCATCGTCCCGTAGGAATCGACGAGGAGCTTCGCGTGAGTCGCCGATACGTGCGGATGGTTGATCACGACGAGATGAGGCCTCGCGACGCGAAACTCGCGGCCGAGCGTGAGCACGCGACCCGCGCAGCGCCCGCGCGTGGTGTTCACGGAACCGTCGGGCATCACCACCGAAAGCTCGACGATGGGCGCCCCGGGCGGAAGCGCGACACGTGGCCGCGCGCGCGAGGAAGGGGGAGCGCCGGAGGCATCTTCGACCGCGCTGCTCGTCGTCGCGAAGTGCGTCTCGGTGCTCATCAGCATCGTTCCCGTCGTCGAGCGCAGGGTAGCCGGTTGCCGTCCCGCGAAACAACGGGCGCTCTCTTCTTGGCGCGAGTCCCGCTTGGCAGCGCTGCTCAGGGTCGCGGGGTACTGCAGAGCTAACCGAGCGGCCGCTTTCTGGGTAACCCGGCCGTTCGACCCTGATTCCTTTCCAGCGCTTACGCGCGTGCACTGAACAACGCGCCCCGGCGCGCGCTCGATGACCGGCGCGTGAGCTCGCCGCCGCTCCTCGAGGAAGGCACCGAGCTCACGCGAGCGCTGCGCGAGCAACCCGCCGACCCTCCCCGAGCAATGGAGCGCGTCGCAGCCGGAGTGCGTTGCCGATGGGGAGCACCTCCGCTTCGACCTCCTCGATGCCGAGCGCGCGGGCGACGACGTCGGCGTTCGTGCGGCTATCGCCCGTAGCCGAGGAGTTCGCCCACTGCGCCATCGTTCCCGCCCAAGGCACGAGCTAACCAGGATGCTCTTGATGAGCTAGACGGCGGCAGTCGAGCCAGGCAGATTCGAACCCGGATGCGAATCTTCTCGGGAGCTGGGGTCGCTCTCGCGCTCGTCCTCGCATCGTCGTCGGCCCCAGCCCAGGATGAGGAGCCGAAGAAGTGGGAGGAGCTCTTCTTCCCGTTCCCAATCGTCGGCGCGCCGCCTCAGCTCGAGCAGCAGGTTCAGGTCTTCAACAGCTACTTCCATGGCCGCGCCGGGAGCGGCGAAGTGCCATCGGTCGAAGTGGCGTACATCGCATCGCCGCATATCGGCCTCGTCGCGACGGTCCCCTTTCAGATCGGGTTCGGTGGTCAGACGACCGGGTTCGAAGACGCTCAGCTCCTCCTCCAATGGCTGGCGGCGGGCTCGCTCAAGCTCGACGACATGCTCTCGGTCGGGATGATGGGGACATTCCCCGTCGGACGCGGTGACTTGAGCAGCGGGGATTACTACGTCGGACCGTTTGTATATGCCGCGCAGCGTTTCTTTCATCGTCTGATCTTCGAGGGCAATGTCACCACGCTGCTTCCGGTGGTCCACGGGGCATCGACCCGCCAGATTCTCGGCACGGGTCTCGTAGCCGTCCTCCTCACGCCGCAGCATTTCTCGTTTCCCGTCTACACGCAGGTCGAGGTGAACAGCACGACGTACCTGGACGGGACGGCGGCGCTGCCACCCGGCGCCACGCAGAGCCCCGCCGGGACGGTCTTCATCGCCCCGGAAGTCTTCCTCGGCCCGTTCAAGAGCCCCATCAGCGACGGCACGCGCGTGGCCGCGGGGGTGTCGTTCAACGTCGTGGGCGATTCGGTCCACGCTCAGACGTACACAATCACCGCTGCCTTCGACATCCCGAACCCCTACGGTTACTGAGCGGCTTTCATGACGGCTCCGAGGATGGCGCCGCCAGCCACAAGCCACGTGGTGTTCACCTTGAACCGGATGAGCAAAGCCGCGCCTACGAGTGCGATGAGGATCGTGGGAAGGTCCACAAGCGCCGTCCTCGCGAGCTGCACCGTCACAACCGCCATCAAGGCGAGCGCGGCAACGTTCACGCCATCGAGGAATGCTCCCGCGGCGGGCGAACGTCGAACGCGATCGACGAGTGGACGCATCACGGCGACGAGCACGAAACCGGGCAGGAAGATGCCGACCGTGGCCAGGAGCGCACCCCAGCGGCCGCCGATGACGTAGCCGATGAAGGTGGCCGTCGTGAACACCGGCCCCGGCGTCGCTTGACCGACCGCAACGGCATCGAGGAGCTGCGACTCGGTAAGCCAATGGAGTCGGTCGACCAGATCTGCGCGCAAGAACGCGAGGAGAACGTAGCCGCTGCCGAAGACCACGGCCCCGATCTTCAAGAAGGTCAGGAACAGCGTGGCCAGGGTGACGGGCACCGCGACCGAGGCACCGCTGGCGGCGAGTCCCGCGAGGACGCCCGGGCTGAAGGAGCGGACCCCGTCCTTTCTGTTCGCAACCTGATTTGCGAGAACCGACGCGACCCCTCCGCCGAGCAGAACCAGGAGAGCCTCTGCACCGAGGGCCGAGGCGACGCAGGCCAAGAGGCCGAGTACACCCAGCCAGACGGACTTCTTGATCGCCTTCGGCGCGAGCCCCCAGAGCGCCTGGACCACGACCGCGATGACGACTGGCTTGATGCCGTAGAGGACTCCCTCCATTTGAGGGAGCGTGCCGTACGTCACGTAGGCCCACGCGAGAAAAGCGACCATGATCGCCGCCGGCAAGATGAAGCACACGCCCGCAAGCACCAGCCCGAGCCACCCGGCTCGCTCGTAACCGATAAAGATGGCCAGCTCCGTGGAGCTTGGGCCGGGGATCAGTGTGGATACTCCGAGCAGGTCGAGGAACCTCTCCGAGGACAACCATCGACGTCGTCGGACGACCTCGCTCTCCATGATCGCGATGTGGGCTGCAGGCCCGCCAAACGCCGTGAACCCGAGCCGAAGAAAGAGGAGAGCGAGCTCGGAAACCTTCGCACTTGGTGCGCTCCCGGTGGGCTCAGCGTTCGCGAGATCCTCGTCAGCCATCGCGCTCCTTCGATCCACCGATGCGCGCGTCCAGCGATAGCGGCCCTGAGCCCACGAGCAGGAGGAAGATCGAACCGAGCAGCATCGCGTAGTCCACGCGCGCCTCGTGCGCCGCCGCCCAGAAGCCGTTCTTCAGAAAGAACGGAACCTTCGTCGTCGAGATGGCCACGAGCATGTCGATGATGAGCGGGATCGCGGCGAGCCGCGTGAAGAGACCGGCGACGAGGAGCGCGCCGCCCAGGATCTCGACGCCACCGACGAATGGCGCCGTCATCGCCGGGACCGGGATGCCGATCTTCAGGAACCGTCCGGCGCCGAGCGCGTCGGGAAAGAGGAACTTCTGGATGCCCTCGGAGACGAAGACCACGCCGACGAGCAGGCGGACGAGAAGGGTCGCGCGCGGGCCGCCGGCGTCGAGTGTTCGCGCGAGGTGGCTCCACCCTTCGTGCGGTTCGGACTTCTCCATGACGGGTCGACCGTTCCCGTGCCCGGCGTCGCCGTCAAGCGCCTCGACCTGGTCGAGGTGGCGCAATCCCGACGGTAAGGTAACATGTACCTTACTGATGCCGCGACCCTATCGTCCAAGTGCCGGCGGACCCGATCGCGAGGGAACGCCCCGAGGTATGGAGCCCTTCGTCCTGCTCCAAATCGCCAGCGGTCCGGTGCACGGCTACGAAGTTGCCCAGGCCATCGGGGCGCTCGGCTTCCGCCGTGCCGCCGAAGATCCATCGGTTCTCTACAAGTTGCTTCGCACGTTCGAGGAGGAGGGGCTCGCGACCTCCGAATGGGCGATCGCGGAATCCGGGCCGCCCCGGCGCGTGTACCAGCTCACGAGCAAGGGACACGAGTACCTCGCGACACGCGCGGACGACATGGAGCGACAGCGGAAGAGGATCGAGGTGTTCCTCGATCGCTTCGCGAAGATGAAGCGGAAGGGCACCGGACAGACGACGAGACGAAGGGAGAAACGCGATGAGTGACGAGAAGAGGCAGTCGGGCTCTTCGGAGGAATCGCGCGGCCTCTCGCGACGGGACCTGGTCACCGGCGGAGGGCTGTTCGTAGCTGCGATGGCGACGGGATGCTCGAAGTCACCGACCCCTTCGTCCAACGCGGTCGCCGCGCTCACCCCTGAGCCGAAGGTTTCGACGAACATTGTACGAGTCACCAGCGTGCCCACCGCCGTTGAGGGGGACCTCCTTCCTACGCTGGTCGCCGAGTTCGAGAAGCAGTCCCCCTACAAGGTTGAGCTCGCGTCGAACAACGACGTGTACGGCCGCGCCCGGACAGGCTTGGTCGATCTGGCGATCTCCCACTACGGCCACAAGAACGCCGAAGCGTTCGTGATGGACGGCTACGGCGAGTGGCCGCGCACGCTCTTCTCGAATCAGATGGCGCTCCTGGGGCCGCCCTCCGATCCAGCCAAGGTGCGCGATCTTCCAGACGCAGTTGAGGCGTTCAAGCGCATCGCCGCGAGCAGGTTGCCTTTCGTCGTGAACCACAGCGACGGCGTGCGTTACCTCATCGAGGTGCTCTGGAACGCTTCCGGACGACCTGACCGAACCGGCTGGCTCCTCGATGAGGGGCGGCAGAAGGCGGACGCGATTCAGCACGCGGCGGAGCGCGGTGCGTACACCTTCTGGGGACTCACGCCCTTCCTGCGGCTGCAACGTGAGAGCCGCGTGAATCTCGAACCCCTCGTGATGGGTGATCCGCTCCTCCAGCGGATGCTCGTGTCGATCGTCGTGAAGGAGTCGAAGACGGCGGGGGTCAACACCGCAGGAGCCACGGCTCTGCAGACGTTCCTGCTCTCACCCGCGACGCAAGCCAGCATCCGCGGGGTGCGCTACCCGGGAGCGGAAGGCGTTCAGTGGGTGCCCGGGGGACGCCACAATCGAACCGCGATCCTGCCGCTCACATGATGCCGGGCTGCGAGGCAACGAAACGAAGGGAGAAACACGATGAGTGACGAGAAGAGGCAGTTGGGCTCCTCGGACGACTCGAGCGCCCTGTATCGATCCAAGCCAATCACCGGCGCGGGAGTGGAGGCAGCGATGAAGAAGAAGTTCAGGATTTGGCTCGGCACCGCCGTGCTCGCGACCATCGGCACGATTGCAATGAGCGCGACCGCGCGGCGCGCCGACGTGTCGCCTCCCCCCACCTCCGAGGAGGCGCAGGCCGTCGTTCAGCTCGACCAATCGGACGACGCCCCGCCGTTCGGTGCGTTCCTCGGGGCGTGCAACACGGACTCGGACTGCTCGGACGGCAACACGTGCAACTCGTTCCGCAAGCGCGGCAACCACTGCACCCACTCGTGCGAGGCCGCCTCCGACTGCAAGGGCGCCGCGGAACCGCGCTGCACGAAGCAGAACCGCTGCGGGCTGATCGATCCCGTGAAGACGAAGTGAGGGGGCCGCAGTAAACCGTTCTGCCTTTGTAGCGGCGGGCGCTTTCTCGATGGTGCTCGCGGCATGCACGTGGGAGAGCGGCTCGGGGCCGACACCTCCGACGACCGAACCGTCTAGCGAGAGTGCTGCTCTCGGCACCGGCGCCGGTTCGGGCGATGGCAATCACACTGGTGGGCAAGACGCACGCGACGCCGGACACAATTCGGAGGCCGGTGCCTTCGGTGCATCGTGCGCGGCGGGCACGGACTGCGAGAGCAACGTCTGCTTCTCGGTGGCAAGGGGGGCTTCTGCTCGCTGAGCTGCACGAGCGACGCGGAGTGCCCGCCCGGCGCCGATGGCACGCAGCACTGCAATCCGCACGGCTACTGCCGGTACTGAGAGAGATCACCAAGACTTCGCCGCCGGACGCCGCACGCGCCGCCGCTGGGATCAGGGTTTCGCTCGCTTCCATGTTTCTCGAAGAATCCCCTTGCGTACTGCTTCGAGTTTCTTAGAATAAGTCCGTGCCCTCGAAACTCGTTCGTCACGCCGAACAGCTCAGCGCGCTCGGGCATCCCGTGCGCCTCTCGATTCTCCGCTTCGTCGTACAAGCCGGAGAGGAGGGCGCGGCGGCGGGCGAGATCCAGTCGCACGTCGACCTGCCCGCCTCGACGCTCAGCCATCACCTGAAGCGCCTCGTCGACGCCGGACTCCTCAAGAGTCGTAGCGAAGGCACCTTCCACTACTACAGCACCGACTTCCCCGCCCTCCGCGGCCTCACGGACTACGTCTGGGAGGACTGCTGCAAGCGGGGCAAGTCGAGCTGCTGCTGACCCACGTCTCTGACTGCGAAAGGAACGTCCCATGCCCGTCGTCCGCGTCTTCGATCCGCCCATGTGTTGCTCCACCGGCGTTTGCGGTCCCGCCGTGGACCCCGAGCTCGCGCGTTTTTCTGCCGATCTCGACTGGCTGAAGAAGCAGGGCGTTCAGGTCGAGCGCTTCAATCTCTCCCAGACGCCGGCAGCGTTCGTCTCCAACACCATCGTCAAAGACGCGCTCACCTCGCGCGGCAACGAATGTCTGCCTCTCGTCGTCGTGGACGACCGGATCGCCGTCGAAGGCTCGTACCCGTCGCGCGAGACGCTCGCGGCGCTCGCGGGAGTCGTCGTGCGGAAGATGCAGGTCGCTCCCGCGCAGGCGAGCGCTTGCTGCGGACCGAGCAAGGCCGGACCCTCGAAGAGCGGCGCCGGCTGCTGCTGAGGCGAGCCATGTCATTGGTCCGTCGCGCGCCGCGCCACTTGTTCTTCACCGGCAAGGGTGGCGTCGGTAAGACATCGATCGCGTGCGCGACCGCGCTCGCGCTGGCCGATCGCGGCTCACGCGTCCTCCTCGTGAGCACGGACCCCGCGTCCAATCTCGACGAGGTGCTCTCGACCTCGCTCGGACCGACGGCGAAGCCAGTTAACGGCGTCCAACGGCTCTCCGCGTTGAACATCGATCCCGAGGCTGCGGCGCACGCCTACCGAGAACGCCTCGTTGGGCCCTACCGCGGCGTCCTTCCCGATGCGGCCGTGAAGAGCATCGAGGAGCAACTCTCCGGTGCTTGCACCGTCGAGATCGCCGCGTTCGACGAGTTTTCGAAGCTCCTGGGCCAAGAGGAAGCGACCCACGACTTCGATCACGTCGTCTTCGACACCGCCCCCACGGGGCACACCCTGCGTCTCCTCGAGCTTCCGGCCGCGTGGACGGGCTTCCTCGAGTCGAACGCTGGGGGCACGTCGTGCCTCGGACCGTTGGCCGGCTTGAAGGCGCAGCAGTCCCTCTACGACGCTTCCCGGCGCGCTCTCACGAGCGCGGACCTGACGGCGATCGTCCTCGTCAGCCGGCCAGAGCGGAGCGCGCTCGCCGAAGCCGAGCGGACGCGCCAAGAGCTCGCCGCCCTCGGTGTTTGGCGCCTGGAGCTCGTGCTCAATGGGCTCTTTGAGGCGCGGGATCGCGCAGATCCGCTGGCACGCGCCTACGAGGCGCGCGGCCGTGATGCCCTTGCAAACCTTCCGGCGGGCCTCGCCTCCCTGCCTCGTACCGAGGTGCCGCTGTTCGCCTTTGGCCTCGTGGGCCTTGAGGCCCTGCGGTCCATCCTTTCGAAGCCCGGAGACGTCGTCCCTCCCGAGGTGGAGGCGCCCAAGGCGGCGGTCCTTCCGCCGCTGGCGTCGCTGATTCCCGATCTCGCAAGCGCCGGGCGCGGCGTGGTCATGACAATGGGCAAAGGTGGCGTCGGGAAGACGAGTGTCGCCGTTGCTCTCGCCGTCGCGCTCGCGCGACGAGGGCACGCGGTGCACCTCACAACGACAGACCCCGCCGCGCACGTGCAGGACGCGCTCGGCGCGCCCCCGCCGAACCTGCGTGTGAGCCGAATCGATCCTGCCGAGGAGACGCGACGGTACGTGAATGAGGTGATCCGCGTCTCTGGCGCTGGCCTTGACGACGCGGGGCGTGCGCTCCTCGAAGAGGATCTTCGATCGCCCTGCACTGAAGAGGTCGCGGTGTTTCGTGCATTCGCCCGCGTCGTGGACGAGGGAGAACACGGCTTCGTCGTCATCGACACCGCGCCGACCGGGCACACGCTGCTCCTGCTCGATGCCGCGGAATCCTATCACCGCGAAGTCTCGCGGACCGCGGGCAACGCACCCGAGGACGTGCGCCGCCTTCTCCCACGGTTGCGCGATGCCAACTTCACCCGGGTCGTGCTCGTCACGACGCCCGAAGCGACGCCAGTGCACGAGGCCGCCGCCCTCGCGCGCGATTTGGGCCGCGCCGAGATTCGACCTTTCGCGTGGGTCGTGAATCAGTCGCTGACTCCCCTAGACGTGGGGGATCCCGTGCTTCGCGCTAGGCGCGCGCTTGAGGGCCGCTACGTCCGCGAGGTAACGACCCTCGCGGACCGCGTGGCGCTCATCCCTTGGACTGCCTCGGTCGCCGAACCCGGCAACCATCTCGACACCACTCCGACCTACGCGGAGATCGCGCCTTGACCCCTTCGCTCCTGAAACGCTGCGTCGCGGAGCTCGTCGGCACCGCTCTTCTTCTCGCTACCGTCGTGGGCTCGGGGATCATGGGCGAGACCCTTGCTGGCGGGAACGTTGCCATCGCGCTCCTCGCCAACACAATCGCCACAGGTGCGGGCCTCGTCGCGCTGATCCTCACGTTCGGCCCGGTGAGCGGAGCGCACTTCAATCCCGCCGTAACGCTAGCCGACGCGAGTCAGCGGGGCCTCGCATGGCGCGACGTTCCCGCGTACCTCATCGCGCAGATCCTTGGAGCCTTTCTCGGCGTGGCGCTCGCCCACGTGATGTTCAAGCAGCCGGCGCTCTTCTTCGCCTCGCATCACGAGCGCTCGGGGTTCGCCCAGCTCGTCAGCGAGTTCGTCGCCACATTCGGCTTGCTCGCCGTGATCTGGGGAGTGGTTCGCCGCCGCTCCGCGGCCGTTCCCTTCGCGGTTGGCGCCTACATCACGGCCGCGTACTGGTTCACGTCGTCCACGTCGTTCGCGAACCCGGCGGTCACTCTTGCCCGGGCGGCAAGCGACACGTTCGCGGGGATCCGCCCCGCCGACGCGCCTGGATTCATCGTCGCGCAGCTGCTCGGCGCGGGTGCGGCGACCGCTCTTTTCCGCTGGCTCGTGCCTTCGCTGCCCGAGGTGGCTCCTCGGGTGATGGAGCGCACGCCCGAGGCATCGAAAGTTCAAGATCCCACCTGAAAGGCCACGCCGATGAAGACCATCCTCTTCGCCTGTATCCACAACGCCGGTCGTTCGCAGATGGCCGCCGCCTGGTTCAACGCACTCGCGAAGCCGTCGGTCGCGCGCGCGATCTCGGCCGGCACCGAGCCAGGCCCGCGGGTTCACCCGGAGGTGCTGACGGCCATGCGTGAGGTGGGCATCGAGCTCGAGGGAGTGAAGCCCCAGAAGCTCACCGACGAGCTCGCGTCGACCGCGTCGATCCTCGTGACGATGGGATGCGGCGAGTCCTGCCCCGTGGTCCCCGGCGTGCGGCGCATGGACTGGCCGCTCGAAGACCCGAAGGGCAAGCCGGTCGAGCGCGTCCGAGAGATCCGCGACGACATCAAGCAACGGGTGTCCTCGTTGCTCCAAGCGGAGCACTGGACGAAGGGTTAGGTGGCGCATGCCTCACGAGGTCACCATCGAGTCAGCGAACCTCTCTGATCTCGCTGCCGTCGCCGCCATGGTGGGCGCCCTCGATCTACCTACCGACGGAATCGCCGACCAGTTCCCCCACGCCTACGCCAAGGCTACGCGCGACGGGCTCATCGTCGGGTGCGCCGGTCTCGAGGCGTACGGCAAGGCAGGGCTGCTGCGCTCCGTGGCCGTTTCCGCGTCGCTCCAGCGCGACGGGATCGGTCGCCGACTTGTCGCCGATCGGGTGGCGCATGCCCGAGGCGCCGGTCTGGACGCCGTGTACCTGCTCACGACAACAGCGGCGGACTACTTTCCCCGGCTTGGGTTCGTGCCCTGCGAGCGCGGTTCCGTACCCGCAGCGCTCGCAGCGTCGCCGGAATTTGCGAGCGTGTGTCCGACCTCGGCGAAGTGCTTGGTGCTCCGCCTTTGACGATTTCGTGCGTCCTTCGATGCGAACCCCCGTCTTCACCTGTGGAGGTTCGATCATGAGCAACACGACGATGGACGAGGTCCGCAGTACGGTTCGCGAGCACTACGGCAAGGTCGCGGAGGCAAGCGCGGGGTGCTGCGCGCCGACGAGCGGATGCTGCGGTCCGAGCCCTGACGCGAGCCTCGCGCTCGGGTACTCGGCCGACGACCTGGCCGCTGCTCCCGACGGAGCGAACATGGGACTCGGTTGCGGCAACCCGCAGGCAACTGCGGCGCTGCGCGCGGGTGAGACGGTGCTCGATCTAGGAAGTGGAGGCGGGTTCGACTGCTTCCTCGCTGCTCAGCAGGTCGGTCCGACCGGACGGGTGATCGGCGTCGACATGACGCCCGCGATGATCTCCAAAGCGCGGGGGAACGCCGAGAAGATGAACGTGAAGAACGTCGACTTCCGGCTTGGCGAGATCGAGCACCTCCCCGTTGGCGACGGCAGCGTCGATGCGATCCTGTCGAACTGCGTGATCAACCTGTCGCCCGACAAGCGCGCCGTCTTCTTCGAAGCGTTCCGCGTTCTCAAACCGGGCGGTCGGCTCGCAATCTCCGATGTGGTGGCGATCGCGCCGATCCCCGAGCAGCTCGCTACGCAGATCACATCGCTGGCGGCGTGCGTCGCTGGCGCCGCGAGCGTCGAGACGGTCGAGGCGTTGCTCCGCACCGCGGGATTCGAGGACGTGCGCGTCACCGTGAAGCCGGAGAGCCGCGCGTTCATCGCCCAGTGGATGCCGGGGTCCGGGGCGGAAGACGTCGTCGCCTCGGCGACGGTCGAGGCGACGAAGCCGGCCACGAAACGGGATTGTTGCGGGCCGGAGTGCTGTACGCCCGGAGCGTCGAAGTGATCGACGGGGACGCGCGCGTCTTCGCGCACGGCGAGCTCCAGGCGCGGCTCCGGCCGTTCGTGGCACGGCGCGCGTCCCCGAACGATGTCGACGACGTTCTCCAGGAGATTTTCCTGCGTGTTCAGCGCGGCCTTCCGGAGCTTCGGGACGATCAGCGATTCGGCCCGTGGGTCTACCAAATCGCCCGCAGCGCCCTCGCCGACCAGCGGCGCGCCCGCGCGCGTCACCCGCTCACCGCGAACGAGCCGCCCGAAGAAGCTGCGCCGACGAGCGAGGGTGAGGAGCGCTCTGCCGAGCAGCTCCTCGCTCAGGCCGTCGTCCCGTTCATCGCGATGCTGCCGTCGCCCTACAGGGAGGCACTCACGCTGACGGAGCTCGAAGGGCTGACGCAGAAGGAGGCAGCCAAGATGCTCGATGTCTCGCTCACCAACATGAAGTCGAGGGTCCAGAGAGGCCGCGCGCGCTTGCGCAAGCTACTCGAAGACTGCTGCGAGATCGCGCTCGACGTCCGCGGGCGGGTCGTCGGATGCGTTCCGCGCGCCGGAGGGCCGAAGCCGCCCTGCAAGTGCTGATCGCGGGAGCACCGACCCAGGTTGACCGAGCAGGGCCCGTGGGCTGTGATCTCCCCGTGTCCCGCGACCTAACTTCACGCCGGGCGAGCGAGGCCGACTCGGCACTGATCGCGCGCATCTACAACGAGGGGCTCGAGGACCGGGTCGCCACCTTCGAGACCGCGCCTCGTACCGCGGGAGACGTGAGAGCGTGGTTCGCGCAAAAGCACCCGATCGTGGTCGTCGAGAGCGAGGGCGCCGTCGTGGCGTTCGCATCGTCGTCGCCGTCGAGCACGCGGCCCTGCTACGCGGGGAACGTCGAGTTCTCCGTCTACGTAGCGCGCGCGGCACGCGGGCAAGGTGCAGGGCGACTCGCAATGACTGCGCTGATCGACGCGGTCCGCGCGGCCGGCTTCTCCAAGTTGGTTTCGCGGGTCTTCCCGGAGAACGCGCCGAGTCGTGCGCTTCTCCGCAAGCTGGGCTTCCGCGAGGTTGGCACGCACGAGCGTCACGGGAAGCTCGATGGCGTTTGGCGCGACGTGGTCATCGTCGAGTTGCTTCTCTAGGGGGCGCGCTCCGCCACCTTTGCAACGCAACCACGGACCAAATCGCCTCGACGAGGCCGAACGGCCAGGCGCCTTGCAGGAACCCGTATGCCGACCCCAGCGCGCAGGCGATGGAGAACCCGAGGATGAACCACGCGCTCCGCTTTTCGAACGCGTAGCAAACGAGCATCGACGAGACAGCGAAGAGCCCAAACAGAGTCAGCGGGTTCACGACCCGAACACCATAGCGCTTCGCTCACAATCGAGAGATGCCGCGCGTCGGGGCCGCGCCCTTCGGCACCCCGCTAGGCCGGGCGACTCGCGGTGGCGGACTACTTGTGGACTGGCAACCGCCGCGCCGTGCGAGGAGTCGCAACTGCATGTCGATCGATGCGTTCAGGCGTGCGCTTGCGAACGTTGCCTTGCCCGCGAGCCAACGTTCGACTGCTCCGGAGTCCGAGAAAGCAATGTGCGCCGCCTCCTGTAGTTCGTAGGCGGACGAGTCCACGTCGACATCTGCAAGCCCATGGCGGTACGCATCGAGGACGACATCGCTCGCCAGTTTCGCAGGAATCAGGCGGTCGATCGGGTGGTCCATCCCCGGCGCGGCTCGCTCGTAGCCTTCGCGGCACTGCGCGGCGTCGATGGCGTGCTCGCGTCGGCACATGAGCGGGCGCGCATGGTGAACCAGGCAAGAACGATCTGGTCCGAGAAAGGCGCAATCCAGCCGCGGAGGGTAGCCGAGAGCCGTGGCACCGTGCGTCTTGGCGGCGTTCGCCTTCGCGCGCTCCGTCAACAGCGCGAGCTCGTTCGGAGGCAGCGTCTCGCGCGCGTACGCGACGAGTTGGAGCACCTCGGGAATGCTCACCGAGACGCGCACCGTGCAGCAGTAGCTACAGCCGCGCTTACATGCAGGCGTGCGCCCAGACCGAGCCCACACTCCATCGAGGCGCTCGCGCATGGCATCACCCGCCAACGAGGCCGCAGCGATGGCGTTTGCTTCGGTCTTGGCGTTCGCCAACTCGCTGCCGACCTGTATCCGGATGGGATCCGCCGGCAGTTCGGCGGCGCGGGCCAGCGCGACCGGCCGCGAGGTCTCGGCCGTGTTGCCGGCCGCGGGGTCGCCGCGACTCTGGCTCGCGCGAAGCCGACGCTCGCGCCGGTTCATGGAAGCCTCGAACAAAACGCGCGCTCGCCCATCGTTGCCATCGCCCGCTATCGACCTGTCCGACGAGGACCCCCGTAGAGCGCCACGCTGATCGCCGTGACCACCGACGTGCCGACGACCACCGCCACGACGTGAGATGTCAGGCCCTCGCGCACGAGCAAGCTCACCGCGACAAGGGCTCCGAGCATCTGGGCCACGCCAAGAACGAAGCGAAGCGCGGGCGAAGACGACGGGACGGTGCCGACGGGGACGGCCGCGCGCGATCGCCCGAAAAGGAAGTGCTTCGCGCCGCCGAGTGCGAACGCCCCCAGGCCGATCCCGATCGCTGCCGGCGTCGGCCCCTGCACAAGGATCAACCCGATCGCCACGACGGCCTGGAGGACGAACCCGATCGTCAGAGCGAGCGCCAACTCGTCCCTCGTGAGCTTCTCGCCAGCGATCTTCATCGTCGCCACCCTCATCCGGAGCCGAAATGTCGCGGTTCGGTCGCTTGCGCTCGGTCGCCCGCCCTGCGATGAAGGAGGGTCGTGAAGCGCGGAAAAACTAGGGAAACGCCTCCAACGTCAGATCACGATAAGGCACGCCCGATAGGTGGCAGAAACACCGCGCAGAAGATCAATCGTCGATCGGCGATGAACGAAATAGCTGAATGCGAGCCGGGTGCAAGCCCGGTCGAGCCGACCTCTCCCGACCTCCGGCCGGTGGAGGGGGAGGCGGCGGACGAGGAGCTCGCCACGCTCACGCGGGCGCTCGGCCACAGCGCCCGCGTCAAAATTCTCCGCATCCTCGTGCGCAAGAACGCGTGCATCGTCGGTGCGCTGGTCGAGGAGCTTCCGCTCTCGCAGTCCACGGTGTCGCAGCACCTGAAGGTGCTGAAGGACGCGGGCCTGATCCGAGGGACGGTGGATGGGCCGCGAATTTGCTACTGCATCGAACCGCGCGCGCTGCGACGCCTGAAATCGCTGGTCTCCGCGCTCTGAAGCGAGCCCCGCGCGAGCGAGCTTAGCGTTCATCGTCGATCGACGTTCGTCTCCGAGCGTTCCCACACCGCGGAAAGTCACGGGAAATCCACGTGCGTAGCGCGTGTCGTTTTCGTGACATCACGTATACCGCCGATTGCCGATGGGTTGCTCCCGCGTAGAGTCCCGCGTGGAGGATTCAGAGATGATCGGTGCGCTCGGACGGAAGGTCGTGGTCGCCGTTGGCGTCGCGGCCCTGCTTCTCTCGGGTTGCAGCAAGCCCTCGTCAGGCACGGGCGCTCCCGAGAGCCAGGCGTCGAAGGTCTCCTTGAACGGAGCGGGTTCGACCTTCGTGTACCCGATGATGTCGAAGTGGTCGGCCGAGTACCAGAAGCTCAACCCCAACGTCCTCGTCAACTACCAGTCGATCGGCTCGGGCGGCGGCATCCGGCAACTGATCGCGAAGACGGTCCAGCTTGGGGCAACCGACGGTCCGATGACCGACGACCAGCTCAAGGAAGCGAAGGGCCCGGTTCTTCACATCCCTCTGACGATGGGCGCCGTGGTGCCCACGTACAACCTCCCGTCACTCCCGCACGCCATCAACTTCACGCCCGAAGCCTTGGCGGGCATCTTTCTCGGGCAGATCAAGGCGTGGAACGATCCCGCGCTGGCGTCCGCGAACCCTGACCTGACATTGCCATCGACGCCGATCGTCGTCGTGCATCGCTCCGATGGCAGCGGGACCACGTACGTCTGGGTCGATTACCTCTCGAAGGTCTCCGCGGACTGGAAGTCGAAGGTTGGCTTCGCGACGTCAGTCAACTGGCCGGTGGGCATCGGCGGCAAGGGAAACGAAGGGGTCGCGGGCTCGGTGCAACAGACGCCAGGCTCTCTCGGCTACGTCGAACTCACCTACGCGCTTCAGAACAAGATGCCCGTGGGCCACGTGAAGAACCTCGCGGGCAATTTCATCGAGCCGACGATCGACTCCGTGACGGCTGCGGCGGCGGGCGCGCTCGCGAACGTCCCCGATGACCTTCGCTACTCGATCACGAACGCGGCAGGCGACAAGGCCTACCCGATCGCGGGGACGACATGGGCCGTCGTGTACCAGGACATGCCGGCCGGAGCCGAGCGTAGTGGTCTCGTTGGCTTCCTTCGGTGGGTCCTCACCGATGGGCAGAGTCTCTGCCCGCCGCTGAATTACGCGCCCCTTCCGAAGGAGCTCGCCAGTCGAGCGCTGAAGAAGCTCGACTCCATCGAGGTTGCCTCCCGGTGAGGTCGCTGTGACCGTGTCCACGGATCTCATCGGCTCGAGTGGGCGCGAGGCCAAGCGCGCGTCGATCTCTCGACGGGGCCCTCCGTTCCTCCACGCGTGGACAAACGGCGACAGCCTCTTCCGTCGCCTGTGCACTGCCTGCGGATCTGCAATCGTGGGGCTACTCGCCCTGGTCCTCTACGAGCTCGTCCGTGGATCGCACCTGTCCCTTGCCAAGTTCGGGTTGGGGTTCGCGTTCGAGAAGACCTGGGATCCGGTCCTCGAACATTTCGGCGCTGCGACCTTCGTCTACGGAACAGCGGTCACGTCGACGATCGCCGTGCTGATCGCCGTACCGCTCGGCATCGGGATCGCCATCTTCCTTGTCGAGATGGCGCCGCGGTGGGCGAACGCTCCGATCGGGTTCCTCGTCGAGCTGCTCGCCGCGATTCCATCGATCGTCTACGGCCTCTGGGGTCTCTTCGTCCTCGCGCCCGTCGTGCGTGACGTCCTCGCGCCCGCCCTGCACGCGACGCTCGGTTTCATCCCGCTGTTCGCCGGCGAATCCCACGGCGTCGGCATGCTCACGGCGGGGATGATCCTCGCCATCATGATCCTTCCCTTCATCGCGGCCGTCTCGCGCGATGTCATCGCCTCCGTGCCGCGGAACCAGCGAGAGGGTTCGCTCGCCCTCGGGGCGACGAAGTGGGAAACGATCTGGCACGTCGTACTCCCGTATGGTCGCGCCGGAATCGCAGGCTCCGTCATCCTCGCCCTGGGGCGAGCCCTCGGCGAGACGATGGCCGTGACGATGGTGATCGGCAACAGCCCTCAGATCGTCGCGTCCCTCTTTGCGCCTGGGTACACGATGGCATCGGTGATCGCGAATGAGTACACGGAGGCGTCCGGGCCGATGTACCTCTCCGCGCTCACGGAGTTGGGGCTGCTCCTCTTTGTCGTGACGTTCGCCGTCAACGGCGCTGCCCGCGTGCTCATCTGGCGCGTGTCGGGAATGAGGGGACGCGCATGACGAACAGCGCGAGCCTCGTCCTGAGCCCGAGGTATGGCGTCTCGCCGAAACGCCGCGCCACGAACGCCGTGATGCTTTCGTTGTGCGCACTTGCGACGCTCTTTGTCGTCGCCTTGCTCGCTCTCATCTTCGGGTACGTCGTCTTTCAAGGCGCGCGATACGTCAGCGTCGCCTTCTTTACGAATCTGCCCGCTCCGGTCGGCGAAACGGGTGGCGGCTTTCTCAACTCACTGGTCGGCACGGGCATCATGGTCGGCGTTGCCTCGGGGCTCAGTATTCCGTTGGGCGTTCTATCGGGCATCTACCTTGCCGAGTTCGGCAAGGGCCGGTTCGCTAGCGTCGTGCGCTTCGTGAACGACACGCTGAATGCGACGCCATCGATCGTCGCAGGACTCTTCGCCTACACACTGATCGTGCTCGACGCGCACAAGTTCTCCGCCTTTGCAGGAAGCGTTGCGCTGTCCGTCCTCATGATTCCGACGATCACGCGGACGTCCGAGGAAATGATCCGGCTCGTACCCCGTACGCTGCGCGATGCGGCGCTCGCGCTCGGTGCCCCCGAGTGGCGCATGGTGACGGGGATCGTCCTCCGAGCCGCCGCACCCGGGATCACGACCGGGATCATGCTCGCGATCGCGCGCGTGTCTGGCGAGACCGCCGCTCTCCTCTTCACGGCGTTCAACAACCGCTTCCTGTCGGTGGCGCTCAATGAGCCGATGAGCAGCGTGCCGGTTCAGGTCTATACGTACGCCATCGCGCCCTACGAGGAGTGGCACAACCAAGCGTGGGCGGGAGCGTTGGTGCTCATTTCCTTGGTGACGCTCTTCAGCGTCGCCGTTCGCTTCGCCACTCGGAATCGTCACGGAGAGGTCAGCGGGTAGGGTCACAACCTCAGCGGAACGACTGGTCATTCGTGGAGGCGCCTCGGGAAGCGCCGCGCGGGCTATTCGTGTACCCTCCCGGGGCGCCATGGTCGCGAAGAAATCCTCGAGGAAGCGTGTGAACAAGACGGAGTTCGTCCGCTCGCTCCCGGCGTCCATGCCCGGCGCCGAGGTCGTCAAGAAGGCGAAGGAGGCTGGGCTCAAGATCTCGCTCGGCTACGTCTATTCGATCCGCGCGAGGACCCATGCGAAGCGGCGCAGCCGTGGGAGCGCGCCGGCAGCGTCGGCTGCGAAGCGCGGTCCTGGACGTCCGCGGAAGGCGTCGTCCTCCGGAAACGGTAGTGCGGCGAGCATGATCCCGAACCGAGCCGCGGGCGGGCTCGTCGCCGAGATCGAAGCGATCGTCGAGCGCAAGGTGACCGAACTCCTCAAGCGGAGGCTGGGGGCACTGTTTGGCTAGCCTCCCTCCGGCGCACGCGCCCCGTACGGCCTTTTTACGGCCTCGCGACGTAGCCACCGGTGTCGAGGCGCGCCGAGTGGAGATGACTCACGACCTCACAGATTGTTCTGCAACGCACTGGATTGATTCGAAATCAGGTGAGGGTGCAAGCTCTCCAGGGGTTCGAATCCCCTTCTCTCCGCCGGAAATCTGGCTCGATTTCACGCTCTCGAGCCCGGAAGTTCTGTGACCTCCAGATCACTTCCATCCGGGCCCGCGCAGCGTAGGGCGTAGTCCCCAGCGGAACAACGATCAAGCTGAGCCACGCTTTCGCGCGCCCATGCTACAGCCCGCCGGTGCATGGTCCCCTCGCGCGCACACGCCCGCGTCCTCGCGAAGGAGGTCTATTCGTCGCGAAACGGGCCTTTGGTTGGGAGGTGCTCACCGTGGCGCTCCGAGTAGACGACCTCGAGGTCGAGGACTTCATCCTTGAGGCGCACGCGCGCGCTGCCCAAGAACTCCGGCGGGCGGGGCGTCCGAGCGGCGACTACTGCCTCATAGTCGAGGAGCACGGTGGATGCATCATGCGCTCCCGGAAGGAGCTCGCTCTGCGCTACGCGAGGGACCCGCGGATCCTTCGCGAGATCGCCGAGGCCAGCGCGACTCAACTTGGCACGGGCGGGCTACCCGTCGTTCGCGAGCGTCGGGACGGCACGAAGGTTCTTCACGTGATGGACCACTTCTGCAGCGCGCAGTCGATCCTCCGCGTCGATCTTGTTGCCCCGCCGCAGCCCCGGCGCGAGGACGTGAGCCCCGGACTGCTGTTCGCTGGCCTTGGCGCGATCTTGGCCACGGTGGAGGCGGCTCTCGCGCACGGGCAACCGTGCGTTCCTTCCGACTTCGTCGTCTGCCTCGACTGGGGAATCGGGCGCTGGGAGGTCATCGATCGTGCCGACTTTGTCCGCGCCGTTGGCGCTCGGCACCTACCACTTGCCCGCGCGGTGAAGGCGAGCGTCGGCTGCCTCATGGTCCTGCACAGCGACGACGGACAGCTCCTGCGCATCACCGCGTACGCGGAAGGAGCACAGGGGGCGCTCTTCCTCCGGCTGCTACGAGACCGCGACAACCCCGCGGTCCCGCGCACGGGAGCTTGACCCCGTGCACCGTTGTCACGTCCCGATCACGGCGGCCAGCGGGATGCGGGTCCGCTCCTTCGAAAGCTTGGACGACGTCGTGTCGGCGAAGGAGTCGTCGGTGTTCCGCCTCGTCCGCGAACCGGCTGTGATCTTAAGATCGCCCCCCACAGAGCACCACAGAGCGGGCTCGCGATCTTAAGAACGCGACCAGACGTCGGCGTGATCTGTGGTTCGTCTGGGCCGCGGAGAGGACCCCAGGCTTGCGCTCTTAAGATCCCGATGCTCCGCAAACACTTGAAAACAAGTGGTTCCGTGGTCAAGATCGCGCTACGGTCTTTGTCGAGATCGCGGTTGGTGAAACCGCAGGACTGGGGAGCCACTCCAGCACCGCGAACTCGCGCGAGGGCGCCAGGTGAACAGCGCGGGATCGGCTTTTTTCCTGCGGAAGCCCCGCAGCGAAGACCGCGCGAGGTACCGACCCGAGGCCGCATTTGCTCTGACGACCCGCGTCTGACGCCCGTTTGGGGTCAGACGCTTGTCAGACAGGTTAACAGCTGCTCGGTTTCCGTCTCAGGGCGGTCTATTAACCAACGGGTCCGCTGCGTTCTCGCTGGGCGGGCGCACCGGGAGGTTAGCAGGGAGCGTCGGCGACGCCTCCGCCCCTTGCCCTGGCATGCGAGCCCGGCTACGCGACGTGAAGCATGGCGAAGGCGAAGAAGCGCAGCGACGCTGGGCAGGTCGAATGGGTCGGGGGCCTCGTGTCGCTCCCCGCGTACGTCACCGGTGAGGACGAGGGACCGTACCGGCCCGAGACGCTCCTCTGGATGATCCCCGACGGCCCTGTGCTCGGCACGGCGATGTTCAAACCCGGTGAGGGCGTAACCCACGTCGTCGATCACTTCCACGAGACCACGCGCAAGCCGATGGTCGGCCGTGCGCACGTGCCGTCGCGCGTTCGGGTCGAGTCTCCCGAGGTCGCGGCGCAGCTCCGAGCGTCGCTGCGTACAGCCACGGACGTCATCTGCGCGCCGACGCCGGAGATCGACGCGATCGTCGCTTCGATGCGCGAGCATCTCGACGCACACGACGCCGACGAGCCGCCGACGCACTTCGGTCCGGGAATCACGCCCGACGCGATGGCGTCGTTCTTCCGAGCGAGCGCGCGCTTGTTCCGCGCAGCTCCGTGGATCGTGATCCCCGATGACGCGAGCGTGCTGCGCGTGACGATCGACTCGCTCGGCGTTCGGGATGCGGTGCTCTCGGTGATCGGGCAGCTCGGCGAGAGCCTCGGCTTCCTGCTCTTCGCGAGTGTCGACGACTACGAGGAGTACCTTGACGCCGCGGAGTGCATGAAGCCGGGGGATGAGGCTCCTGAGCTTTCGCCCCACTTTGCGCTCAACTTCGATCGCGGCGCCGAACTGGATGCCGCGCTGCGCAAGGAGATCGCGACCCACGGATGGGAGGTCGCTGCGCCGAACGCCTACCCGTGGCTCATCGCCGTCGACGAGGACATCGTAGGTCGTCCGCCGACGGCCGAGGAGCTGACGCGGTTCGAGGCGATCGCGATCGCGCTCGCCGAGCTGACCGAAACGGAGCGCGAGCTCGATGACTGCTGGCGTCGCGATCGGGAGGTCGTCAGGACGATCTCCGCGCGGACGCACGCGGGGACAATCGACGTCACCCTCGCGGCTCCCTACGACGCCGGCGTCGAAGCGCGGCCCACCCGTACCGCGTCCACGAACGCCGACGTCTTCGACATCCACGCTGACGCGCGCACGACGGACGGAGACCTCGACGAGGAATCGGCCGAGGCTTACTGCGAAGAGGTGATGGCCCAGTTCGCCGCATCTCCCGAGGCGGACGCACTCGACGGAGACATCGGCTGGGCAAACACCGTGATGGAGCTCGGCATGCACCATCTCGGCGTCACGGTCGCCGGGATGACCCCTGCGCACCTCCGGGAGATCGTGTTCGAGCTCGTCCCTCGCAAGGTGACCAGCGACGCGTCGGAGGCGGGCAAGCTGGTCGGCGAGCTCCGCGCGTTCTTCGCCTTCCTCAAACGGGCGCACGGCCTACGAAACATGGATGCTTGCCTGCGCGTGCTGGATGGGGACGCGGCGAAGCGCTTCGACCAGGCGATGTCGGATCCACGCAACTTCGGAATGGCGAAGTCGATCATGATGGCTGGCGCGGACGCCGGCTTCGACATCTCGACCCGCGAGGGAGCGATGGCGTGGATGCGTGAGGTGCAAAGGAAGCCCCTTCCGCCGTCGATCCCACTGCCAGCCCTTGGCCCTCCCCCACCGCGCGCCCGAGTATCCAGCGAGGCCCAGCGCGCGAAGAAGGACAGGCGCAAGGCCGAGCGCAAAGCGCGTCGAAAGAATCGTTGAGCTGGCGGCGGGCGTCGGGCCCCGAGTACGCCGCCCGCCTTTTCCCCCGACGGGCGGCCCCACGAGTTGAGTTTGGGGCGCGTCGAGCAACAATGCCGGGGATGCTCCACCAGATGCAGGCTGGTCCCCGCTCCGTGAGGTGCGAGCGGTGTGGGGTCGCGACTACCGCGATGATCGTCGCGAGCGAAACTGTTGCTGCCGACATCGCGCGAGCTTCGGGGTGGGCCGTGCTCGGGGGCTCCGCGGTCTGCCCTCGTTGTCG
The DNA here is from genome assembly GCA_052147435.1 of Polyangiaceae bacterium. GTDB lineage: Bacteria > Myxococcota_A > Polyangia > Polyangiales > Polyangiaceae > JBKQKP01. The sequence continues at coordinate 10,202 of JBKQKP010000254.1, read as the reverse complement.
CTCGACGCCCGTGCCGAAGCTGAAAGCGTGACGCCAGGCTCTGGTGCTCGCTCCCAACTAAATCCTTGATTCCCGACCTTGCACGAAGAGCTGAGACAGCCGCTCGTGACGGGCCCGCGGCGCTGGATCTCCAAGGTCGGGCGGTCCAAGACCTCGCATGCCACGCCTCGTTAGGAGAGTAAGTTTCCGCGCGACGGGGGCCGCTACCCCTCAGGACGCGGCGTTCACGGCACCGAACTGCGCAGCCGCCTCCAGCGCGCTCGCTGCTCGCTCCAGAGCGGAGCGCCAACGATGGGCCGGAGGGCGTGCTCGTGAATCCGATCACGCCCCGCACTCACTTCGCTGAAGAGAAGCTCCTCCTGGATGTCCGGCGCAAGAAGGAGCAGGTCGAGAAGCTGTGTGATCCGCGCCCGCGTGAACCCGAACCGCCCCGCGAGCTCCGTCCGATCCTGCACCTCGCCCCGCTCGATCATCGCCTGCATCTGGTGCGCGCACGCGAGCATCTGTGCGACCCGAAGCGGCCGTGTGCGCCGCGTCCGATCCTCGGACTCCGAGGGACCCGCGTGACGCCCGCTGCGCCCGCGCTCGAAGGCGACCCGGAGCACCGTCACGTAGCGACCCCCGAATCGTCCGCCATCACGATCTCCACCTCGCCGCGTCGGTCGTCGACGACAACCCTCTCGATCAGTCCGGCGACGAGCCGCCCCCGATTCTCGCTCGTCATGCTGTCCCAGAGCGAGTCGAGATCGGCAAGCGCCCGGGCCACCCACTTCGCGTCCACGGCCTCGTGCTCGAGACTCGCGGCGCGCCGCTCCCACGCGGCCAGTTGCGCCTCGTGCGCCTTCCTCTCGAGGTCGAGCGTCTCGAGGCGCTCCTCGGCCATGGCGCGCGCTGCGGGCTTGAGTGCCGGGATGCGTTCGAAGAGATCGGACATCTCGCGCGACATTGCCGCGATCTTCGGCGGGACCTCCGTCCGAGTCGCGCCGAGGTGAGCCCGATCGGCGTCGAGGCGCTCTTGGACTGCGCGCTCGACCGCTTCCACGTTGATGTCGGGCGCCCGCTGCCGCAGGCGGTCAAGGACCGCCGACTCAATCACGTCGGCGGCGAGCGGTCGCGTCGCGCATGCCGAGGTGCCCTCCTTGTCGCGCGTTACGCAGCGGTAGAAGCGATAGATGCGGCTCCCCTTCTTCGTCGACGCCGTCGTCATCGCCGCCCCGCAGCCTCCGCAGCGCAGGATCCCGCGCAGCAAGTAGTCCGGGTTGCGCTGCGGCGCAGCCGACGGCGCGCGGGTCATCGCGGTCTGCACGCCGTCGAAGACATCAGGGGGCACGATCCCTTCGTGCTCCCCCGGGTACGTCTCCTCGCCGAGCCGGATCCGGCCCGCGTAGACGGGGTTGCGAAGGATGCGCAGCAAGCCGTCTTTCGTCCACGATCCCCCTCGACGGGCTCGCCCGCGCGCGCGGAGCTCCCGCATCACGGCGAAGACGGAGCGTTGCTCGTGATAGAGAGCGAAGACCTCCCGAACGACACGAGCCTCGGGCTCGACGACGACGAGCTTTGAGGCCTCGATGCGATAGCCGAGGGGGGCGACTCCGCCGGTCCACTTCCCGCGGCGACGCGCCGCCGCGATCTTGTCGCGTGTCCGCTCGGCGATCATCTCGCGCTCGAACTCGGCGAAGCTCATGAGCATGTTGAGCGTGAGCCTCCCCATCGCGTCCGCCGTGGAGAAGTTCTGTGTCACGCTGACGAATGCGACGCCCGCGGCGTTGAACCGGTCCATCACCTTCGCGAAGTCGAGGAGCGACCGCGAGAGCCGGTCCACCTTGTAGACGACCACGACATCGATCTTCCCCGCGTCGATGTCGGCGAGCAGGCGCTGGAACGCCGGCCGATCGGTGTTCGCACCAGTGTAGCCGCCGTCCTCGTACGTTTCGGGGAGCACCGTCCACCCGCGGCTGCGCGAGTAGCTCGCGCAGCTTTCGCGCTGCGCGTCGAGCGAGTTGAACTCCTGCTCGAGCCCCGCCGACGTGGACTTGCGCACGTAGATCGCGACGCGCGTCACTTCGCTACCGCCTTCTGACCGCGGCGCTCCACGAGCCCGAAGAAGAGGAGCCCGTTCCAGCCCGTGCCGGTGATCGCCTTCGCGATCGCGGAGAGGCTCGCGTAATGGGCGCCGCCGTAGCTGAAGCCCTCCTCCCGAACCACGACCTCGTGCTCGACGCCCCCGTGCGCGCGCCGGAGCACGGTGCCGGCGGGCGGCAACCGCGGGTCACGCGCTCGCTCGGACGTCCCGAGAGCAATCGGGGACGGGGGGGCTCGGTGACGAATCGGGGCGCGCGGTGCCAGCTCGGCAATGCGCTCGCGCGCACGCGCCGACAGGCCCCCCTCGGCAAGCTCCTGGAGGCGCCAGCCGATCTTCTTCCTTAAGTAGGCATGGTTGTGCGACGCCGTCGCGTACCCGAAGACCTCGGCCCATCGATCACGCAGCTCGCGCATCGTCATGGCGTCGAGTGCGACAATCTGCCGCGGAAGCGGGCCGAGCTCCGCGCGAGCTCGCGCGACTCGGACCGCAGCCTGTGCGCTCCTCATTCCTGAACCTCCTCGCGGGCACGCTCTCCGCCGCCGCGCTCCGGTGCATTGCCGTTCTTCGCCCCCAGAAGTGAAGTGGTTTCGACGCAGACCCCCTCGGCGCGCCAGCGCTCGTACAGCGTGTCGGCGATCACGCGCGTCCACACGTCGCGGACACGGCGCTGCGCCTGAGCCCCGCGTGCGTCCGCTGCCGCTACCTTGGGTCGGGCCTTCGTCGATCGGCCGCCGCTGCGTCGTTCTTTCACATGAGGAACAAACGAGCTCCCGAAACCGAGCAGGGGACAGAGCTGATCGATTTCTCGCAGCGCACCCATCGAGCCGCGGTCGGGGATAAAAAATCGACCGCTCCTGTCCCCTGCTCGGTTTCGGGACCCCCTTTGTTCCTGACGAGAACTCGCTCCGGTGACTCCGGAAGAAAGGCATCTCGTCATGAACGAACTCGACCCCTCGCCTGCCCCCCCCTCACCTCGACCCCGACGAAGAGCGGGCCGGCCTCGCAAGGGCGAAGGCCCGCAGATCAACCACGCCGAGCTCGACCAGCTCCTCGTCTTCGGCGAGCCCGCTGCCCCGCCGGGCGGAGCCATCCGGTACCCGAGCTACCGGGAGCTCGCGGCCCGCTACGGCGTCGCCAACAGCGTGATCGCCGACTACGCGCGCAAGAACAGGTGCCAGAGGCGACGCAAGTACGTCGCGGCCAAGATTCGCGCACGTGCCGACGAGCGACAGATCGACCTCCGCGCCAACGCGCTCGCCGCCGGACACGCCGGCACGGCCCCTTCCCCCGTCGAGATCGTACAGGGCGCGCGTCTCGAGGTACTGAGCGACGTGACTGCGGCGTCGCCTCCGGCAGCGCTCTAACGGGCGCCCATGACGAAGCGTGCCGAAGTCCCCGCTCCCCGCGATGGCGACCTCGTGACGGCCCCCGCGTCGACGCTCGAGGAGCGCCTCGTTCAGGCGGCCAGCGAAGGGGTCGAGGCCAACTTCGCTCGATGGCTCCGATTCGTCGGCGTCGAGGCGGGCGAGTGGATCGAGCTGCAGGCGCTCAAGATCCCCTCGCGCTACGGGAGGAAGAACCGCTTCGCCCACGCCGACAGCGTCACCGCAGCTCTTCCCCTCCTGCGGCAAGGGGACAGGTTCGGGGCGCAGGGGGTGTTCGTGATCGCGAACCGCCTGAACCCCGCGGTCGCGACGCGGAGCGCGCCGCGCACGTGGCACGACGCGGAGAAGGGCGCATCGACAACCGACCGCGACGTCACACACCGGCGCGTGCTCTTCATCGACGTCGACGCCCTTCGCGCCACGGGAACATCGGCGACCGCGGGAGAGATGGCGTGCGCGACCGCGGTCGCCACCGCCGTCTTCGCTCGGCTCGCCGATCTGCTCGGCAGCGATCGCGCCCTCGGGTACGGGCACAGCGGCAATGGCCGTCAGGTCTTCATCGCGATCGAACCCGCCGCGGAACCCTCAGCGCTCACGCCGCTGACGAAGGGGATCCTCGCCGCGCTCAGCATCACCTTCGCTGCGCCGGGGGCAGAGATCGACAGGACCGTCGCGGACGCAAAGCGGCTCGTCCCCGCGTTCGGCACGACAAAGAAGAAGGGGGCCCCGGACGTCCAGGACCGGCCCCACCGGCGGACCGCGTTCGTCTGCGCCGACGAAGTCGGTCGCGTCCGCGCGGTTGATCTCGAACACGTGTTCGACCAACTCCGCGAGCCGCTCATCCCCGAGCATCGGCGGCAGGTCGATGCTGCGATGGGGCGGAAGACCAGCGACTCCTGGCGCGCGGCGATCAAGGGGAAGAAGCCGAGCGGCGGCGCGGGCCCCTTCGAGCGCGCAAACGCGATCGCCGTCGAGGAGATCGCTCGGGCCCTCGAGCTCTTCGACGGGGAGAGCGTCCGATGCCCGGGCTGCTCGAACACCGACGGCGTCGCCCTGGTCAACAATGGACTGAAGTGCCACCACAAGACCTGCGCCGACCGCGGCGTCCCCGGGACGCCTGGCTTCCGCACCCCCGTCGACCTCGTCGTGGAAGTACGCCAGCACGCCCCCGTGGACGCGGCCAGGTGGATCCTCGAGCGCTTCGCGAGTGACACTTCGGCCGAGCGGCAGGGCGATCGGGCCGATGACGACGATACGGATCGTGGCGCGCCTGTGCCCGCCCTCGGGACGACGCTGCCCGTTGGCTTGGCCGGCCGGAGCTTCTCGCTTACGGACACGGGGAACGCCGAGCGCTTCGTCGCGCACCATGGCGAGGACGTCCGCTACTGCCACGAGTGGAAGAAGTGGCTCATCTGGGCCTGGGCACGCTGGGCCGCTGACCGGCGCGGCGAGATCGAGCTCCGCGCCAGCCAGACAGTCGCTGCGGTCATGTCGGAGGCGGTTGCCGCCAAGGCGAAGGAAGGCCGCGCCTTGCGGGCCCACGCCACGGCGAGCGAGAGCGTGAGCTCTCTCAGCGCGATGGTGAAGATCGCACGCTCACGCCCGGGGATCGCGGTCGTGCCCGACGACTTCGATCGCGACCCCTCGCTCTTCAACTGCAACAACGGCACGCTCGATCTGCGCGCCGGTGTTCTCCTTCCCCACGATCGTCGCGCCCTCATTACGAAGCTCGCCCCCGTCGACTACGACCCGAAGGCCGAGTGCCCGAGGTGGCTCACGTTCATCGGCGACGTCATGGGCGGCAACGACGAGCTCGTCGCCTTCCTGCAGCGCGCGGTCGGGTACTCGCTCACGGGGAGTGTGAAGGAGCAGGTGCTCTTCTTCCTCCATGGGGCGGGGGCAAACGGCAAGAGCACGTTCCTCCGGACGCTCTTGGAGCTGTTCGGCGACTACGGTCTGCAGGCCGCGCCCGATCTCCTCATCGCGAGAAATGCCGACGCGCACCCCACAGCCATCGCGGACCTATTCGGTCGGCGCCTCGCAGTCTGCCAGGAGATCGAAGGCGGTCGGAGCTTCGCCGAGGCGACCGTGAAGCAGCTCACCGGCGAGGACGTGATCCGCGCCCGCCGGATGCGCGAGGACTTCTGGAGCTTTGCTCCCACGCACAAGCTCTGGCTCGCCGCGAACCACAAACCGAACGTCCACGGCACCGACCACGCCATCTGGCGGCGCATCCGCCTCATCCCCTTCACGGTGACCATCCCCGAAGAGAGGCGAGACTCCGATCTGCTGGAGAAGCTGCGCATGGAGCGCTCGGGTATCTTGCGGTGGGCCGTCGACGGGTACCGGAAGTGGTCGCAGGGCGGACTCCGGGCGCCGAAGGACGTCGTCGACGCCACGGCCGAGTACCGCGAGGAGCAGGATCTCTTCCACCAGTTCCTCGACGAGCGGTGCGAGATCGAGCCCCTCGGATCGTTGAGCTCGGCGGAGCTTTATCGCGCGTACCAGATCTGGTGCGAACAGAATGGATGCCGGCCGCTCGCCCAGCGGGGCGTCGGCAACGAGCTGCGAGGGCGAGGGTTCCGCGCGTTCAAGGGGCCGCGAGGGGGCGAGCGTCGGTGGCGCGGGCTCCAGCTTCGCTCCACGCCCTCGCCTACGGACCAAACCGGTGACTTCAACGCCACCGCCGAGCGCGCAAGCTTCGAAGAAGACCTGTAGCGCTCCCGCTCGCGCGGAGCGGTCGGGAAGAAGACGGGCGAGGACGCCGAGGCGAGGTAGCGCCCCAGCCCGCGCGGACGGGCCTGTCGTCCCGCCGCACGCACACACCGGGGACGCCGAGATCCGCCGCGTGACCACGGCCGGCGGCTCCCCCCCCTCTCGAGCCCGGCCCGGCCCGGGCGCCCCCGAGTACGGCCCGACGGGGCACACCGTCGTCGCGGCGCATGGCGGCGGATGGCGGCGCAAGGGCGGCGCAAGGGCGGTGCTTCGGCGGCCTGCGCCGCCGTCACCCAAACCGTCGAGATGAAAGGAACAATCAGTACGTCTCTCGCCGAATGGCGGCACTGGCGGCGTTAGTTTGGGGCACAACGAAATAGTCAGGATCTAGTCCATACATCTCTACGAACGCGTCTACGCACGCACTCACCCCCCGAACCATCCGCCGCCAGCGCCGCCATCCCGAGAAATTGGCTCGATCGACCCGTTTCGCACCGCCGCCCGTTGCGCCGCCATCGGCGGTTCTTGCGCCGCCATGTCTCGCGGGGGCGTCCCGACGGACCCGCGCCCCGCCAGCCCGTCCCGGAGGGAGGCATTCCGCTCGGATTCACTTGATGCAGCCCGCGCTTCAAGCGTGACTGCGCCCATGAGCCGCTACGACGAACCCTTGTCCGTCCCGAAGACCCTCCCCGAGCGCGATCAACTCCTCCTCCTCAGAATCACCGGCGAGCGGCGTGACGGCTTCCGCGATCACCTCCTGCTCGCGATCGCCCTCGGCACCGCCCTACGCGCCCACGAGCTGCTCGCCCTCGACGTCGCGGACGTCCTCGACGCCGACGGCCGCGCACGTCGCCGCGTTCGACTGCGCGTCTTCAAGCGCAGCGCAGCCGACCCTACGCTCCAGGTGATTCTCCTCCCCGAGCTCCTGCGGCGGAAGCTCGAGCACTTCGTCGGCTGGAAGCGGCGACGTGGCGAGAGCGTCGCGCCCGACGCCCCTCTCTTCGTCAGCCGGCGAGGACGGCGCCTCTCTTCGCGCCAGCTCCGACGCCTCGTCCACCTCTGGCAAGAGCGTGCAGGCGCCTCCGTCAACCTGAACGTCCATGCGTTTCGTCATAGTGCATGCACCAATCTCTACCGGGCGACGAAGGACATCCGCCTCACCCAGCGCTTCGCCCGGCACAAGAGCCTCCGCTCCACGACGCGCTACACGCACCCGACCGACGACGATCTGCTCCGCGCCGTGGAGGCGATCTCTCGCTGACTCGCCCATCTCGGCGACGCTTACCGAGCGAGAACCGACCGATCGCGCCGTGGGTCGGTTCCCGTACGATTGATTTGTCAGTGTAGCCTCAAAAACATACAGCCCTCCGAAAGCGGGGCGTTTCCGAACGCGTGTGGTTTCGTGATTTCTAATTCCGGCACCTATCGAAAGGGCAGATAGGAACCGAACGCGCAGAGCGGCATTCCTCGGAATTTTGACTCCCCCCCGGGGGGGGCCGCTCGGTTCGCAGGCGGCGGAGTCGAGGGCGACCGACGGCGCGGAAAGTGGCCATCCGACACGGGATTCGGGGGCTTGGTGAGGCCCGTGATCCTCGGGAGATCTCGGCTTCTTGATTTCGCGAACGGCCACCTTTGGTGATTAGCGGCCGTTCGGAGGGGCTCCCCACGGCCGCACTCGGCGCCGAGAGCGGGGGCGATCCGGCCGCCGAACGTGCGGTTTCCGAGCGGCTTCCTCGATGGGGCGGCGCGCGGACGCGGAGCCCCCTTTGGCGGCATCAAGAACTCCGGTTACGGACGCGAGCTCGGCGACATGGGCATCCAGCAGTTCGTCAACAAGAAGCTGGTGCGGGTAGCGTCGAGGGAGGCGCCAACCTGAAACGAGCAAAACGGCGCTCCCGACCCCGAGCGGTCCACTGTGCGTGCGCGGCGGGCTCCCGATCGTCGCCGCAGACGGGAGACCTACGAAGTACGTGACCGCGCGACGCTCCGCCGCTGCGGGCTCGACCGCGTGCGCCCGAGAAGCTCGCGCGTGGCGCGGCGGTCACGATGCAGTGGCAATGCCGCGCTCGAATCCGGCGGCACGATTCTCGTAATGCACCCCTCTGGAGGAATGCGCATGAACCACAAGGTCACCGGATCGAAGGACGTCATCGGCTTTCTCAAGGCTCAGCACCAGCAGCTCAAGGAGCTCTTCGAGTTGGTGGTGGCCGCGCGAGGAGAGGCGCGAGAGACGCTCTTCACGCAGCTGAAAAGCCTCCTGTCCGCGCACGAGGCAGCGGAGGAGAAGATCGTCCATCCCGAGGCGAAGCAGGCCATCAAGGATGGGCCGAGGGAGGTCGCTGCGCGCGTGAACGAGGAGATGGAGGCGAAGAAGGCGCTTGCGGCGCTCAGCCAGCTTGACGTTGCCTCCGATGAGTTCGAGACGAAGATCCGCGAGCTCCAGAGCGCCGTCTTGGCTCATGCAAATTCGGAAGAGAAGGAAGAATTCGACAAGCTCGCGAGCAAGCTCGACGAGGGGAAGCTCAAGGACATGCGCAAGGCGGTCGAGGCGGTCGAAGCGGGCGCGTCGACCCATCGCGTCCCGTAGACGGGGGAGCTTGGCGCGCGCCCCCGGCTTGGCAAGGGCGCGCACGTCGCCGGCACGCCGGCGCCAGACAGACACAGGAGGTCCGGGCGGCACTGGCCGCCCACTCCCCCGACGCGACGCCCGGACCGAACGGCAAGTAGTGCGTGGAGGGGGGGGCGCGTGCCGAAAATGCCGGAAGCCGTGGCGTTCGCCGATCTAACCGACTGGCGCGAATGCGGCATCTCTCAGCGGTTGCCGGATATCCCCGACGGGAAAACGGCAATCTGCGCGCCATGCGACACGCTCCTTCAGCGTGCTGCGCGCGACTCGATCGCGTTCCGCCTTCCCGACGCCAAAGCTGAAGCGGCGACCCGGGGCGCGACCAGAGGGCGGCCCGAAAGGCGCTGCTCGCTCGGGTCGCGGTTGAAAGGGTCGGTCTTCAGCCGTCTCTCCTCCTCGAGCTGTTCGAGTCCCGAGAGCGCGCGGCGCGCGCGTGCCTTTGGTGAACCTTATCGTCGCTCATGGGGCCATGCCTTTGGTGGCGACGTGGTCGCTCTTGCGACGAAGGGGCATTCGCCCGTAGTGACGTGAGATTTGTTCTTCAAAAGCTCGGCTAACCGGGTCGTTGACGCCCCACTCCGGGCTCTTCTTGATCGCCGCGCGTGTCATGTCCACGTAGACCTTTCGGTCCAACCAGCTCATGCGGCTCGTCCACTCCGGCGCGATGAGAACGCTCTTGCCGACCCACCAGTTGCTCGTCTCGATGACCATGTAACGGATCGCCCAGCTCTCGTCGTCGACCTTGAAGTCTTTGACGTGCCCAATCGAGCCGTCCGTCCCCTCGATGTGATAGCCCGTAATTTCCTTTGCGCTGCGAAGGTGAACGTCGGCGGCGGGCTCACCGGGACGCTCTCCGGGCCGCTCGTACTGACCGGATGCCATCGCGCCCGGGTAGTATCCCATGCCCCACGGGCCCCCGTAGCCCCAGTAGTATGGGTAGCCGTAGTAGCCGTAATAGTCTCGCTCGTGTTGCCGTGACACCGGCCTATCGAGATCAATGCTCGGACTGTTCTTTATCTTGTCCATCGTGAGAGCCAGGCGGAAGCGCCCGGCGGAATAGTCGACATCCCGAAAGGAGATCGGGGAGATTAGTACCTGGCGGTGCGTGAAGACCCCCCCGGTCTCGACCACGAGGTATCGAACGACCCAGCGCTCGTCGTCAAAAAGAAAGTTGACGACCGTTCCGACGTCGCCGTCGGTTGCACTTACCGTGTAGCGCTCGATATCTTTCAGGCTTCGCAACATGAGACTGTCCTTTCCGACCGCGGCTGAGTTTGGCCACGGATCGATGTGACTGGGCCGGATGCACGATTGACGCCATCCAGCGCCCCAGGGTTCGTTCACGTCCTCCGCCCAAGTTTGGGATTTTTCTTGAGGAATTGATCGAGAAATT
>JBKQKP010000253.1:0-32652 GCA_052147435.1 Polyangiaceae bacterium | reverse complement strand
CGCACCCGAGCGCGACCCCCCCCGAGACGAAGAAGAGAGGGGCGACGACGCGCAGCTTGAGAGACACGGTCGCGCGCGAGAGTACAGTCCTTCCGATGCCGCTGCCGCAGTCGTTTCACCCCGCCGTGCGCGCCTGGTTCGACGGCGCGTTCGCCTCCCCGACGGCGCCGCAGCTCCAGGGGTGGCGAGAGATCCAGGCGGGGCGCGACACGCTCATCGCGGCGCCGACCGGCTCCGGGAAGACGCTCGCCGCGTTCCTCGCGAGCCTCGATCGGTTGGTGCGGCAGGGAGAGGAAGGGGCGCTCCCCGACTCGGTCGAGGTCCTCTACGTGTCGCCGCTCAAGGCGCTCAGCAGCGACGTGCAGCGCAACCTCGACGCACCGCTCGCGGGAATCCGCGCGGCGGCGGAGAGCCTCGGGCTCGCGCCTCCGTCGATTCGTACCGCGCTTCGAACGGGGGACACCACGCAGGCCGCGCGCGCGGCGATCGTGCGCAAGGTCCCGCACGTCCTCATCACGACCCCCGAGTCGCTCTACTTGATGCTGACCGCGGACCGGACGCGGGCGCTCTTGCGGAACGTGAAGACGGTCATCGTCGACGAGCTTCACGCCCTCATGCGCGACAAGCGCGGGAGCCACCTCGCCCTCTCGCTCGCCCGCCTCGACGCGCTCGCCACGACGCGCCCGGTCCGGATCGGTCTCTCCGCGACGGTCCACCCCATCGAAGAGGCCGCGCGGTTCTTGGTCGGGGGAAAGCCCGACGCCCGCCCGTGCGCGATCGTCGACGTCGGCCACCGGCGCGACCTCGATCTCGCGATCGAAGTTCCGGGGACCGATCTCGAGGCGGTGGCGACGAACGAACAGTGGAAGGAGATCTACGACCGCCTCGCCGCGCTCATCGCCGAAGAGCGGACGACGCTCGTCTTCGTGAACACGCGCCGGATGGCCGAGCGGGTCGCGCACCACCTCGCCGAGCGACTCGGCGACGATCACGTCGGGGCGCACCACGGGAGCCTCGCGAAGGAGCGGCGCCTGCGGATCGAGCAGCGCCTCAAGGCCGGCGAGATGCGCGCGATCGTCGCGACGGCGTCGCTCGAGCTGGGGATCGACGTCGGCTCGGTCGACCTCGTCTGCCAGATCGGCTCGCCGCGCGCCGTGACGACGTTCCTCCAGCGGATCGGGAGATCGGGTCACGCGCTGGGGAGGACGTCGCGCGGGCGGCTCTTCGCGACGTCGCGCGACGAGCTGGTCGAGTGCGCGGCGCTCGTCCGCGGCGTCGCGCGCGGGGAGCTCGACCAGGTGCATCCCCCCGTCGCGCCGCTCGACGTCCTCGCGCAGCAGATCGTCGCCGAGTGCGCATCGCGTGAGTGCGAGGAAGACGAGCTCTTCGCGCTCGTGCGCGAGGCGCGGCCGTTCGCGGAGCTGACGCGCGCCGCCTTCGACGAGGTGGTGCACTGCCTCGCCGACGGCGCGGCGCCGCGGCTCGGTCGCGCCGGAGCGCTCCTTCATCGCGATCGGGTGAACGGCGTCCTGCGCGGACGGCGCTCGGCGCGGATCGTCGCCCTGACGAACGGCGGCGCGATCCCCGATGTCGCCGACTACCGCGTCGTCCTCGATCCCGACGAGACGCTCGTCGGGACGGTGAACGAGGACTGGGCCATCGAGAGCATGGCCGGCGACATCTTCGTCCTCGGCTCGCACTCGTGGCGGATCCGGCGCGTCGAATCGCGCAAGGGGATCGTCCGGGTCGAGGACGCGCGCGGTCAGCCGCCGACGGTCCCTTTCTGGCTCGGCGAGGCGCCGGGGCGCACGTGGGAGCTCTCGCAGCACGTGAGCCGATTGCGGGCGGACATCGTGGAAAGGCTCGACGGACGCGCGAACGTGCGCGCGTGGCTCGCGAGCGAGTGCTCCGTCAGCCCGGCCGGCGCGGAGCAGATCGCGGCTTACGTCGGCGCGCAGCGCGACGCGCTCGGGATCGTCCCTACGATCGACGACGTCGTCTTCGAGCGCTTCTTCGACGAGGCGGGGGGAATGCAGCTCGTCGTCCACGCACCGTTCGGCGCGCGCGTGAACCGCGCGTTCGGGCTCGCCCTGCGGAAGCGCTTCTGCGTCGGGTTCGACTTCGAGCTCCAGGCCGCCGCCACCGACGACGCGATCGTCCTGTCGATCGGCACCTCGCAGAGCTTTCCGCTCGCGGACGCGTTCCGCTTCGTCCGCTCGGAGCAGCTCGACGCGACGCTCGAGCAAGCGATCCTCGTCGCGCCGATGTTCGGAGCGCGCTGGCGCTGGAACACGACGCGGGCGCTCGCCGTCCTCCGCTTCGAGCGAGGGAAGAAGGTCCAGCCATTCCTCCAGAGGATGCGCGCCGAGGACCTCCTCGCCGCGGTCTTCCCCGCGCAGGTGGCGTGCCAGGAGAACGTCACCGGGCCGATCGCGATCCCCGACCACCCGCTCGTCCGCCAGACCGTCCACGATTGCCTCACAGAGGCGATGGACACCGAGCGCCTGCGCGGGATCCTCGAGCGGATCGAGCGCGGGGAGATCCGCTTGCACGCGCGCGAGACGACCGAACCGTCGCCGTTCTCGCACGAGATCCTGAACGCGAAGCCGTATGCGTTCCTCGACGACGCACCCCTCGAGGAGCGCCGGGCACGCGCGGTCGCGCTGCGGCGCACGCTCCCGGAGCACCAGCGCGATCTCGGGGCGCTCGACGCCGGAGCGATCGCGCGCGTTGTCGCCGAGGCGGACCCGGCGCCGCGCGATGCCGACGAGCTTCACGATGCGCTCCTCGGTCTTGTGGCCGTGCGTCCGCGCGAGGAGTGGCGGGAGTGGCTGGACGAGCTTGGGCGAGCGGGGCGCGCGGCGATCGTGGAGAGCCCGGCGGGGGCGCTCGCGTTTGCGGCGGAGCACGCGGGGATCGTGACGGCGCTGTACGGTGGCGAACCCTCACGGGGAGTAACCGTGCCCCGCGACGAAGCAGTCCTCGCGATCGTCCGCGGCCACGTGGAGATCGCCGGCCCCTTCACCGTGGAGGCGCTCGCGAGCGCGCTCGGACTCGAAGCGTGGGAGGTCGCCGTCGCGGCCGGGCGTCTCGAGGCGGAAGGGGTCGTTCTGCGCGGGCAGTTCTCGCCGGGAGTGACTCACGAAGAGCTCTGCGACCGGCGCCTCCTCGCGCGCATCCACCGCCACACGCTCGATCGCCTCCGGAGCGAGATCGAGCCGGTGAGCGCGCAGGACTACCTGCGCTACCTCTTCGAGCGCCATCACCTCACGCCGCGGTCGCGCGCGGGGGGGCGCGCGGCGCTTCGCGACGCGATAGGGATGCTCCAGGGGTTCGAGATCGCGGCGGCGTCGTGGGAGGGGGACGTCCTCGCGTCGCGCGTCGCCGGGTATCGGGCGGAGTGGCTCGATCAGATGTGCCTCGCGGGAGAGGTTGCGTGGGCGAGGCTCACGCCGAGACGCGCGAGCGCGAGCGTGAACGGAAACGCGACCGGGTCGACCTCGCGCGCGACGCCGATGACGATCGCGCTGCGGAAGGAGCTCGGCTGGATGCTGCAGGCAGTCCGCGGCGCCGACGTGCCTGAGGCGCCGACGTCGGAGGGGGCGACGCGGATGCTCGAGACGCTCGGACGGCGCGGAGCGCTGTTCCTCGATGACCTCGCGCAAGCGTCGCGACTCACGCGGGAGGAGATCGGCGGCGCGCTGTGGGATCTCGTCGGGCGCGGGCTCGTGAGCGGCGACGGGTTCGCGCCGCTGCGCGAGCTGATGGCGTCCGGGCGAAACGCGCGCGGCAAGCGGGGACGCGCGATCGAAGGGAGGTGGTCGCTCGTGGACGGGGCGCAGGGAGACGCGCTGCCGATCGAGGAGCTAGCGGATCGCGTCGCGGGGCAGCTGCTCGCGCGGTACGGCGTCGTGTTTCGCGAGGTGGCGACGCGCGAAAGCTTTGCGGTTCCGTGGCGCGATGTGGCGCGCGCGCTCCGGAGGAGAGAGGCGCGGGGGGTCGCGCGCGGGGGGCGGTTCGTGGCGGGGTTCCTCGGGGAGCAGTACGCGCTGCCGGAGGCGGTGGACGCGCTGAGGAAGGTGCGGCGGCGGGAGCGGAGCGGGGAGATTGCGCGGGTGAGGGCGGGGGATCCGTTGAATCTGGTCGGGGTGCTGACGCCGGGGGCGCGCGTGGCGGCGAATGAGGGGGGATGGGTCGTGGTGAGGGACGGGGCGTTTGTGGAGGGGGGGGAGCTCGAGGGGGCGTTCGCGGAGGGGGTGGTGAGGCAGTGATCGGGGTCGAGGTCGAGGGTCGGAGTCGGGGCAGGGGTCGAGGACAACGTCACCGCGCGTCGCGCGCGGCGTCCGGTGCGTCTTCGGGGCGCTTCGGCTTGCGATCCCCCTTCGGAGGCCGAGGGGGGATGCCGAGGAACTTGGTCGCGTAGATCGGACAGTGCTCGACCGGCGACGTCCGATCGTCGTCCGTGAGCCAGCAGTCGTCGAGCGTGGAGCAGAAGCAGACCTCGATGCGCGTGTCCTCGTCGGCGCGGACCATCGCGATGATCTCGGGAGAGTCCGTCTTGAAGACTTCGTAGTCCTCGCCGGCCGCGAGAACCTCCCCCTCGACGCTGAACAGGGAGATCGATCCGGTGGTGTCGAGCGACGCGCCCTGCTTCTTCGCCATCCGCACGATCCAGTCCTTCCAATCCGTCGTCGCTTCTCCTGCGACCGCGACACGGACGGCACGGATCTCCGCGGGGGCGACCCCCTTGTTCTTGAGCGAGATCGTGAAGTGGGTGTCGTCGGGATGCACCATCTCGACTTCGACCCGCGGCCAGAGCGCGGCTTTGAGCTGGATGCGCTGGAGATAGACCGTGTAGGCCGAGATGAGGAGCGCGAGGAGGGCGACGAAGCCGCTCGCGAGGGCTTCGATGCGCGCGACGACGTCGCGTGAGCGGCGCTCTTCCATTCAGCCGGAACGTAGCGTGGGACCTCGGGCAGCGTCCACGCGACGCGCTCGACTTCGACCTCGACCCCGACCTAAGGACAACACACCCCCCCGGTCAGCTCCGATCCCGCCGGCGCCGCCACGCACCCCACCTTCGGAGCCACCGCCATCCCCCCGTCCGCGTAGACCGCGCACGAGTATGCGTTCGGGGACGCGTCCGGACACAGCCCATCCGACCCCTTGCTCGCCACGCACGCGGCCACGTCCGAACAAAGCCAGAGCGTCTTGAGCACGGAAAGCACCGAGATCGGCGCCCCTGCCTCCGCGAGCGCCACGGGAAAGGCGCCAGCCTGTTCGCCGCACACGTACGGGAACGACAAGCACGCCGGGCAGCTCCCGGTGGGCATCGCCTGGCAGTCGAGCGACGGCGCCCAACCGTCGAGGAGGCTCGGCATGCACTCGGCGTCGTCGAAAGGGAGGGCCGCGTCGCCGCCACCGAGCGCGGTCACGTCCTCGCCGGCGTCCGGAATCGCGGCGTCGAGCACCGCCGCATCGTGAACCGTCGCGTCGACCGCGGCGTCCGGAGCGGGCTCGGCGCGGGCAGCGTCCGGCTGATCGAGGTTTGCGCTGCTCGTGCTGCAAGCGGCAAGGATCAGCGTCGCGCCGAGAAGCGGGAGCCTCGGGAACGGGGGCATCTGGGCGTTAGTCCCCGAGAGCGTGAGAAGTCATTCGTTGATTCGCGGGCGGGCGGACCTGCCTGCCCGCCCTACCTAGGCGTATCCGAAGCGACCGGCACGCCATGCGGTGGACCGGTGTACACCTCCGGCCCGATCGTCCCGACGCTCGCGACAAGATCGTCGGACTCGTAGTGCGCGCCGAAGATGACGTTCGCCCCCACCTCGCAAGCTCTCTCGTGAACCAGCTCCCAGCAGCCCTTTCCCACGCCAAAGAGCCCATCCGTGCAACGCACGACGCCGATCGTCTGGGTTCCCGGCTCCGGGGCCGCCAAGCTGGCGACCGTGCACGACGGCGCGAGCGATGAACGCGCCGGCCCCATCGGCGTAAGCCACGCCTCGCGGACGCAGCCCGTCGCCATCGGGAGAGCCATTGCCGTGCAGAGCATCAGCCAGCGCATCAGGACAAGCTTAGCACCGCGCGCCGGAACGAGCCCCGGGAGCTACGCCCAGCGAGCGCAAGCATCGCCTAGAAAATCCGTGCGAAGGAGGGGACTTGAACCCCTACGCCAGTTACGGCGCTAGCACCTCAAGCTAGTGCGTCTGCCAATTCCGCCACCTTCGCGAGTGGGAAGAGCGGCTTTCAGTAGCGGGCCCGACCCGGATCGTCAAGCTCCGATGCGCGTCAGAGCCGGGCGCCGTCTCCGGTTCGCCCCGCCGCCAGCGCCGACACGATCTCCCCGACCTCGAACGGCTTTCGCACGAAGCGCACCTCGCCCGTCTGGAGCGCGCTCGGGAGCTCCAGGGCGCTCCCGCTGATCACCACCAGCGTCGCCCCGGGCGAGTGCGCCCGCACGGCGTCGATCGCCGCGCCCGGATCGGCCGCGATCGGGGACAGATCCATCAGCACGGCGTCGTGCGGCGAGCCCGGCGTGAGCGCCGTCGTCAGCTCGCCGGCGTTGCGCGCGATCGTCACCGTCGCCCCGCGCGCGGTGAGCGCCGTCTCGAGCAGCTGGGTCACGAGCGCGTCGTCCTCGACGAGGAGGATGCGCGTCCCTTCGAAGATCTTCATTCGAGGAACGGAGCGCGGCACCGGCGGAATGGCGTCGGCGCGCGGCCACGTGAGCTGAAAGTGGGCCCCGGGCGCCCCAGGGGCGGTGAGCAGCTCGAGATCTCCCCCCGCGGCCCGCGCCATCGCCCGCGCGTGACGGAGCCCGACCCCCGAGCCCCCTGCCCGCGCGCTGTCCCCCTTGAAGATCGAGTCGCGCCGCGCGTCCGTGACCCCCGGCCCCTGGTCGATCACGTGGATCGTGACCTGCGCCTCCCCGACGCCGAACGACACGGAGATCTCCGAGCCGCGAGGGGAATACGCGATCGCGTTCAGGACGAGGTTCGTCAGCACCTGCGATACGTCAGCGGCCGCGGACACGCGCGCCGTCCGCCCGGCCGCGTCCCCACGGATCCCCTGGTCGGTCAGCTTCACCCCCGCCCGCTGCGCCTCGACCGCCAGAACGCGCAGCGCGTGCGCCACGAGCGTCCCGAGCGGCTCTTCCTCGTTGACGACCGGCGTCGCGCCGATCGCGCGCCTCGCGAGGTCCCGCGCCGCACGCGCCCGCTGCTCCACGATCCGGAGCGCGTCCTCGATCGCCTCGCGCGACGCCCCCTGCAAGCGCGCCTCGCCGATCCACCCGAGCATCACGGTGAGTTCGTTGGACACGTCGTGGAGCGCACCCGTTACGTCGCGGTGCGGATCCGCGCGCCTCGGCTCGCCGGGTGCCGATCGAGCCGCGGTCTCCGCGGGCCCGTCGTCACGGGGATCGTTGGGATCGCCCACGGCAGGAACCTAGCACGGACGGGGCCAAGGGACGCCTTCTCGCCGTCTCGCCTCATTCGGGCGTCGGCGGGGGCCCCCCTCCCAGCCTCCGCGCCACCGCCGCCAGATCGATCCCCGTGGCCGCCCGAAGCTGCTCCGCCGTTCCGATCGCGGTCCGCGCGAAGTCCTCGTGCCCTCTCTGGGCGTCGCCCCCCGACTCGCCTCGCGACGGGAGCACCGTGAGCTTCCGAACGCTCAGCTTCTGCCCGACGCCGGCGATCGCCCCCACCAGCGGCAGGAGCTTCTGGAGCGCGAGCACCTCCCGCGCCGTCCCCCCCGCCTTACGGTACTGCTCGACGAGCGCCTTCAGCGCCCCCGCCTCAGCCCTCCCCTGCTCGACGATCTTCGAGGCCTCGCCCCGGGCCCGCTGCTCGGCCGCCTGCCGCTCCGCCTCGGCGGGCTGGATCACCTCGGCGTCGAGCTGCCGCTGCACCTGGATTACCCTCGCCCGCTGCCGCTCGATCTCGGCGGTCACGAGCGCGATCTGCGACTTCACCTGCCCCATCGCCTCCTGGATCATCGCGTCACGCTTCGTCTGCGCGTCGAGGATGCGCTTCTTGTACTGCTGCCGGGCGATCTCGAGGTCGGCGTCCACCTGCGCGAGGCTCGCGCTGCTCGTGTTCGTCGCCTTCTGCACCGCGGCATCGGCCTGCGCGGACACCTCGGCCGTAGACGCCCCCTGACGGACCACCGATCCGCGGATGCGCCCGATCGAGTTCAGGTAGCCGACGTCGTCGCTGACGTTCTGGATTTTGAGCGTATCGAGCGCGAGCCCCATGCGGTGCATGTCGTGCTCCGCTTCTTCGATCAAGGTCTGCGCGAAGCGGGTCTTGTCCTCATTGACCTGCTCGGGGGTCAGCTGCGCGAGGACGCCGCGGAGGTTCCCCTCGAGGGTCTCCTTCGCAATCCGCATGATCTCGGGCTTCGGCTTCCCGAGGAAGCGCTCGACCGCGTTGTTCACGAGCGGTTCTTCCCCCGCGACCTTGACGTTCGCGACGCCGACGACGTTCAGCGGGATCCCGCCGCGCGAGTACGCGTTCTGGACGACGATCTCGATCGTGAACGTCGTGAGGTCGATCCGCTCGACCTTCTCGAGGAGCGGCACACGCAAGCTTCGCCCTCCGCGAACGAGCCGGTAGCCGATCTCGCGATCCCCGAGCTGCCGCGTGCGGCCCGAGAAGACGAGCGCTTCGTTCGGCTCGCTGACGTACAAGAGCGATCGGACGACGAGAGACAGGAAGAAGAGGACGACCGCGGCCGTCACCAGGAGAACGAGCGCGACGCCGATCATCCTTCACCCCCTTTCCCCGCAGAAGAGGAAGGCCCGAGGAGCGCCGCGACATCGACTCCGATCGCCAGCCCCGTTTCGGCGAGCACGTTGGCGACGCCGCGCGAAAATCCCCCCATGAGCGCGTTCATGCTCGCGGCGTCCCCCCCGTCGACCACGTCGACCGTCACGAAGTCGATCCCCGACACCCGCTGCACGGCCGCCATGACGATCGTGTCGAGCTGCGAAAGCACGTACACCTCGCGCCCCAGATTCCCCGCCGCCGCCCACTCGTTCGCCACGACGGCCAGCGCCTCGGCGGTCGCCCGGCCGTTCTCGATCGTCGGCGCCGCTTCTCCTCGGGCGCGGAGCGCGCGCGCTTGCCCCTCGGCCTGCGCCGGCAAGACCGTCTCGTTCTGGAGCCGGAGCTTCTCGAGCTCCGCGCGCAGGCGCTGCAGCTCCTGCTCGGCCGTCGCGCGCGCCGTCTCCGCCGCGACGAGCGCCTCGTTCTCGATCGACTTCGCCTCCGCCTCGAGCTTCGCGATCTCCGCGCGGAAGCCGTTGCGGCGCTGAAGCACCATCGACTCCCCCTGCTGCGACGCGCTCTCGGCCCGCTGGCGCGCCTTCGCCGTCTCCTCGGCGACGCGCTGGTCGGCGAGGTTCTCGGCGTTCTGCGCGTCCCTGATCATCGCCGCGATCTGCGCGCGCCCCAGGTTCGCGAGGTACTTCTGCTCGTCCGAGACGTGCTGCACCTTGAGCACGTCGAGCTCGAGCCCCAGCTTGTCGAAGTCGTCCTTCGCGTTCTTCACGAGCGACTCGGCGAACTTCAGCCGGTCTTCGTTCACCTCCTCGGGGGTGAGCTGGCTCAGGACCTCGCGGAGCACCCCTTCCAGCGTCTGCTGCGCGACCCGCTGGATCTGCGCCGGCTCCGCGCCGAGGAAGCGCTCGACCGCCTGGCGCACGTGGTGCGGATCGGTGGAGACCTTCACGTTCGCGATCGCGTGGACCGCGAGCGGTATGCCGCCTTTCGAGAACGCATTCGTGACCGCGACGGTCACGTCGTACAGGCGCACGTCCATCCGCGAGACGCTCTCGAGGAGCGGAATACGGAGCGCGCGCCCGCCGTGGATCACCTTGAACCCGACGACGCTCCCGTCGGGGAGGCGATGCTTGCGCCCGGAGAAGACGAGGATCTCGTTCGGCCCGCAGATGAAGAGGAGCCGCGAGAGGGCGAAGACGAAGATCACGAAGACGAGAACGAGCGCGACCGCGCCCCCGAGCGACATGACGAGGGCGGGGAGATCGATCACCTCGCCGCCCCCTCCGACGCCGCTGCTCACCTGAGACCCCGGGTTCATCATGGGCGCGAGGATAACCCTTTTACCGGGGGCCACCCGGGCTCATGGCGCGAGCTCCTTCGGCGCACGGGAGACCTGCGCTTCGCCGTCGCTCGTGACCTCCTCGACGACGACCGGCTCCCCCATGTCGATCGCCTCACGCGCGCGGGCGATGAGATCGACCGACGTACCTTTCACCTCGACGCGGATCTTCCCCGGCCCCTGGGAAGTGATGGGGACGACGACCCGCCCCATCCGCCCGAGGACGTCGCCGAACGAGGCGTTGCTCTCGGGGCTCCGGTGGAGGAGTCGGCTCACGACCGTGGCCGCCAAGGCGCCGGACGCGACCCCCGCGACCCCCGCGATCGACAGCGCCACCACCCCCGTCGCGACCCCGAGCGCGGTGAGGAGCGTCCCCACGAGGCCGAACGCGAGGAGCGCGAACGACCAGAAGCGGACGCTCGCGAGCATCGTCCACGGGGTGAGATCGTGCGCGCCGTCGTCGTGGTGGAGGTCGTGCCCCCCTCCCCCCGTGTCGTGTCCCACGACGAGCTGCACGGCGAGCACGCCGAACCCGACGACGAGGGACGCGACGTAGAGCGGGATCACCCAGTAACGCTACAACGCCTTCAGTCGTCGATTCCGTCGATCGTGATCCCGTCCATCGCCGACGCCCCTTCACCGGTCGTCGTAGCGACGATCACCTCGAGCGCCCGCTTGGCAGCCTCGAGCGTGATGTCGCGCGCCTCGACGATCATCTGGGCGACGCGCTGTACGAGATACCCCTCGGCGCCGGCGGCGAGCGCGACGGAGCGCGCGTGCTGCGCCATGTGCCCCCGCTGGATGCCATCGGTCGCCAGAGCGCGGACCGCCGCGAGGTTGTTCGCGAGGCCAATCGAGGCGGCGATCGCCGCGAGCTCGCCGGCGTTGGTGACGTTGAGCATGCGGAGCGAGAGGCGCGCCGCGGGGTGAACGCGGAGCGTTCCGCCGACCGTACCGAGAGCGAGCGGGAGCTCGAGCGTGCCGACGAGATCGTGCCCGTCACGCCGCCAGATCGACAGCGGCGAGTACTGGCCGCTCCGCGCCGCGTAGGCGTGCGCCCCGGCTTCCACCGCGCGCCAGTCGTTCCCGGTCGCGAGGACGACGGCGTCGATGCCGTTCATGATCCCCTTGTTGTGCGTGGCCGCGCGGTACGGATCGAGCTCCGCGAAGCGCGACGCGTTCACGATGCCGTCGATGACGTCCTCGCCGTCCATCTCCTCGGTCGCCAGCGCTTCGGCAGGCACGCGGCAGCTCACGCGCACGAGCCGCTTGTCGCAGAGGTTCGTGAGGATGCGCAGCCCCACTTTCCCGCGCGCGATCTCGGCGAGGCGCTCCGCCACCGCCTCGGCGACGGTGTTGACGAGGTTCGCCCCCATCGCGTCGCGGCAATCGACCACGATGTGGACGACCATCATCCGGTCGTTGTCGACGCCCAGCTGGCGTGCTTCGACGGCCCGCGCTCCCCCTCCGCGCCCGACGAGCCCCGGAATCGACTCGTCGGCCCGCGCGAGGATCTCGATCGCCCGCGCGTCGATCGCGTCGATCGCCCGCGGGACGTCGTCCACTTCGATAATCTGAATCTGGCTGATCATGAGGGGGGGATCGACCTCACTCGTGAAGCCCCCCCCTTGCCGGATCATCTTCGCGGCGTTCGACGCGGCGGCCACGACACTGGGTTCTTCGACCACCATGGGGACCACATGATCGTGGCCGTCCACACGGACGTTCAGTGCCACGCCGTACGGAAGCGCGTACGTGCCAAGGACGTTCTCGACGAACTTGTCCGCGGTGTCGGCGTCGATTCCCCCCTGGTCTAGGGCACTTTCGATCTCCCGCGGGTCCGCGCCCGTGGCCTCGCCGACGAGGGCGCGACGCTCTTGCACCGTGACCTTGTAGAAGCCGGGGAATCGGGACGTACGGGCCATGTGGGTCTTAGTCCTTCCTTGTCCGCACACCTGCGCGATCCATGCCGAGATCGAGCGGTAACATTCCGCGAGCGCGAGCCTGCCTGAGAAAGTCGTTCGAAGGTGGATCGCTCCCTAACCAGACCCCCACGTCGCCGCCGCCGGCGCCCGACGGATAAAACGCCCCTCCCTCCCGTTCTGCAACGAGGGCGAGGTCGGCGAAAGCCTGAGGGACGATCGGCGCGTCCGCCAGTCGACCGAGGTCCGTGAGCGCTTTCGCGTTGATCCGGCCCGCGCTCGCGAGCCCAGGTGCGTCTCCCGTGTCGCACGCGAGGCGAGCCTGGGTCACGCACTCGCCGATGGCGTCGATGCACCTCACGAACGCGCTCCTGTCCTTCTCCCCGAAGCTCCTGACCTTCGCCAAAAGCTCGCTCGTGCGCGCGCTCCGCCCCGACCAAAAGACGCGCAGCGCGAGGTCGGCGGGGAGGTCCGCCTTCTCGATCAACGGGTCGTGCGCGGGGATCATGCCGTAGAAAAGCGCGCCGCCGTAGGTGCTCGCGGCGATGTCGACGCCGCTCCCCCCCCCTTGCGCGTCGGCGTGGGCGCGCCGCGCGTCGAGGAAGATCGTCTTGCGAACGGCCGCGTCGGACAGGTCTTCGCCGCGCTCGGCTGCGCGCGCCCCGAGCGTCGCGACGAGGGCGGCGGCGCTGGATCCGAGGCCGAGCTTCTCGCCGTCCTGGTGGAGAGAGCTCAGGTCGAGGTCCGGGGCCAGCGCGTCGCCGATCGCGGCGCGCACCTCGCGCGAGCTCGAGGGGGCCCGCTTCGACGTATCGGCGATCGCGTACCGATCGATCGCGACGACGAGCGCCTGCGTCCCTTCGAGGACGGAGTACGCCCCGAACAGGAGCACCTTGCCCGGCGCGATGACCTTCACGGCGCGTCTTCTCCGACGAGCCGAGCGCCGTCACCCGGCGCGCACTCAATCACGCGAAGCACTCCGGGCACCGCGCGCATCCACGTCCCCGCGAGCGCGGCGTCCTCCGGGCGGCAGAGGACCTTCACGTGCGGCCCCGCGTCGACGGTCGCGTACACGGGGGTCCCGCGGCCACGGAGCGCACGGACGGCCGCGAGCCCCTCGATCGTCACGCCGGACCAGTAGACGATCCCCGCCGCGATCGCGTTCGCGTGCATCGCGAGCGCGCTCCGCTCGGCGAGCTCGCCCACGGCGGCGAAGTCTTTCTTGCCCAACGCGATTTTCATCGCGGAGAAGATCCGCGGCCCTTCGGCGAGCCAGGCCTGGTGGTACGGGCTCATCGTCGCGGTCGCGCGCATCCCCTCGGTCGAGCCGGTCGGCTTCGCCGCCTCGGTCGCGACGCACACGAGCACGCGCAGAGGGAGATGATCGCCCGGCGCGACGGGGTGCGCGGCGAGGATCTCGTCACCGAACGCCGCGCCCGCTCGCCCCTCGAGCTCCACGAAGCCGCCGAAGAGGCTCCGCGCGGCGCTCGCCGAGCTGCGCCTGGCAAGATCGCTCGTCCGCTCCGCCCCCCAGTCGAGCCCAGCGGCCCTCACGGCCGCCACAGCGAGCGCCGCGAAGCCCGAGGCGCTCGACGCGAGCCCGCTCGACGTCGGAAAGTCGTTCGAGGACTCGATGACCGCACGCGCGTTCATCCCTGCGGCGCTGCGCACGCGGTCGAGGAGGGCCGTTGCCCGCTCGAGGGCGCGCGCGTCGGCGGGGGCGCCGTTGAGCTCGAGCTCGTCGCCCCCCGCGCCATCGACCCACTGCACGCGCGTGCGCGTCGAGAGCCCGGCCAGCGTGACCGACAAGCTCGGAACGGCGGGGTAGTTCCCATCCCCTTCACGCTTTCCCCAGTACTTGGCGAGCGCGATGTTCGGGTGCGCGAGGGCCGTCGCCGTCCCTGCCGTCGCAGTCGCCGCGCCGCTCATGTCGCGGACTCGCTCGCCGCCTCGTCCTCGCGATACGCCGAGGCGACCCGCGTCGCGAACCCCTGGAACCCCGCCCCACGCCACGCGTTGAGCACCGACTCGGCCGCGGTGGAGCTGTTCACGAGAGCGACGACGCACCCGCCCCCCCCTGCGCCGGTCAGCTTCGCGCCGAGCGCCCCGGCGTCGCGGGCGAGCCCGCACATCCGCTCGATCTCGGCGGTGGACACGAAGAGCCCCGACAGGAGCATCTGGTTCAGGTCCATCAGCCGCCCCAGAGCGAACCGATCCCCCGCTTCGATCGCGAGGCGCGCGTTCCTTACGAGCGAGCGAATCCCTTCGAAGTTCTTGTGTACGACCTCGGGACGGCGCTCGCGTAGCCGCGCGACCGCCGTAACCATCGTCTTCGTGCTCGACGCGACGCCCGAGTTGCCGATGCAAACGGTGAGCGACGCGCCGGCGTGCACCTCCTCGATCTGATGGGGAGCGCCCCCCTCCCCCTTCGTGAACGCGATGCACCCGCCCCGCGCGGCGCACGCGGCGTCGATCCCGCTCGGGTTGCCGTGGAAGACCCGCTCCCACTCCATGACGCGCTCGGTGATCGCTTCGACCTTTGCGCTCGGATCGATCGCCCGAGCTACGGCGACGCCGAGCGCCGCGGAGCATCCGAGCCCGCCTCCGGGCGGAAGGTCGACCTGCGCGTCGATCAGCATCGGCGCGTCGCATCCGCTCGCCTCCAGGAGGAGGGCGAGCGCTCTTCCGAGATCCGGATCGTTCGCGCTCGCTTCGACCTCGACATTCCACTCCCGAACGGCGAGACGGCTCGGCCCGCGCTCGAGCGGTCGCGCGTCGGCCCGCACGCCGTGCTCGATTCCGACGGCGATGGCCGGGATGCCGTAGACCACGGCGTGCTCGCCGAGGAGGATCACCTTTCCGCAGGCGACGCCCGCAGGGATGCTGATCGGGCCGGACTCCTCCGTGTTGTTCAACTGTCTCGCTCTCCCAGTGCCTTAACGGCCCCTTGCAACCACCCCTTCCCGACGCCGCCGAGCGGCGCCGAGACGAGCTCTCTCTCCGCCGACGCGAGGAGCTCGTGCAGACGCGCTTCGACCTTCGCGCGCGCGCCGCTCGCTTCCATTCGGGCCACGACCGCCGCGACGTCGGCGTCGCTCGCGTCTCCGACCCCGAACGCGCGCTTCATGAGGGGGCGCGCGTCCGCGTCCTCCGCCAGGGCCGCGACGAGCGCCGTGCGCTTCCCGCGCCGGATGTCGTTCCCTGCCGGCTTTCCGGTCGCCTTCGGATCGCCGAACGTGCCGAGCAGATCGTCCCGAAGCTGAAAGGCGACGCCGAGCGGCGCGGCGAAGCGATCGAGCGCAGCCCGCTGCTCGGCCGTGGCGCCGGCGAGGATGGCGCCGATCGCCAGCGGTCCTCGCACCGTGTAGCTCCCCGTCTTCAGGTCGTGCATCGACTCGACCCCCGCGCCCCCCGGAGCGCCCCTCAGATCGAGGAGCTGGCCGGAGATCACCTCCCGCTGCACCCGCGCGAACGCGCGCCCCGCCTCCACCACCCTGTCGCCCGAGAGCGGCATCGAGAAGAGCGCCTGCTGCGCGAGAGCCGACGCATAGTCCCCCGCCAGGATCGCCGCCGCGTCCCCCGCGGCCACGTCTCCGTACGCGCTCCGGAGCATCGCGTGAACGCTCGGCCCGCCGCGTCGGACGTCGTCGGCATCCATCCAGTCGTCGTGAATGAGGAGGTACGCTTGCAGGAGCTCGATCGCCGCCCCGGCGAGGACGACCGCCTCGCCGAGCCCCGCCGTCTCGAAGCTGCCGCCGCTCCCGCCGCACGCTTCGTGAGCCGCGGCGACGAGGACAGGGCGAAATCGCTTTCCGCCCCGCATGCTCAGCGAGCGGAGCGCCTCGATCGCGGCGACGGCGTCGGGGCCGCACGTGCGCACTTCGGCGACGGCGCCATCGAGCAGCTGAAGGAGCCGGGACTCGACCGCGCGCCTGACCAGAGAAACGAGCTCGGCAAAGGACGTCGCGCGCCGCTCGCTCGCTGGTGACTCCGCCGGGCCTCCGGTCATCATGTGAGATTCAGTGTTCTCTGTTGTGGGGCGCCGGTGCGCCGTCCGAAAGCATGCGCGCTTTTGCGCTCAAATCGGCGCTCGAGCCATTATGGTTGAACCGCCCCGGCGTGCACGTGATGTACGGCGCGGCCGTGAGGAACCTAGGGGCGCGCGCGCGGCGAGTCAACGCCGGACCGTCCCCCTTTCCGTAATGGTTCCTGTTTCTTTCACATATTCGTGAAAAGTCGCGAGGGGCCTCTATCGACGTTCGCGTGGTTTGTGGGACGGTGCGCAAAGATGAGCGGAACGATCGGACAACGGAAGAGCGACCACATCACGCTGTGCGCGACAGGCGAGGTCGGCTTCCGGACGATGGGGCCCCTCTTCGATCAAGTACGCCTCGTCCACGACGCCCTCCCCGACCTGCACGCCGACGCCATCGACACGTCGCTGACGCTCTTCGGCAAGAAGCTCCGCGCGCCCCTCGTGATCGCGTCGATGACCGGAGGAACCGAGGACGCCGGCCGGATCAACCGTGAGCTCGCGAGCCTGGCGGAGGAGCGCGGGATCGCCTTCGGCCTTGGGAGCCAGCGCGCGATGCACGTGCGCAAGGGGACGGGGAGCACCTACCGCGTCCGCGACGTGGCGCCGAGCACCGTCGTCCTCGGGAACGTCGGCGTGGTCCAAGCGCGCGAGATGAGCACGGCCGACGTGCGCGCGCTCGCCGACGAGATCGGCGCCGACGCCCTGTGCATCCACCTGAACCCCGCGATGGAGCTCGTTCAGCCGGGGGGTGACCGCGATTTCACGCGCGGCCTCGAGACGATCGCGCGCCTCGTCCGCGAGCTCGGTCCCGACGGCGGTGCGCGACCGATCCCCGTGGTCGTGAAGGAGACCGGCTGCGGGATCGGTCCCCATGTCGCCGCGCGGCTCGCGAGCGTCGGCGTCCTGCACATCGACGTCTCCGGCGCTGGAGGCACTTCCTGGGTCGGCGTCGAGACAGAGCGCGCCGCCGAGCAAGGGGACGCGAAAGGGCGCGCCCTCGGCGAGGCGTTCTGGGACTGGGGGATCCCCACGGCCGCGTGCGTCGCGCTCGCCGCGCCGCTCAAGCTTCAGACCGTGATCGCGACGGGAGGGGTCGCGACGGGGCTCGACGTGGCGAAGGCGATCGCGCTCGGCGCCACGGCGGCCGGGATCGCGCGGCCGGTCCTCAAAGCGCTCGTGAGCGGCGGGCGGGAAAAGGCGGCGGAGCTCCTCGACGCCGCGCTGGCCGAGCTGCGCGCGGCGATGCTCCTCACGGGGAGCGCGAACCTCGCGTCGCTGCGACGCGCACCGCGTGTGCTCGGAGGCGACCTGTCGTTGTGGGTGGACCAGCTTTCGAAACGAGAGCGGTGATACCCTCGGAGCGATGAGCGATAAGAAGAGTCGCCCGCCGAAGCGCGCGGAGACGTTCGAGGACGTTCGCACGCAGCGCACGGCGTTCGTGAGCACCTTCTTCAAGAAAGGGGCCGAGCTCACCGAGGAGCTTCTCAAGGAGAACGAGCGCCTCCGGACGGCCCTGCGCAAGGCGGAGACGGACAACGCGGCGCTCCGCACGCAGCTCCGGAGCGACGACGCGATCCGCGAGGCGCTGAAGAAGATCGACCAGCTCGAGAAGGAGAAGGAGGCCCTCCTCTCCCAGTTCTCCCAGGCCGAGGCCGTGACGAACCGGTTTACGACGCGCTACTCGGAGATCGAAGAGGAGCTCGCGAATCTCGCCAACCTCTACGTGGCCAGCTACCAGCTGCACTCGGCGATCCGCCTCCCCACCGTCGTCCAGCACCTGCGCGAGCTCCTGGCCCAGCTGGTCGGCGCGCGATCGCACGCGGTCTTCGTGGTCGACGAGAAGAAGCATCTCCTCGTCCCCATCTCCTCCGACGGCGTGGACCTCGATCGGTTGCCCCGGGTTCCGCTCGCCGAAGGAGTCGAGCCGCCGAAGGGGGGCGCCGCGGTCCTCGAGCGCGTTTTCCTCACCGGGGTGCCCCACATCGAGGAGGGGGACGTCTCGCATTCGAGCCTCGACTCTCCGGCCGCCTGCCTCCCGATGCGAATCGAGGAGCGAGCGGTCGGGGTCATCGCCGTGTACGAGCTTCTCCCGCAGAAGGAGCGGTTCGTCGCGGTGGACTTCGAGCTCTTCAAGATGCTCGCCGCGCACGCCGCCACGGCCCTGGTCGGCGCGATGCTCTACGCGCACGCCGACGGCAAGCTCCCCGGGGTGGATGTCTTCCGCGACTTGCCCGCCAGGGACGGCTGAGCGAAGCGGGAAGCGGAACGCTTAATAACCAAAGGTTGCTGGAGAGTTGTAGAGACAACCGGGGGGCTGTTCGTCGTATCCTTTAGCGCGAGACGTGGAGAATGAGCGCCGAGTACTCCTGCCTGGTCGTCGAAGACTCGCCCATGATGCGGCAGCTTTTGGTCTTCGCGCTTTCGCGCGTGAAGCACCTGCGCGTGACCGAGGCCGACGACGGCGTTGACGGGCTCCGGAAGCTCGCCGCCGGGAAGTTCGACATCATCCTGACCGACATCAACATGCCGATCATGGACGGCTTGAAGCTCGTGAAGAGGGTCCGCTCGGACCCGGCGCACAAGGACACGCCGATCATCGTGATCACGACGGAAGGGTCACAGGAGGATCGGCAGCGCGCGATGCAGCTCGGCGCGAACGCGTACATCACGAAGCCCATCCAGGCCCCGCAGGTGATCGCGAAGGTGAAGGAGCTGCTCAAGATCGAGGGCTAGGCTCGCCGTGACGACGCACGTGAAGATCTGCGGCGTCACGACCGAGGAGGACGCGATCCTCGCCGTCGATGCCGGAGCCAGCGCGATCGGACTGAACTTCGTTCCGTCGAGCCCGCGTCGCATCGACGTCCGCCGCGCGCGGGCGATTGCGCGCGCGGTGCGGGGGAGGACGCTCGTCGTGGGGGTCGTCGCCGACATGGAGGCGCCGGCGATGCGCGAGCTCCTGAAGCGGGCGGAGCTCGAGTGCCTGCAGCTCCACGGAGACGAGACGCCGGCGACGCTCGCCGCGCTGCTCCCGCACGCGTACAAGGCGGTGCACGTCGGTAGCGCAGCCGACGTGGAGCGGGCGCGCGCGTACCAAGGGATGTATCTCCTCGTGGACGCGCGCGTGGAGGGGGCGCTCGGCGGGACTGGCAAGACGCTCGACTGGTCGCTCGTAGCCGGGATTGCGCGCGACCGGAAGCTGACGCTCGCGGGGGGGCTCACGGCGGCGAACGTGGCGGACGCGATCCGCGCGGTGCACCCCTATTGCGTGGACGTCGCGACGGGGGTGGAGAGCGCGCCCGGGGTGAAAGACCCGGAGAAGCTACGCGCGTTCATCGAAGCGGCGCAAAGGGCGTAGGACGATGCGCTCGCTCACCCTCCGAGCTCCGCGCGACTCGCGCGGTCGCTTCGTCAACTGGTCGAACACCGTGACGAGCACGCCGCTCGCCTGGCGCTTGCCCGCGAGCGAGGACGAGGTCGTCGAGATCGTGCGGGCCGCCGCCCGAGAGGGGCGAAAGGTGCGCGTTGTCGGCGCAGGGCATTCGTGGTCGGAGATCGCAGCGCCGCACGAGATCGCCCTGTCGCTCGATCGCATGCAAGGGGTCGTGGAGATCGACGACGCGCGATCGATCGCGACCGTCCGTGCGGGGACACGCCTGGAGCGTCTCAATGCCGAGCTCGCGCGCGTCGGACGCGCGCTCCCGATCGTCGGTTCGATCGCGCATCAGTCGCTCGCGGGGGCGATCGGCACAGGGACGCACGGCTCGAGCCTCGTCCACGGCAATCTCTCGAGCCTCGTCGAAGGGGTGCGCATCGTGACTGGACGGGGTGAAGCGCTCGATCTCGACGCGCGCGATCCTCGGCTGGAGGGGGCGCGCGTCCATCTCGGTGCGCTCGGAGTCCTCACGCAGATCAGGGTCCGCGTCTGCCCCGCGTTCCGGTTGGCCGAGACGGTCGAGGCGATCCCGATCGATTCGGCAGGCCGCGACCTGATCGCGATCGCGCGGAGCGCCGAGTACGCCAAGGTCTGGTGGGTGCCGCACACGAAGCGCGCCCTCGCGTACCGCTACGAGAAGACGACCGAGAGCCCGTCGTCACGACCGAGCCCGGCGACGGTCCGATGGTTCGACGACGTCGTCATGCACGGCAGCGTCTTCCCGCGCGTCATCGCGCTCTCGCAGCGCCACCCCCGACTGGTCCCGGCGATCGCGACAGTCGTCTCGCAGACGCTCCTCCACGCCAGGCGCATCGGGCCGAGTCACCTGATGCTGTCGACGCCGATGCCGCTCGTCCACCGCGAGACGGAGGCGGCTCTGCCGATGGACCTTGCCGGCGAGGCGCTAGACAGAGTCGTGCGGATGATCGATCGCGAGGGGGTGCGCGCGCTCTTCCCGCTCGAGGTGCGCTTCGTCAAAGGTGACTCCGGCTGGATGAGCCCAGCGCACGGACGCGACACGTGCCAGATCGGGGCGTACACGGCCGAGGGGGGAGACCTCGAGCGCTACTTCGCCGGGTTCTGGCGCGAGATGCGCGCGATGGGGGCGCGCCCGCACTGGGGGAAAGAGATGGATCACTGGCACGAAGAGCTGCGGGCGCTCTATCCCGAGGCTGGGCGCTTCACGGCGCTACGCGACGAGCTCGACCCGGAGCGACGGTTCGGCGGACCGTTTCACACGCGGGCCCTCGGCGCCTGAGCTGACGGGAGCCAGTGCTCGCGAGGCCTCAGCTCTTCGCGAGATCGACGGCGTCGAGGACGTCCTTCGCGAACGTCGCGTGGTTCGGCGATGCTTTCACGGAGGCGAGGAGCTCATCGGCCGGGGTCAACCCCCTGGCGACGAGCTCCTTCAACCGGGCCAGGTGGACCCGCTCGTCCTTCCCGTCCGACGCGCGCTTGAACGCGCGCCGCTCGAGCCCCCCCTCGGCGATCTCGATGAGCCGCTCGGCCAACCCTTGGAGCGGTGCACCCCGGAACGGCGCGCGCAACCCCTCGCGCCAGAGCACCTCGCGAACGACCGCCACCTCGTCGTGCGTCCAATCGTGGGCGAGCGCCTCGGCCTGCGCGAGCGCGCGATCGTCGTAGAAGATCCCCGTCCAGAGCGCGGGGAGCGCGCACCCGAGCTTCGCCTTCTGCGCATCGGCGCCGCGAATCTCGATCGTCTTCTTGAGGCGCACCTCCGGAAAGAGCGTGTTGAGGTGCGTCTGCCAGTCGGTCTGCGTCGGGTGGTGCCCCTGAAAGCCGTTCTTCCAGAAGCTCCGGAAGGTCTGGCCCGTGTTCACCACTTTCACGCCCGCACGCTTGAACATGAACATCGGGACGTCGAGCGCCCATTCGGCGTACGTCGCGAACCCCGCCTCGTCCTTCCACATCGACGGGAGCAGCCCCGAGCGATCCGGATCGACGTCGAGCCACACCCGCCCCCGGTACGTGAGCCCGCCGAACGGCGCCCACTCCTTCCACGGGCTGTTCGCCATCATCGCGGTCGTGAGCGGCGAGAGCTTCAGCGCGACGCGGAGCTTGCGGACGGCGTCCTTCTCGCTCTCGTAGTCGAAGTTCGCCTGCACGGTGCACGTGCGGAGCATCATGTCGAGCGCGTGACCGCCGCGCGTCGGGAGGTACTCGCGCATGATCGGGTACCGAGGCTTCGGCACCATCGGCTCGAGCTCGGCGCGCGTCGCGAACGGGTGGAAACCGAGGCCCAGCCAGGTGATGCCAAGCTCTTTCGAGATCGGCTCGAGCTCGCGCAGGTGGTCTCGAAGCTCGGTACAGATTTCGTGGATCGTCTTGAGCGGCGCTCCGGAGAGCTCGAGCTGCGCCCCCGGCTCGAGGGTGATCGACGCTCCGTTCTTGAGGAGCGCGATCAGCGGCCCGTCTCCCCCGTCGCGGTCCGCCTTCCACCCGTGATCGCTCTCCAGCGACTGGAGGACGCGAAGGATCCCTCGCTCGCCCGCGTAGTGCACCGGCGCCGCCGTCGCCGCATAGACGCCGAATTTCTCCATCTCGGCGCCGACCACGAACTCGCTCCGCGGGCGGACCGATAGGTGGAAATGCGCGAGGAGGTCGTCGAACGTACGGATAGGCGAGTCGTTTGTCGGATCGCTCACGGGGGCGTTCTTGGTGTTCGTTGTTTCGTTCCGCTCGGAAATTGCTTCCATCCTTGCGATTGGATGCAGCCGCGGGGAGAGTGGTTCTCCAGAAACCCACGCGACCCATAGCTTGGATCCGCCGCAACGCGCCAGTCCCCTCGCGCCTGCTCCCGTCTTCTCACGCTTGCTCGCGCTTGCTCAGGCTTGCTGGGTCCCCGGCACGTGCGGCTTCGGCCGCTCGTTCGCTCGCGCCGTCCGCTTGCGATCGAAGATCCGGACGCGCCTAACGAGGAGGTCGAGCAAGAACAGCGCGATCGCGCCGCCGAGGAAGCGGGGCCAGAGATCCTCGTGGTAGCGGATCGATTCGCCGGCCGGGTCGAAGGGGGCGCGCGGATCCGCCAGGAGGTCTCCCCCCGTCGTGACCGCCGCGCGACGGAGAGTGTCCACGTCGGGAGCAAGGGCGAGGTACTCGCGGGGGTACGGGTTGGTCACGTGCCCGAAGCTCTCCGCGACGGTGGCCGTGTGGGTCTTGCTCCCATCGTCGACGGTCTTCTCGAGCCCCGCGTGGAGGAGGAACGAGCCGTAGCGGTCGAGAGGGAAGTCGGCCTCGTAACGCCCCGGCGCCGTCTGGCGCATCGCCACGTCGCGGGTCTCTCCGTTCGGCTGTGGCCCGGTGATCCGGAGCTTCGCGTCGAGGCCGTTCTCGAACGCGTCGTCCGCGTCGATCGCGTCGATCGCCGCCCGCACGTGCCCCGTCGCCGGATCGATCTCCGCGCGCATGTCGAGCTGCTGGCGTTTCTTCTGGCGCATGTGATCACGGACCAGCTGCCCCCAGAACTGCCCGTACTGCGGCCAACGGAGCCACTCGACGGCCCAGAGGTTCTTCACGTCGCTCGTCCACGCGACCGACCACCCTAGGCCCACGTGCCATCGCGCCAGGATCGGCTCGCCCAGCTCCGACTCGAGGATCTCCTGGGCCGGCGGAGGCTTCAGCTTCGTGGCGACGTAGCCGTGCAGATACGGCGCGGCTCCGATGTCGATCCCCTTCAGAAAGTCCGCCGGGGCCACGACCTTCGGCTGGAAGTACTCCTCGACGGCGGCCGAGCGGCTCACCATCTCGGTCTCGCGCGTGAAGACCCGCGGGAGCGACTGCGGATCGACGACCTTGTAGAAGCGTCCTCCGCCGAGATCGCTGATGAGCCGCAGGAGCGTCTCGTCGATCCCCGCGCCGAGGCCCACCGTAGAGACGGTGATCCCTTCTGCCGCCATCGCCTGCACGAGATCGCGGATGCCGTTCTGCGGCGCCTGTCCGTCCGTGAGGAGGATGACGTGCTTGCGCCGGGCCCTCGTGACCGTGAGCGACTGGTACGCCGCATCGAGCGCGCTGAAGATCTCCGTCCCCCCCCCGGGGGTGATCCTCGCGATGTCGTTCTGGATGCGGGCCCGGTGCTTCGCCGGGATCATCTTCACGATGCGCGTCGGTTGCGAGTCGAACGCGATGACCTCGAGGAGATCGTCCGGGGAGAGCGTGTCGGCGGTCGCCCGGGCGGCGGCCTTCGCCATCTCGAGCGGGAGCCCGCTCATCGACCCCGAGCGATCGATGACGAGCTCCATCGCGACCCCCGGCTCGTCACGACGCTTCTCGGCGTCCATCCGGACCGGGAGGATCCGCTCGATCGTCGTGTGGTACCACCCGCCGAGGCCGTAGCCGTTCTCGCCGCCGGCGAAGAGGAAGCCGCCGCCGAGGTCGCGCACGTACTGCTCGATGGCATCCTGCTGTGTGAGCGAGACCTGGTCCGCGGAGGCGTCGCTGAGGATGACGAAGTCGTAGCGCTCGAGCTCGCGGAGCGACGACGGGAGCTCGCTCGGGCCGCGGACGTCGATGTCGAAGTCCTGGGCCGTGAGCGCGCTGGCGAGGTACGTGGCCCGCTGCGTGTTCCCTTCGACGTAGAGGACCGAGGGGCGTCCGGGGACGGCAAGAGTCACGGCGTAGCGATTGTTCTCGGCGAAGTGATCCTCGGGAATGTCGGTCACGTCGAGCGCGTAGGTCACCTCACCGGCGACGCGCACGACGCTCCGGAACGGCACGTCGTTGTCCCCCGCCTTCAGGTCGACCGACCGGACGCCGTCGAGGCCGTTGATCGCCTCCCCCTGCTTCAACGTGAGCTTCACGGTCTCGGGGCGACTGGCGAAGATCTGGGCGTGAAGGTCGAACGGCTCGCCCACGCGAACGCGGTCGGGGGCGCGCAGGTCCCGCACGGCGACCTCGCCGGGGACGGGACGGTGGTACGGAACCGCGAACAGCTTCACGCCGAAGCGGCGCGCCCTGTTCGCCTCGGCGAGGAGATCGCCGTCGGTCTGCACGCCGTCGGAGAGGATGACCGCACGCCTCAAGTACCCCGCAGGGTAGAGGCCGTATGCGAGCTGAACGGCGCTCGCGAGATCCGTCGCCGCGCCGAAGCCCGTCTTCGCGGCGCCTGGAGCTTGCGCAGCCCCGACCGCGTCATGACGCGCGATCGCGGGCATCTGCTTCGCGTCGTCGGCCAGGGGGACGACGCGAGGGCGGCGCGCGAAAGTGATGACGCGGACGAGGGCGTCCTCGGGCTTCGCGTCGAGCCCCTTCTGGATCTCCGCCCGCGCGTCCTCGAGGCTCGCGTCCGGGACCGAGTCCGACACATCGACGAGATACACGGTGCAGACCTTCTGCGTTGTCGCCGTCCGCGCCACCCGCGCCAGCCCGAGCGCGAGGACCGCGAGGAAGGCCGCGCGCAGGACCACGCTCGCCACCCGCTGCGCGAGCGGGAGGTCGGCGAGCGACTGCCCGAGCATCCAGACGAAATACGGAACGAGGAGGACGAGCCCGAGCATCCGCGGCGCGAGCAGCTCGTACGGCTCGCCGTGACTGGTCCACGCGATCGTCGGGCCCGCGTACCAGACGAAGCGCAGGTACGCCCACAGGAGCAGCGCGCCGATCGAGACGACGAGCGCGCCGAACGCGATCCTCTTCGCCCGGTCGCTCATACGGTGAGCCTCCGGTGGTAGGTCGCCCACTCGACCGCGCTCAGGAGCGCCGCGATCAGCAGCAGATAGATCCAGATCTCCCGGCGCACCCCCACGTGAAAGCCTTGCACGGACCCGGCCGTCTGCCCGTCCACCACGAGCTCCTTCGCCGGCGCGATCGTGCTCTCCGCCTCGTCGAGGAGGTTCGCGGCGAACGCCGTCGTCGGCGCGGCTTCGCCGGGAGACGGAGGCGGCAACGACAGCTCGTAGAAGCCCGCGCGCTCCCCCAGGTAGACCGCTCGCCCCTCATGAATCGGGACCGGCTCGGTCGTGCCGTCGGGGTCCTTGAGCGTCGCCTGCGTGACTGCGCCGTCCCCGGCGATCGGAACGCGCCACACGTCGCCGGTGCGGTAGCTCGAGAGGTAGCTCGCGTCCTCGTCGTCGAACCAGTTGATCGTGTTCAGGAGGAAGAGCGGCCACGCCGTGCGGAGGGGGAGATCGCTCGTGGCCGGATCGAAGCCGACGGCGACGAACTTGTAGCTCGCCCGCACCCCCGCGACGAGGATCGGCCCCCCCGGCTCGCTCGTCCCGACGACCTTGTCGCCGGTCTGCGGCGTGAGCTTGTGCCCTTTGCCGATGTTGACGTCCTCGAGGGCCAAGAAGCGAACGATCGGATGCTTTCGATCGACCTTGTCGAAGCCGGGCTGCGCGATCTCGTCCCCCACGGTCACGGGGGATCCGGGGCCGCGCGGGTCGAGGTAGAGCGCGTTCGCGCGCGGTGGCTCGGCCGGGGTGACGCGATCGAAGACGACGGCGTCCACCTTCGACGCGCCCGCCGCGTGGGTGCGCGCGTACTCCACGGGCGTGAGCATCGTGACTTCGAGGTACTCGTCGAGCAGCAGCGCCGCTTGCAAGTAGAGGTTCCCCTCCGACACGACCAGCACCTTCGCCCGCCGGCGCTCGGGGAGAAGCGCATACGCATGATCGTCGGCGGGGAGATCGTCGTGAACCCCGCCTGCGAGCGCAATCCTCGCCTCGAGCGTGCGGCTCGCGCCGGAGAGGTTCGGGTAGAATCGAGGGAGCCGCTCGCCGGGCTGGAGGCGCAGCTTCGTCAGGTCGACGAGCTGGCCGTCGCCGAGGAGGGAGACCTCGACGTCCTCGGGGGACTCGCCCGTGTTGGTCACCTCGAGCATCACCTCGTAGCGGCTCTTGTCGAGCGGGTACCGGCGGACGGAGAACTCGGTGACGCCGACGTTCCTCCGCCTCGCCCCGACGGGGAGGTACGAGATCTTCACCGGGCCGAGGTGGACCGGGCCCTGGGCGTCCGCCGCGGCGCCGAGCGCGCCATCGGAGACGACGATGATCTCCGGCGAGTCGGCGCCGCGAAGGGCGTCCGTGGCGAAGCGGAGCGCGCGTGGAAAGTCCGCCCGCGTGTCGGTGGGGCGGATCTGATCGATCTCCCGCTCCAGCTCGGACGTGTCGCCGCTCATCGGGCCGAGCGGGGTCACGGTGGCGTCCATCTGCGCGACGAGCATGCGGTCAGCGCCGCCGAGGCCCCGGACGATCTTCTTCACCTCCCCTTTTGCCGCTTCGAGTCGCGTCGGCGCCACGTCGGTCGCCTGCATCGACGCGCTCGCGTCCACGAGGACGACGACGTTCCTCCCCTTCATCAGCGAAGCCGCCGCCCGAGGGTCGCCGAGCGCCAACACGAGGAGCGCGAGGAGCGCGAGCTGGAGCAGCAGCGACAGGAGCCTCTTCAGCTTCGAGAAGAGGCTCGTCGCCTCCTTGTCGCGCAGGATCCGCTGCCAGAGTGGCGAGAACGGAACCGCGACCGTGCGCCGGCGCAGCTTCAGGATGTAGAGCGCCACGACCGCCGCTCCGACCAGTCCGAAGAGGGTCGCGAGCTGCGCCAGGTGGAGACCCGCGAGGATCATGGCGCTACCGGAGGAACCCTCCCCGCCGGAACACGCGCAGGATCAGCTCGTCGAACGGGACGCTCACGTCGGCCGCGATGTACGGGACCTGGTGGGTAGCGCAGAAGCGATCGATGTCGGCCAGGTATGCGCGGTGCGCGTCGCCGAAGCGCTCGAGGACCTTCGCGGTGACCGTGACCTCGCGCTCGTCGCCCGTCTCGCAGTCGTAGAGAAGCACGTCGCCATGGAGCTTGGGCTTCGCATCCACGGGGTCGACGATGTGGACGACGAAGGGGTCGAACTTGTTGTAGCGAAGGACGTTCAGGCCGCGCTCGAAGCCGCGCGGATCGTAGAGGTCGCTGATGAGGACCGCGAGGCCGCGGCGCTTGTTCTGCGCGACGAACGACTTGAGGGCGTCCTCGAGATCGGTCGCGCCGGTGGGCTCGAGCTCCTCGAGGAAGCGGAAGACCTTGAAGATGCGCGCCTTGCCCCGCGTCTGCGGCATGCGCGACAGGATGTGGTCGGTCGTCGAGACGATGCTCACGCGGTCGAGGTTCGCGAGCCCGACGTACGCGAGCGCTGCGCAGACGCGCTTCGCGTAGCGGAGCTTTCTTCCGCCGCCAAACCCCATCGAGGCGCTCGCGTCGACGATGAAATAGATGGCGAGGTCTTCCTCCTCCTCGAACAGGCGGAGGAGCAGCCGATCGAACCGCTGGTAGACGTTCCAATCGAGGTAACGGATGTCGTCGCCGGGCTGGTAGTCGCGATGGTCGGCGAACTCGACGCCGCTCCCGCTCTTCTTGGTTCGCCGCTCGGCCCGCATGCGGCCGGAGAAGACGCGCCGGCTCACGATGGCGAGGTAGTCGAGCTTTCGCTGGAAGTCGTCGTCGAAGAGCTCGTCGTCGTCCGCCGGCAGCTTCGGCGGGGCGACCGAGTCGCGTAGAGCCTTAAGCCACCCCAACGGGCGCCCCCTTCATCCCTTCCGGCTTCGAGTCGGGGAGCGCCTTCAGGATCGCCTCGAGCACCTGGTCGGTCTTGATCCCCTCGGCCTCCCCCTCGAAGTTCAGGAGCACGCGGTGCCGGAGCGCGGGGAGGGTGCTCGCGCGGACGTCGTCGATGCTCGCGGCGAATCGCCCCTCGAATAGGGCGCGAATCTTCGCCGCGAGGAGGAGCGACTGCGCCCCCCGCGGCGAGCCGCCGAACCGCACGAAGCGGCGCGCGAGATCGGGCGCGTCGGGACCGTCGGGGTGCGTCGCCTGGAGGACGCGGACGGCGTAGTCCTGAACGTGTCGCGCAACGGGGACCTGACGTACGAGCCGTTGCATCGCGAGGATCTTCTCGCGGTCGAGCACGTGCGTCGGCGGATCGATTGCGCTGCCGGTCGTACGATCGAGGATCGCGTGGAGATCGTCTCTGCTCGGAAAGGGGACGTGGAGCTTGAAGAAGAAGCGATCGAGCTGCGCCTCGGGGAGCGGGTACGTCCCTTCCATCTCGAGCGGGTTCTGCGTGGCGAGGACGACGAACGGTTCCTCTAGCGTGTGGGTCTGCCGTCCAACGGAGACGCGGTGCTCCTGCATCGCCTCGAGGAGCGCGCTCTGCGTCTTGGGCGTGGCGCGATTAATCTCGTCGGCGAGGACGATGTTCGCGAAAATCGGCCCGCGCCGAAACTCGAAGCTCTTGCCCCCCTTGGCGTTGTCGTCGATCACCGTCGTCCCGAGGATGTCGGCGGGCATCAGGTCGGGGGTGAACTGGACGCGGGAAAAGCTGAGGGAGAGCGTCTCGCTCAGCGTCCGCACGAGCATCGTCTTGCCGAGACCGGGAACCCCTTCGAGGAGCGCGTGCCCCCCCGCGAGCATGCAGGTGAGGACACCGTCGACGACGTCCTTGTGACCGACGATCGCCTTTCCGATCTCCGCCCTCAGCGTCTCGATGGACTTCTTGAACTCGGTGACCTGCTCCCGCACCGCCGCAGCGCTCGTATCGCTCATCGCTTCTCCTCGTTCCCGGACTGACCCGATTTCTCTGAAGCTCCGGACGTGCCGTCGCGCGGCCGAATGAGCTCGAAGTAACGTCGCACGTAGAAGCGGTAGCCCCCGGGGATCTCGTCCTTTCCGAGCGCCTCCTCGGCCACGGTCTCGTACTCGCGGTAAACCTTCGTGTACCCGCGCGAGGCAAAGCCCCGCTCCGCCGCCCCCTCGATCACTTCGCTCCGGCTCGCCCCTTGTCCGGTGTCCTGCCCCGCGACCTGCGTGTTCTCGGTGCCCGACTTCACGCTCGTCGCCTTCCCCTCGACGTGCGCCTCGTGCCCCGTTCCCCAGCCAGGGCCAGGCCTCCCCTGTCCTTCCCCACCGCTCCCGCTGGCGCCGCTGCTCTGGGACCCCGAGCCCGAGCCGTGCCCGCGCGACAACATCAGCATCTTCTCCCCGCCCGGGCCGAGCACCCACGTCTCGCCGCCCCCCCCCTGACCTTTCCCTTGCCCCCGCCCGCTCTGCCCCTCCCCTTGCCCCTCCCCTTTTCCAGCACCAGCCCCCTCCTGCCCCTCCCCCTCCTGCCCCTGCCCGTCCTGCCCCTGCCCCGAGTGCCCTTCCTGCCCTTGCCCCTGCCCCTCCTGCCCCTCACCGCGCTCCCCCTTGCCGCTCCCCCCTTGCCCGCGCTGTCCGCGCGCCTGCATCTGGAACTTCCGGAGCCTCGCCATCTGCCCCTGTCCCCCCTGCCCCTGCTGCCGCAGCATTTCGCGAAGCTCCTGAAGCTTCTGCCGGAGCTGATCCTTCTCCTCCTGAGACATCTCCTGCCGCTGCATCCGGTTGAGATCCTCGGCGCTCTTGTCGAGATCCTGCGCCGAGAGCCCGAGGTCCTTCATCAGATCCTCGGCGGCCTGGGAAAGCTCCCGGTCGAGCCGGTCGAGCTGACGCCCGGTGGCCTCCGACTGTTGCGTGTCACGGTCGAGGCGCTCGAGCTCTCGCTCTCGTTTCTTCAGGAGGCTCCGCTCCGCCTCCGATTCGGCGCCGGCGTCCGGATGCGCGTTGCGGCGGGCGAGTAGATCCTGACGAAGCTCCTCCCGGCGCTGCGCGAGCGCCTCCTGACGCTTCGACTGGCTCTTCGACGCGCGCGAGAGCGCTTCGCGCATCTTCTCGAGCTGGCTCTTGTCGATGTTCTTCCCTTCGCGGAGGCGCGACGCGAGATCGTGCAGCTGCTTCTCCGCGTCGATCAGGTTCTTCGAGTCGAGCGCCTCCCCCGCCGCCTTCGTGAGCTCGGCGGCCTTCAGCTCCTCGCCGATCTTCTTCACCGCCTCCTCGAGCGCCTTGGCGTCGGCCTCGCGCCCCTCGAGGAGCTTGTCCTCGAGCTGCTGCATGCGCCGGAACGCTTCGGTCCGGTCCAGCCTTCGTGCGGCGAGGTCTTCGATGAGCTGGTTGAACTCGCGCGTGGCGGCCTTTGCGTCGTCCGTCTGCTCGTGCGCCTGCATCTGGGCGAGAAACTCGCGCATCGCATCGAGGTCGTCGGCCGTCACGTCCACGGCCTCGATCGAGCTCACTTGGGGGGGCGGCCGGTGATGGCGCACCTCGAACAACGCGATCGCGAGGAGCGCGAGCGCGAATCCCCCGGCGACCGGCAGGCGTGGCGGCGCGTGAATCGGCACGGCGCGCTTGGGATCGACCGACGAGAGATGCTCCACGGCGTCCCCCATCGCGGCGACCATGAACGGCGTCGGCGCGGCGATGCGCGAGAACGAGAGGGCGCTCGAGAGGCGATCGGCCAGTCCGTGAAAGCGATCGAGCGCGAGCGCCCCTGCGCGGAGCCGTTCGGCATCCAGACGCCGCGAGAAGGCCACGAACCCCGCCAGGAGCGGGCTCGCCGCCAAGAAGGCCAGCGCGACCCTCGCAGGCCGCTCGCCCACAACCCCCGTCTTCCGGAGCGCAAGCACGACGCACGCCAGCGCCAGCGCCACCGAGAGAGCCCCCGCAGCCGCCGCGAGCCCCCTTCGCGCCCGGAGCCGCCGCTCCGCCGCAAGCGCGACCCGGCGCACCGGCTCGAGATCCGGCGGCGAGCCCGCGCGAAGCGCGACTCCGTCTGCACCGCTTCCCGGTTGGCCTTGGCTCTCTTCCGTCATCGGTGCACGCGCGTTCCCACGTTGCCACGTTCCTAGTGAGAGACGTTCGAGCGACGACGAAGTTCCTCGGCCTGTCGCGTCCCTTTGGGAAGCTTAGCAAATTCGATGCGCAAGCTCTGTGGGCTGGCTACGCGCGATGCGAGCTGGGCATTCCCGGTCCTCCGAGCGCGCTTCGCAATTGTCGCGCTTATCGCTCACTTCGTGACGTACGCTGCGACCGCGCACACGATCGCGAGCGCGAGGATCGCCGCGACTGGAATCCACCACTGCCGCGCTCGGCCTCTCGCGGTGCGCACAGTCGGCGGGAGGCTCGTCCGCCCGGCGTGCGACGGAGGGGTCGTGTCGGCTGTCGCGGGTGGCGGTGGCGGCATGTTGCTGTCCGGACCGCGAGCGCCGGGCGCGACGGGCATGGCCACTTCGATGGCACCGTCCACCGGGAGCGTCGCGCGGATCGCAGCGTCGCTCGGCAGCGAGTACGTCTCGAACGTCGGTCCGTCGAGAGGCCCCTCGTCGTCGAAGGCGAGCGCCGCCTCTTCGTAGTTG
This sequence comes from Polyangiaceae bacterium, assembly GCA_052147435.1. Classification (GTDB taxonomy): domain Bacteria; phylum Myxococcota_A; class Polyangia; order Polyangiales; family Polyangiaceae; genus JBKQKP01. Next base: position 930 of record JBKQKP010000253.1, on the reverse strand, counting down.
CCCGTCTTGCGCCCGTCTGCGGAGTTTGTCGACGAGTGGTCGAGCGAGGACCGCGAGGTCCCGTGCGCGGGGTCGCCGTCGCGCGCGAGCGTCTCCACGAGCTGCGGGCGCCACCGGGTGAGGAGGTCACCGAGCTCGACGTGTCCCGAGTCGGTGTCGATTCCCCCACGCACGATCGTGCGTAGCTCCTCGGCCGTGATCGTCCGCTTCTCCACCTCCGGCTCGAGGGCTCGCGCGATCGCCGAGAGGATCGGCTCCGGAAGATCGGGGCGGAGCGCGGCCAGCGGACGGAGGCGCGGGTTTCGCATCGCCCGGAGCAGCTCGAACTCGTCGTCCTTGAACTTCGCGAACGGCGTTCGACCAGTCGCGAGCCGCCACGCCAGCAGCGCCGCCGCGTAGACATCGGCCCGCTCGGTGACAGGCTCGCCGCGCGCTTGCTCGGGCGCCATGCAACCGAGCGTCCCCTTCACGAGGCCGACCCGCGTCGCCGGCGAGACGCCGATCATCTTCGCCATCCCGAAGTCGGCGAGCTTCACCCCCCCAGTCCAATCGACCAACACGTTCGACGGCGAGACGTCGCGGTGAACGATCGGAGCGGGCTGGTGCGCCTCGTCGTGCTGGGAGTGCGCGTACGCGAGCGCAGAAAGGACCCGCTCGACGACGTGCCAGGCCGCGCGATCGGGGAGGCGGACGCCGCGACGCGCGCAGAACCGAAGGAGGCGCACCAGCGCGACCCCCTCCACGTACTCGAAGACCAACGCCGCGAAGCCGTCCTCCTCGACGAACGCACGCACCTGGACGATCGCGGGATGATTCAGGCGCACGCACAAGGACGCTTCGCGCGACAGCGCTTGGCTGAAGGCCTCGTCGTGCGAGGCCTGCCGCTCGTCGGTGAGCGTCTTGATGGCGACGAGTTTTCCAGCCCGACTC
>JBKQKP010000252.1:0-13392 GCA_052147435.1 Polyangiaceae bacterium | reverse complement strand
CCGGACGCGCTCGAGATGTGCGCGACGGTGTCGTGGTAGCTGTCGAGGTTCTTGAACGAGAGCTGCGGATAGATCGGGACCGGGATCGCCCCCGCGAAGATCGCTCCCAGGAACGAGAGGACGAACTCGTCCCCGTCCGGAATGACCATCGCCACGCGGTCCCCCTTCGCGACGCCGCGCGCCGCGAGGTGGGCCCCGCGGCGAACCGCCTCGGCGTGGATGTCGCGGAAGGAGCAGAAGCGCTCGCTACCGTCCGGCTTCACGAAGACGAAGCCGCGCCCCGCGTCGTGAGCGAGCTGCTTCACGGCGGCGACGAGCGTGGGCGCAACGAGCGACGGCGAATCCGCGCGCTGCGCGGCTCGGTCTACACCAGGGACATCCTGCATCGCGGCAGCGCTCTACTTCGGCGCCGCGCACCGTGCAAGGCGAGGCGGTCCGTGACCGAAACGAGAGGGACACGCCGGCCGTTCACACGTGTCCCGCGGGCCCTGTGCCGCGGGCGCCCATGCGAAGATGCAGCCGCACGCGAAGCCGTTTTCGCGGCTCTTTTTTCGGCTCCGCGACGTTGCCGCTCCCGATGACGCAGCGCTATAAGCCACGTCGTGACCCCCTCTTCTTCCAGGCCTCCCAGCTCGAGCTTGGGCTTGCCCCGCGTGTTCATCACCGGGGTCGGGGTCATCAGCTCCATCGGGCTCGGGAGAGCGGAGTTTTTCAAGTCGCTCGCCGAGGGCAAGAGCGGGATCTCGCCGGTCGAGTCGTTCGACGCCGCGGCGCTCGGTCGTGACGTCGCGGGCGAGATAAAGAACTTCCGCGCCCGCGATCACCTGACGGCCGCCGAGGCGCGCCGCACCGGGCGCTGCTCGGCGATGACGCTCGCCGCGGCGCGGATGGCCGTGCAGGACGCGGGGCTCGACGCGGCGGCTCTGCGCGGTCCACGCACGGCGGTCGTCATCGGCACGACGATGGGCGAAGCCGACGTGCTCGAGGGGCTCGACCACGCGTGGATCAAGAGCGGCACGCGGGGCGTGAAGCGCGCGCTGATTCCGAAGTACGGGTCCACGCTTCTGCCGATCCACGTCGCGCGCGCGATCGGCGCCGAAGGGATGGTCCTCACCCTCCCGGCCGCGTGCGCCGCCGGGAACTACGCCATCGGCTTCGCCGCGGACCTCATTCGCGCCGGTCGCGCCGACGTCGTCGTCACAGGCTCCGCCGAGATCATCCAGGAGCTCCAGTTCAGCGGCTTCGTGCGGCTCGCCGCGATGGCGCCGAACCGCTGCCAGCCGTTCGACCTCAATCGCCAGGGGCTCATCGTCGGCGAAGGGGCGGGGCTGCTCGTCCTCGAGAGCGAAGCCAACGCCGTCCGCCGTGGCGCACGCGCGCAGGCCGAGGTCGGCGGGTACGGGTTGTCGTGCGACGCGTACCACATCACGCGGCCGCATCCCGAGGCCGTGGGGAGCATCGCGGCCATGAGCCGCGCCATCGAGAACTCGGGCCTCCGCCCGTCGGATATCGACTTCGTCAACGCCCACGGCACCGGCACGCGCGCGAACGACGTCGCCGAGGCGAAGGTCATGCGCGACGTCTTCGGCGATCGCCGCGTCCCCATCTCGAGCATGAAGAGCCTCACCGGTCACTGCATGGGGGCCGCGAGCGCGCTCGAGGCGATCGCGTGCGTCATGACGCTCGAGACCGGGATCTACCCTCCGACGATCGGCTACGAGACCCCCGATCCGGAGTGCGACCTCGACGTCGTCGCCAACGTCGCCCGGCGCGGGAAGGCGGACGTCGTCCTCAACAACTCGCTCGCGTTCGGCGGCTACAACGCCGTCGCCTGCTTCGCCCGCCCCGGCGCGTTGCCTCCGCCCGAGCAGCGTCGCATGGCGGCGCCGTGAAGCCGCGCGCCATCACGGGGCTGGGGATCGTCTCCCCTTTGGGAATGGGGCGCGAACCGTTCTTCCGTGCGATGGCGGCCCCCACGGTCCTGGCCGACGCGCCCCCCTTTCCCGTCGAGACGTTCGACGGGACCAAGTACGAGCGCGCCGACGTCGCGGAGGTGCGCGGGTTCGATCCGACGAAATACCTGGGCGACAAGGGGCTCCGGACGCTGGACCGCCTCACGAAGCTTCTCTGCGTCGCGGCGCGCCTCGCGATGCACGACGCCGGGTTCAAGAAGGACAACCAGTACGTCCAGTCCTCGCCCGACAAGGTGGGGGTCATCTGCTCGAACGCGTACGGCTCGCTCGAGGCGATCACCGAGCTCGATCGCGTCGCGCAGCTCGAGGACGCCCGCTACATCAACCCGGCGAAGTTTCCGAACACGGTCGCGAACAGCGCGAGCGGATACGTCTCGATCTGGGAGGACCTGCGCGCCCTCAACGTGAGCGTCAGCGACGGGAACTGCGGGGCGCTCGACGCCGTCGCGTGCGGCGACATCTACCTCGACGCGGGGCGCGCCGAAGCGCTGCTCGTCGGCGGAGGGGAGGCGATCAGCGAGCCGCTCTTCGTCGCGTTCCTCAAGCTCGGCGCGCTCGCGGCGGACGCGCCTGCCGTCGTGCAGGGGGGCACCCGGCTCGGGGAGGGGGCGGCGTTCTTCTCGATGGAGCCGCGCGAGCGCGCTGTGGCGCGCGGCGCTCGCGTCCGGGCGGAGGTCACGGGATACGGGACCGCGTTCGTGCCGCCGGAGAGCGAAGCGTCTCTCATCCATCCGTCGCGTGAGGCGGCCGAGCGAGCTATCCGGAGCGCCCTCGCCGACGCGGGCATCGAGCCGAAGGACGTGGACGCCGTCGCGTCGAGCGTGAGCGGTCTGTCGGTCTTCGACCACGCGGAGCTCGACGCGATCAGGGCCGTGTTCGGAGACGCGGTGTGCGTCGCGGCGCCGAAGGCCGTCCTGGGCGAGACGCTCGGCGCGGGGGGCGCGATGGGAATGGCAGCCGCGCTCGCGTGGTTCGAAGGGGCGGCACCGAGCGCGATCATCCGCGGCAAGGCGCCGCGCGAGACGCGCACCGTGCTCGTGAGCGCGATGGGTTTCTACGGAAACGCATCGGCCGTCGTGATGCGCAGACCCGTGAGCGAAAACCAGAGCGCGTAGAGCGAGCGAAAGAGAGCGGAAGGAATACGCGATGAGCGCCATCAAGAGCGAGACCCGAAAGAAGAGCTGGGTCGAAGAGAAGGCGTACGCAGAGCTCGCGCGCGTTCGCAAGGCGAAGGAAGACCAGGGCTACCCGTACTTCCGCGAGTTCGACGCGGCGGGGCTGCATGCGTCGATCGCCGGCAAGCCGGTCATCAATTTCAGCTCGAACGACTACCTCGGCCTCACCAACCACCCGAAGGTGAAAGAGGCGGCCAAGCGCGCCGTCGACAAGTACGCCTGCGGCCTCTCGTGCTCGCGCGTGCAGGCGACGACGACCGAGCACGTCGAGCTCGAGCGGCGCCTCGCGAAGTGGTTCGGCTTCGAGCAGTGCCTCACGTTCACGACCGGCTACCAGGCGATGCTCGGCACGATCGTGTCGCTCGCCGACAAGGACACGACGCTCATCCTCGACGCCTACAGCCACGCCTGCATCCTCGACGGTACGTTCCTCGCGGCCGGCATCCCGGGGCGGCAGCCCGAGGTGCGCTTCTTCAACCACAACTCGGCCAAGAGCCTCGAGCGGATCCTGAAGACGCGCGAGCGGAAGAACGCGCTCGTGGTCGTCGAAGGGGTCTACTCGCTCGACGGCGACACCGCGCACCTCGCCGAGTTCATCGAGATCTGCGACCGCCACGACGCCGTCTTGGTCGTCGACGACGCGCACGGCACGGGAACGCTCGGCAAGAATGGCACCGGCATCCTCGAGGACCGCGGCCTTCAGGGGCGCGTGCCGATCGTCGTCTCGACCTTCTCGAAGACGTTCGGCGGCATCGGCGGCATCCTCCTCGGCAAGGCGGACGTCGTCGATCTCGTGAAGAACAACGCGCGAAGCTTCCTCTTCAGCGCGTCGCTCCCCATCCCCATCGTCGCGGCCGCGTCGACGATCCTCGACATGCTCGAGAGCGACGGTCCGGCCCTGGTGAAAGAGCTGCACGACAAGGCGCGCTACTTCCGCGGCAAGCTCACCGAAGCCGGCTTCGACCTCGGCGCGAGCAACACGCACATCATGCCGGTCATGTGCCGGCACGAGAGGAAGACGATCTTCATGCACGTCGCCCTCCTCGAGTGCGGCGTTCTCATGGTCCCCATCCTCTATCCGGCCGTGAAGACCGGCGAGGAGCGCCTGCGCGTGAACGTCACCCGCGGCCACACGCAGGAGGACATGGACACCGCGCTCGAGCTCCTGAAGACGTACGGGGAGGCCTTTTTCGTGCTCTCCGGCGAGGACATCGGGCCGATCGAGGAGTGAGGCGAGCCGTCGCGATACCCAGGTGAGACGCGGCGCGGGGCGATGGCCCTTTACAGCGAGATGTTTCGGACGCAAAGCTTTTGCCCGCCCATGCGCCGGAGCTTCGCACTCGCCTTCGCCTCGCTCGTCCTCGTCTCCACAGCCTGCGGCGCACGCAGCCCGCTCAACTTCGACGTGATCGAGATCGTCGAGAGCCCCGACGGCTCGGCGCCAACGACGACGGCAGACAGCGGGTCCCCGTCGAACGGATCCGACTCGGGCTCGAGCTCCGGGAGCTCTTCAGGCGGCAGCTCGTCAGGCGGGAGCTCGTCCGGCGGGAGCAGCTCGGGCGGGCTCCTCGGCGGCGACGACGGCGGCATCATCGCCTGCGGGGCCTGCGTGACGACCCAGTGCGCCAGCTCGATCGAAGCGTGCCTCGCCGACACCACGTGCGCGACCTCCCTCGAGTGCATCCTCACGACGTGCCTCGCAGGAGGCGGAGGGAGCAGCAGCAGTGGAGGGGGCCTCAGTTGCATCACGACGTGCGGCGGGGGCCTCTCTGGGCTCACGAACCTCTTGCCGATCCTCGAGTGCATCGCCGGCACGTGCGGCACCGACTGCGGGAGTCTGCTCGGTGGGCTCGGCGGCATCGGCGGGTTGCCCTAGCTTCGCGGCTCGACGAAGAGCGTCTGCAAGCTCTCGCCGAAGAAGCCTCGCGTGTCGAAGAGACGCGCGTGCGTCGTTCCCACCCCTTCGCTCGCGATCGACGTCGCCGCGCTCATGCCGACCCACTCCCCCTCCGGAGCGCGCGCCAGCGACACCGTCAGGTTCACGGGGACGAACAGAAATGCCTTGGGGTCGAGCTCGGCGCTGATCCCGTTGGCCGAGTCGACCATCGCCAGGACACGCGAGAGCGGGCTCACCGGCTCCCCTTCCACCACGTCGACCCGCAGACGCGTCCACGCCGTCGCAGGACCGTAGAGATGGAACCCCCCTGCGGCGAAGCGCCATTCGAGCGCCAGGCCGTAGCCGAACGGCGGAGCGTTCGGAAACAAGCGCGTCTCCTCCGCGTCGGGAAACGGCGGAGGGGGGTCGCCGAAGCGAATCTCGGGGCTCCGGCCCGCGCCGACGGCGAGGCGCCACGCGCTCGCACGGAGGACAGGGCGACCGGCGACGCTCGCCGTCGCGGAGAGAAGCTCGATCTTCTTGCCGGGGCGGACCACTTCGGTCGCGACGCGCATCGGCGCGAGCGGCACCGGGCTCAGGAACTCGAGCGCGAAGTGCGCCACCCGCGTCCCTTCGCGAGGAGCCGTCGCTTCGAGCGCGGCGCCGAGCAGCGCCGCCGGGGGGCCGCCGTGCTGAAGACCGGGATCCCACGGACCGGCCGTCGTCGGCGCGGGGTGGAGCTCGTCGCCGCTCCGAACGTAGAAAGAGGAGGGAGGTTTCGTCATCACTCGACGCAGACGAGCGTGTCTCCCATCTTCGCGACGTGGAAGTCTGGCGCGGGGCACGACGCGGCGCACGTCGATCCGGTGCACTCGGGATCGCTCGCGCGCGGCAGAGAGTAGGCGCAGCCGCCGGGACCGCACGTCCAGCTGATCCCCGTCGAGGGATCGGTCCCCTTCGCCGATGGGGCGGCGAGGACGCACGAGCCGGAGAGGTTCACGTAGCTCGCGGGGCACTGGCCGGCGACGGCGCAGACGTCGTCGTGGCGAGGGCTGCCGTCCGGACACGGCGGTGAGCAGGCGGCGCGGATGCTGTCGGGGAGGAGCCCGGGAGCGCACCCCTTCGCCCAGCGGTCCTTGCGCGGCCGGCTGCTCGCGTCGCGGTCGAGGGGCTCCGCGTCCACGGCCACGACCTCGCGGACCCACGCGGAGAGGGTCGCCTCGTGAATCCACGCGTACCCTCCGTCCCCCCAGCTCGGTCCCCAGCTGTTGTGCGCGAGAAAGTACGTGCCGTGCGGCAGCTCGGCGTACCCGGCGAGGACCAGCGCGTGCCCCGCGTCGGGCCCCGCCGATTTCGTGTAGTGCGGGATGTACCGGGCCCCCGCGCGCCCCTTCGGCACGAACGCCGGCGGCAGCTCCATGCCAATGATGATGTCCTGCCCCGCGGCGATCTTCGCCTGCACGGTCTTCGTGTCCACCGGCGTCGCCAGGTACTCCACCTCGGTGAACTCGCCGAGAGAGCTCGCCGCCAGCTTCGTGAGACGCGGATCGTTCACCGGGAGGCCGCACTTCGTCTTCGACGACTTGGGGACATCGGAGCACGGCACCCACGTGAGGGCCTCTTGCGCGTTGAACGGCCACACTTGCTCCGGCCCTATCGGCTGCCCGACGTTCGACAGGAGCGACGTCTCGACGCTCGGCGAGTGGTACCGCGCCCAGATCTGCATCGTGCTCGCGGGGGTCTGGTGGCCGCTCCAGCGGATGAGCGCGTGGTCGAGCGCGGTCGCCGTCGCGAACGCCGTGCAGGCGGGGGCGCTCCCCTGGTTGCGCGTCGGCCCCTCCGTCCCCTCGAGGCGATGATCCGAGACTCTCGGGAGCACCGATGGATCGCGCGCGAGGAGCGTCCGTGGGACGAGGAGATTCGCTCCGCCGCCGCTCTTCGCCGCCTCCGCAGCGCCGAACAGCAGCGACTTCGCGCACGCGAGCGGCGCCGTCTGGGAGCCGGTCCAGACGGCGTGGCAGGGGTTGTCCCCGAGGCTCACGTCAGTCGGCAGGGCGGAGGGGGCCTCGTGCGAGGCGAGCGACGGGAGATCCGGTAGCGGCGGGACGGTCATTCGCGCCGCGCGGAGCGCCGGAGGCTTCTTCGGTGGGGAGAGATCCTTCGCGGCGAGCTCCGAGGGGCCCGCGTCCACGACGGCCCTTCCGGTCACGGAGCTGCCGCGGCAGCCCGAGAGCGTGAGGAGCACGCACGTGGCAATCGAGAAAGAGAGGTGGCGAGAACGAGTGACGCGCACGCCGGCCGAGGATACCCGCTATTGGCACTTCCCGGTGACGCACCCCTGCCCTGCCGAGCAGGTCGTCCCGCACGTGCCGCAGTTGTTGGCGTCCGTCTGGAGATCCGAGCAGGTGCCCGCGCAGTTCGTCGTCCCGGTGGGGCACTCGCACGTGCCGCTCACGCAGACGAGGTTCCCGCCGCACACGAGCCCGCAGAGTCCGCAGTTGTTCTTGTTGTTCTCCAAATCGACGCACGCGGGGGGGGTCCCGCACGAGGTGAAGCCCGACGCGGAGCAGCGCACGGCGCACGTCCCGTCGTTGCACACGGGGTCTGCCCCGGTGCAGGCGTTCCCGCAGGAGCCGCAGTTTCGCTCGTTCGAGGAGAGATCGACGCAGTTGCCCGCGCCGCCGTTCCTCCCCGCGCACTGCGTGTAGCCCGCCGCGCACGCGCAGGTCCCGTTGGTGCACGGGGCGCCGCCGGGGCACGTCGTTCCGCAGGTGCCGCAGTTGCGGTTGTTCGTCTCGAGGTCGACGCACACGCCGTTGCAGTCGGTCTCGCCCGCGGCCGTGTTGCAGGTCCCCGTGCAGACACCGGCGGTGCAGAGCGTGCCCCCGGGGCAACGGTCTCCGCAGCCGCCGCAGTTGCGCGGATCGGTCTGCGTGTCGGTGCACGAGAGCCCGCAGAGCGTCTCGGCGCCGCACGTGCAGGCCCCGGCCACGCAGTCCGCCCCAGTCGGGCAGGGCGAGTTGCACGCGCCGCAGTTGTTCGCGTCGTTCTGGAGGTCGACGCACGCGCCGGAGCACTCGGTGAGCGCCGGCCCGGAGTCGGACGTGCACGTGGTCGTGCAGACTCCCCCGGCGCACAACGTACCGGTCCCGCCGTCGGAGCCGCACACGTTGCCGCACGCGCCGCAGTTGTCCGGGTCGCTCTGCGTCGCCGTGCACACGCCGTTGCAACGCTGGCCGCCGTTCGCGCACTGGCACGAGCCGCTCTGGCAGGACGTCCCGCCGGAGCAGCGAACGTTGCAGCCGCCGCAGTTGTCGTTGTCGGTCTGCTCGTTCACGCAGAGCGTGCCGCAGAGATCCAGGCCCGAGGCGCAGATGCACTGACCGTTGCTGCACGTATCGCCGGCGGGGCACGCATTGCCGCAGCTGCCGCAGTCGGCCGCGTTCGTCGACGTGTCCACGCAGACGCCTCCGCACAGCGTGTCCCCTGCGGTCGTGCAGGTGCACTTGCCGGCGGTGCAGGTCGACCCGGTGACGCAGACGTCGCCGCAGCCGCCGCAGTTGTTCGGGTCCGTCTGCTCGTTCACGCAGGCGTTCGCGCAGTCGGTCGTCCCGGTCGGGCACACGAGGGTGCACTGGCCCGCGGAGCAGACCACGTTGGCGCCGCCGTCGGTCGCGCAAGCGTTGTTGCAGCTCCCGCAGTCGCTCGGGTTCGACGAGAGATCGACGCACACCCCGTTGCAGAGCGCCGGGGTCGTCCCTTGCGTGCACGCGCACGCGCTGTTCACGCACGACTGCCCGCCGGAGCACACCTTGCCGCAGCCGTCGCAGTTGTCCGGATCGGTCGCCGTGTTGACGCACGCGCCGTTGCAGTCGGTGAGCCCCGTCGCGCAGTTGAGGACGCACTGGCCGCCGGAGCAGACGTCGCCCGTCGCGCAGGCGTTGCCGCAGGCGCCGCAGTCGTTCGGGTTGTCGGACAGATCGACGCACGCGCCGTTGCAGAGCGCGGGGGTCGTCCCTTGCGTGCACGTGCACGTACCGCTCAGGCACGCTTGCCCCCCCGCGCACGCCTTCCCGCAGACGCCGCAGTCGGACGTGTTGTTCTGCAGATTCACGCACGCGCCGCTGCAGTCGGTCAGCCCCGTCGCGCACGTCAGCACGCAAGCGCCGTTCGAGCACAGCCCGGGCGCGGCGTCCGTTCCGCACGAATTGTTGCAGCTGCCGCAGTCGTTCGGGTCGGACGAGAGATCGACGCACGCGCCGTTGCAGAGCGCGGGCTCCGCCCCTTGCGTGCACGCGCACGCGCTGTTCACGCACGACTGCCCGCCGGTGCAGGCGAGACCGCAGCCGTCGCAGTTGTTCGGATCGGTCGTCGTGTTGACGCACGCCCCGTTGCAGTCGGTGAGCCCCGTCGCGCACGTCGTCGTGCAGCTGCTGTTCGAGCAGACCTGACCGGGGAGGCAGACGTTGCTACAGGCGCCGCAGTTGTCCGGATCGGAGGTCGTGTTGACGCAGACGTCGCCGCAAACGACCTCACCGGGGGGACAGGTCCCGCCGTCAGGAAGGTGCCCGCTGTCCGGGGCGCCCGAGTCCACGGGGGGGACCTTCGCGTCGCTGGGGGGGATGGCATCGAACGGGGGGATGCTGCTGTCTTCGATCGGAGGCAGGGCGTCTTCGCCACCGTCGGTCGTCGGTGGGGCCGCACCGTCGTTCTCGGTGTTCGGGCCGAGCGGGAAATCGAGGGAGGTGCGGCCGCATCCGGCGAGGGCCAGGACGAACGGCAGAGTGAGACAGCCCCAGAGAAAGAGATGGAGCGACTGCTTCCTCGATGTCATGACGCGACTCCTGAGCCGGCGATGCCTGGCGTAAGCGATTCTTCCGTCTGCGGAGGCACGCGCGCGCGGTCACGGCACACGTATCCCCTCGAGGCTCCTGTGTAGTCGGGAGGGGGAAAAAGATCACGAGAACTACAGACTCGCGCAGCGCGTCAGGGTGTGGGCGCCGACCCGGACCAGACCAGGTCCAGGCCAGGGTATCCTCCCCCGACTTTGCCGCCGAAGCCGCGACCGACGCTTCGCTTCCGCTCCCTCGTTGGCCCCGTCGGCATCGTCGCGCTCGCTGCGTTCGCCTACATCGTCTGGCTCGGCGCCCACTGGCTTCCGCTCCCGTATTCCTCCGCGGAGATCCCGGTCTACGTCTCGCGCCTCTGGGACTTCGAGCGAGAGCTGGGGCGCTCGGGTCACGTCCCGTGGTGGACCTCGGTCTTCATGAACGGGTCGAGCGAGGCCCTTCCGTACGCCGGTGACTTTCCGCTCGTACCGTGGGCGCTCTTCGCGTCGGTGCTCGACCCGCTCGTCGCCGGCAAGCTCGTCGCGCTCGTCTCGATCGGCGCGAGCGGCGTCACGATGTGCCTCCTCGCCTTTCGGCTCCTCCGCCGAGAGACGGCCGCGGCGGTCGCGGGGCTGGCGTACATGCTCCATCCGCTCTTGCTCACCCGGGCGGGGGCGGCCGAGCACATCAGCGTCGTCGTCTTCCTCGCGATGCTCCCGGTCGCGTGGTTTTTCTTCGTGGGGGTCCTCGAGGAGGGGCGGTTCGCCGACGTGGTCGCGTGCGCCGTTACCCTCGCGCTCATGGTGTGGACGCAGAACAAGCACACCGCCATCCAGGTGCCGTTCTTCGCGGCGTTCGCGGTGCGGTCGCTCGTGCGAGAGCCCGCGCGTCGACGAGAGATCCTCCGCACGATGGGGATGCTCGCAGTCCTCGCGCTCGCGCTCGCCGCGTTCGTCGTCGTCCCCTCGCTGAGCGAGCTGAAGCTCCTGAAGCTCTTCGAGGGGGATCCGTTCGACGGCTGGCAGCGGATGTACTCCGTGCACGGGCTCGGGGCGCTCGTGGACCGGAGCGCGGGGCAAGGGAACTACCTCGGGATCGCGCTCCTCGCGGTCGTCTGCGGCGCGGTCATCTTCGGTCGTGGCCAAAACCGCCACGACCCGGGGCTCTTCTGGCTGCTGGTGGCGTTCGTCGTCGTCGCGATCGCGCTCGGACACGGTCCCGCGCTGCCGGGGTTCGGGCTGATCGAGCGGCTGCCGCTCTACCGCGACATCCGCGCGCCGGAGGTCTTCTTCCAGACCCCGGGGCCGTTCTTCGCGTCGCTCCTCGCGGGCTTCTTCGTCACGGACGTCGTCGCGCGGACCAGGCTCGCGCGCCATGAGCTCGCGATCGTCGCAGCGCTCGGCGTCGCCTTCTTCGTGGACGCGTGGCCGTTCGAGAGCCCGATCTTCGAGAGCAACGTCGCAAGCTCCACGATCGCGCACGCGCGCGCCCTCTACGCGAGGCTCGGCGAAGAGGCGAAGAGCGACCCGGAGAGCGCGAACGGCAAGGTCTACGTCGTGACGAGCCGCTGCTTCCACGCGCTCGGGCCGTCGTGGGGGGGGCCTTCGTTCGTCACGGAGTCGGCGCTCGAGTACATGGCGCCGCGAGGGAGCGGGCGTCTCGCGGTCGCCGCCGCGGAGTCGTTCCTCCTCCGGCGGGCGTACCTCGATCTCGTCGGCGTGCGCTGGGTCGTCTACGACAAGAGCGATCCGTACCTGCGCTCTTCGGGAATGGCCACGGCGCTCGACGCCTACCGCAAGCTCTACCCGCTCGACTTCGAGGACGAGGACTTCGCCGTCTTCCGCGTCCCGAGCCCGCACCCGTACGTGAGCGGGTATACGCGCGAGGCGCTCGCGTACGGCGATCCGCAGCGGCTCCCCGAGCTCGCCATCGCGCTCGCGAACGAGGGGTACCTGCTCGTGCACGCGGGTGAGGCCGAACGAATCGAGGGGGCGACCACCGAGGACGTCGCGCGCTACGCGGCGATCTACGTCCCGTACTTCCCGACGATCCCGCTCGCCGCCGGCGTCCTCGCGAAGACGCTCGTGCTCCGCGAGGCGCAACCCCCGTTGCCGCCGCACCAGCCGCGCGACGAGGCGATCGCGAACGTCACGGTCACGCGAACGTCCGCCGAGGAGATCCGCGCGCGCTTCGACGCGACGGCGCCGTGCATGGCGGTCATCGACGAGAGTGACTATCCCTACTGGCATGCGACGCTCGACGGGGAGCCCGTGCCGATCGTTCGTGTTGCCTATGGGCTCATGGGGGTGCGCGTCTCGCAGGGTGCGCACGCGATGGTGCTTCGCTACGAGGCGCCGCCGTCGTACCGGTGGAGCGCGATCGTGAGTCTGGCGACGCTCGTGTGCGCCGTTCTCGCGGCGAACGCGCGTCGGCTGCGTACGGCGCTGCTCCCCACGTAGCCGCGTAGCCAGCCTCCCAAGAGCGTGCGAGGTGCGAAGCGGATGTCGCGCCTCGCGGTGCTGGCCCGTCGTTCGGCAATGAATGTATGATTACGACTGCCGTCCACCGTGACTGCAGGGAGGTACTTGTAATGCGTAAGATCCTATTTCTTTCGATCCTTGGAACGTCCGGACTCGCCTTGGCCGCTGCCGGCCAGGGATGCTCGAACTCCTCCTCGACGCCCCCGCCGGCGTCGAGCGACAGCGGCACGGTGACCGATACGGGCGTCTTCACGAACCCCGTAGACACCGGGACCCCCCAGCCGGGGACCGACTCCGGCCCCGTCCAGGGGGCAGACGCGGGCCCGTGGACGCCGTCGAACTTCACGCTCACGCAGGCGGGGACCGTGACGCCGATCGCGATCGACGAGAACGACAACTGCACCGCGAGCACCGACGACGGGACCTGGAGCTGCGGTGGCTCCTCGGTGCCCACGGCGCCTCCGTTCGTGAACGTGCAGCTCCCGAACGCCGGCGGCGACGCCACCCTCTGGGTCATGAGCACGTTCACGCTCGAGACGACGAACACGCTCACCGTCTCGGGTACGAAGCCGGCCATCTTCTATGTCATCGGCGCCGTCCTGATCAACGCGCCGATCGTCGTCACGGCCGGCGAGCTCACGTCCGGCGTGGGCGTCGGCGGCTCGGGCACCACGGGCGGCGTCGCGACCGCCGGCGGAGGCGGCGGTAGCTACTGCGGCCTCGGCGGGACCGGCTTCCCCATCGCCGACTCGGGGGCGGCGGTGACCGCGCCCGGCGCGCGCTACGGCAACGCGACGCTCATTCCGCTCCTCGCAGGGACCTCGGGGGGCGTTACCGCCTACAACGGCGCCAGCGGAGGCGGTGCGCTTCAGATCACGTCGAGCACCTCGATCACGATTCCGGCCGGCGGGTCGATTCTCGCGGGCGGCGGCGTCGACTCGGTCGCGAACTATGCGACCAACATCAACGGCTCAGGAGGCGGGAGCGGAGGGGCGATCCTCCTCGAAGCCCCGACGGTCGCAGTCGCGGGCCACCTCTCGGCCAACGGCAGCGGCGGCG
>JBKQKP010000251.1:0-30137 GCA_052147435.1 Polyangiaceae bacterium | reverse complement strand
CGCTCGCGCTCATCGACGAGATCCAGAAGGTCACGCCGCCCGAGATGCAGTACCTGATTCACGACCTCTTCGAGGTCATCACCCTCTACGACAACCGGGCGCTCTCCGCCTCTGCGAAGAAGATCGGGCCGACGGGGGAAGGAGGGGCCGCAAGGTACGAAATCACGATGAAGGTGACCGCGAAGAAGATGCAGGCGGGCGAGCAAGGGGACGAGACCGAGGTCCCGATGGACGACCTGGTGGACATCGGCGCGCTGGACGACAAAGGGGTGGCGATCGCCGTCGAGAGACGAAGGGTCAAGAGCGGCGAGTCAGAAGTGAAGATCGTGGTCGACCGGATGCCGGCCAAGGCGGGCATCGACCCGATCGACAAGCTGATCGACCGGCACCCGGACGACAACGTGATCGCGGTCGAAGAGGGGAAGTAGGTCTCGGCTCGTGCGCCCCCTCGTCCCACTGTGATGTCCCCTCCGCCCGCTCTACGCGTCGCCTGGCGATGGTGCGCCGTCACGCTCGAGATGTGCGCCTGCGTGGCGCTCGCGAGCGGGCTCTCACGGCTGCTTCCTCACGGGGGCGCCTGGAGCGAGTCGATGTTTCGGTCAGACGGAGGGGGCCGTTCCACCGAGACACCTCGCTGGGTCGTCGTCGCCGTGTTTCAGCTCGCGATCGTCTTTCCGCTCGCGCGAAGGGTGCTCGGAAAGTGGACGCGCGCCGACTTCGGGCTCGCGCGCAACTTCGAGACGCTCGGCGAGTGCTGCTCGATCGCCGTTCTGCGCGTCCTGGTGGCGAGCATTGGGGTCCTCTTCATTCCGGGGATCGCCGAGGCCGTCTGGACGCCGTATGGGATCCGCACCCACGTCGATCTGCTCGTGTATCTCCTGTGGATCTCGCCGATCGTGGCGGGGCTCGGCGAAGAGCTGTTCTTTCGCAGCTACGTGCAAGGGGGATGGATGGGGGTGGACGTCGCGTGGGGCGCCGTCGCGGCGGCGGTGAGCTTCGCCCTCCTCCATGGGTTTCAGGGGCTCTTGCCCCTCTTCGCGATGCATCTCCCGACAGGGCTCCTCGTGGTGGGGGTCTACGCGCGGCGTCGCGATCTGCCGTCGCAGGTCGTGGGTCACGCGCTCTTCGACATCGTGATCTTCGCGGAGCTGTGGATGGTCCACGAGCACAAGGTGGCGACCGGGGGGCTCGCCGCTTGCCTCTTCGTGGCGTGCGGCGTCGCCCTCGTAGGGCTGCGACGGCACGTGCGAAGCACGTTCTCGGCCACGTGGGATCTCCTCCGCGGCCTTCGCGCAGACGTTCGCAATGCCCCTTTCGCCGTGCTTGCCGGTGCGGCTCTGCTCGCGGCCTACCGTTTTTTCTCGTGGCGGTGATCGGAATCCAGCGGGGCGGGGAGCCGTTCATCTCGAGAATTTCACCGGAGCGTGCTTCTGTCCGCGGACGCGCGGACCGCGGTACTTCCCCCGCAGCTCCGCGAGCTTCACGGCATCGACGATCCCGGCGTCCGATACCCCGAGCGTCTCTGCGATCGCCGGCGTAATGACCGCGAAGGGCCACTCCTGGTAAGCGAGCGTCGAGTAGACCCCACCGTCCGGCTCCGGGAAGTTGACCGTGTCGTTCACGTCCACGGAGTAGAGGATGGCGTCGGCTTCCGGCCACGTCTCGGCCTGCGTGAGCGACGTGTCCGCGGCGGGATCGGCGAGGAGCGTCACCTTCACCTGACCCGTCGTCTTGTTGTTCACGCAGAGCAGGTGGGCAATCCCGTCGCCTGCGTCCGTCCCCCCCACGAACTCGAAGCTCAGGTACTGGAGCGGACCTCCCCCCGCGCCCGTGAGCTGCGTCGGCGTCCCGTCGAGCGCGTCCACGCGCCAGGAGGACCGCGGCACGTCGGAGAACGCCGACACGTCGACCATGAACGAGCTCCCCACGTCGGCGACGTAGAGCACTTTGTCGGGGGACGCGTTGTAATAGCTCTCCCCCTCGGGGACGGGAATGCACGGGTTGTGACCCAAGGCCGCGGCCGACGGGGACCAGATGCGCTGCACGTCGATCCCGCTGTCGAGTGTCCACTGAAAGAGGACGAGACTCTCGCAGTTGTCCCCCATCTCGCCGAACGAATCTGCGTTCGCCCACGGCTCATTGCGGTACTGCGGAACGGTGGGCGCACCCGCCTCGAGGTCCATGTCCTGATCCAGATACCAGCCGCTGTACGGGTATGGATCCGTCGTCGCCTCGATGATCTCGTGGCTCGCCGCGACCGTGACGCTCTGCAGGTCGAGCGCCGGGTCGCCGGTCGGGCAGTCCGGCATGATGGCGTAGACGATCGGCGTGTGACCGTCCTTGTAGGTCATGTCGTAGTGGTAACCGCCGAACGCGACGCAGCTCTCGTTCTGCCCTCCCGACTGCGGGGGTCCGAACGAGATCGTCGAGGACGGGGGGAAGTAGAATGCGTACAGCGAGTTCGGCCCGGGGGCCGGGATCACGTTCGCGGCCACCGCGCTCGCGATCTGATCATTGATGAACGAATCGAGGTCCACCCCCGTCGGCGCAGTCCCCTGCCCGAACGTGTCTACGTAGAGCGAGGCGGCGCTCGCATCCATCTCGACGCTGAGCCCGAGCTCGCCCGGGGTGATGCACGTGCCCCCGTCGTTGACGCAGTAGTCCTTCGTGACCTCCGCGAACCACGGGCTACGTGTGATCGTCTGCCCGTACGCCTGGAGCGTGGGAATGGCTGGTGTCGTGGAGAAGGTGAACGTGATGATCTGGGGGGCTTCGAGGATCCCCCCACCCGAATAAGCCACCGTGGGGAGCGGCCCGTGCGGCCCTTCGACGAAACCGGCAGCGTCTACGGCGGGGCAATTGGCGCCGAGTATGTTGCTCGCATCTTCGCTCGGCGTCCCCGAGTCCACCGGCGTCGCCCCCGTGTCGGAGCCACCGCCTGCGTCACCGCTAGACACGGTTGAATCCGGGCTCTGGCCGCCGGAGTCCTGGAGCGTCTGGATGCTCCCGTCGGCCGCTCCGGCGTCGCTGCCTGGCGAGCTACCGTTCGGGGACGAGCCGCACGCAGGGAAGAGGATCGCGGGAGCGAGGAGAACGGCGGTGACGATCAGACGAGTGGAGAGGCGCACGGCGGGTCCTTTCTCGAAGGCGCGTGCACCATAAAGCGGAGACTCACCTTGGCAATCTCCGATCGGGCAATTCTCGCTCGAACGCGTCCGACCGCATCTCGCGCGAAAGGTATTTTCTAGGCTCCCAGGAGTGGTTCTGCGCGCCCGCAAGTCGGGCCGACGCAGCCCGATCCTGCGCCACTCATTGCACCGGCGGTACCCCCCCGACGTCTGGCGCCGCTCCGAACGGAGAGGCGCAGTGGCAAACCATGCAGTCCTTCGTCGTGTCCAGGGCGCACTCTCTGTCCGCCCCCACGCACGGGACCTTCGACTCCGGGCATTCGGGCGCCGTCGGGTCGAGAGATGCCTTTCCGTTGGAGCCGGACGACGACGAGGAGGGGGACTTCGCTTGGGAGAGATCGACGCCGGCGCAGCCGACGACGAGCGTCGCGACCGCGATGCGGACGAGGGCGAGGAGCAGGGGCTTCATGACGCGCTCAGCTTGCCGGCCCTCGTCCTCGTGGGCAAGGCGCCTCGACGACGAGACCCCGCATCTCCTCGACGAGGCCGCCGATCGCGTCGGAGGAGACCCGGAGTCTCTTCGACGAAATCGCCGATCTCCTCGACGAGACCCGGAGTCGCCTGCGACGAGGTCGCGGATCTCCTCGAGGAGAAGACGGATCTCGTCGAGGAGACCCGGAGTCTCCTCGACGAAGTCGCCGATCTCCTCGACGAGATCCGGCATCTCCTCGACGAGATCCAGCATCTCCTCGACGAGACCGCGCATCTCCTGGACGAGACCTGGCATCTCCTGGACGAGACCTGGCATCTCCTGGACGACACTGCGCCTCTCGACGACGAGCCCTAACGACGCCGCCCCTGCGCAATCCAGGTCGTCACGAGCTGGATGTCCTCCATCGGCAGTGCCGGCAGGCCCAGCGGCATCCCCCGAACCCCCTCTGAAGCCCCCTCCCCCGCCTCCTCGTGGTGCCTCGCCATCAGTGCGGCGACCAGGCGGGGCGTTCCGTCCGGCATCGGAGCGAAGATGCTGTGCCGCTGCCCGTCGCGGTCCACGGTCCCGGCGAAGATCCCTTCGTACGTCGCCAGATCGAGGTGCCGCGGCTCGAACCCGAAGCCCCCCGCGTTGCCCGGGCCGATGTCGCCGCGCTCGAGGTCCGGATCCGAATGACAGTGCCAGCAGGTTCGCTGGAACACCTTGTCCCTGACCTCTGCGTAAGTGACGGTGCGGTCGAGGTTCGGGAGCAGCGGCGCCGCGTGCCGCTCGGGCACCGCCGCCAGCGGTGTGCGGAGAATGTACGCCGCGATGTTCCTCGCCTGAGCGTCCGTCAGCGGAATCCGGGGCATTAACGTGTCCGGTTTCACGTCGGCCGGCCCCTCGATCCAGCGAACCACGTTCGTCGCGCTCATTCTTTCGCGCGTGAAGCGAAGATCCGGCGCCAGGGCCATCGCTCGGGAGACGTCGACCACCTTCACGTCCGGCGGCACGGGCGAGCCCGGGATGGCCGGCACCCCCGTCATCGCGTGGCAGGAGCTACACCCCTTGCTGAACAGCAACGCGCGGCCGGCCTCGGGTTGCGCGTCGGCGAGCAGAGCGTCATCCGCGGCACGCTCCTTCGCGATGTCCTCCTTCGGCGCGAGGTACGCGGCGATGTCGCGCGCGTCGCTCTCGGTGATCGGGAGCCGCGGCATCGTCGGAATGAGCAAGGGCCGAAGGTCTTCGGGCTTTTGCAGGAACGCGACGATCCACGCGCGCCGGAAGCGCCCGGCGGTGCCGTTCAGCGACGGCGCGTCGCCGAGCCCCGCCAACCGTTCGTGCCACCGTGCGTCGACCGCCGGAGTCGGGCCCTTGACCTTGCCGGTCAGAATATCCTCGTGGCACGGCATACATTGCTTCTCCGGGGCTGCCGCGGGGAGCCCGGCCCCTTCATGGCACCGGCTGCACTCGTAGTGCTCCATGAGCTCCGGCCCGTGCGCGGGATCGCCTCGCGTCGACGCGAGCGCAGACTCGTCCACTTTGGGCTCTCGTTTGTGCGTTCGCGTTCGCCACACCGCGAGCAGTGCGAGCATCGTCACCAGAGCGACGAGCGCGGGCTTCATGGGGAGCTAGGATCCGGAGCGCGCCGCCACGATCGTCGCCGCGGGGGCCGCGGGACAGATGCTCGCCGCCGTCGCCATCGCCCGGCAACGCTCGCTCGCGTCGGCGCTCCCCGCGGCGTCCCCCTTCGCGCTGCGAAGTCGCGCGAGCGCCGCGTATCCGTGCGCGCTCCCCATCAGGTCGCTGGCGGCGAGCCCCCCCAGGATCTGAAATGCCTCGTCTTGACCAGAGGGGGTCCTCGCGAGCGCCTCCCCCAGCTCGGCCTGCAGCGCGGGATCGTTCGGGCGGGCCACGTTCAGCTTCCGCAGCGTCTCGATCGACCACGCGAGGTTCGCCGCGCGCGCCGCTCCGCTCGCCGCGTAGAACGGACCCGCCACGGTGACCGCGCCGTCGGTGCGCGCGACCGAGATCGCCATCAGGCGCAAGGCCCTCAGCTCCTGACGCGAAGCGTCCGCAGACGTGACCTTCAGATTGGGAAAGCCCTCCGCCAGCGCCGTCGCCGCGACCTGGGGCTCTTCTTTCAGCAATGCAGGCTCGGCTATGGCCATCGCCTCGCTCGGTCCGGGCTTCGGCTTGACGACCTTGGGCTTCGGCGGCGGCGAAGGGGCGACCGCCTGGTAGAACCCGCCGCACGCATGGGCGGGCTCCGGCGTCGCCGCCCACATCGTCACCATCCCCAGTCCAAGCGCAAACGCAACGGCCCGACTACGCCTCATGATCGACCTCCCCTTCCACTTTTCCCGCGCCCCCTCAGCATTCGAACGCTTGAACACCGGCGGCGCTTCCGCCTTGGCGGGTAGCGCTTGGTAGGACACGGCCGAGAGCCGTTCGTTCCCGAGCGAGAGCCCACACCCTCTACGCGCGGCACTGGCAGTCGATCTACCGATGGTCGGGGTGACACCCACAGGCGCGTTCGAGCATCCGAACGAACGACTGGCGGTCTACTAGACTGGTGAGCTCATGGCGTGGTTTCGGCTCCTCACACTCGGCGGGTGGCTCGGTGTCGTGCTCGCGGCGTCGCTCCTTCGTGGGCGCCCGTTCGCCATCCGGGCGGCCATCCTCCTGGGCGTCTACTCCCTGCTCGCGCTCGCGATGGCGCCGGCTGGTCTCCCGATGCCAGCGCTGCAAGTCTTCGCCGTCCTTCACGTCCTCGTATACGTGAACTTCGCCATGCTCTCGCGTCCTCGTATGAGGCCGCTCGTTTTCCGGCTGGTCGTTAGCTGGCCGGCGTCGTCCTTCATGGCCGGAACGCTGTTCGCGCTCCCGTGGGCGCTCGCGCGATCGTTCGGCTTCGATCCCTGGGCGCCGTGGTTG
Source organism: Polyangiaceae bacterium (assembly GCA_052147435.1). GTDB lineage: Bacteria > Myxococcota_A > Polyangia > Polyangiales > Polyangiaceae > JBKQKP01. Next base: position 23,600 of record JBKQKP010000251.1, on the reverse strand, counting down.
CCCTACGCGATGGGGGCCGTCGGGCTCCTTCAGTCGCTCATGACTCGTGAAGAGGAGATCGACCTCGTCATCGGCGGGCCGGAGCAGGCGGCGAGGGTCGCGCCTCACGAGCACGGAGAGGCGCGGGAGCATCGGCCGCTGCGGATCGTCCAGATCACTGACCCGCACCTGGGACCGTTCATGTCGGTGAAGCGCCTCCGGCGGATCGCCGCGAACGCGGTCGCGAAGGCGCCCGACTTGATCTTCCTCACGGGTGACTTTCTCACGATGGAGTCGCAGAGCGATCCGGAGCTCCTCCGGCGGGCGCTCGAACCGCTGCGCGGGATGCCCGGAAAGGTGTTCGCGTGCTTCGGCAATCACGATCACGAGGCCGAAGAGACCGTCACGCGGGCGCTCGCCGAGAACGGCGTCACGCTCCTCGTCGACGAGGAACGCGTAGTCGAGACCGAGGCGGGAGCGGTTCAGATCGTCGGAATGGACTTCGTCTGGCGCGATCGCCAGGCCCACCTGGAGCGCGTCTGCAAGGAGCACCCGCGCAGGCCCGGGGTGACCCGGATCGTCCTCCTGCACGACCCGGGTGCGTTCCGACACCTACCGGAGGGTGAGGGGGACCTCGTGCTCTCGGGGCACACGCACGGCGGGCAGGTGGGTCTCGTGAGCTTCGGTCTCTCGTGGACGTTCCTGCGCCTCTTCGGATTGAGGATTCCCGACCACGGGTTCTGGGCGCGCGGGCGCGACCGCATGTACGTCCACCGGGGGACGGGTCACTACGGCTTCCCGCTCCGCCTGGGCGTTCCATCCGAGGAGAGCGTTCTGCGCGTGCATCGCTCTGCGTCCTCGTGACGAGCCCCAAGAGACTGCGCCAGCCTAGGCTCGATCGGAGCCTTCTGAAGTCTTCGCTTCGACGCGCTCGACGCGCGGAAGTGATCCGTCGGGAGCGAGGGCGAAGCGCGGCCAATTCTCCGGCACGTCGAGGCTGTCCTCGGGACGAGTGAACTGGGTCTTCAGGAAGTCGACCATGTCGAGCGGCCCAAGAGTGCGGCGCAGGATCGGCTCGAGCTTCGCGCTATTCCGCTTCTGTGCCTCCGTGGGTGGGCGGCGTCCGACGGGCTCGAGGAAGATCTCCATCAACCGCAGCTTCTGAGACTGATTGACGTAGACCTCGTAGCGGAAGAGCGCGAGGAGGTACGCGCCCGACTGCATCGTCATCCTCGGAAGGTGCTCGTTCGCGCGCGCCGGCGCGGCGGCGACCGCGTCATAGGCCGCGCGCCCCTCGGTGAGTATGTGACGCGCGAGCAGCCCGAGGTGGTGGTGCGTTCGCACGTCGAGCGTCGCGTGGACGCGACCGAACGCGGGGGCGAGCCCGTGGTCCAAGAAGAGCGGCTCCATCTTCGCGAAGAGGAGCACCCCGTACCTGCCGGCGATGCGCTCGAAGCGATAGAGCTGCTCGCGCCCGTACCTCTCTCGCAGCCCGGTCACGATCGCGCGGAGCCCGCTCCAACTCTCGTCCCTGTGGGGGGCCACGCCCGGCAGAAACTCGTTCCAGAAGCGCGCGACGTCGTCCGCGCTCAGGCCGTCTGCATCGACGAGGACAAGATCGTGAGGGCTCTCTCCCTTGACCGCGCGATCCATGAGGCGCGCCATCGCCGATCGCTTCAGCCAGACGACGTCGTCGAAGTGCCAGAGCTCCGGCGGCGGCATCTCGTGCTCGCCGAATCCCCCCTCCCGCGTGACCGGACCGGAGTGGGGGCCGATGAGAGTCTTCTTCCACCAGCGCCCCGTGGCGCGAAGCTCGGCGATTGTGGTCGGCTCGAGCATGTACGTCCGTATGCGCGCGGCGATCGGGGGCCCTGATTTCGGCGGGATCGACTTCGGGTCGATCAACAGACTAGGAATCCACCCTTCGAGCGCCCGCCGCATCATGAGCCACGAGCCCCCCGCGTGCGTGTGGGCGTACGGGTCCCACACTCCGACGAGGTTCCGGAGCACCGTCGCGTCGCTCAGCCCGAAGACGTCGTAGATGAACGACTGATCGAGCCGCGCGTGGTGAGGGGAGCAAAACTTGGGGGGCGAAGACTCGAGGGTCGGCGAGTAGTGGTGCCCGAGAGTGTGCCACTCGCTCCCGTCCCACGTGACCTCCATGACCGGCGCGGCCTTCACCGCCGGCGACGGCTTGGGGGGGAACACGCCGTAGGAGTGCAGCCAGCGGAAAGGGTGGAGCGCACGGTAGAAAACGATCGGTGCGCCGAGAATGCGAGGTCGAATGCGCGTCCACACGGGCCAGTTGAGCCACGTCATCGAGCAGTAGCTGTTCAACGGAAACGACATGACGGCGCCGAGGACGTGGAGGAAGACGAGCGCGTGGAGCACGATCGCGACCGCGCCGCGAGGGGAGAAGAAGGCCGAGACGGAGAACGCCAGCGCCGTCTGCGGGTCGAACCAGCTCAGCGAAACCACCATCATGACGAGGCTGAAGTACCCGAACGTCCCGCATGACCAGATCACGAGCATGAAGACGTCGATCGCCAACGCGGCGAAGATGCTCCAGCGCGGCAAGAAGACTGCGAACGGGAGCGGGATCTCCACGAGGAACATCAGGTAGAGCGCGAGCTTCAACAGCGGCATCGGGAGTTTCTGCATGAACCAGCCGACGGGCGACGGGAGCGGCTGGTTGACGAGGAACCCTTTCAGGTAGCCTGTGTCCTCGCTCGTGCTGCCGAAGAACTTGAACTTCCCGAAGCCGAAGAGGACCCGGAAAAGGAGAAGCCGATACACCCACGCGAGCGCGGGGTCGGGCGCGGTCGCGGCCGCGACATCCGGGAGCAGGTGAAGGGGGGGGAGGAAGATCGCGAAGACCCCGGCCTCGAAGAGCATCGAGTCCCAGGGGAACATCAGATAAAGGACGCGATCGAGCGTGAGGTAAAGGACGTAGCAGGCGAAAAATGCCCACGGCGAGTGCGCTCCCCCTGCGAACGCGGCTCCGGCGGCGATCAGGCCGAGCCAGGCGAACGAGGCCAGCAGCCAGTCGGCGTTGTAGATCCACGACAGGGTCGGGAAATAGACGAAGCGCCGCCACGTCGGAAAGTCGCGGCGCCAGCGCGCGAGGCGGTCGTCCATCGGCCCGTAGCCGCGCGTGCCGGCCAGCGTGAGGACCTGGTTCGTCATCGAGGCGAACGAGATGAAATAGACGAGGGCGATGCCCCTCGAGAGGAGGCCCCACACGAGCTCCGGCGCGAGAGCGATCACGGACTGCTCGCGCCCTCGATGCCGAGTAGCTCGACATCGAAGACGAGCGTTCCGTGCGGCGCGCCTGCGCGGGTGGACTTGTCGTAGGCGAGGTTGCCGGGGATCCAGAAGCGCGCCGTGTCGCCCACCTTCATGAGCTGGAGCCCTTCGGTCCATCCGGCGATCACGTGCGCGAGCGGGAACGTCGCCGGTTTCCCGCGCGTCACCGAGCTGTCGAACATCTTCCCGTCCGTCGTCCATCCCGTGTAGTTCACGATGACGGTACTGCTCGCCGTCGGTCTCGCCGCGCTCGGGTTCGTCGTCGGAGTGAGCACCCGGTACGCGAGTCCCGACGCGGTCCTCTTCGCGCTCGCCGGCGCCGCCGCGACATCGACGGGGACCGGCGGCGGTGGGGGCGCGACCTTGATGTCGAGAAGCTCGACGTCGAACGTGAGATCGCCCGCGGGCGCCCCTTCGTGCTTCGGATGCTCCCCGTACGCGAGGTTCGCTGGGATCCACATCCGGCGCTTCTCGCCGACGACCATGAGCTGCAGCCCCTCGGTCCAGCCGGGGATGAGCCGATCGACCTCGAATGTCGCCGGCCCGTGGGTGTCAGTGCTGTCGAAACTCTTCCCGTCGGTCGTCCACCCCGTGTAGTTCACCGTGACCTTGTCTGCCGGCCCGGGGTGAACGGTCCCCGTTCCTCGAGTCTGGACCTTCGTGGCGAGGCCCGACGGGGTCTTCTGGGCGTCGGCGGGCGCCGCGCCGATCGGATCAGGAGTCGGAGTCGGCGAGGGGGTGCTCGCAGCCGGCGCGCTTGCCGAGGCGGACGGGGTTGCCTCGGGGGCTTGCGACGCCGTCACGGGAGGCTGAGCCGAAGAACCACAACCCAGCGTCGTGAGCACGAAGACGGTGGAGCAGAAGAGAGGAAGGGATCTCAGCTTGGGGGATGGCATGGGGGGATGCTCTCGTGGTCGTGGTGCGAGAGCAAGGGGTGGTCGTTCTGCGCTACCGTCCGGACCCGTGCCCCACTTCTCAGCGCCCGCTCGCGTCGTCGTTCGCGCTCCGTCCGCGCGCTACGCCGACTGCATCCGCAATGACGCCGGCGCGAAGATCGACGTCGGGCGCGCGCGGGCTCAGCACGAGGCTTACGTCGCAATGCTCGGTTCCCTCGGGCTCCGCGTCGACGTGCTTCCGACCGACGACGACTCCCCCGACGCTTGCTTCGTGGAGGACACGGCGGTGATCACCGGGACACATGCTCTGGCCACGCATCCGGGAGCCCCCTCGCGCCGCGCGGAGGTCGAGCCCGTAGCGGCGGAGCTCGCGCGCGATCTCACCGTGCACCGAATGACGCCCCCTGCGACGCTCGACGGCGGGGACGTGCTGCGGATCGACTCGCGCCTGTTCGTCGGGCTGTCGAGTCGCACGAACCCCGGTGGCGTCGACTCCCTCGCCCGTGTCGCATCGCGAGACGGGCTCGAGGTCGTCCCCGTTCACGTGCGCGGAGGGCTCCATCTGAAATCGGCATGCACGCTCGCTAGCGCCACTCTTCTGCTCTACGACCCGAGCGTCATGCGCGCCGAGGATCTCGCGCCGTTCGACTCGGCGCGCGTCGAGCCCCTGGCCGCACCCGAGCCGGCCGGAGCCAACGTGCTCGCGTTGGGCGACGCCGTCCTCGTGTCGGCGGCAGCGCCGGGGACTGCCGCCATGCTCCGCGCGCGGGGACTCGACGTGCGCGTGGTCGACGTCGGCGAATTTCACAAGGGGGACGGCGCGCTCACCTGCCTCTCTCTTCGCGTGCCTCGCACCCGTGCGGAGAGCTGGAGCACGTGAAGCCTCAAGCCGGCTCGCGAAACCTCGCGACGTAGAGCAACGCCGCGGCGGCGATCCACAGGACCCCGATCACCGCCGCGCTTCGAACCTCCGCATCGAGGTAGGAGCCCGCGACAGCCGCTGCCTCGCCGAGGATGAAGACGAGCGGCACCACCGGATAGCCCGGGACCCGCACGGGTCGGTCCGCGTCGGGACGCTTGCGGCGAAGCACGAAGATAGCCGCGCCGCTGAGCGCGAAGAAGACCCCGTCGACGAAGACCACCCCGTTCAATAGCCGGCCGATCACTCCTCGGGTCCCCGCCGTCAGAAGAAGAAAGAGCGACGTTCCACCGATCAATGCGATCGCCGCCGCGGGAGTCCCCGTCCGCGCGCCGAGCACACCAAAGATGGAAAAGAACCGCCCGTCGCGCGCCATTCCGTGAACGAGCCGCGGACCCGCGAGGAGCTGCGCGTTGAGGACGCCGAACGCCGAGACAGCCACGGCCGCGGCCACCGCACGGCGGCCCGCCGACGGCCAAACCGTGGCGACGGCATCCGAGGCGAGGGCCTGGCTCACCGCGACTCCCTGCGTGCCGAGCAGGCGGAGGTACGCCCAGTTGGCGAGGAGGTAGACGGCGATCACCGTCAAGACGCCGCCCACGAGCGCGCGCGGCAGGGTCCGTCGTGGCTCGCGCACTTCGCCCGCGATCCACAGGGCCTGCTGCCAGCCGTTGAACGTGAAGAACGCGGGCACGAGCGCGGCGAGGAGAGATACCGCCACGCCGCCGCCGCTGCGGGGAACCGTGGTAACGACGTGCGGCCCTGCGACAGCCGCGAGCACACCGACGGCGAGCAGCGTCAGCACCTTTGCCAGCACGGTGAGGTTCTGGATCCCCGAGCCAACGCGGACGCCGACGATGTTGGCGGCGGTGAGGCCGACGATGATCGCCCCCGCGATCGCGAAGAGCGTGGCCCCCTCGGGAGGTCCGCCGCCCACCGCGATCCCGAGGTTGGTCGCGCAGACGATGGCGACGATCGCGATCGCCCCCCCTTGGACGGCGGTGGCGTTGCAGAAGACGAAGAGGAACGCCGGGAGCGGGCCGTACGCATCGCGGAGGATCGTGTACTGCGCGCCGGCGCCGTTGTAGAGCCCGCCCAGCTCCGCGAACGCCAACGCGCCGCAGAGGACGACGGCGCCGGTCAGCGCCCAGACGAGGAGCGCGAGCCCGCTGCTTCCAACGATCTGCGCCACCCTCGAGGGGGTGAAGAAGATCCCGACGCCGACAATCCCCCCGACGACCACGCTGAAGGCGTCGACACCGCCGAGCACGCGCGCAGGTTGGTCGGACTTGGAAGTGGGCAATGGAAGCGACGAGGGTAAGCGAAGAAGGGGCGGATGACGCGACGGAGCGGAGCCTGGTCGAACGACTTGTAAAGGTGCGCTGAGCAAGCTGTGCGAGCGCCGAGCAACCTGGCCAGCCGCGCGCGAGCGCTGAAGGGGTTTTCTCGCAGAGTCTCGGCAAGCCCGCCCCTGGCGCGTCGCTTGCGTAGGGGGCGGATGGCAGGAGGCCACATGAATCGGATGAAGACCTTCGGGACGAGCAGTCTCGTGCTGTTCCTTGCTGTCGTGAAGCTCGGGATTGGCTGCACGGCAGCGCACGAAAAGGAGGCGTCCTCCACGGCTGCGGCGAGCTCCAGTGAGAGCGCCCCCTGCACCACGATCACGCAGCCCGGTGAGTCGATCGTCGATGCGTCGGGCAATACTTGGACTCTCGAGGGCCCCAGCACCGATCTCGTCATCTACGTGAACGGCGCGCTCGCGGGGTACAGCGCTAACGTCGCCCAGCTCACGTACGTGAACCAGGTCGTGTCGCAGGAGAACGCCGCCGGCGGGTGGTGGAGCTGGGCGAACGACGCGTGGAACGCCGAGCCCAATCCCACCTCCTCGTGCACCGAGAGCCCGAGTTGCACGTCCGTCACGCAACCTGGTCAGTCGATCATCGACGCTGCCGGCAACACGTGGAGCCTCGAAGGCCCCAGCACGGATCTCGTCATCTACATGAACGGCGCGCTCGCGGGGTACAGCGCCAACGTCGCGCAGCTCCTGTACGTGAACCAAGTCGTGTCGCAGCAGAACGCGGCGGGCGGGTGGTGGGACTGGGCTAACAACACATGGAATTCGGAGTCCGACCCCAGCGGGCCCTGCTCGACCTCCGGCTCCAGCTCGGGCGGCTCCGGCTCCGGGTCTAGCTCGGGAGGGTCCGGAAGCGGAAGCTCGGGCGGAGGAGGGACGGGAGGATTCTCGGTCGCGAACGGCCAGATCGTGGGGCCGAATGGCGCTCCCTTCATCGCGATGGGGCTCGACGTGGACGACGCGACTCCGGCCTCCCCAGTGCTGCCGCTCTTCCCCGGGCTGAGCTTCGTCCGGCTACCGACGAGCAACTGGCCGTCGGCGGCCGATCTCCAATCGGAGGTGACCAGCTTCACGAACGCCGGGATCGTCGTCGAGATCGAGGATCACCCTTGGCCCGAGGTCGCGCCGTACACCGGCTCGGACCTGGCGAGCGAGACGAGCTGGTACGCGGGCCTCGCCTCCGCGTTCATCGACAACCCCTATGTCTGGTTCGGATCGATGAACGAACCGCAAACGGCCTACGGGGCGGCCGAGGCCGCGATATCGACTCAGGAGGCCGCCATCTACAGCGCGATCCGAGGGACGGGGAACAATACGATCATCATGATGGAGCTTATGGGGGGCGGGAATCCGGGAACCATCGGCGCCGGGTTCGGGATGACCCCGTCCACGTATTCTTCGATGACCAACATCGTGTGGGACTTCCACTTCTACGGTTGGGACTCGGGCTACAGCACCGACCAGGCGACCGTCAACGCGGCGCTCCTCGGCTCCGCGAGCGCGGGGCAAGGGATCCTGGCGGCGCAGACGATCACGAGCGCCGACGGTCTCGTCCCGGTTCTGATCGGCGAATACGGCAACTCGACCGACGGTCAGAACATCGACCCCAATTGGGTTCAGGTCATCACGGCGGTCGAAACGAGCGGGTACGGATCGGCCGCGTGGGAGTTCAACACCGGTGGCGTGGCCGATGTGCTCGTCAGCGGCGGAACACTGACCGCCTATGGGCAGATGGTGGCGCAGTACCTAGCGCAGTGAGAGAGGTACGGCTACGTCGCTGTCCACGCCTCGCGTACGCCGGAGGAGACTGCGGCCAAGGAGCCCCGCGAGAGCGATGAACAGCGCGACGCCTGCCACGGAGAAAATCATCTCCCAGCGTCGGTGAGCTTGGGTCGACGCTGTCGCCCGGTCCATGGCCGCGACATTCTCCGCGGGGACGCCGGACACCCTCGCTCGCTCCCCGAGCTTCCGCGCATCCTCGAACCTCCCTTCAGCGACGGCGAGCGCCCACTCGTAGGAGAGCGTCTTCGGATCGTTCGGCGCGCGCGCCGAGAGTATTGCGGTGCACTCCTCGAGCTGCGAAACGTCAGAGGTTCGTGCCCCGACCTGGCACTCGAGGTCCGGCACGGCGTCGCGCCCGGCGGGATCGTCCTTCATGTGCTTGAGGACGGCCGCGAGCGCCTTCGTGTCCTTCTCGGCGAGGGGGCCAGGCTTGGTGAGCATGAGACGGACGAAGTGCGAATAGTCCATGACGCGGACACCGTCGCGGAGGAGGGCGTCTCCGCAGGCACTGGACGCCTTGGCGAGGTCCCCGAGCGCTTCGAGCTCCTCGCACAGCTTCACGAAGCCGATGGCACGATCGGGCACTGCCGCGGCGAGAGCCCCGTAGAGCCTCGATGCAGTGAGGTGGTCACCGCTCTTGGATGCATGCTCCGCCTTCGCCACGACGTCCTGGAGCCAATAGCCGAACTGCAACGGATCGGCGTTTCGCTCTTTCTCGCTCGGGATCCCCTTCTCCGGGTGCTCGAGGTCCACTGGCCACTTGCTGATCCCCGGCGCCGGCCCCTCCTCGGCCCTGACGATCGGCACCCAAAAGACGAGCGCCATCGAGAGGAGGGTCGCTGTGCTGGTCGCCAAGCTCGCGCGCCTGCGGAGCCGAGCCAGGGCGCGTCGCAGAGCATCCACGAGAGTGAACACGACCAAGGTGAGGAGCGCGCCCCAACCACCCCAGAACCGCCAAGGGGGACACTGGGCGCTCAACGCGGCCTCGGCCTTTCGTGTCGCCGGATCATTCGGAGCGATTCTCACCAACTCCCCACCACATCGCTGCAACATGGCACTGTCTCCTATTCTCGCCGCGATGTCGCAGGTGGCAGCCGCTGCCGTCACCTGCCCAAGCGGGTTCTCGCGCGCTCGCGCCGTCACGAGCCACGCCTGATAGAGGTCCGAGCTGGTCGGCGGGATCGGGCCGTCCACGAACGCGCTCACCAGAGCGCGGATCGTGAGATCGGAGCGCCCCCGCTCGATCGCCTCTGAGCAGGCGACTACCGCCTCCCTGCGCTCGCCCAGGGCAGTCCTCGCTTCGCAGTCGCGGCGCCAGGGGAGCGCGGCGTCGGGGTACTCGTCGTGACTCTGCCGGAAGAGATCGTCGGCCTTCGCGAGCTCGCCGCGTGCGAAGAGGTCCTCCGCTCGCTCGTAGAGCTCCGCTGCGTGAGGGCTGTTCGCGCGCATCGAGGAAAGGTCCCGCTCGTCGCGCGGGTCCATCGAGCGGGCGCCGCTCGACGAGGAGCTCCCACACGCGACGAGCGCGGAGGCCGCGAGTGCCACGTGTGCTTTCATTGCAGACACATCGAGCAACCGTTGGAGAGGGCGTACTGGATGAGAAAGTTCGCTTGGCCTGACGGAAGCGTCTCCGTCGTGAAGTTCTCCAGGATGGCCAGGCCATTGCTCTCCGCGAAGCCCAGCCCAGCTGCTTCCTGACCGTCGCACGGACCGTTGGCGCCACCCGTCGTGCAAGCTCCGCTCGTCGGAGAGGTGCCGCAGTAGCAGTCGGAGACCGCGTCGTTCTTGCCCGCATCGCCCAGATAGAGAGCGGCGGTCGCGCACGACGTCGTCAATATGCACGAGAGCGTCGTCAGGCAGGCGGCAGCCGCCCCCTGCGCCGTGAACGTCCCCTCGGCGGCGACGTCACCGCACTCGGCGCCGGTGTCTCCCGCGTGGAGGATGTCGTCGAGCCCTTGCTTGTCGAGGAGGCAGGTGTAACAGCCGTTCGCCGAGTCGGCCCCGGCGGCCGTCGCGTATCCCTTCGTGATGTCGTATTGGACGAGGAGGGCCTCCGTAGGCGTGCACACGCCGCCGGCGCTCCCCTGGCATTGCACGCAACTAGTTTGGGTCGCCGTGGTGCACGCAGCGAGCGCTCCTCCGGAGTCGGAGCCCGAGCTCGAGTCCTGTCCCGCGTCCGTCGTCGAGCCCGAGTCTTGCCCCGCGTCCATCCCGGAGCCCGCTTCACCGTCAGGCCCCGCTTCCACTGCGCCCGAGCCGACATCGTCAGAGCTGCCCGTGTCTGCCGGACCGCTATCGGCGATCGTCGCATCGGGGGCCTCCGCGTCCGATTCGCCGGAGTCCTCGGAGCTCGCCGCTTCGATGACGCCGGTATCCTCCCCCCCGCCCGCGTCGTCGTCCTCGGGCGCCGCCGAATCGATTTCACCTGAATCGGCGAGAGCCGTAGCCGCTCCACCCCCCTCGAGCGAGCCGTCTTCGAAGCTCGCTGCGTCGTCGTCGGACGCCGTCGAACCGTCCTCGTTGACACCCCCGATGCCTGGAACGGCCGAGCTGTCGCCAACGTCAGTGCAGCCCGGGGCGGCGAGCGCCGCGGCGAGGCCGCACATTGCAATCGCGAACCCGAGCCGTGTCATCGTTCCTCCCGCTCACTGGCTGACTGCTGCATCGAGGAGCGCAAAGCAGTTCAGGCTGCCCGCGTTTTGAAAAACGAAGTTGAGAGCAGAGCCGCAATAGCCAGGGTCTTGCGGGGTGATGTCGTTATAGTTCTCCAAAGTCTGACTCGTCACCGACGTGGCCTGGAGCGCGGCGAGCTCCTCCGCGGCGCAGGGACCCCCCGCGTCGAGAATGCAGTCCGGAGCAGATGCGCTCCCGCATAGACACCCAGCGGGCGCTGACTTCGTCGCCAGTCCGCACCCGGTGCCGAGCGCGCAGATGTAGAGGTTCAAACAGAGGTCGTAGAGCGGCACGCCCGCACCCGATCCCTGAGCCGCGACACCCGAGCACCAGTTGCAAGGGGGCAAGAGAGGAAAGGAAGACGGACTGGTATCCAACGTGAAGCACTGGTCGACCGCCGGGCTCCCCAGCCACCCGTAGGTCGCGCACGCGCTCCCGTCTGGCGCGGGGGCTTCGCCGCTGTCGCCGGCGTCGCTGTAGATCGCCGGAATCTCGTTGTCCTCCGTCCCCTGAGCCACGGGATTGCCGTTCTGGTCGACCGGGATGAACGGCGGGCAGCTTGGCCACGGATAGCCCCCCTCAGCTCCGGTATCGGGCGGGGCGACGACGTCGGGCAGCGTCCGAGTCGTGTAATCGATGACGACGTCGAACGCCCCGGAGTCCATGTCGGGCCCCGCGGCCTCGCCCGGCGCCGCGCCGTCCAAGCCGGAGCCGAGCTGCAACCCCTCTTGTCCCGTCGTTCCTCCGCACATGACGCCCGCGAGCGCCAGGGCGACGCCGAAGACAGCGAGCGCCATGCGACTGGAGAGCAAGAAGGAGCGTGACGCCCTTCGCGTCATGCGCTGTTCCCGTTCGCGCCGAACATGGGGGGGCTATGCCACCCCGGCGCCACCTCCAGTGCGACATCTGGGCAAAGACGCGGATCGGACAGCGAGGCGTATTCGAGGCAGAGAGGAATCAACGGTCACGGCGAGGCACCGGCATCGCGTCCGGACGTGAGTGTCACAGCGAACCTGTCCCGCTGATCGGAATTGGCGCCGGCAGCGGCGAGCACAGTGGGTCATCGGTCCAGATCCCGAGCGTCGCCGAGTATGCGGTCCCGTTCGCCGGCGTGAACACGATGCTCTCCCCCGTCGTGACGCCACCACCCGGAGCCAAGTTCGACGCAGCCCCCGGAACGACGGTATACGCCGTTGCGCCTTCCCCCTCGAGCACGAAAGACAGCGTTGCAGGAGCGGACCCCGGGTTGGCGCCGTTCGCCACCGTGAATCCCTGCGAGAGACTCATCGCGACGGGAACCTGCCCGAAGCGCAGCGGGCTCGCGCTCGTGAACGACAACTGATCTCCAAGCGGCGTCTCGCCGAGCGTGACCACGTGCGGGGGATCGAGGGGGACGTCGGTCGTGATCGTCACCTGCGCAGCGAACAGCGCGGGATCCGTGCTCGGGGCGGGCGACGCGACCGGCGCGGCGCTCACGATGATGGTCGCTGCAGCGCCCGGAATCAGCGTGCCAGGGGGTGGACTGGAGGACACCGTGTAGAGCGAAGCGCCGGCACCCGTGACGTCGCTCATCGACCAACTCATGTTCCCGTTCCCCCCGTTCGTGACCAGGAACGACTGCGCGGCGGGCGCGGTGCCCCCGCAGATCGCGCCGAACGACAGCGACGTAGGGCTCACGCTCGGCAGCGCGCCGCTCGCTCCGGACAGGGGAACCGGCGCCGGTAGTGGGCCACAGACCGTTCCCGTCGCAGTCATCGCGAGTGTGCCCGTCGTGTTTCCTCCCGTCACTGGAGAGAAAGTCGCTGTCTCCGCCTGGGTTCCCCCTTGGTCGATCGCGAACGTCGGGATCGATACCGCGAACGCCGGCGACGGAGTTGGCACGAGCGTCACCGTCGCCGCCGAGGTGCCGCTATTGATGACGCCGAAGGCTTGAGACGCTGAGCCGAGGATCGGGACCTGCCCGAAGCTCCCGAAGGTTGAACCGGAGGTATCGAAGGCGAGGATTGCACCGTTGGGCTCTTCGGTGAGAAAGATCACATGCGGCGACGAGTCGGCGTCGGTCATGATCGTGAGGGTGGCCGTGATAGGGGCAAGCGAGGACTGCACAGGCACGGGTGGAGCGTTCACGTAGACATAGAGCTCGCCACCGTTGGCGAAGATCGCCTGACCGATTTCGGCGTCCGTCGAAAAACCTGGAGGCCCCGTGAGGGACACCTGCACGATGTGCACGTCGGCGACCCCCGCGTTCGTCAGCGTAAAGGTGCGCTCGGCGGGAGCAGAGCCTCCGCAGTCACTGGGGCCGAAATCGACCGTCGACGGCCAGCCGCTGATCACCCCGGTCGTTCCACTCCCCGAGTATGTGATGGCCCCCAAGCTCGGAGCGCAGACGACCCCCGTCGCGCTGACCGTCGAGGTTGCGTAGACGGCGCTGGTGTCCGTGGGAGTGAAGTCCACACTCATCCGCCACGAGTCCCCAGGGGCGAGCGTCGCCCCCGCGTCCCCAGCGAGCGAGAAGTGCGGGTCCGACGGGGGTCCCACGGTGAACGTCACTGCGGCGTTCCCCGCGTTCGTGAGCACGAGCGCGAGCTCCCCAGGGTAGGACACCTCGGTGAACGGGAAGGCGAAGGTGGTGTTCTCCCCCGGTGCGAACGCCAGCACGGCGCCGCTCGGCGTCACCGAGAGCGGGACCGTGATTGGCGCATCTTCGGGCGCGTTACTCGTCAGGGTCAAAGACCCGGTGATCGGCGTACCCGCAATGGCCCCCGCGGAAACGCCCGCCGTCACGACCAGCTCCCCTGACGAGCCGGCGCCAATCGTCATAGTGGGCGGGCTCACCGAGAAGCTCGCGCCGGTGGTCGCCGCCGACACCGTCACGGGCGAGCCGCCGGTGTTCGCAAGCGTCAACGCGCGCGTCGAAGCGGGGGCTCCACAATTGACCGCAGAGAAATCGACCTGCGACACGGAGAGGGACAGCCGCGTTGCCTCGACGATGGCGTCGACGACAGAGCCGTTGCCCATCCCAGCGTCCTCTGAGCCCGGTACGCTCGCCCCGTCGAGAGCCCCTCCATCGTCGCCAGGCGGAGCGGACTCATTCTCCGTACAGCTGAAGGTCGCTCCATTGACGAAACCGACCACCGCGAGCGAGACGAGAGGAGCAAACCTTCGCCAATCGATCGCGCTGCGTCTCATTCGCGCTCTCCGTGCTCGCGTCACTCACTGCGTCGCGGCACCGCACCCTTTGTTTCAATCCAAGGTCGTCCGCAATGGGGTCGCTCGTGCCTCCTCAACAAGTCGCCCAATCCTCACGCGAAGGTCTCGAACCGTTCAGTGCGCTACCGCCTGACCCGTCGGAGACTCCCTCCGCCAAATAGAACGAGAGGGCGCCAGTTCGACCGGCGCCCTCTCGCGGAGCTACGCGAGGATGGCTTGGCCATCCTCCGGCTCAGATCACTGGATGCACTGCGTGCAGCTGTTGCTCATCGCGTACTGGATGATCGTGTTGGCTTGGCCCGAGGCCAACGTCGCAAGAGTGAAGTTCTTCAGAATGTCGAGGCCGTCGGTCTCCGCGAAGCCGAGCCCGGTGGCCTCCACGCTGTCGCACGGACCGTTCGCGCCGCCCGAGGTGCACGTTCCGCTCGCCGGAGCCGTGCCGCAGTAGCAGTCGTTCAGGGAGTTGTTCGTGCCTGCGTCGCCGAGATAGGTGGACGCGAGCGCGCATCCAGACGTCACGATGCAGGAGAGCGTCGCGATGCACCCGGCGGGATCGGTCGAGGCCGTCGTCCCCGTGAGGTCGCCGCACTCGTTGCCCGTGTCCCCGGTGGTGTCGTCGAGCCCATGCTTGCCGAGGAGGCAGGTGTAGCAGCCGGCCGCCGGATCATTCCCGGCTGCGGTGGCGAAGCCCTTGTTGATGTCGAGCTGGACGAGAGTCGCCTCGGTGGGCGTGCAGACGCCGCCCGTGCTCCCCTGGCACGCTACGCAGCCCGTCTGGCCCGCGGTGGTGCAGGGGACGAGCGTGCTGCAGCAGTAGTTGCCGCTCGAATCCTTCAGCGTGCCGGTGTTGACGTCGCCGGCCGGGCAAGTGCCCGTCGCGGAGGTCGGCGGGTTCGCCGCGACGCCGATTCCGACGCCTTGGCACGGGGCCGGCGAGCAGCAGAAGTTGCCCGACGAGTCCTTCAGCGTGCCGGTGTTGATGGAGGGGGACGGGCAGGTGCCGGTCGCCGTGTCAGGCGAGGCTTCGACGCCGGTGCCGACGCCTACGCAGGGCACGGCGCCGCACGTGACCGTCAGCGTCGTGGTGCTCGAGGCGACCGGGCAGGTTGCACCCGTGGGGAGCGCGCCGTCGCCGACGGTGAGCGTGATCGTCACCACCGCCGGAGTGGACGGACAGGTGAATGTGGTGAGAGCCGAGGTCGGAGCGGCAATCTGGCCTGCGAGGCTCAGCACGCCGCCGTCGGAGGGGGTCGTGGCGCTCCACGCGTAGGTCACGGCGGAGGAGTTCGGGCCGACGGCGCTCGCCGCGAGGGAGATGGCGCTCCCGGCCGTCTGCGTCGCGGGCGTCGCGCTCGCCGAGGTCCAGGTCGCGCACTCGACCGGTGTTGCGTTGACTTGCACGCCGCCGGCGTCAGCCACGCTCGAGCTGCTGGTGCAGGTCAGGAACACGTTCACGTCAGTCGTCGTTTGGGCGGTGACGGAGAACGGAGCCGACGTACCGGCGCAGCTGACGGAGCCGTCGGGCGAAGTCGCCGAGAGCGTGATCGTGTAGCCGCTGCCCGAGGGGACGTTCGGAATGAAGAAACTGATTGACGTCGCGCTGGCTGGAACGGCGTACGTACCGGACAAGACCACCGTCGCGCCCTGGTTGATTGTCCAGTTGACGTTCGTGATCGTCTCGCCGCCGGGAAGAGTGAGCTCCAGTCCCACGGTGCCGAGAGCTTTCTGAACGGGTGCGGGGTTACCGGGGCTGCCGGAGTTGCCTTGCGAGCCACAGCCTCCGATCGACGGCGCTGCGATCGCTACCGCGAAGCCGAGAACGATTGCACTGCCAATGACGGATTTCTTCACGATGAACCTCCAAGAGAGCCTTTGGATTGGATTGCGTGCCCGTGTCAGACCGCGCCGGAGGGGAGCCCTGGGCAGTGGCGACGCGGCCCGCCTGTACAAGACCCGGGCCACGCGGACGCGCGGACGAAAACGCTCATTATCGCTGGAGTGCCCACAGCTCCGAGACGCGCCGGCTCTCGTCGGCTTCCGATTCCAGGAAGTACCCTCCGAATTCCGGAATCGCGCGCACGCGCAGTGCGAGAGCTGCGATGCGAAGTTCACCGCGTTGTCGCCGTGTGACAGGAGCACGATGGTAAGAACCCGCGCCCCTGAGGACGGTGGGTCGCATGCGCGTTCGGAACGGAAGCGCACTCTTTTTCCTGCTGCTCGCCTTGGTCGCAATCGCCAGTTGCGCGCAGGAGGAATACCCGGCGTGGCTTTGGGCTGAGCAACACCCCACGCCTGCCGCGCCAGACGCCGCCGCCGCTCTCGGTCCATCCATCTGCTCGCAGGCGCGCGCCGAGCCCCTCCCCGCGAGACTCGTGGCGATGTCGGCGAGCGCGAGCTCCACGGGGACCGTCGTGCTGGTGTCGGATCTCTTCCAGCGTTTCCTGTCGATCTGCGGCCCGTGCCACGGCCCAGCCGTCGACCCGCCGGGGCTAGGCGGCTTTCAGATCCAGACCGCGGACGACTTCTCTACTGACATGACGTCCACGGTCCTCGCACACGTGCAGAACGCGGTCTGTCCCACAGCACCGGACCCTTCGAATCCGAACGATCCGATGCCTCCGTGCAGCAGCCCCAACGGAATGACCTATTCGCAGCGCCCTGCGAGTGACCCTGTCCTGCAGCTCGCGCAGCTCATTCAGGAATGGCTGAAGGCCGGGAGCCCCGCACAGTTCACGCCGCCCGCGAGCGCAGCCGCCGCGACGCCTATCGATGCTGGGACCGATGCGGGAGCAACGTCGCTCGCCCTCACGCCTCAGGTGGGCGAAACGATGACCAACATCGGAAATTGCGTACCCAACGGCGCATCGTTCGCATCCGAGCAAGCGAAGAGCGCGTCCCTCGATGCGATGTTCGCGCGGCTGAGCGCGCAGGACGCGGGCACCGCGGAGCAAATGATCGGCCTCCCAGAGCATCTCGGCGACACCGATCTCTTCACCCTCGACAGCGCCACCCTCCAGCAATACGGGGTCATCGCGTACCAGCCCGGCTACCCGCTCTGGTCGGACAACGCCGGCAAGCTGCGCCATGTGCGCGTGCCGCGCGGGACGTCGATTCAGTTCGACAAGGCGACGCAGCAGTTTGTCATCCCGCCCAACACGCGTTTCTACAAGACGTTCATGAAGCAGATCATCGATACCGACGGCAGCTATCGCTATCGGAAGATGGAGACGCGCCTGATCGTGTCGAGGCCCGATCGGAACAACGCGCAGGGGGCCGCCGTCGCGCAGACGGCGCTCTTCGGGACGTATCAGTGGAACGACGACGAGTCGGACGCGGTGCTCGTCGAGACGCCTCTGAACAGCGGCTCGCCGTTCGCCGACACGATGCTCCTCTACGACACTGATGAGCCGCTCGCGGCCGACCTGCTCGCAGGCAATCCCGCCGATCCCGAGGTCGCGCTGCTCGAAGGACACGCTGCGCGCCACTATGCGATCCCGTCGAGCCAGCGCTGCGTGCAGTGTCACATGGGGAGCGCGAGTCAGTCTTTCGTCCTTGGATTCAACCCGCTCCAGATCAACCGCCGACCGGTAGGCGTCGGCGGCGTCACCTTCGAAACTGGTCCGGACGAGCTCACGCAGCTCCAGCGCTTGGTCACACTGGGAGTCATCACGGGGATCGACTCGCCAAGCGACGTCTTGCCCCTCGAAGCTTCCGAAGGGACCCGCACGCCGCGTAACAACTACGAGCTCCTTGCGCAGGGCTACATGCTCGGCAACTGCGCTCACTGCCACAACCCGCGCGGCTATCCGTCGGTCGAGAATCCGGTTCTCGCGGACGTGCTCGACTTCCTTCCCGGTACGAACGGCGGGATCTTCCAGTTCCCGCTCGAACGATACAGCCCGCGTATCTTCCGCGGAGTGTCGGGATCGACGCCGATCCCGTACATCACCCCCTCGCTCGTCGACCTGCCGCGAACGGACCCGAGCTCCGGCAATCAGCTCGAGGACGTGTTCACGCAGGGCACCGGGCCCACCCAGCTGTTCTGGGCCATCTACGCGCCGTGGCGAAGCCTCATCTATCGCAACGTCGACAACGCCTTCGCCTACACCGACGATCTCGCGCTCTACCCTCACATGCCGATGAACACGGCCGGCTACGACCCGACGGCGAAGCAGATCCTCAGCGATTGGATGGTGAGCATTCCCGCCGTGAGGAAACGCCCCGACGTCGTCGAGTACGCGTATCAGACGGACGAAGAAGTCGACCACAACTACGGGAGCCCCGTCGTCGACACGACGCCACAACCCTACGTCGAAGTCGCCCCCGGCGCTCCGGGGTACGACGAAGCCTTCGCCGCGGCACAGAGCCGCCTCGCAATCCTTCACTCGGGCTCGAACCCTGCGGTGACGCTGGCCCCCGCTCCCAGTGGGATCGTCTTCTCTCGCTACGCGGATCTCGGCGACACCGACGACATTCTCGATCCTACGGTGGTCGCGGATCCGGTCTGCAACCCGATTCCCACGGGCAACAAGGAGCTCAATACGTACCCATTCGCCGAGCACCCGCACTGGGTCATCACCGACTTGAGTCAGCCTCCAGGGCCGTGGACCCCCCGACGCGCGGATTGGGCGAGCGTCCTCGTTCTGCAAGACGTCCCTCCCCTCGGGAGCGGAGGGTGCACGCCGCCGGCGAGTCAGGCCGCCGCGTATGCCGATCAGCTGAACGCAGTGAGCCTTCTCGAGAACACGACGCTGGAGGAGATCGAACCGTATGCGACGACGCCGATACCCGTCGGCCTCTGGCAAGTGGATCCCGGCTGCGATTTCTCGTCGCAGAAGACCGTCGGGGACTTCGCCGCGAGCCCTCCGCACTGGATGAGTGTGGTCACGCCCCCACCGGCTGCGGACGCGCCGGTCTACGTCGAATCGCCCGGGGCGGTCGTGTTCAAGGAGATATGCATCAACTGCCACGGGCCCAACGCGGACGCCAACGGCCGGCTCGCGCAGAACCTAGCGACGATGACCGGGGGGCTCGCGCGCGTCGCCGATTTCAGAGACGGACTCTTCGGACCCGTCGGCGCAGCCGAGGCCTCGAGCAATCGCGCGAGGGTCTTCGGCGTCGCCGCGCTCCCGGCTGGCGCCACGCCAAACTGGACGACGGTCACTGACGACGATCGCGCGGCTCGGTACATGCCGTGGATGGCGCTCGGTGGGACCGAGGTCAACATCCCCTTCGCAATCCTGGAGATCGTCGCCGTCCAGAGCGTGCTCGGCCAGCACCGATCCATCCCGGCAAACGAGATCTCCGCCAACATGCTCTCGCAGGCCAAGGCGCTCTGTCTCGGGCTCCTGGGGCCTGGATACGGTCTCTCGCTCCATGGCTCGTCGTTCGATCCGCGGCCCGGTCACGGCTACCTCGACGCGCTCCCCGACAACTTGAACAACAGCTTGATCTGGGAAAACGGCGACGCGGAGCTGTGGATCAATCTCTGCTCGACCGCGAACCCGCCCCCCGTCCACGTCCTGAGGTTCACGGGTCAGCTCTTGCAGCTCGCCGTCCCGTCAATCCAGGACAGCGATCTCAACCTCGACATCGATCAGGAAGAGCCGGGGGGGATGGTTGCTGCAGCGAGCTACCCCAGCGGCGTTCCGGTCGGCGATGGATTCGGGGGCGTCGACCCGAGCCTGGACGCAAGCAACATGAATGTGTGGCCCTGGTGCATCGACGACACGTCGGCGACGAGCGATCAGGAGGCATGGATCCAGGCGAACGGTCTTCCCGTGTGCCCCACGTCCGTGAAGAGCGCCAGCTTGGCGTGCCAAACCGAGCAGCCGGGCGCGGTATGCTTCGGGGACGACGAGGCGAACCGCTGGGCCGTGCGCGGCGCGATCAACGCCGGCATGTCGGTGTACCTGTACGTTCAGTCGATCGAGAGCACAGGCCCCGCGCCTGACTACAACCAGTGCGAGCTCTTGCCGTGAAGGCCCTGGGCGAGATGCCCGCGTCGCCTCCGCTCGCCGGCTTCTTGCGCGCGCTTCGATCCCTCGCGCTCTTCCCACTGCCGTTCGTCGCAGCCGTTCTCGCGGGGCGTTACCTGGTTCCCGCTGAAGGGTCCGGCGTCGCCGGCTTCCTCGCCACGATAGGGAGTCGCGCACCTATCCCCTTCGGGGTCGGGCTCTTCCTGCTGCTCTCCGCGATCGCGGGCTATTGGCTTCGTCGCCCGAGCGGAGAAGGCGGGCTCGCGGCGCGGCAGCCGGCGCCAAGGAGTCGGCAAGCGCAGTTCGCACGCTTCCTGCTGGTCGTCGGCGGAGCGGCGAGCGCAGCGCTCCTCTTCAGGACCTTCGTCGCGCGCCCCTATCGCGTGGAGGGGGCGTCGATGCTCCCGACCCTCGAGCCGGGGGATCTCGTCGTGGGGACGACGCTGCCGGGTCGCACGCTTCGTCGCGGCGACGTGCTCGTATTTCGCCAACGGGTGAAACGTGTCATCGGCCTCCCCGGGGACCGTATCGGGATGCGGGAAGCGACGCCGGTCATCAACGGCTGGACGGTCCCGTCATGCGACGCGGGCGACTACCTCTACATCCCGAGCGACGACGCGCAGGCCGTTCACGGTCGCGTCCGCGTCGAATTCCTCGACGGTCGCACGTACCTCACGGTCGCCGCGCCCGCGAAGCCGTTCCCCCAGACGTACGTGGTGAAGCCCGGCGAGGTCTTCGTGTTGGGTGACGACCGGGGCAACAGCACAGACTCGCGCGCGTACGGCGGCGGAGTCCCTCTCGACGCCGTCGAGGCGCGGGTCGATCGGTTCCTCAGCGGCGCCCATCGCGGCGGCGACGCGGACCTCGGGCGCCTGCTCCGGTCGATTGATGCGTTGCAGATTCGCCCGCGGCTCGAAGGCGTAGACACCAAGGCGCTCGAGGAGGGGGTTCGTCGCTGTCTGGAGACTGCTCCCGCGGTCACGCACCCTCCGACCCTCTGAAATCCGGAAGCTCTCTTCTGAGAATCGGAAGGGTGCGCGCGACGATGCCAGCCACCCCGGCAACGCGCGGCCTTGCAATCTCCCGCGATCTTCACCTGTTGCGCAATTCGGCTTCTCGCCACGTGAGTCGGCCCGGTCCTTGTACAGGGGCGGCCGGGACCGCAACCGGAGGAATCGCATGAAAAAATCGATAGCGATCGCCACCTTCGTGGTGATTGGCGCAGGTGCAACGAGCGTCGCCGCTCTGCCGAGCCCGTACCAGGGCTCGGATACTTTGTTCAACGTCACCACGCAGGCGATCGCCGCGGCGGGCCTGACCCCCACGGGGGCCTACGTCGGGGGCGGCTCGGGTAACGCGGCGGCAGCGATGTCCAACGCGGCGACGATCGTGGTCGCGACCCAGCAGACCGGCCCGATGTCGCGAATGATCAAGAGCGAAGCCGACGTCTGTAACGGGTTCCTCGGGGGGACGAGCGGGAGCACCGACACGAACGCATCGGGCATCGTCATCGGCCTCGACGCGGTGGACGTCCTTTCCTCGACGTCGGCTGGCGCGAGCTCCGCGTGCAACAGCACGCCGGACGCGGGCGCGACCGTCCCGGGCGTGGGGCTCGTCTACAGCTCGACGACGCTTCTCGGGACGGGACCGACAGACATCTTCGCTGACACCGCCACCGTTGGCGGCGCCCCTGTGAAGCAGACATGGAAGTGGGCGCTTGCCATGATCTACGGCGGTCTGGATATTTCGGCGGCCGCGGGTACGCCGGCGGCGACGGCCAACTGCGCCAGCACCAGTCGGGCGAATCTCGTCGCGAACTGGAGCAACCTGTTCCAGAACGGCTGCGCGAACGGAGCGTCGTCCATCTGCGGCGCCGGCACGGCTCCCAACGGGGCTCTCTGGCACGCCTATCGGCGCGACGACACGTCCGGCACCTCCGACGTCTTCGCGTCGATCCTCGGCCTCTCGCCGAGCACGTCCAACTCGTCGCTCAACGGCTTCGGCGCGAGCCCTTATTGCAACGCGATGAACTGGGACAGCACGTCGGGCAACTCGAGCTGCGGCTACGGTCCGCACGATCAGTTCACGGGCCCCGGCGGAGTGGTGGACCCGCTCTCCACGTACAACGGCTCGACGCTCACGACCCCCGGCAGCGGCAACCATCGTATGCCCCCGCCCAACACCTGGGGGGCCGCGCCGAACCCCGGCAAGACGACGACCAAAGTCGCCTGGGACGTCTACCCGACGCAGTTTCAGGACAACGATCCGATCCGCCGCCCGTGTCAGGGGGCAAAGACCAACAAGGCCAACATCGCTGGTGAGGAGGTCTGCAACATCGACGGCGCTCTCGGGCTCGTCCTCCCGATGGTCGACTCCGACTGGATTCCGAAAGAGAACCTCGGCAAGCAGTTTCCGACCAACGCGTGCACGACGTTCGTCGTAGGCGCGGCAGCGAACGTCTTCACGTGCGCACCCGAAGGTCTTTTCCACTCGGGCGAATGCCCCAACGGCGACCAGCTCTTCGGCACCGGGTGCTTGGTTCCGATCGACGCGACGAACGGGACGTCGCAGTGTGTTGCCTCGTTGGCGACCGTCACCGCGCTCCAGGTTCGTAACCTGGGGAGCCCTGACGGACGGATCTATAACGAGCAGTTCCGCGATGGCACCGTCTCGGACGGCTCCGTCGGGTACCTGAACTATTCGATCGCAGCGCTCGGCACGACCGTCAACTTCACTGCCGCCTACAACCGAATTCACCAGGTCGAGACCATGTGGGGCGGCGCCGCCGGCACGACCGCGTGCCAACTGGAGGATATGACCGACCAGATCGGGTGCCTCACGCAGGCGGACCCGTGCAGCATCGGATACGCGGGGGACGGGTCGAAGGAGTGGTACAGCCACACGGGTGCGTGCGCCGCGAACGGGGGGATCAACTGCCCGACGGCGCCCAGCATTGACGCTCTTCGCGTCGCGCAGACGTACCCCCAAACGTCGACCGTTCAGCTTCTCGGCAAGGCTGGCGAATACCAGCTTTCGCGGAAGCTCTATTTCAGCTCCCTCGTGGGTTTCGCGAACGTCGCGGATACGACGGGAGACCCCACGGCTACCGACGAGCTGACGCTCGCCAAGGATGAAGCCACTCCGTCCTTCATCAACCCGATCCTGACCGCGAACGACTTCTTCACGCTCGGCACGCAGAGCCCCACCGGAACCGATACGCAGTTCTGCGAGGATTTCAACGAGCAGACGGTCTGCGGCGCGGCGAGCAACAGCAACGGGTGCGCCGGAAACCCGTCGGGCGTCCCGACCGTCGGCACCACCTGCGGCAATGGAACCGTCGAAGCGTACGAGGAGTGCGACGGGACCGTGAACGCAGGGACCGGAGGGTGCTCGAAGACCTGCCGGTGCAACCTCGACTTCAACGAGTCGACCGGCGCCTGCAACTGACCACGCGAGGCCAGTCCGAAGGCAGACCGTAACACTCGGACTGGATCTCTCGGAGG
>JBKQKP010000250.1:0-19232 GCA_052147435.1 Polyangiaceae bacterium | reverse complement strand
GGGGGGCCAGGGGGCATGGCCGGTGGGGTTGCGCGAAGAGAGCGAGAGTGCCTGCGGGGCGGGGGGACAGGGGGGTGGGGTTGCGCGAAGAGAGCGAGATGGATCGCTCTCAAGGCGTTCCTGTTCTAGTGTTCGCCGCGATGAGCGACCCGCGGAAAGTCATGTGCGTAAAGCTAGGCCGTGAAGCCGAGGGGCTCGATCGCCCCCCTTTCAAGAACGAGCTCGGCCAGCGTCTGTTCGAGCACGTCTCCAAGCCCGCGTGGCGCGAGTGGCTCGAGCACTCGAAGAAGCTGATCAACGAATACCGGATCGACCTCATCTCGAAGGAGGGGACGGCCTTCGTGCTCAAGGAGTGCGAGAAGTACTTCTTCGGCGAGGGGTCGGCCCTCCCGGCGGAATACAAGCCCGTGGAGCCCCCGAAACCCTGAGGCTTTCGGGTATGCTTGCCCCCCGGGGGTCTGGCGCGCGTTTGCCGCGCTAGCGGGGCCGGGGAGGATCATTGCTCGCGGCGAAGGACGTACTAAGGCTTTTCCGGGCGGGGGCGTGGGGGTCGCAAGAGGAGCTCCAGGCGTTCGTCCAGGAAACGGGGAAGCTCCCGGCCGCGGAGCTCGCGAAGCTCCTCCCTATCGTCCTCGATCGCGTCATCGCCGCCTCGGAGCCTCGGGGCCACGCCAGCCGTTGCGCGGCGTTCGCGTTGCTCGCGGAGGCCTCGGGCGATCCGGAGATCTTCCGCCCGCTGGTGAAGGGGCTCCGCACCGCGCCGGATCCGGTGGCGATCGCCATGATCGTCGCGGTTCTCCCGAAGGTGAACCTCATCGCGGCGCACCCCGAGCTTTGCCAGGTGCTCGGCTCGCCCGAGGACACTGTGCGCAAAGCGGGCGCCGCGGTCCTGAAGCAGGTCGCCGGGAAGGCCGCGTTCGACGTCTTGCGCGAGCTCTGCACGGATGCCGAGTTCATCGGGAAGATCGACGCGATGGACGTCCTCGTGCCGAAGGCGGGGCACCACACCATCCCGCTCCTCAACGCGGTCTTGAAGTCGGGGAAGCCCGCGGAGCGTGCCCACGCGCTTCGCTATCTCGCCGATCAGCGGTTCATGGCGAAAGACCTCCTCGCCGCGGCCAACACGATCGTCGCCGCGCTCGAGGATCCCGACGAGCGCGTCGTCGCCCAGGCGATCACCTCGCTCGCCGCGGTGGCGCAGGAGGAGGACTTCTTCCGGACGCTGGGACCGCGCATCGATTCGAAGAGCCCGCTCCTCGTGCGGGCGATCATCGATGGGCTCAAGCGATACAAGTCCGCGCGGGCGGTCGACTACCTGGCGCAGCGCCTCGCCGCGGGGCCGAACCCGACGCGCCTGCTCGTGCTCGATGCGTTCCTCGAGATGGCGGACGAGAAGTGCGTCCCCTACCTCGTGGAGGCGTTGAACCACCGCCAGACGGCCATCCGGACGAAGGCGACCGAGGTGATCTCGCAGCTCGCCGTGGCGGGGAAGGTCGACGCCGCGCGCACGATCGTGTGGCTCCTCCGCTCGCGCGACACCAACGTGCGAAAGTTCGCGATCGAGATCGCCAAGAAGGTCGGGGACCGTAGCGGCGAGCTCGCCCCGAAGCTCCTCGCGTCGCTGCGGGACGAAGACTGGTGGGTGAGGGAGCGCGTCATGGACGCTCTCGTCGAGATGGCGGGGGGCGCTCTCGCCCGGCACCTCGTCGAGGTGCTGTCGGATCCCACCGACGTCATCCGCCGCTTCGCCGTGGGGGGCCTGGCCCGCCTGAAGGACCCCCGGACGATCGGCTCGCTCGTCCGCGCGGCGATGAACGACACCGACTGGCTCGTGCGCGAGCAAGCGATCGACGCGATCGCCGCGATCAAGGACAAGCGTGCGACCCCCTACGTGATCGAGATTCTGCAGCGCCACCTCGAGCAACGCCTCATGTGCATCAACGCGCTGAGCGCGCTCGGAGCCACCGAGGCCGCGCCGTACGTCGCGCCGTTCGTCGTCGACGACGACCCCGACGTGCGGCTCGCCGCCATCCACTGCCTGGCCGCGATCGACGGTCAGGACCAGGCGAGCGCGCTGACGCAGCTCGAGAACGACCCCGTGTTCCGGGTGAGGACCGCCGCGCGCGAGCTCCTCGTGCGGTGGGGCATGTCGCCGGAGGGGGTCGAGGACAAGACGATGAACCTCCTCGATCGCCTGCTCACCGCCGTTCACACGCAGCAGGCCGACGACCTCGTCCTCGCGGCGGGGCGGCAGCCGTTCGTGAAGCGGCTCGGCAAGATGGAACCGCTCAGCAAGACGGTGCTCAGCGACGAGCAGGTGCGCGCGATCCTCTTCCCGCACCTGACCGAGGACCAGGTCGAGGAGATCGCGCTCGGACGCGACGTCGACTTCTCCTACGAGGTCCTCTCGCGGGACCTGCGCTTCCGGGGTCACATCTTCTCGCAACAGACCGGCATCGGGGGGGTCTTCCGAATCGTCAAGAACGAGATCCCGGAGATCGAGAAGCTCGGCCTCCCCGCGATCGTGAAGCAACTGGCCACGATGAAGAACGGCCTGGTCCTCGTGGGGGGCCCGACCGGCTCCGGCAAGTCCACGACGCTCGCGGCCATCATCGACCTCATCAACCGCAACTACGCCCTCCACATCGTGAGCGTCGAGGACCCGATCGAGGTCGTCCACACGCGCAAGCAGTCGCTCATCAACCAGCGCGAGGTGGGGACGCACACGCCGTCGTTCGAGAACGCGCTGCGGGCGACCCTCCGCCAGGATCCCGACGTGCTGCTCATCGGCGAGCTGCGCGATCTCGCGACGATCTCGTTCGCCGTGACCGCGGCCGAGACGGGCCACCTCGTCTTCGCGACGGTGCACACGGTCTCCGCCGACACGACGATCGACCGCCTGATCAGCGCCTTCCCCGCGGGGCAGCAGCCTCAGGTCCGCTCGATGCTGGCCGAGACCCTGCGCGCGGTCGTCTGCCAACACCTCTTGCGCAGAGCCGACGGCAACGGGCGGGTCATCGCCGTCGAGGTGATGGTGAACAACGACGCGGTCTCGAACATGATCCGCAAGGGGAAGGCCTTCCAGATCCCGCAGGTCATCCAGTCGTCGAGAGAGATGGGGATGCAGTCGATGGACTCGGAGCTGGTCCGGCTCGTCAAGAGCGGGATCGTGTCGCAGGAGGAGGCGTACGCGAAGGCGAGCGACAAGAAAGCCTTCGAGACCGCCATCGCCCCGCCGAAAGCGACCGCCGGCGGAGCCGAGCCACGCCAGTCGCTCGTGCCGGGCCAGCGTCCGTCGCGCGTGGCGGGGACATAGGCAGAAGTGGCTCGCATCGACTCCTTCCTGCGTCTCGTCATCGACCAGCGGGCGAGCGATCTTCACTTTCACGCGGGCAACGTCCCGATCATCCGCCACGACGGCGATCTCGTGCCGATCCCGTTTCGCACGCTCTCCGACGAAGAGACGCGCCGCTTCGTCGGCGAGATCATGACCGACGAGCAGAAAGAACGCTTCGATCGGGACCGCGAGGTCGACTTCGCGTACGTGCTCGAAGGGGGCGCGCGCTTCCGCGTCAACGTCTTCACCCAGTCACGCGGCGTGGGCGCCGTCTTCCGGATCATTCCGGCGCGGATCCCGACGATCGACGAGCTTCGCCTGCCACAGGCGTTGAAGAAGCTGGCGCTGCAGGCGAACGGCCTCGTGCTCATCTCCGGCCCCACGGGCTCCGGGAAGACGACGACGCTGGCGGCGATCGTCAACGAGATCAACCGCACCTCGCGCCGTCACGTGATCACCGTCGAGGACCCGATCGAGTTCGTTCACCAGCCGATCCAGAGCGTCATCACGCAGCGTCAGGTCGGCAAGCACACGGAGTCGTTCGGCGCCGCGCTCCGGTCTGCGCTTCGCGAGGCGCCGGACGTCATCGTCGTAGGGGAAATGCGCGACTACGAAACGGTCCAGCTCGGTCTCTCCGCGGCAGAGACCGGCGTGCTCGTGTTCGGCACCCTGCACACGAACAGCGCCGCAAAGGCGATCGACCGGATCATCGACGTTTGCCCCGAGGATGTGCACGATCAGGTTCGCGGGATAGTCTCGGTACTCCTGAAAGGGGTCATGGCGCAGCACTTGTGCAAGCGCGCCAGCGGCGAGGGGCGCGTGGCGGTGACCGAGATGCTCCTGCAGACGTATGCGACGGCGAACATGATCCGCGAGAACAAGACCTTCCAGCTCGACTCCTTCCTTCAGTCGAGCGACCACGGCGGGACGGGGATGCGAAGCCTGGACAGCGCGCTCTTCGAGTACGTGAAGATCGGCGTCGTCGCCCCCGAGGAGGCGATGAAGATCGCCAACTACCCCGACGTGTTCCGGCGGGCGATCGCGGAGCTTCCGGAAGACGCATGACGGACGATGCACGCCAGCAGGCGCTCGAGGGGGCGCGCGCGCTCGAGAAGCAGGGGCAGGTCGACGCCGCCGTGCGCGCGTATCTCCGCGTCGGCGCCGTAGCCGATGCTGCGCGCGTCCTCGCTGCCGCGAAGCGCTATGCCGACGCCGGGCACCTCGTGATGGAGTCCCTCGGTGTGGGTCTGGCGCTCGTCGGCGGGCTCGACGCCGAGCGGAAAGCGCTGGCGGCGAAGGCGGCCGTCTGCTTCGCACAAGCGGGCGACTCGAAGCGCGCCGTCGAGCTATTCCTCGCGCTTGGAGACCCGGCTCGGGCTGCAGAAGCCGCGGAGCGCGCGGGTGACTCCGCGGAGGCCGCCCGCATTCGCGCTCGGATCGAGCCGGCCGCAGGGGGCGGCGCAGCGGGAGCGGGGGGTGAGGCGGCGAGAGCGGCGGCGCGCGCGGCGGCGCAGAAGCTCGAGCAGGGGGGGCAGCACGAGCCCGCGCTGAACGAGTACGTTCGGATCAAGGCGTTCTCCGACGCGGGGCGGATCGCTTACAAACTGAAGCGCTTCGCGCAGGCCGCGCAGTACTTCGAGTCCGCGGCGATGCCGTTCGAGGCAGCCGCCTGCTTTGCGGAGGCGGGGGACAAGCGCCGTTGCCTCGACGCCGTCGTCCGAGTCCCGCGGGATCATCCAAAGTACCGGCTCTCGGTGGTGCAGGCGATCCGCGCCGCGTCGGAGCTGGGGGCGCTCGAGCCCAAGCTCGAACAGTTCGTCGCGCCGTTCGTGGCCGACGGCGCGAAGGACGAGCGCGAGGGGGAGGCGCTCGCTCTGCTCGCGAAGCTGCGCGGACGGACCGCAGCGGCGCCGGTCGCCGTCACGCCGAAAGACGACGTCTTCCCGGATCTTCCCGATCTCCCGCTCCCCCCCGTCGCGCCCGCCCCCGCGCCGCGCACCTCGTACGGACTACGAACGGTCTCCGGCCGCTTCCCCGCGGTCGCCGTGGGGGATACGCCCCGGCGCGGCTCGAACCCGTCGCAGCCGCGCGTCGCCGGACCCGCCCCGTCACCCGCCGCCGCGTCGCTCGCGAGCCCCGGCGATCTCGCCGCCGGCGCGACGGTCGCGGACCGCTACCGTATCGAGGCGAAGATCGGCCAGGGGGGCATGGCGGCCGTGTATCGCGCGACCGACCTCGAGCTCGGCGAGCAGATCGCGATCAAGCTCTTCATCCAGCCCAGCGACGATCCGCAGCTGCTCGCGCGGTTCAAGCAGGAGCTCACGCTCTCGCGAGGGCTGACGCACCCGAACATCGTCCGCCTCTACGACATCGGCCAGCACCAGGGGTGCCGCTTCCTCACCATGGAGCTCCTTCAGGGGACCGACCTATCGGCGGTGATCGACGGCAAGCCGATGGAGATAGCTGGTGGTCTCCGCGATCTCGTCCAGGCGTCGTCGGCGCTCTCGCTCGCCCACGACAAGGGGATCGTCCACCGCGACATCAAGCCGGCGAACTTCTTCATCACCCAGGACGACACCCTGAAGGTGATGGACTTCGGGATCGCGAAGCGCCAGGCGCAGCAGTCGAGCATGACGCAGGCCGGGTTCATCGCGGGGACCCCCGCGTACATGTCACCCGAGCAGATCAACAACTTCACGGCCGTGAACCACCTCACCGACATCTACGCGCTCGGCATCGTCGCCTACGAGATGTTCACCGGCGCCGTCCCGTTCGAGGACGGGGAGATGATGCAGCTCCTGATGATGCAGCTCACACGGGCGCCGCGCCCTCCGCGCGAGGTGAACCCGGCGATCCCGGAGGCGCTCGAGCGGGTCATCCTCAAGCTCCTCGAGAAAGCTCCTGCCGATCGGATCCAGAGCGCTCGCGAGCTGGCGCAGCTCCTGAGCGCGATCGCCGTTCCTGGGTGACCGTCACTGCCCGCAGAAGATCGGCGCGAGCTGCAGGTACGCGTCCTGCGCCGTATCGGTCGACGGCGGAATGCAGATCGCGACGGGGTTGGTCGGGTCCTGGATCGCCGTCCCGCACGTCGTCGAGAGCGTCTTGATGAAGCTCTGGCACTCGGTGCTCCCCGCCTGGTCCTCGCACGTGGAGTAGACGCTGAAGTTCGGGTCCGTCGCGCTGAGGCACGCGTTGCACGCCGTCTCCTTGCACTGGACGACGGCCTGGTAGGCAGCCCCGCAGCCGTCGGCGCCGGCATCTGCCTGCTCGTCCGCGATGCACCCGGCGATGTTCGTCGTGTAGTAGAGGCCGTTCGAGTGCCAGATGACGGGGCCGTACTTGGGGTCCGTGTCGTTCGACTGGAGACACGCCGCGCACGACGAGTTGGCCTGGATGTACGCGCCGCAGCCCGCGGAGTTCGACGACGGGCCGAGGCACGCATCGAAGAAGCTCGAGATCTGGGTCGTGCTGCAGGCGCCCGACTTGGAGGCGATCGGGGGCTTCCACGTCGGCGTGAACGACGTCACGGAGGCGGGGGGGCAGGGGGCCGTGCTCGTGTCGCCGAGGAGCGAGCCTGCATCCGTCGGGTAGAGCGACCCGTCCATTCCGCTCCCTTGCGACCCGGCGTCTTCGCCTGGCGCCTGGAACACGCCTCCGCTCCCCGATCCGCCGCACCCGGCGAACGCTACGAGCGCCGCGTAGCCGAGCGCGAATGCGATCACTCCGAAACGGCTCTCGCTCTCCATGGGGTCCGCTCCCAATGCAAGATCGGGCCTATCTGGCGCGGATGAAGTTTTGCAGTGAGAGCTGCACGGCGACGGCGCAGATTGCACGGAAGTCCGATTTTTCCAGTGGATTTCTCCCACCTGGTGAAGCGCCGATGAGCCACGGACCCTGGTCTTTCACCGATCCGACTTGCGGGTCGTAGCCAGCAACCGGGGGGCGCGCGCTCGCGCAAATGCCGCGAATCCTGCTGCCGCGGTGTTGGCGTCGCGCATGCATTGTCCCGCCTTGCGATTGGCGATTGACCCTGAACGACATGCGAGTCGCGCGATGGCGGCGAATTCCGCTCCGCGCAGCCGGTCGACGAGCTCACGGTTACTCGGTTCTACGGAAGGAACACCGACCATGTTGAAGCGAACGATCCGGTACCTGGCACTCAGCGCAACGGGGCTCTCCGGGAGCCTGTTCGCTTGTGGCTCGCCCTCGACCGCGAACCCGACGCCGACGACCAACGCCACCGTATCCATCGCCCTGTATGACACGGCGGGCACGAACGTGGGCTCGTGTCTCGGGACCATGATCTCGCAGGACACCGTCGTCACGGCGGGCCACTGCGTCGCCGGCTACGCCTGGTGGCAGGTCACGACCTCGAACGGGCAGCTCGCGCACAGCTCCGTCGGGTACACGTTCAACTGGCAGGATTTCCAATCGGACATGTCGCACCCCGACCACGACGACGTGGCGGTGCTGAAGCTCGATACCCAGGTCAACCTCGCCCAGTATCCGTCGCTCGCGTATAGCCCGCTCTCCTCCGGCGCTGCGGCGATGCGCATTCGCCCGGCTTCGAGCGGCGGCGTCGAGGCCATCGGGATCATGGCGTACGACGGTTCGGCCGTCGGGTTCCCGCACTACTACTACTCGTCGTTCGATTCGGAGCCGCTGGTCACCGGCGGCGCGATGATCGACCCCATCGCCAATGTGATCTACGGCGTGACCTCGGGTGTCGGCGAGACGACCGGGAACCTCTATATGTCGCGGATCGAGCTCGTCTCCGGCTGGCTCGCGCAGATGGCGACGTGCAGCGGCGGCAGTACGACCGGCACGGCGTCGACCGACAGCACGAAGGTGGTCGTCGAGTGTCACACCGGCAGTAGCAGCGGCTCGTCGAGCGGCGGTTGCGATGAAGACGCGGCGCCCCCCCCCACGGACGAGTGTGACGGCGGGAGCAGCACGGGCTCCGGAAGCGGCTCGAGCGGCGGGTCCAGCGGTGGCTCGAGCGGCGGGTCCAGCGGAGGCTCGAGCGGCGGGTCCAGCGGTGGCTCGAGCAGCGGCACGACGGGCGGCGGCGGCAACGGCACGACGGGCGGCGGTGGAGGCGCAGGCGGCGGGGGCTCGGACGATGGCGGAACCTGCTCGGGCAACGGCGGCTACTGCCAGGGCTCGGGTTGCACGCCGTCGAGCGGCGGCAACGGAACGACGGGGGGCTCGAGCAGCGGTAGCTCGAGCGGTGGCAGCAGCGGCGCCTCGAGCGGAAGCAGCAGCGGCGCCTCGAGCGGCAGCAGCAGCGGCGCCTCGAGCGGCAGCAGCAGCGGCAGCGCGGGCGGCGGCGGCAACGGCACGACCGGTGGGAGCAGCGGCGGATCCAGCGGCGGCGGCAGCAGCGGTGGCTCGAGCAGCGGCAGCGCGGGCGGCGGCGGCAACGGAACCAACAGCAGCAGCGGCGGCACCGCCGGCGGCGGCAACGGCGGCTACAACGGAACCGGCAGCGGCGCGAGCGGCGGCGGCAACGGGACGACCGGCGGCAACGGCGGCGACGGCTCTGGCTGCACCGACTCCTCGTGCGGCGGTTGCGGCGATGACCCGACGTGCAGCGACAACACGGAGGACTTCGGCGGCGTCCCGGGCCAGTCCTCTGGCTCGGCGTCCGGCCGCGCCTACTGATTCAGTGACCGATCTCTCCCCACGATCCGCGTAACTCCCCCACCGACCCCACACGAGCGCGCGCCCTCATCGCGGAAGGGCGCGCGCTGTTTCCTCTGACGCGTCGCTACTCGACCGGCCCGCCGCGCTCCTTCCAGCCGCGCCACCCGCCGTCCATCGACGCGACGTTCGCGTAGCCCATCTTCGCGAGGCTCTCGGCCGCCAGCGCCGAGCGGAACCCCCCTCCGCAGTAGAGGACGATCTCTCGCTTCGTGTCCGGTATCGCCTTCTCGACGTCCCTCTCGAGCACGCCGCGCCCCAGGTGCCGGGCCCCCTTGATGTGCCCCGCGGCCCACTCGCCGTCCTCGCGGACGTCGACCAGCTCGAAGTCGTCGTTGCGGGCGAGCTTGGCCTTGACGTCGTCGACCGTGACTTCGCGGACGTGGGTCTTCACGTCGTTCACGAGCTTCAGGAAACGCGGGCTGTGGTCCATGGCAAGAGCCTCCTTGGGGAGACCGTCTTACCCGAGCGCCTCGAGCGCGGCGAGAAGCGCGTTGGCGTTCTCGGTGATCTGCGCGGTCGTCATCGCCTGCTCCGGGGCGACCTCGCGCTCCTCGATGAGCTCTGCGGGGACCTCGAGGAGGAAGCGGCTCGGCGTTCGGGGGGCGGGCTTCCCGCGAAGGACGCGCGCCTTCGCGCGGGAGATCGTGAGCCTCTTCTTGGCGCGCGTGACTCCGACGTAGAACAGGCGGCGTTCCTCCTCGATGTCCGAGGAGACGTGGTCGCCGCTCGTGGGGACGACGTCGGTGGCGCGCGCGTCGACCGTGCGCGAATGGGGGAGGAGCCCCTCTTCGCAGCCGACCAGGAAGACGAGGTCGAACTCGAGCCCCTTGGCGCCGTGGAGCGTCGAGAGGGTGACGACCTCCTGGGACTGCTCTTCGGTCTCACTGAAGTCGAGCGTGAGGACGTGAAGGAAAGCCGCGAAGCCGTCGGCGGCGTCCCCCCCCTTGGCGAGCTCGCGCTGCTCGCGGCGCGCGAAGAGGCCGAACATGCCGTCCACGTTCGCCCAGCGGCGCGCCGCGGCGGCCATCGACGGAGACGTCGCTTCGATCTCCTTCCGCAGCCCGACGCGGTCGCACAGCGCGCGCGCCGCCTCGCTCGGTTTCACCCGCTCCGCCAAGAGCTGCCGGCGTGTCTCGGCGACGACCTTCTCGAGCGCCTTGCACCCGTCGCGCGCAGGGCCGGATACCGCGTCGATCGAATCGACCCGCTCGATCGCCTGCCAGAGCGACCACCCCCGCGCGAGCGCCGTCTGGGCGAGCTTCTCCACGCTCGCGTCGCCGATGCCTCGCGGCGGATAGTTCATGACGCGCCGCAAGCTGATCTCGTCAGCGCGATTGAGCGCGAGCTTCATGTACGCGAGGAGATCCTTCACCTCCTTGCGTTCGAAGAACTGCTGCCCGCCGACGACCCGGTACGGAACCAGCTGCTCCCGCAGCTCTTCTTCGATCGCCTTGGCCTGGCCGTTCGAGCGATACAGCACGGCGACCTCGCGCGCGGGGGTCCCGCCGTCGCGCACCGCTTTGCGGATCTCCATCGCGACCCACTGCGCCTCGGCCTCCGGCGACGCGGCGATCACCGACTGCACTTTGTCCCCGCCGACTCGGTCCGTGAAGAGCACTTTGCGGTGCTTCGAGTCGGTACGTCGCGAGATGACGGCGTTCGCGACGTCGAGGACTGGCTTCAAGGAGCGGTAGTTCTGCTCGAGCTTCACGACCTTGGCGCCGGCGAAGTGCTCGTCGAAGTCGAGGATGTTGCGGACGTCAGCGCCGCGCCAGCCGTAGATGGCCTGGTCGTCGTCCCCCACGACGCAGAGGTTCTTCCGCTCCCCCGCCAGAAGGCGAAGCACCTCGAGCTGCGCGCGATTCGTGTCCTGGTACTCGTCGACCAGGACGAACGGATACCGCTCTCTCCAGCGCGCGAGGACGTCCTCCCGCGCGCGCCACACGCGCGCCACTTCGCATACGAGGTCGTCGAAGTCGTACGCCTGGAACGACTTCAGCGCCGCCTGGTAGCGCGGGTACACGATCTTGGTGATCGCGTCGTAGTCGTCCCCCTCGCGCTCGGGGAGCTCCTCGGGGGCGAGGAAGGCGTTCTTCGCGTTCGAGATGCGCGAGGCGATGACCCCGGCGTCGAAGCGCTTGCCGTAGTCGATCCGCGACAGGAGCTCCTTGATGCAGCCGAGCTGGTCCCCCTGGTCGAAGATCGTGAACGCGCCGCCGCTCCCGAGGCTCTTGCGCTCGCGCGTGAGGACTCCGAGGCCGAACGAGTGGAACGTCGAGATCGTGAGCTGGCCTGCGACGCTCGCGTCACCGAGCGCCTTCGCGATCCGCTCGCGCATCTCGGCCGCGGCCTTGTTGGTGAAGGTCAGCGCGACGATCCCCTTGGCCGGGATCCCCCGCTCGAGGAGGCGGACTACGCGGTGCGTGATGACGCGCGTTTTTCCCGAGCCGGCGGCGGCGAGGACGAGCATCGGCCCGGTGAAGTGCTCGACGGCTTCTCTCTGCGCGGGGTTCAGCGTGGGGTGAGACATGACGCGGCGCGAGCTTCCCGATCAAGCATGGGTGAGCGCGCGGCGCTAGCTTGCGATCCGCGGTCGGCTATGCTCGCGGGCCTCATGCACCGTCCGCATCATTTCGCGAGGTCGATCGCGCTCTCGCTCGCTTCGCTGGCGTCGCTCGCCTGCGGCTCGCCCCCCCCGCCGGCTCCTCCCCCTGCGCCCGCTCCTTCTGCAGCGGCCCCCCCCCCGCGCCGCCGCCACCCGATCTGAGCCCCGTCCCCGAGCCGGAGGGGCTCATCGTTTTTGCGCGCGCGACGAAGCCGAGCGAAGCGATCAAGGTCATGGGCGGATGGGTACAGATGCCGATGCCCGGCCCGGCCGAGGTAGGCTCTCTCGTCGCGGGGGAGACGACGGGGAACGTCGTCGATCTCGATCAGCCGATCGACTTCGCGCTCGTCCTTCGCGGACACACGCCGCGTGGCGCGATGTCCGCTGCGGTCCGGTCGCTCGAGGAAGCGAAGAGCGCGTTCTCCAAATACACGCTCGTCCCCGTGCAGAACGGCGCCCTGCGGATCGACGGGCTCGGCAAGCCGGACGACGCGAGCAAGGACGGCGACGAAGGGGAGGCGCGCGTCTGCGAGCTCGTACCGTCGGTCTCGGGCGTAGATCGCCCCGCGCCGCAGGGGGCGGCTGCGCCGTCCAGAGCTGCGATCACGCGCCTCATCTGCGCCGAGAGCGAGAAGACCCTCGACGAGCTCGCCCCCTGGCTCGCGCGCACCGCGCCACGGTCCACCTACCCCGCGGACGCGCACGTCGAAGTGCGCATGTCCCCTATCCGCGCGATCGTGACCCAGATGCGCCGCCTCCTCCCGATGCTCGCCGGGTCGGCGCTCGGGATTCGCCACACGGGGGTGCCGGAGGTCGACGACTCCTTCCGCGCGCTCATCGACGACCTCGCCGACTTCAGCTCCGACGCTGACACGATCGCGGTCGACGCGATGTTCGGTGAGCCGCAGGGGACGGTTACGATCACCTCCCAGTTTCGGAGCAGCACCTCCCTCCTCGCGCGCCTCGCCGTGTCGCATCCGGAGCGCGCGGCGGCGCCGCCTGCGGCGTTCTGGAAGCTGCCGGGCGATTCGGACGTCGCGTTCTTCCACGGAGCGATCGACCCTGCCGACTTCGAGCACCTGCGTGACCACGTGGCCGACGTCGTCAGCGCCGCGCTCGCGAAGAACGGTCTGAACGACGCGGATCGTAAGGCGGTGAGAGACGTCGCCTCGCACACGCTCGATCTCGTCGCGCTCCGCTCCGAGTACGGCAAGGGGATCGATCTGGACGCCGCCGAGAAGGCGATCCAGGCGATCAAGGACGTCAAGGAGGGGGACTCCGCGGCGCACGACGAAGCCGAGCGCGTGGCGGCGGAGAAGATGGGGGGCTGGCTCGTGATGGGGCTCGACGCGCCGGCGGCGAAGGTCGCGGCGATCGAAAAGGAGTGGGCTGCGGCGTGGGCGCGACCTGGGATGGCCAAGTGGGTGCGCTCGAAGGCGACGGACACGCCGCCGCCCCAGATGCGGATGGCGCCGCTGCCGAAGGGGATCGCGGGCAAGGGGGCGGCGCACCTCGAGCTCGTCGTGTATCCCGAGCGCCCTGCGAGCGCGGATGCGGACGCGGACGAGAAGAAGAAGGCGAAGAAGCCCCCCGCCGGCAAGCCGCTCATCCTCCACGCGATCGTCGTCCCCGACGGGACCGCGTCGTGGCTCGTCCTCGCGGCGGACGAGGCGCTCGCCGTGAGCAAGGCGAACGAGGTCCTGGGCTCGGGGTCGCTGGCGTCACGCCCCGGGCTCGCCTCGATCAAGGACGGGCGGGTAAACGCGGGGGGCTTCGTCACGTCGCGCTCTTTCGAGGTGGAGGACGTCTTCGCGTGGGTCCTCGCGCCGCGGTGGTGGAAGCTCGAGCACGACCCGCTCGGGAAGATCGTGTCGTCGCCGGATCAGGGGGCGACGCCGATGCTCTTCCAGTTCGCTTCGCAGCCCGGCGCGGGAGCGAGCGCCGCAGGGACGTTCACGGCGACGGCGACCGTGCCGAAGGTGGCGATAGAGTCCCTCGTGCGGATGGCGATGCACTGAGCCCTCTTCCCGGATGACGCGCTGGCCAGAGACTTGGCCGCGTCGGGTGCGGGCGGGTAAGACAGTGTGTGATGAGGCTCGGGCGGCAGCTCGTGGTCGCGGGGATCGCCGTGTCGGCCCTCGGGCTCACAAGGCAGGCGGATGCGGCGGACTCCCGCTTCTCCGGCGACGACGTGCGGATCACCGTCGATGAGGCGGGGGTCGCGCAAATAGAGCACTCGCTCACGTACCGAGTCACCGGAGCGCTCCCGAAGGGGTTCGATCTCAACGGAGTGGAGCCCGAAGCCGCGCTCGATCCGTCGGCATCGATGTCGCTCGATGGAGAGCCGTCGAACGCCGCACGCTTGGACCGCAAGAGCGAGCGCGCCCTTCACGTGACGCTCGACGTACCTCCGCGCAAGGCGAGCTCGCGCACGGTCGTCGTCGTTCACGTCCGCTACACGGTGGACCTCGTCCAAACGCGAGAGCTCACGCTCGATGGCGGCGGCGCGATGTGGCGTCTCGGTTGGACGGCCCCCGTGGCCCCCGAGGGATACGACGCCGGCCGCGTGGTCTTCGATCTCCCTGCGGCCCCGACCGAGCCGCGTGCGATTGCCAGCGACGGGACCGGGACAGGGACGAGCGACGACGCGAGCCTGGTCACGCTCCGTCGCGGGCCCGAGCGCGACGAGCTCGAGCTGTCGAGGCCGCACGTAGCCAAGGTGGAGGCGGCGCAGTGGGCCGCGCGCGTCGATCCCCGCGCTTTCCCGCGCGTGACGGACCCATCGCTCCGCCCGCGGCCTCCGCCGGCGCAAGAACCTGCGAAGGAGCGCAGCGAGACGATCTGGCTGGTCGCCGCGTTCGTCGGGCTCTTCTTCGGCACCCTCGCTCACGCGAAGGGGGCAGCGTTCGCCCGGGCCTGCAAAGCGCGAGGCGTCGTGGCACGAGCGCACGTTCTCCAGACCCTGCCGCCGTCCGCGCGCGCCTGGCTGGCGGGGGGGGCGATGGCGGCGGGGATCGCGGCCGAGTGGGCGAGTCTCCCGGTCGTGGGGGCCCTCGGTATCGTCGTTGCGATGCTCTTCGCCACAGTCCACGCGCCGGCGGTGACGGCCGCCCCTCGCGGGCCTGGCCAATGGCTCGCGCTTTCCCCTGCGGAAGCGTTCGCGCCTCGTGGAGAATCGCTCCCACTCGCCCTCGTCGACGTGGCGACGCTCGCCGGCAAAGCGACGCTGCTCGTCCTGGCGTGCGCGTCCGTCGCCGTGGGGCTTGCGTTACGCCCAATCGATGTCTCCTGGGCCTGGCTCGTCCCGCTCGACGCGCTCGCCCTCCTCCCGCTCTTCGTGACCGGCTCGCGCGCGCAG
Organism: Polyangiaceae bacterium; assembly: GCA_052147435.1. Classification (GTDB taxonomy): domain Bacteria; phylum Myxococcota_A; class Polyangia; order Polyangiales; family Polyangiaceae; genus JBKQKP01. The sequence continues at coordinate 4,226 of JBKQKP010000250.1, read as the reverse complement.
CTCCCCCCGGATCGCGTGCGTTCCCCGAGGGGTCGTCTCGAGGCCCTCCACCGCCTTCTGAAGCGAAAAAACGCCCTCCGCGTCGCCCCCTGGGCGCGGGTGCCGACTGGCGCCTCGAGCCCTGACGAGCTGCGACTGCTGGTGCTCCCCCGAGCGCCGATGCCTGGGGTCATCGGAATCGAAGTAGGGGTCGCCTGGATCGCCACACCGGCCGGATACGCCCCGGAGACCGAGGTGCTCGTCCGCGTCCGCGAGGCCACCGCCGCCGCCGCGCGCATGGTTGCCCTCGCCCCCGCGCGCCGCGCCGTCCCAGGGCGAAAGACAGACGAGCGCGTCGTGCGGCTCGTTCCCGCAGTCCCCTCGCGCGCGGGCGCGGTCGCGCTGATCCAGCGGCTCACCAGCGAGCTTCACGACCGGAGGAAGAGCCTCCCTGGAATCTCGTGGCCCGGGGCGGAGCGGCGGCTCCCGTCGAACGAACGCCTGAAGGGGAGCGTCCCGGCCGCGGCGTGACGCCCCCTCTCAGCCCCCCCTGCGAGGTGCATTCCCCCCGCGAAGGCGATAGAAGACCCTCTCGCCATGCCCGAAGCACCCGTGAACGTCGCCCACGCTCTCTGCGTCTATGCCGAGCCGCTCGCCGCGCGCCGACGGGTGGTGGTGGTCGGGGACTCGTCGCTCGGGCTCGACGCACGCCTCGTCGCGCTCGGCGCCCGAACGGTGCACGTCTACGATCCCGACCCGGCACGGGCCCGCGCCCATGCGCACACCGCGGCGCGCGGCGTCGTCGTCCGCGAGCTTCCGGCGGGTGAGCTCGACGTGCGCGAGGGGGCGTTCGACCTCGCGATCGTTCCCGACCTCGCGGCGATCGAGGATCGCGCGGGTCTCCTCCTCCGTGTTCGCCGGCTCGTTGGCGCCGAGGGGGCGGCGATCGTCGCGGCGCGGAGCGCCCCTGCGGGCGAAGAGGCGAGTGCCGGAGGGGGCGAGGCGGGCCTCGACTATTACGAGATGTACGATCTGGTTGCGCTCCAGTTCGCGAGCGTGCGCATGATCGGGCAAGTCCCCTTCGCGGGCGTCGCGCTCGCTGAGCTCGGGGAGTCGGACGAAGAGCCGGCCGTGACCGTCGATACGCAGCTCATCGACGAGAACGACGCTCCCGAGGTCTACATCGCGCTCGCCGCCCAGCGCGACGTTCGGCTCGAGCCCTACGCGATCGTTCAGCTCCCCAGCGGCGTCGAGTCGGGAGGGCACCCCGCGCGCACGACGGACGCGCCCCCTGGCCCCGGCCCCGCGGAAGCAGACGTGGCACGCGCCGTCCTGCGCGCGGAGCTTGCCGAGGCGCAGCTCGAGGAGCAACGCGCGCTCGTCACGCGTCTCAGCGCGGACGCGGAGCGTGGCAGCCGGCGCACGTCGGAGGCGGACCTCGAGGCGTCTCTCCTCGAGCGCACGAACAAGCTCAAGGAGGCGGAGACCCGCGCCGGCGATCACTACGTCCGCGCCGAGCGCTTGACCCACGAGGTGCGCCGCCTCGAAGAGGAGCTCCAGCGCCAGCGCGATCGCGCGGCCCGGCTTGCAAAGGAGCTCGACGACGAGAAAAAGGGGCGAACGCGCGCCGAGGTCGATCTCGGAATGGTCCGCAAGAGCCCGGACCTGGCGAACGCCCGCGAGCGCATCGCCCTTCTCGAGGAGGCACTCAGGGCGGCGGAGGAGGCTGTCGGGGTCCTGCAGCAGCGCGCCGTCGAAGCGGAGAAGATTATCGCTCTGCGCGAGGCGCAGATCGCGTCGCTTGTGCGCGAGCTCGATGAGGTCCGGATCGAAGCGTCGGCGCGCGCTCAGCAGCGGATCGATCCAGAGGCATTGGCCGCGCTGGCGGCCCGTGCCGAGGCGGCCGAGGGGCGCGCGGCGATGCTCGACGCCCAGCTCGCGGAGCACAGCGAGGCGCAGGGGGGCGATCTGGCGGAGCTCGAAAGGCTCCTTCGGGATCGAGCGCAGGCCATCGCGGCGCTCGAGCACGAGCTCGTACGGCGCGAGCGGATGGTGCGTGAGCTGGTGGGAGCGCTCGAAGAGATCGGCGGAGCGGAGGCTCTTCTCGGAGCGGGAGGGGCCGCGCACGCGGCGGGACAGGCCGCCGCCTCCGGTGCTCTCGAGGAAATGCGCGCGGACCTCGAACGCGCCCGGACGGACAACGGTGGGCTGCGCGCGAAGCTCGACGCCCTGGCGCTCGAGGTCGCGCGGCGCGAAGGGGAGTTGCAGGCGCGCACCTGGAGGATCGCGGAGCTCGAGGAGCGGGTAGCCTCGCTCGAGGCGCGTCCACCCGCCGCGGCCGAGCGGCCCGCAGGGGGGGCCGGCGGCGGTGCCAGCGTCCAGGCCGAGCTGAACGCCCTTCGCCAAGCGCTTACCCAAGAGCACGAGACGCGGGTGGCCGTCGAGTCGGGCGAGGAGCTTGCCCGCGCGCGAGCCGAGCTGGCGCGGCAGGCGGTTCTCCTCGAGCAGCTCGCCCGCGAGCTGGAAGCGCGCGATCGCGCCGAGCACGCCGAACGAGAGAAGCGAGAACAGGCTGGACAAGTTCCGGGCGCCGTCCAGACTTGAAGGTGGAGGATCCGCGCCCCGAGCAACCTCAGCGTCCAAGAAGGCGCAGCCCTAGCCAAGCCGCCACGCCAACACCGGCATTGACAGCGTAGGGTCGCGGCTTAACTTGCCCGCCGCGGCCCGCTCCATGCGCGCGCCCCCCGCCTAGCTGTACGCCGCCACTCCCCGAGGGGACGAATCGACGATGTCATCCAAGCGCTGCTTCTACGAAGTCTTGGGGGTAGCCCGCGAATCATCGGCCGAAGAGCTTCGCCGCGCCTACAAGCAGCTCGCGCTCAAGCACCACCCTGACCGCAACCAGGGAGACCACGCCGCCGAGGCGCAGTTCAAAGAGGTGAACGAGGCGTACCAGACCCTCTCGGACGACGAGAAACGCCGCCTCTACGACCAGTTCGGCCACGCCGCGTTCGACGGAAGCATGGGCTCCGGCTTCCAGGGGGGCGGGGTAGGAGACGTCTTCGCGCACATGCAGGACCTCTTCTCCGAGATGTTCTCCGGAGGGGTGGGGGGGGGCTTCGGCCGGCAGCAGGCGCGCCGCGGGGGGGACCTCCGGGTTCAGCAGCGCCTCACCCTCGAAGAGGCTGCCTTCGGCGCGAAGAAGGAGATCACCGTCCACGCTCCGGCCCGCTGTGGTGACTGCGGCGGCACCGGAGCCAAAGCGGGAACGAAGCCGGAGGCCTGCCCGCACTGCCGGGGGGCCGGGCACGTGTCGAATGCGCGCGGCTTCGTCATGTTCACGTCCACGTGCCCGAAGTGCCAGGGGCAGGGGGCCGTCATCCGCCACCCATGCAAGTCGTGTGAGGGGCACGGCATGGTCGAGCGGCCACGCAAGGTCGTGGTCGCGTTCCCTGCGGGCATCGACGCCGGTCAACGTCTGCGCGTTCCCGGGCAAGGGCTCCCCGGGCCAAACGGCGCCTCCGCGGGGGATCTCTACGTCGAGATCGACGTCGAGGAGGACGCTCGCTTCGAGCGCGACGGCGCCGATCTTGTCACGCGCGTCCACGTGAGCTTCACGGAGGCGTCGCTCGGAGCGGAGATCGAGGTGCCTGCGATCGAACAGGGGGCCCCCGAGAAGAAGGTCCCGCTGTCGCTCCCGGCGGGGACGCAGCCCGGCGCGGTGATCACGCTGAAGGGGCAGGGGATCCCTCGCCTCGATGGGCGCGGTCGGGGGAGCCTCGTCGTGGTCGTGCAGGTTGAAGTGCCGAAGACGCTGTCGGCGCGCGCGCGCGAGCTGCTCGCGGAGCTCGATGGGGAGCTCGCGAGCTCGGCGGAAGAGGGAGAGTCTTCGAGACGGCGCTCCGCGGTCGCCGGAGGCGCTGGGAGCGCCGGAAGATAGCCGCGGACCCCGCCGTGAACATCGACGCCCTCAAAGCGAAGCTCGCGGGCGTCCCGACGTTGCGATCGACGGGGCGAGTCGTCGCCGTCACCGGCCTCGCGCTGAAGTTCACGCTCCCGGGCGTGCGCGTCGGCGACATCGTTCACGTCAAGCGGCGCGGAGAGCCGCTCGCATGCGAGGTCGTGGGCTTCGCGCACGGCGAGGCGGTGGGAATGGCGCTCGGCGCGCTCGCCGGCGTCGGTCCGGACGACGAGGTAGAGACGACGGGCGCCCCGCTCCAGGTGCGCGCGAGCGGACATTTGCTCGG
>JBKQKP010000249.1:0-16126 GCA_052147435.1 Polyangiaceae bacterium | reverse complement strand
GTCGACACGACGAGCTCGCTCGAGAACTGCGGATCGTGCGGGCATGCGTGCACGGTGCCGGCGAACGGGGAGGCGACGTGTACGGCGTCGGGGTGCGGGATCACGTGCAACACGGAGTTCGTGGCTTGCAACGGCGCGTGCGTCCCGAACACCGGGGAGCCCAGTCAGGACCCGTGCGTGGTGACGAGCGCGAACGGGATCTTCGTGGCGCCGACGGGAGTCGATACGGCGGCGGGGACGGAGGCTGCGCCCGTACTGACGATCGCGAAGGGGGTCGCGCTCGCGAAGACGGCGGGCCTCGCGGTGTTCGTGTGCGTCGCGACGTATCCGGCGCCGCTGTCGTTCACGGTGGCGCAGGACGGAGTGAAGGTTTACGGGGGGCTCGTGTGTCCGGGGGCCGGCGTGACGAACGCCTGGAGCTATTCGGGGGGCCAGGTCATGGTGGCGCCGACGACGGCGGGGACGACGGCGCTGACGACCAGCGGGCTCGCCGTCGGGATGACGTTCGAAGACTTCGTGTTCCAGTCGTCGAATGCGTCGGGGGTCGATGCGAACGGGAATGGGAACTCGAGCATCGCGGTGAGCGTGAGCACGTCGAACGGGATGGTGTTCAAGAGAGTGGCGATGATCGCGGGGACGGGAGCGGGGGGGAGTGCGGGGAGCGGCTCCTCGAACTACGCGACCTCACCGGCTGGTCCGGGACAGGCGCCCCCAACAGCCACTCCGTCGGAGAATGGGCAGGGTTGCACCAACGTGTGCACCGACTCATCGGCGACCCAAGGCGGCAACGGCGGATCGGGGGCCCCCGCTGGACTGTCGCCCGGCAATGGGGCGAACGGCCAGCCTCCCTTAGGAGAAGATGCGGGAGCTGGCGGAGCCGGACAGACACTTACTGCCGCGTGCGTTAACGGTGCGACGGGAGCCAGCGGAACCAGTGCAGGGGGCGGCGACGGCTCACAAAGTCTCGGAGCGCTCACGGGCTCCGGATGGGTCCCGGGTGGCACCGGGAGTCCGGGCGGAAGCGGCGTCACGGCGCAAGGCGGCGGTGGAGGTGGCGGCGCGGTCTCCACGACCGTCACTCCGACGAACGGCGGCGGCGGTGGTGGCGGCTGCGGTGGTTGTGGAGGAGGCAAAGGGACCGGCGGCGCGGCAGGGGGTGCGAGCATCGCGCTCGTGAGCATCACGTCGGGCGTGACGCTGGATGGCTGCACGTTGACGTCGTCGAACGGTGGAAGTGGCGGGGCTGGCGGTCCGGGGCAGACAGGGCAGTCGGGCGGCGCACGCGGCCAGGGAACGGGGAACGCTTGCCCGGGTGGGGTCGGCGGCAATGGAGGGAACGGCGGTGGGGGGGGCGGAGGAGCGGGCGGCAGCGCGTTCGATATCGCCTACACGGGGATTGAGCCCACTCAGAGCTCGACGACGTTGAGCGCGCCAGGAAGTGGCGGACCTGGCGGGCAGCCCGGGACAAATGGAGCTGCCGTCACGGGAGTCGGAATGACGGGTGCGTCGGCGACGACCATGTCGTTCTGAGTGTTCTGAGGCGATGCCAAGACACGTTTGTGTCGGTCGCTCGTCCGCGCGACGGCAATCGGCCTGAGGGATCGACCACTTTCGAGCGGCACCCGCCTTGCTCCTAAGGGCTAGCGGATGCATCCGAGGGGGAGCGCGGGGTACGTCGCTGTGGTCTTCGCGTGCGTGGCGTGCGGAGCACGGTCGCAGCTCGACCTCGGGCCGAGCGCGTCGGGAGCAGTGACCACGCTCCCCGCGCCGCAAGAAGACGCGGGGAGCGGCGGAGGGATTCCATCGGACGACGCCTCGACACCGCCGGGCGGTGGTCCCGACAGCTCCTTCGACACGGGCCCCGCGTGCGCCAACCTCTGCGCGACGGGGAGCTCTCGGTGCGAAGCGGGAGGAATCTCGACGTGCGAGGTCGGCGCGAGCGGCTGCGCGACGTGGGGAGCGGCGGTCGCGTGCGCGTCCCCGCTCACGTGCGTTGATGAAGAGGGCACGCACGCATCGTGCGTCGCGATCGCACCGGCCCGCCCGATCGCGCCGCTGTCCACCGCGACGGTCACGTCGCACGCGCCGGTCTTTCGGTGGGCGCTCGCGAGCGGCACCGACGGCGCGCAGGTGGACGTCTGCCGCGACCGGGCGTGCGCGAAGATCGCGATGTCGTTCCCGGCGCACGGCTCGAGCGGCGCCCCTCCGACTCCGCTCGAGCGCGGGGTGTACTTCTGGCGACTGCACGGCGCGGTGGGTGGGGTCGCGGGGAGCGAGACGAGCGTCGTCTGGGAGGTCGTCGTCGGCGCCCGCAGCGCGTCCGTGAACACGTCGTGGGGGACGATGCTCGACGTGAACGGCGACGGGTTCGCGGATCTCGCGGTCGGTGTCCCCAACCTCGACAGCCTCGCGGGGGAGATGCAGATCTTCCTCGGAGGGGCGGACGGGCTCTCTTCGACGCCGGTGACGTACGCTGGCCCGGAAACCACCGACTCCCTCCCCGAGTTCGGCTACTCCGTGCGGAGCGCGGGGGACGTGAACGGCGACGGCTTCGCGGATCTCGTGGTCGGCGCGCCCAGCGCAGGCGGGGGTTCGCCCGGCGCGGCCTATCTCTACATGGGAGGACCGGGCGGTCTCTCGTCGACGCCGACGACGATCCCCGGTCAAGAAGGGAAGCTCTACTTCGGGTACTCCGTCGACAGCGCCGGCGACGTCAACGGCGACGGGTATGCAGACGTCGTGATCGCGGGAGTTGCGGCCGGCATCTACAGCGGAGCCGCGTACCTCTATCTCGGGAGCGCGACCGGCCTGTCGGCGACGCCGACCTCGGTCCCCATCGTCGGTAACGATCCGATGGTCGCCAGCGCAGGCGACGTCAACGGCGATGGCTACGGGGACGTCCTCGTCGGCGGATTCGACGCACTGAACGACACCGGCGCTCTCTCTCTGTACCTCGGCGGCGCGAGCGGTCTCGGCGAGTCTCCCGCCCAGATCGCGAGCCCGGATGGACAATACGGGTTCTTCGGCTACTCCGTCGCGTGCGCCGGAGACGTCAACGGAGACGGCTTCGCCGACGTCGTCGTCGGAGCGCCCGGCGAATCACCGAGCGCCTTCGTCTACGAAGGGAGCGCCCTCGGGCTCGCGACGACCCCCACCGCGATCGTCGGCCCCGCGGGCCTCGGGGTCTTGCTCGGTATCCCCGCGAGCGCGTTCGGCACAGCCGTCGCGAGCGCGGGAGACGTCAACGGAGACGGCTTCGCCGACGTCGTCGTCGGGGCGCCGATCGCGAGCTACGACTCGGGAGCCGCCTTCGTCTATCTCGGCAGCGCGAGCGGAGTGACGACGACGCCGCTGACCTTCGACGCACCGAAGGCCGGGTTTTTCGGAGACTCGGTCTCCGGCGCGGGCGACGTCAACGGCGACGGTTTCGGAGATCTCGTCATCGGGGCGCCTGACGTGAACCGGGAGGTCGGGGCGGCGTTCGTGTACCTCGGCAGCGCGAGCGGACCGTCGGTCCCGCCGATCACGTTCACGGGGCCGGAATCGCTGGGGGAGTTCGGGCTCTCGGTCGAATAGCGGCATCGTGGGACCGCGGGACCGCGGGACCGCGGGACCGTGAGAGGTTCTCTCCTCTGCCGTCCTTTGCTGCCCGCTCGGCTCTTGCCGCGCAGAAGTGCAGATGAAACATTGACTATGGGCGACGTCGATCGCCGATATTCATACGGGGAGGTCTTTCCATGCGCTTCACGAAGATCGGGTTCTGTTCGTGTGCTCTGGCCCTCGCGGCGCTCGTGGGCTGTCGCAGCTCGGTCACCGTCGGCCCCGGCGGGACGACGGTGACGGGCGGCTCCGGCTCGGGCGGCTCCGGCTCCGGCTCGGGGGGGGACGGCTTCTGCTACACGCAGACGGGAAGCGAGCCTGGCTACACGGCCGTCGCTCTTGCGTGCGACCAGGACATCCCGTCGGGGCTCGCCGTGAGCAACGGCATCCTCTACTGGACGAACTACGACGGCGCAGCCAGCGCCGGAGCCAACGCCACGGGCACCGGCGGAGCCATCATGAGCACTCCCACCGCGGGAGGCCCCATCACCACGCTGGTCCCGAACCAGGACTTCCCGTGGGCCATCGCGGTCGATGCCAACAACATCTACTGGACCAACTACGACAACGGGACCGCCGTTAGCGGCGGCGGCTCGACCACGTCCGGGACCGTCGTGCAGGCGAGCCTCAGCGGCGGGAACGTGACGACGCTCGCGTCGGGACTCGAGGACCCGTACGGCATCGCCGTCGACGCCACGAACGTCTACTTCACGACGTACGGCGGGGGGAGGGTGAAGAAGGTGCCGATCGGCGGCGGCGCTGTCGTCACGCTCGCGCAGGGGCTGAACGGCCCCTGCTACATCGCCGTGAGCGGCGGGAACGCGTACTGGACCAACTTCGGCGACGGAACGGTCGACATGATCTCCACGAGCGGCACCGCCCCCGGCACACCGACCGTGCTCGCCACCGACGCCGCGCAGGCCAGCGCGAACGGCATCGCGGTGAACAGCACCACGGTCTTCTATGCCGCGTCGAACAATCCGGGCGCCATCTGGACCATCCCCGTGGGAGGCGGCACGCAGACGGTGCTCGCCAGCCAGCAGGACACGGCGTGGGGCCTGACCATCGACAGCACGAACGTCTACTGGACGAGCGATGACAGCCCCGGCAGCGTCGTCATGGCGCCGATCGGCGGCGGGACTGCCGTCACGATGGCGACCAACTTCGAGTACCCGACCGCCATCGCGGTGGACGCCACGGGCGTGTACACGGCGGGCGAAGGGGGGCACGTCTGGAGGATCACGGCGAACTGAGGCGGACCGGGCGGCGTCCAGCTTGCCGGGGCGCTACTCGCAGACCGTCGCCGCGACTGCGTCGAACATCGCCTCGAACGTCGTGGCGCCACCGCCGCACGAGGCGTTGCCCGTGATCGTGGTTCCGCAATTGGTGGTCACGCCGCTCACGTACGTGGCGCAGACGCTCGTGTCGGCCGAGCTGATGCAGGTCGAGATGTCACCGGTCGCGGGGCATGAGCTCCCGCACGATGCGACCTCACACTCGAACTGCTCCTGCGTCGACGCGGCGCACGCGGCGCTGCCGCCGATTTTCTCGTAACAAGTGCTGAGGTTCAGCGCCATGCCGACCGTGCCGTAGTCGATGATGAGGCCCCAGCTCGCGTCGGTGGGGAGCGAGTACAGGCAGGCGAAGCAGTTCGCGTTGCTGAGACCCGTGCTCGTGCAGGACGGCGTCGCTGCGCCCGGGCAGGCGTTGTAGAAGGTCGTGACGTCGGCGGCGGTGCACGTGCCGGAGGAGCCCGGCGGCGGCGGGGAGTAACCGGGGACGCACGAGCCGAGAGGCTCGGGGGTGCAGGCGGTGCCGACGGTGCCGGTGCCGCAGTCGATGGGGCCGCCCGAGGAGGAGCCGCCGCTGCTGCTGCCGGAAGAGGAGCCGCTCGAGGAGCCGGAGCTGGAGCCGCTCGAAGAGCCTGACGAAGACCCGCCCGACGAGCCAGAGCCGGAGCCGCCGGAGGAACCCGAAGAAGAGCCGCCCGAGGAGCCTGACGACGAGCCTCCCGACGAGCCGGAGCCGGAGCCGCCGGAGGAACCGGACGAAGAGCCGCTCGAGGAGCTGCTGCTGTTGCCACCACTCGAGGAACCGCTCGACGAGCCGGAAGACGAGCCGGACGAGCCCGAGGAAGAGCCGCTGCTCGCGGAGCCCGACGACGAGCCCGACGAGCTCGAGCCCGAGGAGGAACCGCTCGAGCCGGACGAGGAGGAGCCGCCCGAGCTGCTGGACGAGCTCGAGGAGGAGCCGCTCGACGATCCGGAAGAGGAGCCGGACGAGCCTGAAGAGGAGCCGCTGCTGCTCCCCGTGCCGTTACACCCCGCGCAGACGCCGGGAGTCCCGTCGGCCGTGCAGGTCTCGAGGCCGGTCGCGCCTCCGCCGGGACACTGGCAGCCGAGCTGCTGGCCGGGGATGCAGGCCAACGCGGTGGTGCCGGCGTCGGGTTGGGACGGGTCCCCGCTTGCGGCCGCCGAGTGCGGATCGGGGGCGGCGCCGCAGGCGAAGGCGCTCAGGGAGAGCGCGGCGAGGCCGGCGAACAGCGACCGATTCATGGGGTGTAGTGGTGGTACGGCGGAGGGGCGGGGGTTCTTCCCCGCCCCCGGGGTCTCCGGGCGACGCCTGCAACGCCGCCTCGCGCGGGAGCGCATTCCGGGGAGAGGACCAGGGGCGCCCGCGTTTGGAGGAGCGTCGTCAGCCGACAAGACTTTGCGTCGCTCTCTGGATCAGTGGTGCGGGAGACGCCCGCGGCACGAGCCCGCATTCATCCGCTTCGACTCTTCCGCTTCGCCTTCGGCGCCTTCCGGAGTTGGTACTCGGTCAACATCTCATCAATCTTTCGATGCGCTGAATCACTCCCGTTGGTCTCGACCTGAGTGCGAAGGTCCGACAGCAAGCTGTATTCTCTTTGATTCGCAATGCGGCCATTGGAGATGACGCGCTCCACTTTGGACCGCGTAGCTTCGTCGTCCTCGCGCAAGCCCGTCCCGAAACGATCCCTCAGGTGATTGTCCAGCTCCGTCCGTTGCAGCGGACTGAGACCTCGGGCCCATTCGGAGAACTCGGAGGCAATTTTCTTCATGCCCCGAGAGTCGCCGCGCTCGAAAGTTTGCTCGATCGCGGTGCGAAATTGGTTGCCGAAATTCGGCTGCCCCGGAATCGCGCGCCGCTCAATGAATTCGAGCATTGTCAGGCATCTTTCCCGCAATAACTGAAGATCCTTCGCCATCATTGCTTTCTTGTCCTTGAAGACCCTGCCGGCTCCTACGGCACGCCAGTGTACGGCGCCAGAGCCCCGAACCAAGCGTTGGAAGCGGCCCAATATATGAAACCGAACGGATTCCACGCGCTAACGCCACGAACTACGTTCGCAACAGCCGGGCTCCCGACTCCGCCGTGTGCATCGATTAGTTGCTGTTCCCGTCCCCGGATCGCGGGGTAGCCCTGTGCTCCTTGAACAGCGACGTCAATCATTGGTGCGCCAAACCCAAGAGGGATCATATGGTGGGAGCTCAAACGCCCGGCCAGAATATCCTGTGGTGATCCGAAGCCACTAGCTCGACCGACATAGACCTGCCCGGTTGGATTGGTCAGCGTATAGGTAATGTAGGTTCGCTCGGCCAGGTCGTAGACGGCGGCTCCCGCGATGATCACGGGAATCACAAAGTCGTCCCCCACCCCGGCCCCAGTTGCGTCATCCGCAAGGAGGGCACCGGATGCGGCGCCGGCGGCCTCCCAGGGGCCGATCCCCACCGCGGCCGCCCCGGCGAGAGCATACGGTGCCTGGGTCGTTACATTGGGATACGCGCTGACCGAGGCCGAGTTCGGCGCGGGCGATGCCGCCCCGGCTGTCTTAGTGGGCGCCCCCGACGGCGACGCGCCCGCCGGCATGACCGGCTCGCACTGCACTCCGAGGTCTCCGCTCCCATCGCCACTCCCGTCGCTCCCGCTACTACTTCCCCCGCTGCTACTTCCCCCGCTGCTGCCTCCCCCGCTGCTGCTTCCCGTGCTCCCACTACCGTCACTCCCCCCGGCGCCCTGGCCGCCTCCCCCACTGCTGCCGCCTCCTCCGCCGCTGCTCGACGGTTGCCCACAGCGCCCGTCGGGATCAACGCTCGTGAGCACTCTCCCGTGCACATAGGCATACGGATTCGGATCGCTCGCCAATCCATGGATCGTCGCCGGGTCCGGGCTGATCCATCGTCCGAGGTTGGGAGCGTAGTATCTCGCGCCGAAGTACGTCAGCCCGAACTCGCTATCTTCCTCCTTCCCAGTGAACTTGTAGTCCTCTCGGAAGTCGCCCCATCGGCTTGGCCGATAATCGCTCTCGACCTGCCCGTAGGCCGTGTAGGTCGCCCGCTCCACGAGCTCCCCCGTAGCGCTATCGACTGTGACCGTCGTCGACCCAAGCGAGTCCCCCATTTCGAGGAACACGTGCGTCACCCCGCTTGCCTGAGTGATCGGGTCCGCGCTCGCATAGACTACGCGGCCTAGCGAAGTGCCACCGATGATCAGGTAGGCCGCCTCAGTCGCCTCGCTCCGGTCGTAGTCACCTGCGCTCTCCTGCCCGAACGTCGTATGGTTCAGACGGAGCGATGGAAATATTTCCGCCGAGTAGTCTGACCAGGCGGGGATAGTGGTCGCCGGATGGTTGTAGGTTCGGAGGACTCGAGCTCCACCGGCATCGTAGGCCACATCCATCTCGATGGAGGACGGGACGTTCGGCGGAACATTGGGGTACGCGTACGGATCATCGATCTGCCAGGGAGGGATCCCCGAGCCGACCCCCGCGTCACTATGTGGAGGAGGCGGAGGGGGTGGCGGTGGCGGGCACCCTTCGGGGCTCGCCTTCCCGACAGTTGCCACGGCGCAATTCACGTCGGGCGTCACAGACCCCACCACTGTCTTCGCGCTCACATCCGGCAAGGTTGCGACCGATGGCGTCTCCAAGTCGTATCGCGTCGCGTGCGCGAGCTGGCCTACCTCGTCCCAAGCGTAACGAAAGATCTGCGTGCATTCCCCTCCAACGCACGCCTCCGCGCGGTAGACGTCGAGCCCGACGAGATTCCCGGACGCGTCGTAATAGGCGTAGAGCTTTCCTCCCCCAGGAATCGCGGCCGATACGACCTGATCCGTGGCGGTCGTTCCCATCGTGACTACACCGAGCGAACGATCGTAGAAGAGCGGACCGTCGTCGGTCGACCCCGACATGTTTCCGATCGGGTCGTACACGAAGCTCTCGGCGCCGATTCGCTTGGTCGGCATCGCTGGTGGTACCGGAGAAACGGAGCTCGTCGGAGTGGGGCCCGGCTGCTCGTACGTAGTGTTCCCTGCGGGGTACGAGTACGCGACGTTCGTGACCTGATAGAAATCGTCGTAGACCGTCGAGCGAGTGACCGGACCCACGACAGGGGGCCACTCCGGTGCGAGGCGTTTGTCCTCGATCGCAAGCGGATTTCCGACGGCGTCGTAGCCGCCCACGCTTGGCACGAGATCGTCCTCGAGTACCGTTTGAAGCGTGCTTGGGTTCGAGGATGGCGGCGTATACGTTCCTCCCGTGGAGCCCGACCACAGTGCAGGAGGAGACCTCGATACCTTGCTCTCTTGAAGCCGCCTTCGTCCGTCATAGGCGAAGGACGTCGCTGTCTTCGCCGCGTCCGCCCACGTGATCGCCGTTGGGAGCCCGTCGGGAGCGACCTGCGTGCCAGTGATGATCGGACCGTAGCTCCCGGTGATGCCCGTGATGTTCCCCTGAGGACCGTACGTTGCGTCGAGCGTCGAGGTCGAACCGAGCGACGGATCCAACGCACCCTGCAGACCCGAGATGTCGGAATCGGCTCCAGTCGTCTGAGAGACGACGCGGTCCCACCAATCGTATGCGAAGGAGATCTCGTAAGTGTGGGCCGTGTATTGTCCGGGGGAGGCCGGGGAAACGAGATTTCGCTGCGTCGAAGTCGGCCGACCCTTGGAGTCGTAGCTCGTATGCGTATGAGCCGCGCGGTCGTAGACATCGGTGACAAGACCAGTGACGAGTCCCGCCGCGGTCGGCGGAGCATAGACATAGGAGATCTCCGTTCCGCCCGTCGTGGAGGGAGGCGTGTAGGCGGGCTGCGACGTCTCGCACGGGACATAGTCCTCGGAGAGGAGCCGCCCCGCACCATCGTACGCTAGGTTCTTGCCGCACCCGCGAGCGTCCGCCGTGCCGACGAGGTCCCCAGCGTCGTCGTAGGCGTAGGTCCACGCTGTGGTCGCGGACGAGGCTCCCGGAAGCGCAAAGTTGACCGATGTGTTCGGCTCGGCGTTGGTCACAAGACGTCCGAGCGAGTCGTAGGTCATCCAGCGAGACGAGGAAGCTGCTGTCGCGGAGTTGGTCCCCTCTCTAACGATCTGCCTCGCCTCACCGGTGGGCAAATAGGAGAAGCTCAGCCCCGTGGACCCGCCGTTGCCCGTAGCGGTCACCGACGCCTCACGACCGTGACCGTCCAAGGTCACCGTCGTCGAGCGCCCGCTGTGAAGGCTGTTCGCATTGATCTGTTCGGCGTCCTGCGACACGACGCTCATCGCGTGATACACGCGCGATAGCGTCTGCGTTCCATCGATGTCCCTCGCGGTAGTGACACGGCCGACGGCATCGTATTGAAAGGTGCGGGACTGGCCCCCGGCGAAGATTGGCGTCACACCGTTGACGACGCCGGGAACCAGCATCGCAACCACGCTTCCCTTCGCGCTACGAACTACGTGGCTCCCTTGGATCCACTGTCCAGCGCTCGGCCCAGGAGTCAGTCGCGCCCAGACGCGACTGTAGCCGTCGAAGTAGGTCGTGAAGGACGGCCCGAGTGGGTCCACTGCAGTGGAGACCTGCGCGGTGACGGATCGCGGTGCGTTCTCGTCCTGGTACACGAAGCTGACCGCCGGCAGCGTCGCGCCGGCAACAGACGGGTCCGGAGTCGCGATTGTCTTCGGGCGGCCAAAGGCCTCGTATGTGAGGACCGTCGTTGCGCCGTTAGGGGCGACTGTCGTGAGCGGCTTTTCGAGGCCACGGAGGTAGGACGGCGTGCCCGCATGCAGAGCCGCCCCCCCGCAGCCGCTGGTGTAGACGGCGCGATCGGTCACGAGTTGGGCGTAGACCGGGTCGTAAGTGAAGCCCAGGCAGCGAGAGTTTGGACCCTTGACTGACTCCACGTTTCCGGTTCCCGCAGGGTCATAGACGACGGTGCTCAGCGTCACGGAACCGTCGATGGAGGCGCCGCTGGGGGGCGCGCTCACGGAACGCAGCAACTGAACAGTACCGGTGAGCGGAGATGTGGTCCCTACCTCGTTGCCTCGAGAATCGTAAGTGAGGCTCATGCTCCGCGAGACGGGCGACGATAGAAGTGGGTCGGTTCCCGCGGTCTGCTCGCTGCTGACTCGCCAAATCCAGTAGTCGACCGTATCCTGCGCGATCGGCGCCATGTAGATGGTCGACTGGATTGGGCCGTCGAGTGAATTCCCGCTCGCGTCCACCTGTCCTTGGTCGGTGACAGTCAGCTCCAAGCCGACGGAGGAGAGAGAGGGGAACCATGCCGAGAGCGCGTATTGCACTTGCAGGTGCGCCGCACTCGAGGTCGTGAGAAACGTGCCGCTCACCGGGGTTCCGTTCTCGTCTACATCGACGAGCGTGACCGCCGTAGCTAGCGGCGAGGGTACGGACGGGTCGGAGAGGTACGTATCCGTAGCCGTCTCGTAAACGCGACGGACGAATCTCCCGTCGAGTCCCGAATACAATGCCCCCTCCGTGTACGAATGGTGCACCGTGGAGAACCTCGCCGCCGCGCTGCTCGTCGTCACGACGGTTGGAAGGCCCCGCAATGAGCGGAACTCGTAGTCATTGCCGGTCGGGCAGTGCGTCGCGTTGGCTCCGCCGCATGCCGCTTGGAAGTAGGTCGTCGCAACCGTCACCGACGGGTCGTTCGTGTCTCCGACGGTCGTCCGCGTTACGTTCTGGAATCCGATGAACTGCCGGTCTCGCCCGTCGAACGTCGCCCCGCCATAGCTGTAGTTCGTTACGATCGCGGGCTCGTCGGAAGGGGGCTGCTGTCCGGGGGGCGCGTCAGCCTTCGTGACCGAGGTGACGACGTGAATAGGTTGCGGGATGGGTTCACCCCTCGCGGAGCCGGATCGCAAGAGCGACGGTAGATCCGCGTATGTGATGGTGGTCGAGGCTCCGGGGCTCGTCCGGATTGTCTCGAGGAGGCCGGGACGCACACCCCCAGCTATGTCGACGTAGCCGGCGAGACCTCCCCCCCCGGTAATGATGACGTCGTCGACACCCGAGCCGTCCATGTCCGCGAACGCCAAGATCCCCGACGCCGCGTTCCAGCCAAACGCCGATACGACATCTACGGGGATCGCCGTAGCGGCCGGTCCACCGCCCGCGTTTGTATACAGATTGAACCCGGTCGCGGTCGGAACGAGCATGTCGTCGAGGCCGTCGCCAGTGACGTCGTGGAAGTAGGCACCGGTCCCGGCGACTCCTCCGATCGTGAGCCCGGTGGCCACGCTGCACGTGCATGCGGTCGACGGGATTGGGCTGTCGACAGTGCCGAATGTACCGTCCCCATGCCCGAACCAGACCACGAGGTGATCGGAGTATTCCTTTACCCAGTCGGGCAGTCCATCACCGTTCACGTCCGCGAGCGTCGATATGTTCGTCGTATCGAATATTTCGCTCGAGGTCGTCACGCCGCCGATGCAAACGTTGGGCGACTGGAGGACTGTACTCGAACCGGTGGATGGTAACGGGCCACCTTGCGAGAGAGGCTGCACGGCGGCTCCCGCGGTGAGCACAGTGAAATGTGCGTTCAGGAAGTAGGAGCTATATTGATTTGTGACATCCGTCTGGAAGCCGCCGGGAGGGGGCGTCGGTGACACGAAGTAGAGGGCGGACGTCAGAAGATCCTGAAATCCGTCTCCGTCGATGTCGACCGCGGCGAACTTGTTCTCGTTCCCGACGAAGGCTTCGCCGGGGCACGAGAAGAACTCAAATTGCCCTTGGGCATTCCCGATCGGACTGCACGCGTCGATCCACGTGGTCGTGATTCCGGGTCCCGGCTCTGTCGTTGCCGCACCCCAGTCGAAGAAGCCACTAGACGTGGCCACCGGCGTGTAGATGTTCACCTGAAGGGGGCCGGTCTCTGCGTTCAAGACAAGTCCGTCTACGCGGCCATCGTTGAGCCAGCTGCCACCGAGGAAGAAGTTGCCGAACGACCACATCTCGGCAAGCGAATTCCCTGGGCTCGGCGTCGACATAGAAATCGAGCTCGTCGTCCACTTGTCGAGCGATCCGGCTACGCCGTTCAGGTAAACGACGTCCGCACTCGGACCTTGTGCGATGAGGTCCGGCATCCCGTCGGAGTTCACATCGAAGACCATCGGGGCGATGAGGGCCCAAGAGGGATTGGTGGGGAGCGCGTGAAACGTGGGGGTCGGGGGTTCCTGAGCGTTCGGCGTTGGCGAGGAATATGTCAGCGCCGTGGGCGGAAGCGCCGGACAGTTGGTACCGGGGACCGTCTCTGCGGGTAACGATCCAGACGCGTCCTCTATCGGTATGCTGCCCGAGCCGGGATTCGGCGTTACCTCACCGCACGATCCCTCGACCTGGACGGTGATTGGCTGCGAGTCGGTCGAGTACGGCTCATAAGTGACGAAGTACCGGCGCACTTGCTCGCGAGGTGTGCCTGCCGTGAAGCTCTGCGACGTTACGTCGACTCCAACGAGGCGGAAGCCCGGACGGGCCCTTGCCATAGGGCTCGCGTTCATGACGGTCGCCGTTGGCCCGGGCTGGTAGCGAAGTCGGACGTGATGTGCGAACGAAGACGGTGATGGGGAAGTGCTCCCAACCGGCGGAGTGTCATAAATATCGGTCAGGTAGTTCATCATCGACGGGCCAATCGACTCCGACTTACTCCCTACGGAGAGGGTCCCCGTCACCGGCGCCCAGGCGTACTCGATGATGTTCGTGGGAAAGGACGGGCTGCTCCCCGGAACGCGCTGCGCGTCGTAGTGCCTGACGAGGTTCCAGCGAAACACGCCGGCGGTCAGGGGGTCGGTGTCCACGCCCCCACGATCGACAGGATTGTCACGTGGCACGCCGAGCTCCATCGTAGAGCCGCTCGGTTCTTGCACGACCCAGGTCAGGCCGTCGGGCGACAAGAAGAAGCGGAGGTTCGATCCACGTTCGGTCTCGAGTCGGTAGTAAATCCAGCCGCGCGTCGCCCACGTCGGCCACGTCTCGGAGGGCGAAGGCGTTGAGGCCACCGGCAGGAGATTGTCGCCACCGAATGTGAACTGGTCGACGGTGGTCCAGTCGGTGGGGTCGACGTCGGTTCCGGCGTCAGGGACGCTCTTATAGAGAGGGAGGCCGGAGCGATTGTGTCGTTCGATCGCGGGGAGGCTGAGGGACCACCCGTGGCCCCCGACGCCGTAACCGCCCGCGGAGCTGTAATCGAGCGACAGCGTTGGCTGAATCCCACCGCGGGCGTGAGGTAGCTCGAATGGGATCGAGGCGTGGAGAGTCCCCGTGGCTGGATCGACGTTGGCGCGGGCGAGCGCGCCGGACTCGGCTGAGGGTGCCGTCTCGGCGACGCCGAGGTCTGTCATGCCCTCCTGGATGTTTGCGGGTGCTGGCGAGGGAGGCGGCGGGGCGCCGGTCGCTTGAGCGAATGCGGCGCTGGGAAAGCAGGACGCGAGAAGGGTGAAGAGGCTCACCAGGGCGACGACGCGCGAGCGACGGAGCCGGTCGAGACGGGTTGCCCGATCACGAGGGCGTTGCACGAACGCAGAACCTGCCCTCTGAGGCGCGCGGAGAACGCGTTGTGTCGATTGGGTGCTCACCGTGCACCTCCGAAGATGGGGGGGGCGAGCTCGGTCGGATTCGCATCCGCCGCGCGCGACTCCTCGCACGCCGAAGTCATTCGCTCGAGATTGCCTTGGCACTTCGCGACGAGCTCAGCCGGCCCTTCACGGAGAAGGGCTTCTACAAGCGCCGCGCGCGTCTGCTGTTCGCGACCGCGGGCCAGCTGGGAGTCGCCCTTTCCCGCGGTGAAGCACTCCCGATAGCTGGAGACAAAGGCCTCGCATTCCTTCGGAAGTTGGTTCGCCTGGCGATCGTTCGACGCATTGCCAGTGCACGCACCGAGGATGCCAAGGAGCGCCGGTGCTACGGCTCGAAGTGTTGAACGGAGCATGTTTTTCCCCTTTCAGGACCCATCGGATCGACTTCGGCACGTGTTGCCTGAAATCGACTGGGCTCGGCTGCGCGGTCACTCCGCGATCGCCGGCCCACTGAAGTCCCATCGGTCACGCCGCGGTTCGTGTTGCTCGAAATCGACGCGTCTCTTCGTCAGCGGCCAGGGGAGGTGCCGTGACTGCTGCCGCGCGAAGGCGACCCGCGCTTCCTTACGCGCGCAAATCGCTCGCGAGAAGCCGGTGAAAGAGGTTCTCCCCCCCCTCCCGCTTCGCGGAGAGCCGACCGGCGCCGTACGCGCGCGAGGACAGACCGCGCTGGACCGACTCGCAGATCGCGTGGTCCTCGTCCTGGATTCGCTCGCTCACGTCCATGCTCTTCGTGTTCCGCTCCGCGGCGGCTGGGCCGACGTCGGCGAAGTAGAAGTCGAAGATCACCTTCGTCCGGTCGAGGGCGAGCGGGACGACGAGGTTGGTGTCGAGGTAGCCCTCGTACCAGTTCAGCATGAAGTTCGGGTAGAGCCAGTAGTAGAGGGCGTGCCCCTTTCGCACCGAGGCTGTCATGGCCTCGCCGCCAGCGGCGTCGATGGGGCTCGACTGGAGACAGAAGCGATCGAAGTTCTCGATCGTGTAGTCCTTGAACGAGAGGATGCTGTTGAGCCCGCGGTGGAGGTACGGAACGTGGTAGCCGCCGTCGAGGTAGTTATCGACGAACACCTTCCAGTTGCAGGCGAGCTCGTACTCGCGCCGCTCGGCGAAGCGGAGCTCCCCGAGGTGTAGCGGCGCGATCTGCGCGGGGAGCGCGCCGAGGTCGCGTGCGAGGGGGGGGGCGTCGGGGGCGAGGCAGACGAAGACGAACGACTCCCAGATCTCGACGCGAACCGGGACGAGGCCGTTCTTCGCGGGATCGAAGTTGCAGATGTCGCCGAGCTCGTGAGTCGACTTGAGCTCCCCTTCGAGCGAGTACGTCCAGCCGTGGTACGGACAGCGGAGGCGCTCGGCGCAGCCTTCGGGCTCGGTCATGACTGCG
Organism: Polyangiaceae bacterium; assembly: GCA_052147435.1. Lineage (GTDB taxonomy): Bacteria > Myxococcota_A > Polyangia > Polyangiales > Polyangiaceae > JBKQKP01. The sequence goes on along the minus strand of JBKQKP010000249.1, from coordinate 273 downwards.
GCGGCGTGGTGGCGGCAGACGTTGAAGAACGCGCGGAGGGTGCCGTCGGTGCCGCGCACGACGACGATGGGCTCGTCGCCGATTTGGGCGGTGACGTACTGGCCGGGGCGCTCGACTTGCGAGGCGCGAGCGACGACCTGCCAGGTGCGGGTGAAGACGGTGCGCTTCTCGAGGTCCCAGACGCGGGGGTCGGTGTACCAGGAGCCGGGGATGGTGAAGGCCTCGGAGAGGGGGAGGGAGGCGTCGAAGTCGGAGAGGACGTCGGCGAGGGGG
>JBKQKP010000248.1:0-4054 GCA_052147435.1 Polyangiaceae bacterium | reverse complement strand
TTGCCTTGCTCCGTGAGCTTGAATTCGAATCAGATGCGCCCGTACGGCTCCGTGAACTTGAATTCACCGTTGAGGTCATAATCGTCGAACTTGTTTGCCTCGCACCTGCACTCGACGAGAATCCCTGGACCGACTCGCCGACCGAACCGTCGCGGGACTCGTTCGCCACTACCTCCCCGCACCCCGCAAGAAGAAGCCCGAGAAGCAGAACGCTTCGCATGTTCATCCCCGACCTCCTTCCTCGTACGAGTCCTGACCTCTCAAGCTGAAGCTCCATCATCCGCGTCATCTCCTTCAAGATGATCGGAGCGCCGAACCGACCGTACGTCAAGCCAAGCGCCTTCTCGCCGCTTTTCACGCGGCGTGCCGGCACCCCAGCGTGCGAGGACCTAGGTTGATGGACGCTCAGAGGTTCGTCAAGAAACAATCTCAAGAACATTTTCACCACGTGGTTAAAATCTCCGCGCTGGAGACTCTGACATCGATGTCAAAGTTCCGCCTTGGCTTCGAACGGCTGCAACACACGTCCATCGCAGATCGATCTTGACGTGGCCTGGTCGTTCTACGCCAAGCGTTGCTGCGGCTCGCCAAGGCCGATCAGCTCCTCTACGGACGCGGGGCACGCGATTTCGATACCGGCTACATCGCACTCATGTAGACACGCACGTCACGGTGATCCTCGGTCACGCGGTCTTCTCGGCCCTCCGAGAGGTTTGATGGGTGCGCGTAGCGAGGCGCAGGCCGGGTCAAGGGCGGCGAAGCCGGCGAGCTTCGCGAGCGAACCCTTGGCGCGGTCGAGCACCCCGCGACCATCAGCCCCGCGATGGGCTGCCAGTGGCCAGTCGAGACCCACCCGAAAGTCGGAAGAGCCGAATCTTCTCGTGGAAGATTCTGACAACGTCGTCAGAGTTCCGCCTGGGCTTCGAACCACTGCGACACGCATCCATTGCACTTCGCTCTTGACGCGTCGAGACGGCAGGTCCGTCCCGGGGGTCGATGGCTCGCTACCTGCTGATGGTAGCCCCGCCCCCGGGCATTCATGGCGGCCCCGAGCACCACGACGGTGGTGCTCAACCGTTACGCACTGTCGCCGATGAGCATCTCGCGACACACGGAATCCTCGGTGAGTGACGTGGGTAGGGATGCCGGCGAGCGCGAGAGATCGCGGAAGTCTGAGCGCGCCGGATAGTTCGCCCTCGGCAGCTCGCGCGGACGATGATCTCGCCGACGGCACCGGGAAGGGGCCCGGAGTCTCGGCCTCCGAGCCGTCGTCGCGACGGCGGGTGCTCGCAATGAACGCGGGCGGGTCGGGCCTGGCGAGCCACGGCGGCCCGGCTCGGATCGCTACCGGTCACGCATCGCGGGAGCCGGGCGGTTCGGTGCGGTCGTTCCCTGCCTCCGTTGTCGGCGCCGCTTCAAGGCCAGGCTGACCGCTGCGTCGATCACGGCGCCCTCGCGCATGGTCACGAGTTCTTCGAGGGTACCACTCTCGCCGGAATCACCGGGGACCAGGGGACCACGCCGTCAGCGGCGGCCTGGTCCCGAGGTTCGGCCGACCCGGTGCGGCATTGGGGTGAGGTGGCCGGTGGCGAGACGGCCCGCGAGGGACGTTGCCAGGAAGTCGGCCCTCGTGGCGCGTACGCGGTAGCCGTCGTGGAAGCGGATGGTGCAAAGACGGAAGGCCCGGGGTGGAGCCCGAGCCTTCCAGTGAAGCGGACGTACGCCCGGTGTCTCGCACACGGGCGCGGTCGCGTTCAAGTTCCTTGCGTCGTCCGCACCACGAGGGAGCGCGACGGTGGAGGATCATCCGAGAGGCAGGGAGGCTCGATGCCGGTGGTGTCACGCCGACTTCGTCGTCTGCGAGCAGTGTGACCCGGCGAAGTGGCGGCTCTACTGTCTGGACTGCGCCGATGAGGCCGCGCGACACGCGCGCCACCTGCGCGACGACCGCTACCAGGCGAGCGAGCAGTGGCGTGAGGATCATCGAGTGCTCATGAGCGCGCTGCGCGCCCGAGAAACTAAGGATGTGATCGTCGCTCTTTGCGCGACCTGCGCGCCGGACGCGATGGTGCCGGTCATCGCGGAGCCAACGCCGACGGACGGCGTCGTCGAGCTCCGCGGTGAGGAGCGCGGCGATGCCGAGCGATGTGATCGTGACGATGGTGCCGACACGGAGCGAGACGAGGCTGCTCGTGACCGTCGGGCAGGACGAAGTGATGAAGGCGAGGCTCGGGCCCGCGGATCGGATGCACCGCCGAGCGGCGCCGATGCTGCTGGAGGCGATCGCGCTCTGGTACCAGAAGAGGGTCCACGCTGTGATTTCTGCGGGAGTCGATGCTCCCTCGTCGGACCTCGGGCTAGCGGACGGGCTCGGCTATGGGGTCGACACTGTGCACTACGAGGTCGCGTGGGTAGACCCGCGCGCCCGAGGCCGTCGCGTGCGGGGCCTCGGCGACTTCCGTGACGTGCGCCGGCAGCTGCGGCTGGTGTGGTCGCGATGAAGCCGCCCGCGGCACCCGACCACGTCGCTGAGGTCCTGCGCCTCGGTCTCATCGAGGGCGTCTCCGTACGCCAGATCGCGAAGCGGCTGTCGATCTCGCGCAAGACGGTGCGCAAGGTCCTCGGCCTGCACAACCCGCCACCGCCGAAGCCGGCTGCTGCGCGCGGCTCGCTGCTCGACGCGTATGAGACCCCGCTGCGGGCGATCCTCGACGACGTGCCGGACATCCTGGCCCCCGCCGTGCTCGAGCGACTACGCCCGCTCGGGTACACGGGTGGCGTGACGATCCTCCGCGCCCGCCTCCGGGAGCTGCGGGTTGGGCGCAGGTCGCCCGAAGCGTTCCTCACGCTGCAGTTCGCCCCCGGCGAAGCTATGCAGGTCGACTGGGCCGACTTCGGCTTCGCGCTGCCTGGAGTCCCCCGGCGCGTGAGCGCGTTCGTCGCCGTGCTCTGCCACTCACGCATGCTCTACATCGAGTTCACGGTGAGCCAGAGCATGGGCTCGTTCCTGCGTTGCATGGAGCACTGCCTGGCGTTTTTCGACGGGACGACCGCCATCGACATCTTCGACAACATGAAGACGGTCGTCCTCTCGCACACCGCGGCGGCGACCACGTTCAATCCGAAGTTCCTCGACTATGCGCGGGCCCGCGGCTTCGGAGTCCGCGCATGCAACCTCCGCCGGGGAAATGAGAAGGGTCGGGTTGAGCGACCGATCGGCTTCATGCGCGCCCGATTCTGGCCGGGGCGTCGCTTCCGCGACCTGCTCGACCTCAACGTGCAAGCGAGCGCGTGGCGGGACGACTTCGCCAACGGCCGTGTCCACGAAGTGACGGGCAAGGTCCCCTCTCTCGTCTTTGCAAACGAGGAAAAGCCGATGCTCCGACCGCTTCCGATCACCCCGTTCAACACCGATGACGTCGAGAGCACCAGCGTCACCAAGATGTTCCGCGTCTCGTTCGACCGCAACACCTACTCCGTCCCCTGGCGGCTCGTGTCGCAGCACGTGCTCGTCCGCGCCAACGAGCACAGCGTCGGGGTTTTCCTCGAAGACAAGCAGGTCGCCGCGCATCCCCGCGCCTGGGGCGTCGGCGAGGACATCAAGCATTCGTCTCATGAGCAGAAGCTGCTCGAGCACAAGCCGCGCGCTGCCGCCGGCTCGTTGCCTCCAGCGCTCGCTCCCCTCGACGAGACGGGCCGCCAGTACTTCAAGCTCTTGGCCGCAGGCTCGCGGTCCATTCGTCGCGAGACTCTCAGGCTCGTCCTGCTCGTCGAGCTGTTCGGCGCTGGCGTCACGGCGAGCGCGATCGACGAGGTGATGCAGGCCGGTCACGTCGGAGCCGAGTACGTGGAGTACGTGCTGCGCCACCGGCGTGGCCTCGTCCCCCAGCCGGCGCCCTTGCGCCTCGGCGTCCCGGAGCTCGACGCCATCTCGGTCCCGGAGCCCGACCTGTCCATCTACGACAACCTCCCCCCAACGCGCATGACGCGTGATCCCGGACCGCCGCCTGACCACATCGGCACCGAGGGGGATGCCTCATGAAGGACGACGACA
>JBKQKP010000247.1:0-2996 GCA_052147435.1 Polyangiaceae bacterium | reverse complement strand
GTCTTCTGGAGCGTCCCGAAGAGCTGGTTCCCCGGGGGCGTCATCTTCTCCGGCGACCAGATCAGCGAGCTCTTTCGTCAGCTCTCTCGTCTTCCGAAGGGTAAGGGGCGCGACCAGCTCATCGAGACCGTGCGGAAGTTCGTCCCCGCGCGCGAGGGGCCGGGCGTCGTGGTCTCACCCGAGGCGACCTCACGCGAGGAGCAGTTCTTGCCGATCATCGAGGACGCTGCGAGGCAGGGAGTGGCGCTTCGCTTTCGGTACTACTCGGCGGGCCGCGGCAGCGAGGAGGTCCGGCACGCCTCCGTGCATCGAGTCACACCGAGCCCCCGGGCGAGCTTCCTCGCAACGTGCCACCGCACGGGCGAGCTCAAATCGTTTCGCGTGGAGAGCGTCTCGGAGGCGAGGCTCGATTCGAAGGAGGCGTTCCGACCCGCCGAGACTGCCGCCCTCGAGGCACACGAGCGAGCCAGCCTCGATGGCTTCCGCGGCACCGGCGCTCCGACGAAGGAGATCTTCTTCGTGAGCGATCCCGACGCGCGCTGGGTCGCGCGCAATCTACACGAAGGGATGAAGGCCGAGCCGGTTCCGGGAGGCATCCGGGTTACGACCGAAACGAGCGCGCTTCCCGTGCTCGGGCGTTTCGTCGTCGGCCTTGGCGCGGCGGCAAAACCCCTGACGTCACCTCTGCAGAGCGAGGTCGCGAGACTCGCCAGAGGGGCGCTCACGTCGATCGAGTCGATGTAGGCACCGCCGGGGGACCAAGCCCAGCACGCAGTACCCCCCGGGCAGCCTCCCGCCGACCGGACAAGGGCCGGCAGCGGCGACCGTCGCCCCGCTGTTCAGTAGTGCCTAAGTGCACGACCGGTTCGCGCAATCTCGGGGCGCACGCTGCTCGTCATGCAACAGACGACGAGCACCTCGCCCGATCGAACGCGCCCCGATGCGCACGCGAGTCCTTCGCGCGCGGGGGCGCGGCCACCGACGTTCACGGCGATCGACTTCGAGACCGCGAACTGTGATCCGGACAGCGCCTGCGCCGTCGGTCTCGTCCGCGTCGCGGAGGGTCACATCGTGCGTCGGGAGTCCCGACTCATTCGGCCGTGGACGCGCCGTTTCGAATTCACCTACCTGCACGGCATCGCATGGAGGGACGTTGCGAGCGCGCCGAAGTTCGGGGCCGTGTGGCCCGTCATCGCCGACATGTGCCAGGGCGTCGACTTCGTGGCGGCGCACAACGCGGAGTTCGACGAGGGGGTGCTCCGCGCGTGCTGCGTGCGCGCTGGGATCGGGGCGGCAGGCCTGCGCTTCGAGTGCACCGTGAAGATGGCGCGCCGATCACTCGGCATCTACCCCACGGGCCTCGCGGTCGTCGCGGGACGGCTGGGGATCGCGCTTGATCACCACAACGCGGCCTCCGATGCGGAAGCCTGCGCGCAGATCGTGCTGCGGGCGTACGCCCGAGTAGCCTGAACGCTGATGGTCCCGACTCGACGACCAGCCGCTCCCACCGTCGTGGTTCACGTTCCCCACGCCTCACTCGTCGTGCCGGAGGACGTCGCCGCGACCCTGCTCCTCACGCCCGAGGAGCTAGCGCACGAGTTCCTCGTGATGACCGATCGCTACACCGAGGAGCTCTTCGCACTTCCGTCGAACCTGGCAACGACGGTCGCGTTTCCAGTGAGCCGCCTCGTCGTCGATCCAGAGCGATTCAGCGACGACGCCCACGAGCCCATGGCGCGAAAAGGAATGGGCGTCATCTACACACGGACCGCCAGCGGTCGTCCCCTTCGCCACGCTGTATCGGACGACGAGCGTCGGCACCTGCTCGCGCGCTTCTACGAGCCCCATCACCTCGCGCTCACGGCCGCAGTCGAGACCGCGCTCGCCGCGCATGAGACCTGCCTCCTGATCGACGGCCACAGCTTCCCCGCCCACCCGCTGCCCTACGAAGACGACCAGGATCCGGACCGGCCCGACATCTGCGTCGGCACGGACGCGAGCCACACACCGCGGTGGCTGCGCGACCTCGCGGTGCGCGTGTTCGGAGAGCTCGGGTGGCGCGTGGCCGTCGACCGACCGTTCGCCGGCGCGCTCGTACCTGCGCGCTTCTATCGGAGCGACCTGCGCGTGGGCGCGATCATGGTCGAGGTCAGGCGCGACCTGTACATGGACGAGCGATCGGGCGCGCGGCTGCCTCACTTCGAGGAGGTCCAAGAACGCCTCGCCGGAGCGCTGCGAACACTGGCTGGCGCATCGGCACGTCGCGGCCCTTTGCAATCGGAGCAGTAGGAGAAGGCGACCATGGCCGAGGGCGACGTCTGCGGAACCGAGATGAAGACGGCGCGCTCTTGCGCTTTGTCGGAGCTTGTCGTTGCTGATCGGAGACGACCGCGAGTTCCGTATGGTGCCGAGAGAGGGGCACCACCGGGGAGGGGCCGGTGCAGAGACTGCAGCATCTCGACCGGCGGAGTGCACCATCCCGGTTGCTGCGTCGAGGAGTGCCCCGTGTGCGGGCAGCAACTCTTCTGCTGCGATTGTGAGAAGGAGGAGCCGCGCGCCATTGCGCCGTCGTGATGATCCGGATCGACGACGCACGCCGACCGGCCACTGGGGCCCGACGAGGCAACTGCCCGAGCCGGGTCATCTAGCGCGTCAGCCGCTTCGTGCGCGTCCTCTTGCAGGCCACCTTCAACGACCATGAACCCCAGGGAGCGATGCCATGCCCAAAAATGACGTCACGCACATCACGGTCGTCCTCGACCGATCCGGCTCCATGTCGTCCGTCGCCGCCGACGCCGTCGGCGGGTTCAACACCTTCCTGGCGCAGCAGCAGAAGCTCCCCGGAGCGGCGACCATGACCCTGGTTCAGTTCGACCACGAGTACCAAGTCGTTCACGAGGCCCTGAACCTCCGCGACGTCGTGCCCCTGACGAAGGAGACGTTCGTGCCGCGGGGACAGACCGCCCTGTACGATGCCGTCGGACGCGCCGTGGCGG
>JBKQKP010000246.1:0-5371 GCA_052147435.1 Polyangiaceae bacterium | reverse complement strand
CGCAGGACTGTTACACGAATGGGCAAACGTGCTGTCTGATCCCGTCTTCTCCCGATGACAGCGGCCCCTCATGCACCGTGCCGATCACCTCCACGACTCTAGATGGCGGCTGGGTATGTGAACCAAGGCCGTCATTCCAAAGCTGCACGGGACCGACGTGCGTTTCGCCGTGTATCACCGGCCAATACTTCCTAGATTGCGCTGGCCCGATTCTACTCAACGATGCGGGACAACAAGAGTTCCCTGATCCGCCTGCGCCGCCTGTCTCTCTTGGGTGCGTCTTCGCTCCGACGTCGGACACGGGCCCACTCACGGAACCATCGAACGCCGAGCTGTTGTGCTGTTCCTGCGGGTCGTAGCTGTCTCAGCTCAGAGGGGCGCACGTATGCGCGTCCGCGGCGGGTGACATCGGCGAGCATCTCGGAGTCGAGCTTCGTCGGTGCGATCCGCCCGTTCTCTCAGTCGACGTCAAGCGCTCGCACCGCATCAAGCGCGTCCTCTATCTCGCGCCAGTCCTCCAGGTCGATCGGCGGGAAGTTGACCGGGTCCCTCAGCGAACGCCAGTCGTACCAGTCGCAAGTGGCGTTAAAGGCAGCGTGACCGTCTGGCCCGGTCTCCGAGACCGGCGGACGCCAGGTGCGAGGCAAAGGAGCGATCGTGACTCTGACCTCGCCGGCTGCCTTCCGCGTCACGACCTGTAGGAGAGGCACGCCCTTCTTGCTGACGTCCCATCGAGCCACGCGGGGTCCGTTGCGCTCAACGAGGACGGCGACGAAGACCGGAGGAGCCACGCTCGAAGAGGAGCGTCGTCGCGGGGAGAGGTCAACGTGCGGCTCGTCACCAGGATGCACGTGTCGAGCATCGCGACGGTGGGTGACCGGGCGTCCGGCTACCGCACCTCGATGGCCTCGGAGAACAGCTTGATCGTGTCGGCGGTGATGCACACCCGCTCGTCCGGCGTCGGACCGGCTCGCACCCATGCGAGGACCGCCATCTCAATCTTGGAGAGACGGTCGTTGAGCGACCGGCGCCATTCGCCGGTCGGCAACATCGACACGATGTCCGACGTCACCCACATCGCGACCAGGGATCTGACGGGGAATCGGGCGGGATGGTCGAGGCGAGTCCAAGGGAGTCCGTGGAGTCCGTGGCGATGGAGAACGACACGTGCGGGCCTCACTTATGTCGCGGGGGGTCCCTGATGTCGCAGAAGAAGTTGAGCGCTTCCGCCGTGACTCGTCTGCGCTCGCCCTCGCTCGGCTGGGACTCTCTCCACGAGTCCACTTCCTCTTTGAGGTGGTGGAGGCGCGCATTCATGGATCGTCGCCATTCACCGGTAGGCATGACGTCGAGGGCGGCGTGCGCGTCGACGACGACTTCGACCGCGATCGATGAATCGGCCGACGAATGGCACGGAGCGGGAGGAACGAGGGCGAATCTGCGGTCTTCATACATCGGTCCAACGGTCGATGCGGTCGGGGTTTGAGGCGACCTCGAGCACATATCGCTCCCCAGGCGACGTCTTTCGTCTCCCGCTGACTAACGCGCGCTGGCGCCAGGCTGCCGTGTCGGAGCGTCGGGACCCGTAGGAGCGTCGGACGGAATCCCCTCAATCCATCGGGAGCCATCACGCACCAGCGTTTGCAAGCGTTGACCTCCGTGGGCTGGAGCGTCGTCGTAGACCACGCATCGTGCACCGTGATGGCAGGAGATCGTGAGCCAAAGCGCGAGCCGATCCCCGTCCTCGATGTACCGCTGTGCGATGAGTGTCCCCGTGTCATCCGTGACGACCACGTAGACCGTGTCCATCCGCTTCCCCTTGCGTCCTTGGATGCTGAGTCCCGCCTAACGGGATGCACGAACGCGACCATGCGAGAAGAGAGCTTCCCGCATTACGGCAGCCATGCGCTGGTTGCGTCGACGTGCAACCTTTGCAGAACTTGCCCAGCGAACCCAGCGGAACGAAACAGGCACGTGCAAGGTACGAAACGCGCAAACGGTCGCATCCAGTGTGTAGTCCGACCGACGAGGAGAGCCGAGCGATGACGCCAGAGAGCGGGTTCAACGTCGTGCAGTTCAATCGAGACGCGCGACCAGGCGAGCGGCTGACGTTCATCGAGAACTACCCGACCAGGGCAGAAGCGGAGCGGATCGCTGAAGAGATGCGCTTGGCGGACTCGGGGCGGAAGTACCTGATCTACGGTCCGCTCAACGTCAACTAGCCCAACGTCGAGGAGTCGCGACGGCGGGGTCACCTTTGCGGAGCGTTCGGGCTAGACCGGCAGATCGGGTGGAGGGAGAGGTCCGCCGTCGGTCGTGACGTCAGGGGTCGCGTCGGCTGGAGCGTCGGTGCTCCCGTCCCCGATAGTTGCGTCGGTCTCTGCGTCGCTCGCGTCGGGGCCAGCGTCGGCGGCGTCGCTTGGGAGCGACACGGCATCGAGAGCACCTATGGGGAGATTGCCATCGATGATGACGCCTACGGTTCCGCCGTCGTAGTCGCCGCACCCGTTTGCGTTTCCTTCTGGTCCACAGAACGCTCCGTTCGCGCCGGAACCGGTGGTGCATCCCGTGACGGCAGCACCGGCGACGATCGCCACAGCGACCGGGCTAAACCCCGACACGAGCGCGAGCGCCTGGACAACGCGGAGATAGTGAGGGGCTCGGGTCACTCCGGAGAGCAGAGCACGCCGACGCGGGGCGGGCTAGGCAGCGCGAGTGTCCCGGTGACGTCCAAGCAACTCGATGACGGCCGCACCCGTTTCGTCGGCAGCCATCCTTCGCGATGCGATCGACGACGGAGGTCGCTTACCCCTTCATCGCCGTCCGCCTCCGCCGCGCGGGGCACCACCTCCGCGCTCAGCCCCGCCTCCCGCATGGTTCTCGAAGGACCGGCGGACCGGCGGTGCGTGGGCGCGGCGAGCGGCGAGGAACGGCGGCTCCTGATCGTAGTGATTCCAGCCCCCGTGATCGTCGTGCCAGAACCAGTGACCGCCATACCAGTAGGCCGCGTGCCCCTCGTAGTACACGGGCTCCGTCGTTGTGATGTATTCGGGCGGCGGCGGCGCCCATTGCGCGGCAGCGGGACTGCCGGTGAAGAACACGGCGGCGAGTGCTCCAACTGCCGACGAGAGAACGATAGGTTTCAAGACGTTCATGCGGCTTCTCCTCGATCGTCTACGTGGTTGCGGTACGGGATGGTCTCAGCACTGCGAAGGTTCGACGAAACCGGCCTTCAGCAATTCACGACTTCAGCGCGAGCGCACGCGAATTTCTAGGGTCGTGTTTCCTTCGGACACGCCGATCCGCGTCACCCCGTGCGAGAGTCTTTCGTGAGCGTCGACGTCGACCACGGCCGTGAGAAAATCGCCGGCGTTCTCAGCCGCGCTTGTGCCGGAGTCTGGGAAGCGCAAGCGTGAGGGCATCACGGCTCTTCGCGGGATTCATGCAGAAGACACGGCGGCTCTCGACCTGAGCGGCGAACTGCGCGAGTTGTTCCGGCGCCTGCGCATCGGCTGCCTCCAGCGCGAGTTCGCGGAATTGGGCAATCTCGTACGGCTGCGCGATGCCATCCAACTCGACCACGAGCGCCTCGATGGTCTCCCTGACCTCTTCGCGTGTCCATTCAGCCATCGTCGCCCAGAGTAGTGTCCGACTACGAGGTCGTCGGCCTGATCCGACGAAGGGCCGTTGATCGCCACCGTGCCACCACTCAAGATCGTTTGAGCGACTGACGCGAGCGACCCAAGCCGAACGGCGCACCCAACAGAGTTGGCGCGCTGCCGGGCCAAGCCCGACCCCTCGGACTCGGTTCCCCCGGCGCGCAGACGGGCTCCATACCAGCGAGTGACGGCGTGTCCAGCTCAGCCCGCGAGAAGTACATCCCGATCCGCATAGCGTGTCCGTTCGCCACAGCGACTCTCCCCTTCGACAACACGCCACGCGGAGAGCGCGGAGCCCGCCCGGTGCGCCATCGGGGGGGGCGCCCGCAGACCACCGGACGAGCCCCGCAGACGGAATGTGCGCCGCGCTCGTGCCGGACTTCATCTCTTTCCGACGGCGGGTAGCGTGCCGTCCACCGGGCCGAGCGGAGAGCTGCTCGTCCCCGCTCGGCCCGGTGATCGGGACTGCTGGAGCTTATCCCGCAGCTAGGCTGCGAACGTTCAAGACCTCGTTGGCCAGCGCCATCGCATCCTGCGCGAGCCTCCGGTGTTGCTCGCGGGTCAGGATGTCGCGAACGGCCCCATGGAGAACGCTCTTCAGCGCCGCGATCCTTCGGTGAAGTTCTCTCACATGGGGTGACATCGGGAGATCGACGAGCCCGTCTTCAGCGAGCCTCAACGCTTCGGTCGCTATCGCGATCGGACTCCTCTTCCGCGAGTTCATCGGCCTCAAGATCGTAGTGGGCCCCCGCGAGTTGGCCTGCCGTATCCGACGAGGGGTCGTTGACGGTGTGTGAAATGCCTCGAACCAGCGGTGCCGTAGACCCGAGCAGCTCCAGCGAAACCTTCCTCCGGCCGGTCGTCGCCGACGGGCTGCCCGTCGGAGAAGGTCCGGGTTCGAGCGCGCCGCGCGCTACAACATCACGGAACGGAAGCATTGACGCATGCCTGTGGTTGACCACGATCGCATCCTCCTCGGTCCTCGCTGTCACATCAACCAAGAGAATGACCGCAGCCCGCAGCGGCAACCAAGTTCGTCACGAAGCGATCGCGCGAGAAGCACGTGATCCGAGGCGGTCGTCTCGTGTATGGTGCACATCATGGCGGCCAAAAAGACCAAGAAGACCTCCCCCAAGAAGAAGCCCGTCAATAAGAGCGCCTTCGTGCGCTCTCTCCCGCGAACCATGCCCGGCGCAGACGTCGTGAAGAAGGCGAAGGCCGCCGGAATCAACATCTCACTCGCGTACGTCTACGGCATCCGCGCGAAGTCGAAAGCGAAGGGCCCGGGTGCGCGGCGTGGTCCCGGTCGTCCGCCGAAGGTGGCGGCCGTCGTCGCGGCCGGCAACGGTGGCGTCGCTCGGCGCGGTGCTGGAGGTCTCGAGGCGGAGATCGAGCGCATCGTGGAGGCGAAGGTGGCCGAGCTCCTCAAGGCGAGGCTCGGGATGTTGTTCGGGTAGGAGGCGTCCGCGATCGGCCGGGCGAGTGTGCCGCGTTCACCCGCGGGGCTAGGGTGACGTTCACTCTGTATCGCCGTCGCTGTCCGTGTCCGCTGCCCCTGTAGTGACGAAGAACTCGTTTAGTCGCGTTTTCCAGGCATGGGCCGGCGGTCAACCTACCGTAGCGGCCGGGGCGATTCGCCGGTGACGCCGAAGGGGGCCGGCGTCAGGTTGGTGGCGTGCTTGCGATCTTGGGGGCCCTACTCGGCGCGCTGT
>JBKQKP010000245.1:0-2835 GCA_052147435.1 Polyangiaceae bacterium | reverse complement strand
AAACCACTAGGGGTCTCGCTTGCCCCGTGGTGCCGCAAGGCACGCGCTCTTGGCCCAGCGGAGAGAGGGTCTTTAAGATCACGAGAGAGGTAGAAGAGAGTCGTGGGGGAAGGGTGAAGGATCGTCGTCCGCTCCCAGGAGGGCGTACGACGCTTCGGCGGGCGACCTCCTGGGAGCGGACGACGATCCTTCACCCGTTGGCGCCGTTGGCCGACACTGAACGGACCACTGAACAACGTCGAGGCGCTCGCGCTCCGAGCTCGCAAGCGCATGTCGCGGCCGGCGCGGCGATGGCCCGCGCTCCCCTTTCCCGCCCCCTACGCGGGGCGTCAGTCGGGGTCGCGCTTGGGGGGCGCGTGGTCGAGCCCCTCGGCGACGAACGCGCGCGCCGCGGCGAGCTGCGCTTGACGGCGGGCTTCCCAAGCGTCGGCGTCGAGCGTCGTCGGCGCGACGGCCCGCGCGATCGTCGCGCGCGCTTGGAGCAAGGACTGAAACGCGCGCCTGTTCTCCTCCGCGCGCCGGCGCGCGTGCGCTCGGAACGCTCGACGCTGGCCTCGACTCTTCGCGAGGAAGAGCAGCCGCGTACCAAACACGACGCGCTCACCCGTGGGAAGGATGTCGGCCGCCCGGCCGGTCCGCTTGTCCGAAGGCTGCAACCATATCTGCTTCAGGATGCCGCGCCGCTCGAGCCGCTCGAGCGCACAGGGCACGGTGTCCACGCCTGGCATGTGGGCCGTGTTCTCGGCGATCATCTTGCGTAGGCCCGCCTCCGATGCGTAGGCCTCGCCGTGGCGCCTCTGCAGGCTCGCCACGACGGCGAGCAAGGGCGCGTCCACCGTCATCCGGTGATCCCGGAAGTTGGGGAACTCGGCCCGCGCGATTTTCTCGCGCGTCTTTGGCCGGCGTACTTCTTTGGCACCCGCGACCAGCGCGGAAGCCGACGAATCAGTGCCCAGAGGAAAACCCTTCCGAGGTCCGCGACCAGCGCGGGCCCCATCGTGGCAGGGGAACGACTACGAGGCTTTTTGCGAGGCTTGCTGTGCGAGCTTTTCGATTTCGCGTTCGATGGCGATGGTTGTGGACGTGCGTCCCTTGAGGCCCTTCATGTACCGACGCACCGTTCCGGTATCGACGCCGGCGCTCGCCGCAATCAACCGGATTTCTTGGGGAGTGAGCTGCTTACGGGGCATGTCCATTGAAATAGACCGTTTCTGTGCTTACGGTCAACCAACCGGCCAACCAAGTGCTAGCAGCCCTGTATTTGCGCGTTTCCACGGGGGACCAGACGACCGCGAACCAGCGGCCGGCGCTCGTGCGCATCGCGCGAGCTCGGGGCCTTCGCATCGTCGCGACGTTCGAGGAAGAGGCGAGCACGCGAGGCGCGCGCGAGCAGTTCGACTTGATGATGTCCGCGGCGCGGCTGTCGACCTTTGACGTGCTGCTCGTGTGGGCCTTGGACCGCTTCGGACGCGACACGGTGGGCAACCTGCTCGCCGTGCGCGAGCTCGACAGGCTCGGCGTGCGCATCGTCTCGGCGCAAGATTCGTGGTTGGACACGACGGGGCCCGCGCGCGAGCTGCTCGTTGCTGTGATGTCCTGGGTTGCGCAGCAAGAGCGCGATCGACGGAGCGAGCGCACGCGCGCGGGGCTCGTACGTGCTCGAGCAGCAGGCGCGCGCATCGGTCGGCCGCATCGCCTCACCCGCGCGGAGGTCGCGCGAGCGAAGGCGATGCGCAACGACGGCAAGAGCATCCGTGCCATCGCGATTGCGATGCGCACGCCACGAGCAACCATCGCGAGGGCCCTTCAATGAACCGACAGCAAGAACAAGAAGCGATCGAAATCCTCCTCGCGGGCAACGCCCTCGACGACCTGCGCGCGCTCGTGCGGAACGCGCCGCGGGAACACTCGCTCCGCGCGATGCTCGAGTTTCTCGAGGGGACGCATGAGTACGTCGCCAAGGTCATGGCGTTCATTCGAGCGCTGGAACCAACGCTCGGGACGTCGCCAGCCCGCGTGCGTCTCCGCCTCATCGATGCTGGCGAGCTCGCCGAACCGTCTCAAAAAGGTGTCCCGACTTCGAGCCCCTCTTCCCCCACGAAAACCTGACCTCGAGCCCCCTGGACCACAACCGAACGCTTGCGAGACAGCTTCCATGGCCGAGACACCCGACAACGTGATCCCGTTCCCCGCCTGCCGGGGCGACGCCGTAAGCCTCGAGCTCGACGGACACGGCGGCAACATGCTCGCCTCGCTTCTCGAGGGCTTGCAGCGCGCGATCGCGGTGCTCCCACCAGGGCGCGTGCGCATCTCCGTGACAGTCGAATCGCTGCGCCCGCTGCAAACAAGGAGGTAATCGTGGAGTTTCAAGAGTTCGAGAAGATCGCCAGGCTGAATCGCGAAGTCGTCGTCACCGAGAAGATCGACGGCACCAACGGCCTCGTGTGGGTGAGCGACGACAGCGCCACTGTGAAGGCCGGTTCGCGATCCCGCTGGATCACTCCGGCGGACGACAACTTCGGCTTCGCGCGATGGGTCGAAGAGCACGTCGAGGAGCTTCGCGCGCTCGGCCCCGGGTACC
Source organism: Polyangiaceae bacterium (assembly GCA_052147435.1). Classification (GTDB taxonomy): domain Bacteria; phylum Myxococcota_A; class Polyangia; order Polyangiales; family Polyangiaceae; genus JBKQKP01. Next base: position 254 of record JBKQKP010000245.1, on the reverse strand, counting down.
ACTACGGCGAATGGTGGGGTGCCGGAATCCAACGACGTTACGGGCTCAAAGAGAAGCGCTGGTCACTCTTCAACGTCGCGCGCTGGGCCGACGATGCGGTCCGTCCGAAGTGCTGCCACGTGGTCCCCGTGCTTGCCTCGGGCACCGGGCTCGCAACCCTCCTGGGTTCTCCGGTAGGGGACGCACTGAGCCTGTTGCGAACGTGTGGGTCTCAGGCGGCGCCAGGCTTCGACAAGCCGGAGGGTGTCGTCATC
>JBKQKP010000244.1:0-16258 GCA_052147435.1 Polyangiaceae bacterium | reverse complement strand
CGCAAGACCCTTCTTGCTCTGCACCTTCACCAGCGCAGCCGTCAGCGTCGTCTTCCCGTGGTCGATGTGACCGATGGTCCCCACGTTCACGTGCGGCTTGCTGCGGTTGAATTTCTCTTTGGCCATGTTCCTCTCCGAAGACTCCGGCGGCGCGCAGTGAGCGGGCCGCGAAAAACGTTACTTGCTCGTCCCCTTCACCTTCGCGACCACTTCCTCTTGGACCGCGTTGGGGACCGGGGCGTAATGCGAGAAATGCAGTGACGACGTGGCGCGGCCCTGCGTCAACGAGCGCAGGTCCGTGACGTATCCGAACATCGTCGCGAGCGGCACCTCGGAGTCGATGACCTGCGCGTTGCCTCGCTGGCTCATTCCGAGGATCTTCCCGCGACGCGAGTTGATGTCGCCGAAGACGTCGCCCATGTACTGCTCCGGGACGACGACTTCGTTCTTCATGATCGGCTCGAGGAGGTGCAAGCCCGCCCGCTTGGCGCCATCCTGGAAGCAAAGGGACGCCGCGATTTCGAACGCTTGCGCGCTCGAATCGACGTCGTGGTACGTGCCGTCATAAAGGCGGCACTTCATATCGACGATGGGGTAGCCGGCGAGGACGCCGCGCTCCATCGCTTCGCGAACGCCCTTCTCGACCGCGGGGATGAACTCCTTCGGGATCGCGCCGCCGACGACGTCGTTCTCGAACTCGTACCCCTTCCCGCGCTCGCCCGGCTCGATCTCCATGAGCACGTGGCCGTACTGTCCGCGACCGCCGGACTGCTTGGCGTACTTGTACTCGCAGGGGACCTTCTTGCTGATGGCCTCGCGGTACGCGACCTCGGGTTTTCCGACGTTGCTCTCGACCTTGAACTCGCGCTTCAGGCGGTCGCAGATGATGTCGAGGTGGAGCTCGCCCATCCCGCTGATGATCGTCTGGCCCGACTCCTCGTCGGTGTGGATGCGGAACGACGGGTCCTCGGCGGCGAGCTTCTGGAGGCCGATGCCGAGCTTCTCGACGTCCGCCTTCGTCTTCGGCTCGATCGCGATCGAGATGACCGGCTCGGGGAAGATCATCTTCTCGAGGACGATCGGCTTGTTCTCGTCGCACAGCGTGTCGCCCGTGCGCGTGTCCTTCAGGCCGACGGCCGCGTAGATGTTCCCCGCGTCCGCCTCGGTGAGCTCTTCACGCTTGTTCGCGTGCATGCGCAGGATGCGCCCGATGCGCTCGCGCTTCCCGCGGGTGGAGTTCGACACCATCGTTCCGGACTTGAGCGTCCCGGAGTAGATGCGGAAGAACGTCAGGTTCCCGTGCGGGTCGTTGATGATCTTGAACGCGTACCCGGCGAACGGCTCGCTGTCGTCGGCCTTCCGCTCCTCTTCCTTGTCGTTGTCGGGGTTGATCCCCTTCACCGGCGGGATGTCGAGCGGGGACGGCAGGTAGTTGACGACGGCGTCGAGCATCAGCTGGACGCCCTTGTTCTTGAACGCCGATCCGCAGATGACCGGGAAGAACTTGAAGGTGCAGCACCCCTTGCGGAGCGCGGCCACGATCTGGGGCTCGGTTACCTCGCTGCTCTTGCCGTCGAGGAACTTCGCCATGATGTGATCGTCGACGTCGGCACAGGCCTCGATCATCGACTCGCGGAGCTCGAGGCACTTCGCCTTGATGTCCTCGGGGACCTCGACCCACGTGTACTTCTGCCCCTTCGACTCCTCGTCGAAGATGGCGGCCTTCATCTTGATGAGGTCGACCACGCCTTTGTGCTGGTCCTCCTCGCCGACGGGGTACTGGATCGCGACCGGCGTGACGCCGAGGCGCTCGCGGATCGAGTTCACGTTCATCATGAAGTCGGCGCCGAGCTTGTCCATCTTGTTGACGAACACGATGCGCGGCACGCGGAACTTGTCGGCCTGGCGCCAGACGGTCTCCGTCTGCGGCTCGACGCCGTTCCCGCCGTCGAGGACGGCGACGGCGCCGTCGAGGACGCGGAGGCTCCGCTCGACTTCGATCGTGAAGTCCACGTGGCCGGGGGTGTCGATGATGTTGATGCGGTGGGTGACGCCGGCGTGGGGACCTTCGACGGGAGCCCAGAAGCAGTTCGTCGCGGCCGACGTGATCGTGATCCCGCGCTCCTGCTCCTGGACCATGTAGTCCATGGTCGCGGCCCCCTCGTGGACCTCGCCGATCTTGTAGTTGACCCCCGTGTAATAAAGAACGCGCTCGGTCGTCGTCGTCTTGCCCGCGTCGATGTGGGCCATGATGCCGATGTTTCGGGTGCGCTCGAGTGAGTATTCGCGGGCCAAGAGAGTCTCCGTATTCGGTAATGAGGCGTGTGTGGGGGGCCTGGATAAACGAAACCCTCTCTGGCCCTGAGCTCCCGCGTTTTGGGAGCTCCTTTTCGTCCAGAGAGGGTGTCGAGGTACCGCGTGGAGCTCGGCGCGCGTTGGCGTGGCGAGCTCGTTGTCCGGGTAACCCGATCCTTATGTCGTCTTCGACATCTTCGTTCGTGAGTCCTTTCGAGAGAGGCGGGCTAACCTAGCAGAATCCCGCCCTGCCGCCACGTGAGGCGACGGTGACGTTTTACCAGCGATAGTGGGCGAAGGCCTTGTTCGCTTCGGCCATCTTGTGCGTGTCGTCGCGCTTCTTCACGGCGTTGCCGCGTCCGTTCGCCGCGTCGACGAACTCTGCCGCAAGGCGCTCTTCCATCGTCTTCTCGCCGCGGTCGCGCGCGTACGTCACGATCCAGCGCATGGCGAGCGCGACGCGGCGCTCGGGGCGGACCTCGACGGGGACCTGGTAGGTCGCGCCGCCGACGCGCCGGCTCTTCACTTCGAGCTTCGGCTTCACGTTGTCGAGCGCCTTGCGGAAGACCTCGATCGGGTCCTCCTTGAAGCGCTCGGTCACGATGTCGAACGAGCCGTAGAGGATCCCCTCGGCCGTCGCCTTCTTCCCCCCGTACATGAGGGTGTTGGTGAACTTCGAGACGAGCTTGTCCTTGTACTTCGGATCCGGCGTGATCTTGCGCTTCGGTACTTCGCGACGACGGGGCATGGGAGGTCCTTAGGCCTTCGGGCGCTTGACGCCGTACTTCGAGCGCTTGCGGTTCCGGTTCACTTTGTTGGTCGAGGACGGTCCGATGGCGCCGGAGGCGTCGAGCGTCCCGCGGATGACGTGGTAGCGGACGCCCGGGAGGTCCTTCACGCGGCCCCCGCGGATGAGGACGACCGAGTGCTCCTGGAGGTTGTGCCCCTCGCCCGGGATGTACGAGGTGACTTCCATGCCGTTCGTGAGGCGAACGCGACAGACCTTCCGGAGGGCCGAGTTGGGCTTCTTCGGGGTCGTCGTGTACACGCGAACGCAGACGCCGCGCTTCTGCGGGCAGCTCTTGAGCGCCGGCGAGGCCGTCTTCACGCGGGCCGCCAGGCGACCGCGGTTGATGAGCTGATTGATGGTCGGCATGTCGTTTTTCTGCGGCTCTTCGCTGTTCCCGTTGGCGTTTTCCCCGTGGCAGAAAGCGTGCACACGCTTCCCAGGCTCTGGGGGAGGCGCACTCTACTCGCGGAGACCCCTCTGTCAAGACGGGAAGAGGCTTGATGGGGCTCGGTTTTGCCTCGAGCGAGACGTGTGGCAAAGGGGGGGTGTGGCGCTCCCCGTCCCGCTCGACCTGCCTGCGGACGCCGTCCGGGACGCGCTCGCCCCCCTCCGCCACGATTTCAGCGTCGCCATCCAGGCCCCCGGGAACGCCTTCGCCGTCGGGGCGATCCTGCGGGTGGCGCACAACTTCCTGGCGCGGGAGGTCATCCTCATCGGGGACGCGCCGTTCTACGAGAAGGCCTCGATGGGGATGGAGAAGTACGAGAGCGTGGCGCGGGTCGCGGACGAAGCGGCTTTCCTGGCGCACGTGAAGGGGCGCCCCGTCTGGGCGCTCGAGAAGGACGCCGCCCGGAGGAGCCTGTATGCCGTTCGGGAGTTCCCGAAGGGGGTGGTTTTCCTCTTTGGGAGCGAGAGGTTCGGGCTCCCGGCGTCGCTGGTCGAGGGGGCCGAGGACGTCATCGGGATACCCCTCTATGGGGTGAATCACTCGCTGCCGGTGGCCATCGCGGCGGGGATTGTGATGAACGAGTGGGCGCGGGTCCGGTATGCGGGGGGCCGGCTGATCTGACCCCGCGGATGCGGTAGGTTCCCCCAAATGATTCGCTCCGCTGCCGCCGCTTCGGCCCTCGTTTTCGCTGCCAGCCTGTGTGTTCTCCCCGCCTGCGACGGCGGCACGAGCTCGGGCACCACCGGAGGGGGGGGCAGCGGCGCGTCCGCCTACTGCAACGCAATCTCGAGCTACGCGACCCGGTGCAACATCACCGATCCGTGCACGACCAACGCGGTCCAGCAGTGCGCCACGACCGCCTCGAGCTACTCGGCGGCGGCGCTGGCGGCGCTCGCCGACTGCATCACCGGGATCGCGTGCACCGACGCGGGCGTGAGCGCGGCCGACGGTTGCTCGCAGACGAAGCTCGCCGGCGCGACCCCCACGGCCACGCAGGCGAAGCTCGCCGCGGACTACTGCGCCGCGTGCGCGTCGGCGACGCAGACCGCGGCGCAGTGCGAGGCCGCCTTCTACGCGACGGCGGGGGTGAGCGAAGGGGGGACGATCGTCGGCGAAGGGCCCGGCGCGGGGCTCCTCCCCTTCAGCGACGCGGTCGCGACCAGCGTGGACTCGCAGTGCATCCCGAAGCTCGCAGACGCGGGGATCCTGGGGTGTGTCGGGACGTTCGACGTCTGCGCGGCGCAGGTCGTCGCGGCGTCGGCTCCTCCGGCGACGGTGTCGTGCACGTTCGACGGCGGGTAGTCGAGCTCTGACACCTCACACGCGGCATGACGGACATGCACGGAGGGTCCGGGGTCGAACGGGAACAAAGCCCGCTCCCAGGCGTATAGGGCTCCGTACTCCGGAGAAGAGCCCAATGAACCCGCGCCGCTCGCGACTTCTTGTCCCGCCGTTCGCCCTCCTCCTCGCGGGCGCCGCTCAGTACACCGCCGCCTGCGGAAGCTCCGGCAACGGCGCCACCGAGCAGCCCGACGCCCATGGGCCCCTCGCGGATGCTTCCCTCGTCGACTCCAACGCGACTGGCTCCCCCGACGCGAGCGTCCCCACAGACGCTCCACTCTCCGACGCCCCCTCCCCGCTCGACGACGCCGGAATCGTCACGCGTCGCCCCTTCCCCATCGTCCCCAATACGTCGGGCAAGACGCTCTCCTCGCCAACCCTGGTCACCATCGTCGCGAGCAACGACGCCCTTGCGACGTCGCTCCCCCCGTTCAGCAACGCGGTCCCCTCGAGCCAGCTCTGGTCGCAGGTGTCTGCCGAATACGGGTTAGGCACGCTGCAGCCCACGACGCCGATCGTCGGCCCCGCGATCGCCGCAGGTACGTACACCTCGGGCCAGATCGCCGACTTCATCGCGACCGCGATCGCCGGCGGCGCCGGCCCGGCCCCGAACGGCAATACGATCTATCTGATCTACCTCCCCGACGGCGCCACCTACGCGGCCCCCGACACGCTCGCGTGCGGCTACCACGCCCCGTACCCCAACCTTGGAACGACGCTGGGCGATCAGATCGCAACCGTGCGCCGTTGCACCCCCGACTCGGGGGGCGAGACGCAGCTCGGCCAGCTGACGCGAACGGCGACGCACGAGATCGTCGAAGCGACGACCGATCCGCTCGACGAGGGGTACAACCTCGGCGAGACCCCGACGACGACGCCGTGGACGCAAAGCATCTGGCAGTCCTATGCGCTCACGGGGCACGTCGAGCTGGGCGATCTGTGCGAAGGAACGCGCGAGTTCGAACCGCAAGACGGCGGCCCGGATGGCGGATGGGAGTACCAGCGCATCTGGTCGAACGCTGCGGCGCTCGACGGCGGGGTCGGCCCTTGCATCCCTCAACCGAGCACACCGTACTTCTCGACCGCCGTTCCGAACGACTGGTACCCGGTCTCCGCGAGCGGAAGCCTCTCGATCCCCGTCGGCGGATGGACCACGGGCTCCACGAGCGACTGGCTGATCAAAGTGACCCTCGACTACGCCGGCGGCACCGGCGCGCTCGCCGGGATCGCCGACGGCGGCGGAGAGATCACCACGTCGCTTGGAATTCAGAGCGACCCGGGCTGCAACCTGCGCGCGGGCATGAACGCCGGCGTTCATGGGACGATCGACCTTCCTATCCCGAGCGGAATCCCGTCAGGCGACTTCGCCGTCTTCAAAGTGCTGAGCTTCCACGAGGACCCCGCGACCTGCTACCCGCCGCTCACGGAGGACGACTATCATTTCTGGGCGTTCGGGGTGTACGCGCCCTAGCGAAGAGAGAAGCTTCGAGCGCTCACCCGCCGTTCGCCGCCGTCACGACCCAGGTCGCAGCGGGGAACCGCACCCCCCCTTGCGGGAGCATGCGCGGCGCGACGACGGCTTCGATCGCCGCGACCGCCTTGGCAACGTCGGCCTCGTCACGGTCTGCGAGAAGGCGCGCCACCGGGCCGAGCCGCGCTAGCTCGCTCGCGGCATCGCGGGGCGAGCCCGAGGCACCGAAGCTGTTCCACCCGTCGAACGAGCGGATCGTGACGTCGCGAAACGCGGCCCCCTCGAGGATGCGGCGCACGCGATCGGCGTCGCCGAACGAGAACGGCCCAGGAGCGTCCGCGGGCGCGGGCTCCGGACGGCCGAGGACACGGACGACGGCCTCGAAAGGGAGCGCGGCCCACGGGTTGTCGGCCACGGGCCGCCAACAGACGAACGCGACGCGCCCATTCGGGCGAAGCGCGCTTCGGAGGTGCGTGAAGCCGCCCGTGGGATCCGGGAAGAACATGACGCCGAACCGCGAGTAGACGAGATCGAACGCGCGCGCCTCGAGTGCCACCCGCGACGCATCTCCCTCGAGGAACGACAGGTTGGAGCGCCCGGTGGCTCGCTCGCGCGCGCGAGCCAGCATCGGCACGGAGAGATCGACGCCGACGACGCGCCCGCTCGCGCCGACGCGGTCTGCGAGGGCCAGCGAGGTGTCGCCGCAGCCGCACCCTACGTCGAGCGCGAGCTCCCCGGCAGCGACGCGAGCGGCGTCGAGCGCGGCGTCGCCGAAGGGGCGGAGCATCGCGTCGAGCGTGGATTGCTCTCGGATCCAGCGCTCCGCTGGGGGACCGTTCCAGTACGCGTCTTGGTCGACCATGGCTCTAGGCCAGCCATTGAACCACGCACCACAAAGAAAAGCCCCGCCTCCCCTCCTCCCCCCGAAATCGGGGGGAGGCTGGGTGGGGGGCAGTCGTGGAGTGTTTACTCCTCGTTCGCCGCCGCCATCGTATCCGCCGGCACATGCCGCGCCGGCGCATACCCGCGCTCATCGTCCCCTTCGACGATGACCCGCAGCTGCCTGTAGGCGTTGATCCCCGTCCCTGCCGGGATGAGCCGCCCCATGATGACGTTCTCCTTCAGGCCGCGCAGGTGGTCGGTCTTCCCGCTGATCGCGGCTTCCGTGAGGACCTTCGTGGTCTCCTGGAAGCTCGAGGCGGAGATGAACGACTCGGTCGAGAGGCTCGCCTTCGTGATTCCGAGAAGCAGCGGCTCGGCGATCGCGGGCTTACCGCCGCGCTCGATGACCTTCTGGTTCTCCTTCTCGAAGAGATGCTTCTCGATCTGCTCGTCGATGAGAAAATTCGTGTCGCCGACGTCCTTGATGCGGACGCGCCGCATCATCTGACGCACGATGACCTCGATGTGCTTGTCGTTGATGGCGACGCCCTGCAGGCGGTAAACCTGCTGGATCTCGTTCACGAGACACGCCGCCAGCTCTTTTTCACCCTTCACGCGAAGGATGTCGTGCGGGTTCGCCGGCCCATCCATCAGCGGCTCGCCCGCGCGAACGCGGTCGCCCGGCTGAACCTGGATGTGCTTCCCCTTCGCGATCAGGTACTCGCGCGACTGATCGGTGAGCGGCTTCCCCTCGTGGGAGAACGGCGTGATGACGACCTTCCGCTTCCCCTTCGTGTCCTTCCCGAAGGAGACCTCGCCGTCGATCTCCGCGATGATCGCGTGATCCTTCGGCTTGCGAGCCTCGAAGAGCTCGGCCACGCGGGGCAGACCGCCCGTGATGTCCTGCGTCTTCGTGGTCTCGCGCGGAATCTTCGAGAGTACCTCGCCGGCGTCGAGCAGGTCGCCGTCCTGGACGACGATGTTCGCGCCGACCGGGAGGAGGTAACGCGCTTCGAGCGTCGAGTTCGGGAGCTTGAGCGTCTCCCCTGTCTTGGGATCCTTCAGCGAGATGCGCGGGCGGAGATCCGCGGCGCGCGACTCGATGACGACCTTGCGCGAGAGGCCGGTGACCTCGTCGAGCTTCTCCACCATCGTGACGCCTTCGACGATGTCGCCGAACTTCGCGATGCCGGAGACCTCGGTGAGGATCGGCATGGCGAAGGCGTCCCACTCGGCGAGGAGCTGGCCGGCCTTGACCTTGTCGTTCTCCTTCACCTTGAGGATGGCGCCGTACACGAGCCTGTGGTGCTCGCGCTCGCGTCCGGTGTCGTCCACGATGATGACCTCGCCGTGGCGGTTCATCACGCTGACGGTCCCGTCGCGCTTCGTGGCGATGTTCGCGTTGCGGATGCGAACGAAGCCCTCGTTACGCGCTTCGAGCGAGCTCTGCTCGATCTTCCCGCGCGCGGCCGCTCCACCGATGTGGAACGTTCGCATCGTGAGCTGCGTACCGGGCTCGCCGATCGACTGGCTGGCGATGATGCCCACCGCTTCGCCGATGTTGACCTTGTAGCCGCGGGCGAGATCTCGTCCGTAGCAGCGAGCGCAGATGCCGCGCTTCACCGCGCAGGTGAGCACGGAGCGAATCACGACCTCCTCGATGCCCGAGTCCTCGATCTTCATGACGAGCGCTTCGTCCAGCTCCGTGTTGTGCGGAACCAGGACCTCGCCCGTCAGCGGATCGACGACGTCTTCGAGCACCACGCGACCGAGGATGCGATCCCCGAGCGGCTGGATGACCTCGCCGGCGTCTTCGAGCTTCGTGACTCGAATGCCGTCGAGCGTCCCGCAGTCGAACTCGGCGACGACCGCGTCCTGCGCGACGTCCACGAGACGCCGGGTCAGGTACCCGGAGTTCGCCGTCTTGAGCGCCGTGTCGGCGAGGCCCTTACGCGCGCCGTGCGTCGAGATGAAGTACTGGAGCACCGTCAGACCCTCGCGGAAGTTCGCGGTGATCGGCGTCTCGATGATCTCGCCCGACGGCTTCGCCATCAGGCCGCGCATGGCCGCGAGCTGGCGAATCTGCTGGGTGGACCCTCGGGCTCCCGAGTCGGCCATGATGTAGATCGGGTTGAAGCTCGGCTCGATGTACTCCTTGCCGGTCTCCACATCGACGACCTTCTCTTTGCCGATGACGAGCATCATCTCCTGCGTGACCTTGTCGGCGACGCCGGCCCAGATATCGACGATCTTGTTGTACCGCTCACCGTCCGTGATGAGCCCTTCCTGGTACTGATCGACGACGCGCTGCACTTCTTCCTGCGCTTCGTTGAGGAGCGTCTGCTTCGCGTCCGGGATCACCATGTGATCCATGCAGATCGAGACGCCGGCGCGCGTGGCGAAGTCGTAGCCGAGTGAGCGCAGACGGTCGGCGAGGAGGACCGTGGCCTTGTTGCGGTGCTTGCGGTAGCAGGCATCGATCAGGGCCGAGAGCGCCTTCTTGTCGAGCGTCTTGTTGACGAGGTCGAACGAGAGCCCCTCGGGGAGGATCTCCGAGATGATGCAGCGCCCGACGGTCGTGTTGACCAGCTTGCGGATGCCCGTCTCTGGGTCGATCACGCGGACGCGGATGCCCGAGTGAATCGTGACCTCTTCGTTGTCGAAGGCCATGCGGACTTCTTCGGGGGACGAGTAAACGCCCCGAAGCTGCCCTTCCGGCAGCCCCTTCTTGTCGACCGTGAGCGTCCCTTCGCGATAGTGCCCCTTCGAGAACTTCTTCTCGCGGGTCGCGTAGTAGAGCCCGAGGACGATGTCCTGCGTCGGGTTGATGATCGGCTTGCCGTTCGCGGGCGAGAGGATGTTGTTCGTGCTCATCATGAGCACGCGCGCTTCCATCTGCGCCTCGACGCTGAGCGGCACGTGGACCGCCATCTGGTCGCCGTCGAAGTCGGCGTTGAACGCGGCGCAGACGAGCGGGTGAAGCTGGATGGCCTTCCCCTCGATGAGGACGGGCTCGAACGCCTGGATGCCGAGGCGGTGCAGCGTCGGCGCGCGGTTCAAGAGGACCGGGTGCTCGCTGATGACCTCCTCGAGGATGTCCCAAACCTCGGGACGCTCCTTCTCGACCATCTTCTTCGCGGACTTGATGGTGTTGACGTATCCGCGCTCTTCGAGCTTGTTGTAAATGAACGGCTTGAAGAGCTCGAGCGCCATCTTGTTCGGCAGCCCGCACTGGTGAAGCTTCAGCTGCGGCCCGACGACGATGACGGAGCGGCCGGAGTAATCGACGCGCTTGCCGAGGAGGTTCTGGCGGAACCGCCCCTGCTTCCCCTTCAGCATGTCGCTGAGAGACTTGAGCGGGCGCTTGTTCGGGCCGGTGATCGTCTTCCCGCGGCGGCCGTTGTCGAAGAGGGCGTCGACCGCCTCTTGGAGCATGCGGCGCTCGTTGCGGATGATGATCTCGGGCGCGTTGAGCTCCAAGAGACGCTTCAGCCGGTTGTTCCGGTTGATGACGCGGCGATAGAGATCGTTGAGATCGCTCGTCGCGAAGCGTCCGCCGTCGAGCGGGACGAGCGGGCGGAGATCCGGCGGGAGCACCGGAATGACCGTCAGCATCATCCACTCCGGGCGGTTCCCGCTCTCGCGGAACGCCTCGGTGACCTTCAAGCGCTTGACGATCTTCTTCCGCTTCGCCTCGCTCGTCGCCGAGCGCATCTCCTGGCGCAGCGTCTCGCTCAGCGTGTGGACGTCGACCGACTTGAGCATCTCGAGGACGGCCTCTCCGCCCATTCCGGCGGAGAACTTGTCGTCGCCGTACTCATCGACGAGCTGCATGTAGCGCTCCTCCGAGAGGAGCTCGCCGCGCGAGAGGCCGGTCTCCTTCGGGTCGATGACCATGTACGCCTCGCAGTAGAGGACCTTTTCGAGATCCTTCAGCGAGATGTCGAGCATGTTCCCGATGCGGCTCGGCAGGCTCTTCAGGAACCAGATGTGCGCGACCGGCGTGGCGAGGTTGATGTGCCCGAGGCGCTCACGGCGCACCTTGGACTGGATCACCTCGACCCCGCACTTCTCGCACACGATCCCGCGGTGCTTCATGCGCTTGTACTTGCCGCAGTTGCACTCGTAGTCCTTCACCGGGCCGAAGATCTTCGCGCAGAAGAGCCCGTCGCGCTCCGGCTTGAAGGTTCGGTAGTTGATGGTCTCGGGCTTCTTGACCTCGCCGTGCGACCACTCACGAATCTTCTCGGGCGACGCGAGCGAAATACGAATCGCGCTAAACGACAGCGGATCCTTGGGCTTCTCGAAGAAGCTGAAGATGTCGCGCATCGGAGTCTTTCCCTTCTAGAAAACTAAAAAACGAACTCAAAAACTCTTGGGCTTGGAGAGGACTCACAGGAAGGTCGGGAGGTCGGAAGGCTTCATTCTTCCGACCTTCCGCCCTTCTTGTTCCATCACTCTTCGGCGGCGTGCTCCCCGGCGCGGAGCTGAGACGGCTCGATGAGCTCGACGTTGAGGCAGAGCGCTTGGAGCTCCTTGATGAGAACGTTGAAGCTCTCGGGGAGACCAGGCTCGAGCGTGTGCTCGCCCTTGACGAACGCTTCGTACATCCGCGTTCGTCCCATCACGTCGTCGCTCTTCACGGTGAGGAACTCCTGGAGCGCGTACGCAGTGCCGTACGCTTCCATGGCCCACACCTCCATCTCTCCGAGCCGCTGCCCGCCGAACTGCGCCTTGCCACCCAGCGGCTGCTGCGTGACGTGCGAGTACGGGCCGATGCTCCGGGCGTGGCTCTTGTCGTCGACCAAGTGGTGGAGCTTGAGCATGTACATCACGCCCACGGTCACCTCCTGATCGAACGCCTCGCCGGTGCGACCGTCGAACAAGATCGCCTGGCCGCTCTCGGGGAGGCCCGAGATGCGGAGGGCGTTCTTGATCGCCGTCTCCGGCGCGCCGTCGAACACGGGGCTCGCGTAGTGGACCCCCTTGACGAGCTTCTTCGCCACCGCGCGGACGTCGTCGTCGTTCAGCTTGCCCAGCCACTTCGCGAGCTGCGCGTCCCCCTCGAAGATGCGGAGGATGTGCTCGCGAATCGCCTGCGTGTTGAACTTGGAGTCCAGCATGTACTGGAACTGCCACCCGAGGACGCGCGCTCCCCAACCGAGGTGCGTCTCGAGGATCTGCCCGACGTTCATTCGAGAAGGAACGCCGAGCGGATTCAGGACGATGTCCACCGGCCGACCGTCCTGGAGATAGGGCATGTCCTCTTCCGCCATGATGCGGGAGATGACGCCCTTGTTTCCGTGACGCCCGGCCATCTTGTCGCCGACCTGGAGCTTCCTCTTGATGGCGATGTAGACCTTCACCATCTTGATGACGCCCGGCGGGAGCTCGTCCCCCTTGGACAGGCGGTCGATCTTGTCGCGGAAGTGATCCTCGCGGAGGGTGACGATCTCCTCGAGCTCCTTCAGCTTCGTCGCGAGGTCTTCCGCGCTCTCGACCGGGAGCTCGCCCCAGTATTTGCGCGGAATGACGTCGAGCGAAGCCTCGTCGAGCTCCTGCCCCTTGGTGAGAAGAACCTTCCCCTTGTCGTCGACCAGCTTCCCGTTCGTCGTGGTGCCGACGAGGGTTCGCTTGATCTGACGGAAGAAGGAGTCGCGGAGGATCTTGATCTCCTCGTCGCGCATCTTCTCGAGGCGCACGCGCTCGTGGTCCTCGATGTCCTTGGCGCGCTCGTCCTTCTCCGTCCCCTTGCGGCTGAAGACGCGCGCGTTGATGACGATGCCGCCCACGCCCGGCGGGACGCGGAGCGAGCTGTCACGGACGTCGCCCGCCTTCTCGCCGAAGATGGCTCGGAGGAGCTTCTCCTCGGGCGAGAGCTGCGTCTCCCCCTTCGGGGTGATCTTGCCGACGAGGATGTCGCCCGACTTCACCTCGGCGCCGATGCGGACGATGCCGCTCTCGTCGAGGTCCTTCAGGGCCTCTTCGCCGACGTTCGGGATGTCGCGGGTGACCTCTTCCTTGCCGAGCTTCGTGTCGCGGGCGACGCACTCGAACTCCTCGATGTGAATCGAGGTGAAGACGTCGTCCTTGGCGATGCGCTCGGAGACGAGGATCGAGTCCTCGAAGTTGTAGCCCTGCCACGGCATGAACGCGACGAGCACGTTCTGTCCGAGGGCGAGCTCGCCCATGTCGCAGGACGGACCGTCGCCGAGGACATCGCCGACCTTCACCTTCTCGCCCGCGCGGACGATCGGCTTCTGGTTGTAGCAAGTCGACTGGTTCGACCGCTGGAACTTGGTCATCGAGTAGATGTCGGGGATCTCGGCCTTGTCGCCGTCCGCTCGGACGACGATGCGGCTCGCATCCACGCTCTCCACGATGCCGTCGCGGCGGGCGAGGATGCACACGCCGCTGTCGCGCGCGAGCTTCCCCTCCATGCCGGTCCCGACGTACGGCGCGTGCGATCGGATCAGCGGCACGGCCTGCCGCTGCATGTTGGCGCCCATGAGGGCGCGGTTCGCGTCGTCGTGCTCGAGGAACGGCACGAGCGCCGCGGCGACCGACACCATCTGGTTCGGCGCGACGTCCATGAGCTGGATCATGTCCGGCGTCACCATGTGGAAGTCGCCGTTCAAGCGGGCGGAGACGAGGCTCTCCCGGAACTTCCCCTTCTCGTCCATGTTCGCGGAGGCCTGGGCGATGTACTTCCCCTCCTCCTCGAGCGCCGAGAACCACGAGACGTCGTCCGTCACGCGCCCCTCCGACACCTTGCGGTACGGAGTCTCGACGAAGCCGTACTCGTTCACTCGCGCGAACGTGGACAGCGACGCGATGAGCCCGATGTTCGGACCTTCCGGCGTCTCAATCGGGCAGATACGACCGTAGTGCGTCGGGTGAACGTCGCGGACCTCGAAGCCCGCGCGCTCGCGGGTGAGACCGCCCGGCCCGAGGGCCGAGAGGCGCCGCTTGTGCGTGACTTCGGAGAGCGGGTTCGTCTGATCCATGAACTGCGAGAGCTGCGAGCTCCCGAAGTACTCCTTCACCACCGCGGAGACCGGCTTCGCGTTGATGAGGTCGTGCGGCATCAGCGTGTCGATCTCTTGCGACATGCTCATGCGCTCTTTGATCGCGCGCTCCATGCGGACCAGGCCGATGCGATACTGATTCTCCATCAGCTCGCCGACGGCGCGGACGCGACGGTTGCCGAGGTGGTCGATGTCGTCGACCGACCCGCGCCCGTTCTTCAGCTCGATGAGGTGGCGCACCGTCTCCAGGATGTCCTGGGGCGTCAGCACCTGCGTGTCGAGCGCCGGCCGCTGATCCTCGGGCAGATCGCGGTAGAACTTGTAGTTCAGCTTGAGGCGCCCGACCTTCGACAGGTCGTAGCGCTCCGGGTTGAAGAACAGGTTGTTGAAGAGGGTCTTCGCCGTCTCGAGCGTGGGGGGGTCACCCGGACGCAGGCGGCGGTAGATCTCCATGATCGCGTCCTCGGTCGTCTTGACCTTCTCCGCGAGCAGCGTGTCGCGCAGGTAGGAGCCGACGTTGAGGCCGTCGATGAACAGGATCTTGAAGCTCTCGATGCTCGCTTCGCGGAGCTTCTCGAGCTTATCGACCGTCACTTCCTCGTTCACCTCGAGGACGACCTCGCCGGTCTCCTTGTCGACGACGTCGTGCGCCGCGACCTTCCCGACGAGCTCCTCGGGATCGATCTGCATGCGATCGATCTTCGCTTCCTTGAGCTTCTTGATCGCCGCCTTCGTGAACTTGGTGTTCTTCTTGACGATGACCTCGGCGCCGATCTTCACGTCGCGCGTCGCGCGCTGGCCGGCGAGGAGATCGTATTCGACGCTGCGGGCGTACTTCCCCCCCTTCTCGATAAACACCGTCTCGGTGTTGTAGAAGTAGTTGAGAAGGTCCTGCGTCGAGTACCCGAGCGCGCGGAGGAGGACCGTCGCGTGCATCTTCCGGCGGCGGTCGATGCGGACGTAGATGATGTCCTTGGGGTCGAACTCGAAGTCGAGCCACGATCCGCGGTACGGGATCACGCGGGCGCTGTAGAGGAGCTTCCCGCTCGAGTGGGTCTTCCCCTTGTCATGGTCGAAGAAGACGCCCGGGCTGCGGTGCAGCTGCGAGACCACGACGCGCTCGGTCCCGTTGATGATGAACGTCCCGGTGTCCGTCATGAGCGGGATCTCGCCGAAGTAGACCTCCTGCTCCTTGATGTCGCGGACGATCCGCTCCCCGCCGTCGCGGGTGTCGTAGATCATGAGCTGCGTCGTCACCTTGATAGGCGCCGCGTAGGTCATCCCGCGTTGACGGCACTCCTCGACGTCGTACTTCGGCTTCTCCAGGTTGTAGGAGACGAAGACGAGCTCGCTCGTGCCGTTGAAGTCCTTGATCGGGAAGACGCTGCGGAAGACCGCCTGGAGGCCGATCTCGTGACGCTCGCTCTGCGGAATCGTCGACTGGAGGAACTTGTCGTACGACGACTTCTGAATGTCGATCAGGTTGGGGACTTCGATGATGCGGTGAACCCGCCCGAGATTCTTGCGGATCCGAAAGTTGGACTGGATGACGGTCGCCATCTCTGCTCCTGCTAGCTACGCGACACGAGGCGCCCCGTGGAATCTCCCCTGCACGCGCGTTTGCAGGTTCGAGAGGCGTTTCACAACACACCCGACTCAGCTTCGACTCTGAATCGGGAAGCACCGAAAGGGACGAGCGCGATGGATCCATCCATCGCGCCGTCCCTCGCGGCGAATCGTCACACTGCTCTGCAGACTGATTGCACTACTTGAGCTCGACCTTGGCGCCTGCCTCTTCGAGCTTCTTCTTGAACTCCTCGGCCTCGGCCTTCGCGACGCCCTCCTTGAGGGGCTTCGGAGCGGCCTCGACCAGGTCCTTGGCTTCCTTGAGGCCAAGGCCCGTGATTTCGCGGACGACCTTGATGACGTTGATCTTGTTCGCGCCGGCCTCCTTGAGCTCGACGGTGAACTCCGTCTTCTCTTCGACCGCCGCCGCCGGCGCC
>JBKQKP010000243.1:0-5226 GCA_052147435.1 Polyangiaceae bacterium | reverse complement strand
CGCGCCCCTCGATCACCCCACCCCCCGGGCCCCCCGCCCCGCAGGCAGGGCGGGGGGAACGTGAGCCATCTTCTCGCGCGATTCGTCTTCACAGTGCGCCGCGATCTCCCCGCCCTGCTTGCCGGGGGCCGGGGGTGGGGTGATCGCGTGCCGATCAACGCTGCGGAAAACCGCCCTACCGGTACTCCTCCAAGCTGATCCCGTACTTCTTCAACCAGCGGTGCACCTGCATCCGCTCCTTCCCGAGCTCTCTCCCCACGGCGGCGACGTTCCCGCGGTGGCGGTTCAACAGATCGCGCAGCTCCGGCTCCGTCGGGGCGGGGCGCTTCGAGCTGGCGGCTTGCGGGGAGCTCCCTTCGGGGGCGACGCCGGGGGGGAGAACGCTCGGCGCGGGCACGCGCGTCCGCTCGCCGTACGTTTTCATCGCCTCGGCGATTTGATCCGGGAGCTGCTGCGTGTCGAGCGGCGCGCCGCTCTTGTCGTCTTGCCCGATGAGCGCGACGCCGCGCTTGATGCAGCTCTCGAGCTCGCGCACGTTGAACGGCCAGTCGTAGTGCAGGAGCGCGACGAGGAACGAGAAGGTGAACTGGAGGTTCGGGCGGCCGTAGCGGACCGCGAAGCTCCGGGCGAGCTGGTAGATGTCTTCCTTCCGCTCACGGAGCGGCGGGAGGCGGACGACGTGCTCGTTCAGGCGGGCGAAGAGATCGCCGCGGAACTTCCCCTCCTTCACGAACTGGTTGAGATCGCGGTGCGTCGCGCACACGACGCGGATGTCGACCCGCTCCGCCGTCGTCGCGCCGAGCGGGAAGACCTCGCGCGCTTGGAGGACCCGCAGGAGCTTCGCCTGCGCGTCGAGCGGCATGTCGCCGATCTCGTCGAGGAACACGGTGCCGCCGTCGGCGAGCTTGATGAGCCCGGGTTTGTCGCGGTCGGCGCCGGAGAATGCGCCGCGGCGGTAGCCGAAGAGCTCACTCTCGAGGAGGTTGTGCGGGATCGCGGCGCAGTTGATCGCCTGGAACGATCCGCGCCGCCCGCTCGCGCGGTGAATCCCGCGCGCGGCGACCTCTTTCCCGGTGCCGGTCTCGCCGAGGATCACGCACGACAGCTCGGTGGGGGCGATCCGCTCGATGTCGGCCGCGATGGCGTCCATCTGGCAGCCGCCGACGAGCTCCGTGAGGATCTTCGCCTTGCGCTCTCCCGCGACCGCGCCGTCGAGGCGGTAGGCGACGTAGCGCTCGGCGTTGCTCTCGACGAACTTGAAGATCGCGTCGCCGATCCGGATCTCGTGCAAGTGCTGGAGCTCGACGTCCCCCTGAACGAACTGGCCGTCGAGCATCGTCCCGTTGCGGCTGCGAAGATCGGTGAGGAGCCAGCGCCGCCCGTCGTACGTGATCCGCGCGTGCTGGCGGCTGACGGCCTGCTCCGGGACGCAGACGGGGTTCGACGGATCGCGGCCGATGATCAGCTCCGCGACGCTGAAGACGTACGCCGAGTAGAACTGCTCGAAGTTCGGGGCGTACAGGAGCACCAGCCCGGGGCGCGAGTGCCGGGCTTGCGCCCCCCCCGTCGGCTCTTCCTGCACGAGATCGCCGTAGGAGGACGATGTGCCTGTGCGGTGCTTGGTCATCCGGGCTTGGGTGGAGCAAGCTTATCACCCAAGCACGGCCCTGGAATGGGCCGTGGAACGCTCGGGCGCTCGGGCCTAGCGCGTGGCAATGGGGACGGGCTCCCCGCCGATGCTCGCGATGGCTCCGTCGGGGGCGACGACGATGCCGGTCCCTGTGGGGAGGCCGAGGAAGCGCAGCGCGGCGCCCCTGTCGCCCAGGAGGCCGCGGACGAGGTGGAGCTCGCTCCAATGGTCTTCTTCGGCGTGGCAATCGACCACCAGGTCGGTGACGACTCCGGTGCAGCGGACGAGCTCTCCGCCGTCGTAGGGGGCGCCGGGGGGAGGGTGGTCCGGCCAGTCGGCCCACCAGGCCGCAAGCATGATCGCCCCCGCGCTGATGCCCAGGCAGTGGGCCCCGCGGGCGCGGGCGTCGCGGAGCCATGCGTCGGCGCCGGCCGCGACGAGGAGGCGCGCGCCGTGGACCGGATCGCCGCCGCCGAGGAAGAGGAGATCGGCGCTCTCGACGACGGCGCGGGCTTCGCGCGGTGGCATCGGATCTCGCTCGCCATCGACCGTGAAGCGTGTGACCTTCGCGCCGACGAAGAGGCGGGCCAGGAAGTGGTCCATGCGCGAGACCATCGGGCCTCCGGCGGCGGCGTAGGAAGCGGCGATATGGATCGGTCTGCGCGCGACGGACACCGCGACGCGCGAGGCCATCTCGCGGAGGGTCGCTTCGTGCGAGGAGGCGGCGAGGTAGACCGAGCCGGTCATCGCGGGTCGGGGTAGGGGTAACGTGAAGCGTCGATCTTCTGCGCCGCGCAGAT
This sequence comes from Polyangiaceae bacterium, assembly GCA_052147435.1. Classification (GTDB taxonomy): domain Bacteria; phylum Myxococcota_A; class Polyangia; order Polyangiales; family Polyangiaceae; genus JBKQKP01. The sequence goes on along the minus strand of JBKQKP010000243.1, from coordinate 2,796 downwards.
CTGGTCGAGCATCGCGTCCGTTCGCGCCGCGAGCTCCGCGAGGGTCCCGGTGTTCTCGAGGACGATGTCGGCGACGGCGGCCTTCGACGCGAGCGGCATCTGCGCGCTCAGGCGTGCCCGCGCTTCGGCTTCGGTGGCGCCGTCGCGCGCGATGGTTCGAGCGATTTGCAGGCTCTCCGGGGCGGAGACGACGACGAGCGGGCGGAACATGTCGGCGAGGCCTTTCTCGACGATGAGCGCCGCCTCGTAGCAGGCGAGCGGCTCCCCGCGCTCGGCCAGCTCGGCGGAGCGCGCGCCGGTGAGCATGCCGATTCGCGGGTGGAGGATCCCGTTCAGCGTGGCGCGCGCGGCCGGGTCGCGAAAGACGATGTCGGCGACGCGCTTGCGATCGAGCTCGCCCGCGGAGGTGACGACGTCGCGCCCGAACGCTGCGGCGACGGCCGCGAGCCCTTCGCTCCCGGGGGCGACGACTTCGCGTGCGAGCGCGTCGGCGTCGATGACCGGGAGGCCGCGGGCACGCAGGCGCGCGGCGACGGCGGACTTGCCGGAGGCGATTCCGCCTGTGAGGCCGAAGAGGTGCATTGGAAGAGGCGCGCTCCTTCGGGTACGAATGCTAGCCGTGAGGGAGCGCGTTCAGCGACCGGGGTCCGCTTCCCGCGATCACCCCACCCCCCTGGCCCCCCGCCCCGCAGGCAGGGCGGGGGGGACGTGAGCAGCGTCACGCGCTTCTCCAGGCGTCGGTTGTTCGCCCTCGCTGGGGGAGCACTCGTTCTCACGTCCGGTGCGGTCGCCGTCGTGAGGACGCGCGGGTACGTGGTAGCCGAAGCGGTCGCGGCCAGGCTCGAAGTGCTCGCACCGTGGCAGTACGTCGTCGTGCAGGCCGTCGCGCGGAGGATCGCGGCGCCCGATCGCGAGGATGCTTCGATTCCGACCACCGACGAGACCGACGTGGCCGGGTTCGTCGACGGCTACGTCGCGCACCTCCCCGAGGGGCTGCGGCGCGATCTGCTGCGCGCGCTCGCGTTCGTCGAGCACCTGGCTCCGCTCGGAGTGGGGTGCGTGTCGCGGTTCACGCGCTTGTCCGCGGGCGATCAAGACCGCGTGCTGGCGTGGCTCGAGTCGAACGATCAGGATCTCTTGCGAGGGGCGTTCGACGGGCTCAAATCGCTCGTCTTCATGGGGTACTACCGCGACCCGCGCACGTGGCGGATCGTCGGGTACGACGGGCCGCGGGTGAAGCGACCGGACGGCGGGTGGTGGAAGCCGTGACCACGCCGATCGTGAAAGGGCGCGAGCTCGAGGGGGACCTGACGCTGAAGGCGGACGCGGTCGTCGTCGGTACGGGGGCGGGGGGGTCGATCGCGCTGCGGGAGCTCGCGCGCGCGGGGGTGGACGCGATCGGGCTCGAGGAGGGGGGGCACCACACGCCGAGCGACTTCGATCAGGACGAATCGCACATGATCCCGATCCTGTTCCAGGACCAAGGGGGGCGGACGACGAAGGACCTGGCGATCCGCGTGCTGCAGGGGCGCGGCGTGGGGGGGAGCACGGTTCACAACACGAACCTGTGCAAGCGGACGCCGGACGAGATCCTCGATCTGTGGACGCGGCGGTACGGCGTGAAAGGGTGCTCTCCCGCGGAGATGCGCGACGCGTTCGAGCGGATCGAGCTCGACCTGTCCGTATTGCCCATCCAGGAAGCGTTCCTCAACCCGAACAACGACGCGCTCCGGCGCGGCGCGGCGGCGCTCGGGTGGAAGGGGGCGATGCTGTCGCACAACCGCGTCGGGTGCCAGCTGTCGGGGTTCTGCGAGCTCGGGTGCGCGTACGACGCGAAGCAGAACGCGCTCAAGGTCGTCATCCCGCAGGCGCTCGCGGCGGGGGCGCGGGTGTACGCGGACGTTCGCGCGCAGAGGGTGACGCACGAGGGGGGGCGGGTGACGGGGGTGCATGGGGTGATCCTCGGCGCGGACGGGAAGCACAAGGGGAAGGTGCAGATCGCGTCGAAGGTGGTGGTGCTCGCGGGGAGCGCTGTGGGATCGGCGGCGCTGGCGCTCGGGAGCGGGCTCGAGGATCCGCACGATCAGATCGGGCGCGATCTGCGGATGCACCCGGGGGCGGTGGTCGCGGGGACGTTCGACGAGCGGCTGGATTCGTGGCGGGGGATTCCGCAGTCGTACGAGTGCACGGAGCTGTTGGATCTGGGGGAGGGGAGCGACAAGCGGGTGTGGATCGTGCCGGCGTTCGCGCATCCGATCGGGTGCGCGAGCGCGCTGCCCGGGTTCGGCGCGAGCCATATGCGCGCGATGCGGGAGTATCCGCGGCTGGCGGTCTTCACCGCGATGGTGCACGACGAGACGCGCGGGCGGGTGACGCTGGAGGGGGATGGGCGGGCGTCGATCGCATACGCGATGACGGAGGGGGACCGGGCGCAGCTGGCGAAGGGGCTCGTGGCGTGCGCGCGACTGATGTTCGCGGCGGGGGCGCGGGAAGTGACGATTCCGGCGGTGCCGCCGGTGCGGTTGAGGTCAGTGAAGGAGCTCGATGGGCTCGATACGAGCTTCGTGAGGCCGCATTCGGTGCCGATGACGGCGGTGCACCCGATGGGGACGATGAGGATGGGGGAGGACGTGAAGAGGAGCGTGGTTCGCTCGACGGGGGAGCATCACTTCGTGAAGGGGTTGTTCGTGGCGGATGGGGGGCTATTTCCGACGAGCTTGGGGGGGCCGCCGCAGATCAGTGTGTATGCGTTTGCGTTGAGGGTGGCGGGGCATGTGGTGGAGAGGGCGAAGGGGG
>JBKQKP010000242.1:0-22321 GCA_052147435.1 Polyangiaceae bacterium | reverse complement strand
TCTCGTGCTTCTCGCGTACGAAGCGCACGCACAGCTTGACGAACGCGTGCACCGCTTGCGGTAGGTGGTCGGGGTACGCGGCGAGGAGTCGTAGCGCGAGATCCCGCACCTCGGGATCGCTCGTGTCGTTGACGGCCGCGCGGTTCAGGAAGCGGATCGCGTTGACGTTGTCGCCGCACTCGAGCTCGAGCACCGGCATGGACGAGCCGTCGCCCATGTCGAGACTCGACCTTGCGAGCACGCGGCAACCGGCGCACTCGGCCGCCGCGGCGAGCGAGCGCGTATCGCCCCTCGACTCCATTTAGGTCCCGCTCGGTTTGTAGGCCCCAGGCAGGGCGCTCGGATCGCTCATGACCTTGGCAACGAACGCTGTCAGCACCGGAGCGAGCATTTCCTTGACCGCGTCGACTATCTTCGCGAGGTCGGAGGAACCCGCCGCTAGCCCTGTCATCGGCGTCGACTCCTCGCCCTCATCGGCGGGCGAGAGGGCCTCTTTGAGCGCTTCGACGAGCGCTTGTTGATCGATGCCGCCGCGCCCGCGAGCTTGCACCTGCGCGCTCGCTTCGATGTGCGCGATGCGCTCCTTCGTGGCGAGCCGCTCGCGCTCGATCTGGACCTCGAGATCCGCACGGTGCCGCTCCTCCGCGATGCGCGCTTCGTGCTGGTGGGCCTGCCGCGCCCTCTCTTGCCGCTCCTCCATGAACGCGAGGAGCTGGAGCATCGACGCCACGTCGGCGCCGGCGCTCCCCGATCGATTGCGCATCGCCGCGAGCGCCGCGAGGAGCTCGCCGGATCCGCCGGACGCACTCGGCGCGACCGGGGCCACCTCGCGGGGAGCTGGAATACGCGCAGCTCCCGCCGGGCGTTCTGTCGCGCGTGGCTCGGTCGGGCGGTCCACGAGGTGAACCTTCCTGCCGCCTCCCATGGGGAACAGCTTTCCATCGCGGTACGAATACCAATAGAGGACGTACCTTCCGGAACCCCACCGGCTGCGGATGGTTTCCGTGGAGAGCTCGCGCACGGGCCACTCCTCGTGCATGACCCCCTCGGTACCCCAGCACTGACGCTCCGTCTCCCCTTCCCCATCCACGACCCGCAAGATGCGCCAGTGGGTGACAAGTTCGGGCGTGGGGATGTCGCGTTTCATCGTCGAATCTCCCTCGTTTTGCGTGGACGGTGCGGGCTCGGTACGCGCCGCGGGTGCCAGCGGCGCGCTCGTCTCGGCGGGCGCGTCGCTCTCGTCCTCCTCGTCTTCGTCTTCGATCGAGCTCTCTCCGTCGTCGCACTCGAGAGCCTCTGCGGCTTGTTCCGCGGAGAGAAAAGCATTGAGCCACCTGGGCTCGTCGGGAGCCTCCTCGGCGAGCCCTCTCGCGCTCGCGCTCATCGCGCGAAGGAGAGTCGGGGCCCCATGCTCCTTCAGGAGCACGCTCAGCTGCTCGGTCAGCTCGCTCTTCATCTCGTCCCCCTGCTCGAGCGCCGCCATGGTGACGCCCCATTCCACGGTTCATTCCATGGCTCGCAGACCAATTCGCGGCGTGCCCGCGCGCCGATTGCTCACCGTTCCGATCGCGTACGTGGCACGTTCATTCCCCGGCAAATTGGTGGTCGACGCGCATGCCCGCGGAACGCAGATCGAACGCTGTTTGAACGGTGATCTCACGCGACAAGTGCGTGAATTTGCTTCGCGCGTTCACGTAGCGAACATCACCAGCCATCCGCCCCTCACGACCGCACCGTAGTCAGACGAAGACACTGAGCAGGCACGACGACAGGACCCGCGCGGGTTCGCTCGTCGAGGAGTCAGCAGCAATCCGCACGAGGGCGCTGATGCTCCGCTCACTCTGACGCGTTGACCAGACGGAGCACGTTTTCAGGTGCGCAGACGTCGCACGCCACAAGGCGAGCGTTTGATCGACGTTCCGACGACGTTCGCTCCACGGACGCGAAGACGTCGCGTCGCCCATTCGACACCCAAACGTAGGGAGTCGACCCGATTGCTCCTCCGTTCAGGTTCTCCCAAACGATGGGAGCGCGTTCAGGCTCCTACGCCGCCTCCCGCTGCTTCGGGTAGCGCGGCGGAAGCCCCTCCCCTCGCCTCTCCGCGCTCCTCGCCGCGGCCGACCTCACGCCGGGGCCATCGCGCTCCTGGTCGGTGAACTCGCCACGCTCGGCCCCTCGAGCGCGCTTCTCGCCTTCGGCGCGTTCTGCTTCCTCCTCGAGCTCCTTGGTCTCACGGTCCCAGACCGCGCGCCGTACGCGTTCCGTCTCCGCGAGCTCCTCGAGCTCCGCGTCGACCGTTGCCGCGGCTCCCTCGAGCTCCTCGGCTGCGGGCGTCTCGGAGCTCGGCGCGGTCGATGTGCTCGCACCCAGCTTCGCGAGCTCCTGGGCGAGCTCTTTGGCGAGATCCACTCGTCCCCCCGCCCCCGAGGTCGTCGTGAGCTCCGCGCACGCCTCGAGCTCGTCGTCGACGACGGCCTCGGCGGGGTCCTCCGGCTTCTCGCCCTGGAGCGGCTCCGAGCTCGTCACCGTCGGCGAGCTCGCCGGGCGATCCATCTCGGAGAAGAGCCTCTCGAGATCGCGGCGCATCGTCTCGGCATCGACGCGGGGGCCGCAATCCGTCGGCGGCGAGCTCTGAAGGCGCTTGGCCACCTCGGGGGCCTTCTCGTGCGTCGGAGCGTCCACGGGGCGCCTAGCCGCCTTGGTAAGCGGCTTCGCGTCGGGGTTGGAGAGCGCATCGAGCCGCTTCCAGAAAATCTCGCGGTGGAAGATGAACCGGAGCGACGGCGGTTTGTTTCCGGCCGCGAGGTGCTCGCGCACGACGAGATCGATCACGTGGCAAGCCCGCGCGACCCTCGACGGTGCGTCCCCGTTCATGTCGTCGAGGAACGGCGTCAGGTACTCGATCACGTCGTTGCGGACCGTCTTCCATCCGACGCCCGTCGCGGCGATCCAGTGGCGCGCGACCTGGCACGCCAACACCTCCGTCGCGACCTCCGGTGCTGGGAGGGGGCGTGGGGGCGTCGCTGTCTCGCTTGATCCCACAGAAAAACTTAAAGTTCGTTCTTCGTTCGCGCTGTGGGTCAGCGGTTCGGGTGGCGCGCTTGATCTGACTTTTTTGTTTCGATCTTCTGGATCAACTGATCTGGGGGACCAAAAAGGCCCCCCTCCGAGCTTTTCGGGCACCGCATCGGCGCCATTTTCGCCCCCCTCCTCGGGCAAGGGCTCCCCTCCCCCGTCGTTTGACGGCCGCAGTGCGGGCCCCGCGACGTAGATCCAGTGGCGGAAGCGAGCACGCTCGCCGTTCGGGAGGAGCTCGCCCTTGCGAACCTCGCGATGCACGACAAGGCCCAGGGTCACGAGCGGCTTTCGTGCACGCTTGATCGGCCGCTTGTCGCTGTACTCGCCAGCGGCGCGTAGATGCTCGTCGCTCGGGTGCGCCCACCCTTCGGCGGTCCACGTTGGAAGAGAAGTCAGGAGCTTGAGAAGGGTTCGGGACGGTCTAGGTAAGGTTGCTAGGTCGATCGGATACGGCGCGCCCTCGGCGCGCGTGGCGTTCTCAGACATGGTTGTCCCCTGGTCGGAGGCCAGCCCCGGCCGGACATGGACCGGCCGCGCACGCGTGTGCGACGGCGGTCGGTTGAACGAGCTCGCGCGCTCCCTCGGAAGCGCACCCCGCACCAGCTCGCGGCACAGCAGCCGAACCCCGTTCGACCGCGCTACCTCGCGCGCCGGGCGATCACCGTTGTCATTCTCTTGCGAGAGACAACACGATGCCCTAAGCTCGTTCTCACCCCGGTTGCCGCTGGGTGAGGGTCGAGCTTCCTGGCCAAGCCAGGCACCGCTAGTAACGGTGACAAGCCCGGCCCTCAGTCGTTTTGTGCGTTCCGCTAGTTCGTGGCGTCCCTCCCTGGTTGCGGTTGCAACGTGTGCTAGGCGGCGCGCCGGAGAGCGCGTGCCTTGCGTTGGACTTCGCTGACGACCTGGTCGAGCGGGATCGTCACGTGGACCATCATGCGTTGGCCGCTCGGGACGTGGATCGTTACGTCGCCGGCGACCTCGTAGACGCGCTCGCCGTCCGTGACGAGATTCGTGCGTGCGAGAGCCTCCGTCGTGGAGAGCCCCTCGCGCGCGCGGAGGTACTCGACGACCTTCCGAAGCATCTGCAAGCTCACTCCGCGGTTGCGGAGCTCGCTCGCGACGCGGAGGGCAACGACATCACGGAACGTGTATCGCCGGCTTATGCCGCGGCGAGGAGGCGGGATCGACGCCCGAAGGAATCCGGTCTTGTCCCAGTCGACGACTCGGTCAACGGAGAGCCTCGAGAGCTTCGAGGCTTCCTCGGTCGAAAAATCCGCGGCTAGGTTCATCGGAGGTAGATCCGATGTAACTCCATGCGCCGAAGAATGGAAACAAAACGCGTAGCTACGCGTGCTTCTTGCGCTCCCCGCCCGGTCGATGGCCTATGTCGCGGCGGGGAAGAGAAGCGTGCGCAGGTACTCGTCGACGCCCATGTTCGAGCTCGCGATCCGCTTCTTCAACTCCCAGTGTTCGGCCGCGGTGAGCTTCACGCTGACGCGGATCTTCTTCTCCTCCATCTCGGGAGGCGGGAGCGGCTTTGGTGCCACGCTGGGGACGACGGCGACGGCGGCAGCGTCGGGAGCCGACGTTGCCGGTGGAGTAACCGGCGCGCGGTAGTCGCTTAGCGAGAGCACCTCGGGGTTTTCGGGTGCTGCGCTCGGGCGAGAAAACGGGTTCGCTACGGATTTCATCAGGCAGCCCCTTTCAGCTGCTCTCGCAGCGCGAAGATCGCGTCGTAGAGGGCGCGGACCTCTCGTGCGGCGGCGCCATCGGGTTCGGCGCTTACCGTGGCCTCGCCGATCCCGCGCGCGCGGTTGTAGGCGACCCGACTTGCCCACCGCACCGGAAGGAGCTCGAGCTTTGCGTCTCGCAACGCTTGCTCGATGAACTGCGCCTCTTTCACCCGACCGTCCGACTCGTTCAGCATCCAGAGGCGTCGAGCGGGTGGGAGCCCGAGCTGCTCGCGAATCGCGTCAGCGTGGTCGAGCGTCTCGACCGTGGTCGCTGCGGCCCACCATTCGGCTGGCCCCGCTCGAAGGGGGATCAGTACGACGTCGGCCGCGACTGCGGCGGCCTGTGTCACCTTCCCGAGCGCAGGCGGGCCGTCGAACACGACCACCTCGAAGCCTTTGGTGAGGTCCGCGTAGAGTGCTTGGGTCAGGAGCCGGTCGACCTTCTGGACAACGAGGCCGCGCAGCGGTGAGCTCGCCGAACGTTGGGCGAACCAGTCCCAGGAGGTCCCCTGGGCGTCGAGGTCCACGAGCAGCGTGCGGTGCCCTGCCAAGTGCGCGGCAGCCGCGAGATTTTGGCTGACCATCGACTTTCCCACACCGCCCTTCTGGTTGAGGACGGCGATCGAGTACGGGGGTTTCATGGCGTACGAGCTTCGTGCGCGGTCGTTGATGGGGCCAACTTTCCGACGGTCCAGCGCTCCCCTCGCTCCATGGAGTGCGCTCCATGAATGGACCACGGTCCATGTGCTCCACGCGTGGCGGTCACGTCGGCACGTGGTGGCTCGCTGGTTGGGTCGAACGCTTTGTCGACGTCGGGTGCGTCCGGCGTGCCGTCACGTGGGGTCCGTCGGCGGATGGAAATCGCTGACTGCGTGGCGTCTCTGCGAGCCGATGCGGTGAGGTCGGGAGGGAAGGGGGCTCACTCCGCAAAGAGACCGTCGTCTCCTTCGGATCTCCACGCAGAGAAGCCCTTTCCATCCGTCTCGGTGATGGATAAATCGAAGGCATGAGCAGCAGCGACGTCGACGGACTCGAGGATCTCGAACTGCGGTTGGTCGACCCGACGAAGAACCGCTTTCGCATCTATGGCCTGACCGAGTGCCGCACTCTCTTCGGGGAGCTCTGCTTGCGCATCGTGTGGGGTCGGATCGGCAACAGGCGCCAGCGCGAGCGCTCGGAGGTCTTCGGCGACCGATCGGCCATGCTTCGCCGACGTGAAGAACTGCTCGGCCGTCGCCGGCGTCACGGCTACGTCGCGAGCTCCTCGACGCCTCGAGCGGCGGCGCGCCAGCGTGCGGCGACGAACCAGGAGGAAAGGGGAGGGGAGGGCGAGACGGTTCGCCGTGCCACCGAGCGCGCGATCGTGGAAGCGCATGGCCTCTCCGTGGGCGACGCGTCCGCCTGGAAGCTCGTCGCTCAATGGCACGCGGCGACCGTCGCGATCGTGCGCTACCTCGAAGCGCGTGGCGCAGAGGTGCTCGACCTGGTCGACGCCTCCACCCTCGCGGGGATGTTCGTCTCGGCAACCGCGGCCTGATGGGGGAGGGGAGATAGCGGGCCGCTGGGGAGCCGCGTTAGGCTCGTCGAACGATGGTCGAGGCGCTCCTGCGAACGAGGGCGCGTGAGCTCGTCGCGGCGCTCGCCGCGATGCTTCGCGCCGCCGCGGCGTGCTATTCTCGAGGACCGGCCATGAAGAAAACGGTTCGCGAAGTCGCCGAGGAGCTCGCCAAGGCTCACAAGTTGGACGACACGTCGACGACGGCCGTGTACTTCGAGGATGGGGTCGACAACGAGGTGCGGCTTGTTGAGGTGTCGGGCTCCCTCAGCAATGGCGGTCCGGGAGAGGTGCTGCCGTTCCGCTTCACCCCGGGGGAGGGCGTGCCGTTCCCTTCCGTCGTCGTCCTTCTGAGCCCGTCTGAGTGGAGGGCGCTTGAAAACGACGACCTGAAGCTCCCCGAGGGCTGGAACAAGGCGAACTTGAAGAAGGTCGGCTGAGGTCTCGTTGGCTACGGATCGCGATTGGGCGACGGGGTACCTCGAGCAAGCGCGCGCGGATCTCCGCGGCGTGACGGCCATGAGCTCGGGTTCCCCGTCCGCTGCGGCGATGCTCTGGCAGATGGTGTTCGAGAAATTCGCGAAGGCCGCTCTTCTGCGTCAGGGCTCTGTACCGCGTTCGACGATCACGACGAGCCACAAGGCGGCCTCGCGCATGCTGCTGACGTTGCGGCGCCAGAGGACCGTGTTTGCTGCGCTCGGTGGGGCGAAGGTCTGGGAAGACGTGCTCTGGATCATCGGCGCGCTCGAAGCAGCACACCCCCAGCTCGCCCCGCACACGGGCCCCCAGCTCGAGTACCCGTGGGAGAACGCGAACGGCGACATCCAGTGGCCTGCGCGCGACTTGCAGGTCGCGAGAGCCCTCGGTGATCCGAAACGGGGCTTGGCGCCGCGTCTACAGCGGTTCGCGGAACTCCTCGGCCAACAGTTCGACGTTATGTTCCCATGAGGATGGCGCGCGAGGTCCGAACCGCTGCCGAACCTGACCCCATGACGGCCCTTCCACAGAACGTGCGCGCCGTCTCGGCGCACGCATGCCCCCGATGCGGGATGAAGCACCGCGGCGCGTTCGACGTCTGCACGCGGTGCCGCAACGAGATCATCGCGTCGGGTCCCGTGGGCCCCGACGCGATGCCGCAGCTGTTCGCCGTCGTGAGGGCGGCTCGCGCCGTCGCGGCCACCGCGCCGACGACGGCGGCGCATCGAGAGCTCGTTGCGGCGCTCGTCGCGATGGATCGGGCGTGGCGGAAAGAGTGATCGGGGCGGCGAGCTCGGGCCTTGTGAATCGTCCGGGGGGGCTGCTACGCCATCCGTCATGGCCAGGATGACGTGCAAGAGTGGTCAGCGGATCGACGTGGAGACGGCAGGCGAAGAGGTGATCGTGGAGCTCCCGGACCTGGTGCTGACACTCTCGCCGTCAGACGCCTCGCAGCTCGCCGAACTCCTCTCCCTCGCCTCGCGTCAGGCGTTCATCGCGGGCAACCGGCCGCCTCGCTGAGCTTGAGCCGGGCGCCGAAGTTGACAGATCACCGTCTTCGTTAAGCGCACGCCGGGCCAGTTTTCAGGCCAGGAAATGCGTGTAGTTTACATAAGACTCCTTATGCGCGTGCGTGGAGAGGAGGGATTCAGCGCGCGGGCCGCGTGCCCCGCGCGTCGCGAATCGCGCCCGTTGCCCACTGCCAGACCGCCAACTTCGCCAAGCTGGCGAGTCGTTTGATCGCCCGCTCGGCAACTCTGCGGGCGGCGTCAAGGTCACGAAGCGCCTTGTCGACCTCCTTGGCAGGCGCCGGTGCAGGACCCCCGGCGGGACCCGCGCCCGGAACTGGAGGCCCCAACGCGATTGCGGCCGCGATGTCGTGCGCTTTGACAAGGACCCTCTCGGCGAGGTCGAAGACGATGGTCGCATCGCACTGAGTATCGAACGTGGCAACGCCGGCCGGGTTCTCGTCGTGAAGCGTGATTTGTGGGTTGGTGGTTCCGTGGATGACGAAACGCCCGTGCGCGAAGCAATTTCGCAGGTGGCGCAAGCAGGCCTCCGCCGAGGTCTCCGCCGGACGCCCACGCGCCCCCTGATCGTTGGGTTTTGGATTATTCAGCTGGCCGAGATTCACCAGGTCAACGATTGCGGCCGGGAAGTTCTGCTCCTTCACGACCGCGTCGTAAGTGTAGACGAAGCTCAGGGCCGTCATCCCGTAGACCGCCCCCGCGAGCGGGTTGCCCGGGATGTTCATCCGAGCAATGATCTGCGCAGCCGTGTCGTGCGGGGTCTGAGCAGCTTCGACGATGAAGCGCGCGACGTCCTGGTACTGACCGAGCAACTGCGCGATCTGCGCAGCTTGCGGCTGAGTGAGGGCCATGGCGTCGATCGTACAACGCGAGCGCTGACCGTGGTGCACGAGCGCGGCTACACCCCGGGCGGGCGGCGCGTCACGATGGAGACGGGGCCTTGAGCCGTCTCCAGATGCCTCTGGCATCCTTGATCAGCAAGAAACCGAGGAGGAACGTGATGCCGATTCCTACCAAACTACCAAGCAGGTAGGCGCCGCTTCCCGAACTCGTCCCCGTCTTCAGAAGATCGACGGCTCCGTACAGCACGAACACCAGGCCCAAGAGACCTTCGACAACCAGTCGTAGCATCAAGAGCCCCCGCTTCATTCCACCATGCTCGCACAGACGGGGTGGTGCGTGCTGCACGGAGAGAATACGATCCCCACGGTGCGGTCGATCATCGTCACGCTGATCCTTGCCACTGCGGCGGCGATGCTCCTCTTGCCGACGTGGATACCCAAGGCCATCGGAGTTGTCGTCATCGGGGTCCTGCTTTCGTTCCTGCGCCGAAAGCCAGGCGCTGGGAACCCGACCGGAGAGCAACCGCAGAAGGCAAACCAGGCCACCGAGCTCGTCGAGCGCGAGAAGGTCATCGAGCGACACGTCATCGAGCGGCAGGTTCTCGTAACGCACTGCAAGTATTGCCAAGAGCTGACGCCGGTGGATCTATCGACGTGCAAAGTCTTGCGGCGCCACGCTTCGGTGAGATGGTCTTCGGTTACTTCTTGCCGTCTCCGTCCTCGAGCCCGGCTCTCAGCGAGCCGGGGGCCCCTTGGGCTGCTAGCATTTCGGGAATGCAGCGAGCGCTCGTCGTGCGTGGACGGTTGAAGGACTCGCGGACCATCGTTCTCGACGAACCTGTGGCGGGTGTCGAGGTGGACGTGGAGGTCGTCCTTCGGGAGGTTCTCCCCACACGCCTGGACGACACGGCCGAGTCGTTGATCGCAGTCGTTCGACGCGCCGACGTCGAAGGTGCGTTGCGCGGGGATCTCGAGGTCGAGGTGCTCCACGCTCAGAGTCTCCATGGTAACCCCGAGGACGTCACGGAGTCGCCTGTCCTTCTCGCGCGCAGGATAAGCAATACGATCCCGGCGGCACCGCCCTCGATGGACGACACGGGGCCTGGAGGTGCGGCCCGATGACGCCGTGGGCCCCCTCCGTAGGACCCGGCTCCTCCTGGGACGGCTTGACGATGGAAGCGCTACACAACGCGTGTGGCGGCGACGAGGCTCGTCATGCGCTCGACCCTCAGTTGGAGCACGCGCAGTTCACCCCCTCGGAAGCGCACTGACAATATTGGTTGGTCGGGCACGGTGCACTGCCGCAAGTGCAGCCCTGAGGGTCGGTGGCATTGCCGTTACAAAGACACGGCAGGGTGCTAGTCAATCCAACGCAGTGTGGACTGGCGCCGGACGATGTCCCCGAGCTGCTGCCCGATGTCCCCGAGCCACTCCCGCTCCCCGAGCTACTCCCGCTGCTACTGCTACTTCCACTACTGGAGCCGCTTGAACCGGAGGTGCTCCCTCCACCGCTCGAGGACCCGCTCGAACCCGTGCTCCCCGGTGAGCAAGCGTACGCGCCAGAGACCTGCCACGAAGCGCTACACATGTCGGCGGCCTGCGTGCCGGTAGTCGGATCATCGCTGGTGCACACGTCGTATGTGACCGTTCCATTCGCACACGAGGCGATGATGCCTTGCGCGCAAGCGTTGATCTTCCCGTTCTGCAGCTCGGCGCACGTCACGTTTGGGCCTGCGCGATTGAGGCTTGAGCAGGCCATGCCTACAAGGCATAACGCGGCCAGTAGTTGGCGGCCCGCGTTCATTTGTTCGTTAACTCCTTGACTCGCCAACCGTCCCACATGAAGGAGCGATGATCAGGCAACATGAAGGCGTATAGGTTAGACGGGTCGTTGGGCACGACGCCAACCCCTACCTGTCCATTGCCACCGCTGATGAGCGTTGCGCTTGCGGGTACGCGACGAGCTATCGCACTCGCCTGGCCTAGGCAGAACACTTTGTTGCCACCACCGCTAGCCATACCCAGAATGAAGCCCGTAGCGGACGCGGTTGTACGAAACGTGTGGCTCTGGCCGGACGGAATTGTGGCACTGTCCCAAGTCGCGGGAGCGGTACCTCCCGAAATGAGAGCAGCCAAAACATCGTCTCCGCCGCTGACGCCGCAAACCAGCGTCACGTCACTACCGTTCCGGACAATCGCCTCCGTAGCCATGGTATTTACGGTGTTGCTCTTGAACGCCGCCGCACTATCGCATGGCACCTCGTAGTCGACGCGATTGTAACAGGTGGTCGAAGAGTGCATCTGTGTCGACCAGGTGGCCAGTAGACCGTGTCGTGCCCACGCGTCTAGACCACGCACGGCATTTTGGAGCTGTTCCTCAGCCGCCGTGATCCTACTTTGGGCCTCTGCGGCGCGCTGATTCAAGAGACTAGCGAAGCGCTGTTTTGTCGAGGCGTTCGCGTAGCACGTATTCGCTCGTACGTACGTTTCTATGTGGTCGCACGAACCGCTGGAAGTACAGTTGGACAGTTCCTGTTCGGCCGCGCGTTCGAGTCCTAGATCCGTATCGCGACGCTGCGCAATCCATGCCTTGTAGGCTTGAGAGAGCGACACTTCGCCAACGCTGTTTCCGTCTGCCATTAGCGTTACGCGACCACCAAAAGGGCTGCTTTCGAGCCCGCAGTCGACGGCCGGTACAGGGAGCTTCGTAACGTCTATCACGAGACGGCCATCTGCATCGGTTGCGCCAACGGGAACCGTCCTCCCTTGAGGAGGGCCACTCTCGAAGCGTGCTTCGACGCGGACGTCACCGACGGGCCGCCCCTGACAACGGCTCACGACTTGTGGTCGCATACGCCACTCGGAGGAGACCTGCTCGTCGGAGCCTTGAGCGCGGATGATGTCCACTCCGGTCACCGCGAGGGCAAGTGCGCCGATACCGATCGCGGTGAAGCCGATCCCCAAATCTACTCCGGGGCCATCCGGATTGTAGGTCCGCGAGCTAGCGTTGTTTGGATACACATTGGCCGAATCGACGAGCGCCCACGCCCCGAGCCCGGCTGCCACGACACCGGTGATCCCGAGCGTCCAGTCAAGGGCGGCCGATCGGTTCTTTGCCTCGATGTGCTTTGTGATCTCGACCTGGTCGCTGGGATGAACCTCGCAGGAGGTGCGTGCCGTCAGCTCCGGGTGAGCGTCATCCGGGCTGACCGCGAAGACATGGGCGAGGGTTTCGACCGCCTGAGTGTTTGTCTGAAGCGTGCGTTCGGTCGAGTTGACATGCACCATCTCGATCTTCGCGCATCCGAGCGACGAAACGCCCACGAGCACGCCGAGGAGAAGTCGATGACTGGGCATGCTCGTCGAAGATACGAGGACGCGCAGCGCAGGTGAAGCTCAGATGAAAGCTGCGGCAGAGGCGTGGGATAATGCCCCCGATGTCGCCGACGTGGGACCTGTTCTCCCCGTTTGACGACGAAGGTCGGTCTAGTCGACGATTCCGCGCGTTTCGATCCGGTATCTCCCGCCGGCGATGATCAGCCCGCTCTCGTTGTACGCGAGCCGCGGCCGAGGGTGCGCGAACTCGTGCTCGTAGTCGGTCAGCACCTGGTCGGCGCCCTTCTTCGTTCGGTAGACGACCATGATGAGCTCCCCGAGCTCGACGCTGGGGACGCGCGGATCGGCGGCCGGCAGCTTCCGCACCTTCTCTGCGCCGTTCTGGCCCCAGTGATCGCGCTCGTACTGTTTTCGCGCCTCGGCGGTCGTCGCCGGGTTGCGCACGGCTTCCCGCTGCTGCCGTTCAAGGTCCCGGATGAGCGCCTCGGTCTTGTCCTCCATGGCTTCGAGGTACTCCGACGGGTGCTCCTCGGCCCAACGGAGAAACGCCTCTGTGCGCGTCTCGCGTGGCCCGCCCTTGATCGAACGCTTGATCCTCTCGAACAGCCCCACGAGTTCCGGGGGGATGTTGCCTCTGACGACGTCGTCGGACTCCGAGCGGCGCTCCGCGGCCGTGGCGCGTTTCGTTGTGCGCGAGCTTGCGCGGTTGCCGCGCTCGATCCGCTTCAAGTCCTCTTGGTAGGCGCGCTCCTTCCCGAGCTCCGCGCGTGCACCCTCGACGGCGCCCCGGGTGGCCCTCTCCGCGTCGCCCTTGTCGACCGCACAGACGCCGCGCGCCTCGTCACGCTCGGCTTCGCCCTTCGCGCGGAGCTCCGCGAGCGCCTGCGCGCGCTCGGCCTGGAGCTTCTCTCGCACGGCGAGCCGATGTTCGCGGCATCGGGCCACGGCGCCCTTGAGCGCCTCTTTGTGCGCGGCGCGCGCCGCGCGGAGCCGTGCGCGTAGGTCCGCGAGCGTCGCCTGTGCCTTCTTCTTGAGGTCGCGATCGATGTCGCGGAGGAGTGCCTTGCGTACGCGCCGGGACGAGCTTTCATCGCTGGCGCCCGAGTGGCGAAAGGATGTGGCTGCGCTCATGGTCGGCGGTTCCTCTCTCTAGGCGTCGAAGTGGTCGCGGAACGTCCCGAGGAGCTCCGCGAGGCGGCGTAGCCCGAGCTCGGGATCGTCGAATTTCAGATCGCCCGTGCGGAGATGCGCCTCGAGCACCCGCCACGCCGGCATGCCCGCGTAGAAGCGGAGCTCGCCGCCGTGCTCGAGCGTCACGACGATCGCCCGATCGCGCACGCTCACGTCGAGCACCGCTCCGAGCTCCGTCGTCTCGCCGCTCGGGGGGCTGAACGTGACGCGCGGGAAGAGCTGCCGGAGCGTCGCCAAGAACGTCGCATCCATCACACGCTCCCCGCGTAGGTGCCCGCGTAGACGTAGGACTCGTTTTGCGTCGCACCGGCCGCGAGCGGCGTTCCGAGCGTCGCCGTCACGAGGTAGGAATCGCACGCCGCTTCCTCGAGCACGCGGAGCGGCGTCGCGCCGATCGCCGTCGTGGAGAGCGGGATCTGTGACGACTCGACGACGGCGTAGACGTTCAAGGAACCGCCTGCGATGCCGATCGCGTTGCGCGGGTCGAAGAGGACCGAGAGGCGCGGCCCCCACGGGATGCGGAGCATGATGGTCTCCTGGGTCGTCGAGGTGATCGCCTTGAAGACCTTTCGCACCGTCCGCGGAAACGTCGCGTCCGGCGCTCCCCCAGCGGCGGCGTTGATCGGGCCGCGAGCGCCCCCCTCGGTAGTGGGTGCGCTGCGCGAGCTCGCCCCTCCGGTTGCCCGAAGCGGCGCGGTGTTGCCAGGCATCGCCTACGCCCGCGCCCTTTTCTTCGCGCGATGCGCTGGCGCCGCCACTGGCTCGACGACGATCTCGACCTCCTCGAGCTCCTCCTCGTGGTGGTGCTTCGGGTAGCCGAGTCGATGGAGCACGCTCTCGATCACACTGCGCTCGTGGATCTCGCCGCACGCCATCGCCTGCGGCTGGAACGGGTTGCCCGGCGGAACGTACTTCAACGTCAGCAGGAGCTTTCGACCACGCCGCGGGGCGCCGGGCTGCGCGATGGGCTCGAACACGATGTCAGTCATGCGATCGAGGCTGACGAACTTGTCCCCCTTGGGCTCTGCGAGGACGGGAACGAAGGGCGCCGCTTCCGCTACGGCGCGAGCTCGCTCCACGGCTTCGCGGTCCGTCGTCCTGAAGACGCCGACCACGCCGTTGCGAACGACGGTGGCTTCCACCTGGTACGGCTCTTCCGTCGAGAGCCAGAGGATCGCCGCGTCGCTCGCGTTCAAGAACGTTGCAGAGCCGCGTACCGCGGCCTTTTGTCGGAGCCAAACCATGTTCGCTTCCTCCTTCACTTGTCCGACGTTCGCGCGTACCCGAAGAGCACGAAGGGGACGAGGTTCGGCCCCGCGGTGTTCTCGTTCCGGAGCTGCACGGTCCAGCGCTGTTGCGCCGTGACCTCGTAGTCGCGGAGACGGAACCAGTTGTGATTTTGCGCCTGGAAGGTGACGAGCGGTACGAAGGCCGGATCTTCACCGTCCGTAAAGAGGTCGTCCGTCCCGTTCACCGTGACGCGAAGCGAGAGTGACGACAGGCTCGCGAGGCGTCCGTCAGCGGTCCCCGCGTAGATCGAGCGGACCAGGCCGCGGCCTCCGGGCCACTCGACCTTGAGCGTTGGCGTGGTCGTGTTGGCCGCGACGCCCGTGGGGTCGATCGCCGTCACGCGGATGATGTGCGTGCACCCGAGCGCTGCGATCGGGAAGTCGAAGCCGCGCTCGTGGTGGCCGTGGTGGTGATGCGTGACCCCGTGCGCGGCCTCGGGCGGGCGGTGCGCTTCCTCGCGGAGCTCGTGGAGCACGCGAGCGAGCTGACCGCCGCTCTTGACCGCGCGCAGGGGGTCGCGCGCGCCGTCTTCGACCAGGCCGAGGGCCCGATCGATGAGCGCGTGAGAGCGCGCGTTGCTCATTGCTGCTTCGACCTCTTCATGTACTCCACGCACTGGAGGTACACGGTCACGTCGACGAACGTGCCTGGGTCGCCGGCGTTGACCGGGGGCGTGTACGCAGTGACGCCGGCGCCGCCGGTGCGCGCCGTCGAGACGATCGAGAGGTTGCGCACGACCTGAAAGCGGATCTGAAATTTCGAGTCCGTCTTGCTCGCGGGGTGCCACCAAATGGGCTCGCCAAGCCGTAGATAGTTGTTCGCCTGCGGCATGCCGTTGGACACGACGCCGGCGCGCGCCACCTGCTCGGTCAGGCCGGGTTGCGTGACGAGCGAATCGCCGTTCCCGTACAGACCGCCTGCGGAGGGGATGCGCCCCATGCGGCCGATCAAGAGGTACTGATTGACGCCATCGAGCGTCGTGTCGACGTACGTGTTGGCCCAAATCTGCTTCGCGAGCGCCGCGTCGCTCGTCTCGCTCAGGTAGAGCGAGATCCCGGTGATCTTGATGACCGCGCCGTTCGTGTCGTTCTTCGAGATGAGGTTCGTTTCCGCCTCCGTCGCCGTCTGGTAGCCCGCGAGCTGGTCGTTGAACCCGGCCGGAGTCATGTCGTCCCCGATGCCGTACGAGAAGGCGCGGATCTTCGTGCTCGTGGAGGTGAACGTGTACGACGACTCGCCAGCGGCGAGGCTTCCGCCCGTCGCCGGCGAGAACTGAAATCGCACGGTCGAGTAAATCGATTTGTGCTTCTTGACGATCTGCGAGTCGAGGGCCTGCTTCGAGATGGCCCGCGAAATCCCCGGCGGCATCGACTTTTGGATCTCGTCCAGGAGGACGCGCTGACGGAGCGCTTCCTTGCGCGACGTCGGTGCCGTACCGCCGCCAGCGGCGGCGTGCTGTGCGAGCTGGTGCAGCAGGACGGCGTCCCTCGTGTGCTGCGACGTCGTGGGGTGGTGTTGCTCGTGGGGGTGGATGCGGCGTCCGTTCGGGTGATGCGTCGGTGTGTTGGCCATGATCGTTCGTCCTTTCTTCCTCGTTCGTCTGTGTGGTTTCGCGGTCAGCCGCGGAGGTAGCCGAGCTCGTCGTCAGCTCCGTCCACGTCGTCGCCCATCGCCGCCGCGAGCTCGTCGTCGCCGATGTCGTCAGCGATGACCGCGTCGAGGTGGTCGGCGTCTCCTTCGCCGTCGAGGTCGTCGCCGACGTCGTCCGCAATGATGCCGTTGAGGTGCTCGAAGCCCTCGACGTCGTCCCCGAGCTCGTCGCCGTCGCCAACGTCGTCGCCGTCGCCCAGGTTGTCGAGCGGCGAGCCGACGTCGTCCGCCATGACGCTGCCGACGTCGTCGGCCATGATCCCGCTCAGGTGCGCGAAGCCCCCGAGGTTGTCGAGAGGCGAGCCGAGCTCGTCGCCATCGCCGAGGTTGTCGAGCGGCGAACCGAGCCCGCTAACGCCTCGGTAGCCCTGGAGCTGACGAGCCGGCCGACGTCGCATCGGATTGGGGCGCGGCGGCGCGATTGCTTCCGCGGGCGGCTGCTCGCCCATGTCGTCGTCCGTTCCGTGCATCGCCGGCGCCGCCGCGCGGCTCAGCATTTGCGGCGACGCTCCCGTTGCGCTGGCCGCGGAGAGCGCGCGCGTCTGCTGTTGCTGGCCCTGCGACGACTGCGACGGCGTCATCGCCCACTGACCCGCCGCAACCATGTAGTTGTGCGCGGTCACGGTGCCCGCGGCGCGATCGAGCATCCCGACGCCGCCACCGACGAGCGCGCCCGTCGCAACGTTCGCGGCGACGTTGGCCCACTTGTTCTTGATGTTCGCCTTGGAGAGCGCGAAGCCACCGAGCATGCCGACGGTAGCGGCGAGCGTGCCGAACCCCACCGCCGCGGCGCCGTTCTTGAGCATCGTGTGATGCGGCGGTGGCTCGGGGTTCTTCTTCCTCGGGTGATGCCCGCCCCTCGGCTTCTTCCGCTTCGCCGCCCCTCCCGAGCCGACCGGGACGAGCATCGTCCCGCGCGGGAGCGTGAGCATTCCGTGTGCGGCGGGGTTGCCGGGGTTTGACCGCCGCGGCTTCTTCTTCGATTTCGCCTTCGAGCTGCCCTTCTTCTTCGCCATGTTGCTCACCTTGGGTTTGGGTTTCTGCGCCTTCGGTCCGGCGCTCTTCTTCGCGGTGCTCGACGTGGCGGGGCCTGGATTGGCGACCGTCGCAACGAGTGCCCCCTTTCGCGTCGTCATGTGGTCGCTCTCCGTCCTCTGACGGCGTGGTAGGCGGCCGTCGCGCTGTCTCCCCACGAGAACCAAGCCCACGCGCCCAGCGCCGCGGCGGCGACGCCACCGCCGATCGCCCACGGGAGCCAGGAGAGCCCGTCTTGCTTCGCCTCGGCGCCGGCGAGCTCGCGGAAAACGTCGTAGAGCGCCGGATCGATCGTCCCTGTTTGCTGGAGCTGCGTGCGCGCGAGGTCGAGCGTCGAGCCGAGGATCGACGTCGTGCGGAAGTTGCGGCCCTCCACTTCGATCGTGTCGCGATGGATGAAGTAGGCCGCGGTCGCGAGGATGGCTGCGACGCCGAGCACGATCACGACGACGGCGAGAGGCGCTAGCCCGATCTCGAGGTCCTCGAGGTCCTCGCCGGCCGACAGCATCGGCGTTTGCCCGTCCCACACGAGCGACTGCGCGTGCGTCTGCCGCACGAGTCCGTGCGCAGCGAGGTAGAGCGTTTGCACGCTCTCGGGGGCCTGGCTGATGTGGTCGCGAGCGGCGCCGATGCTGGCGAGCGCCTGCGTCCCGTCCTCGAGCGTGATCCACGGGACGACGCCGGCTTGCGCC
The DNA here is from genome assembly GCA_052147435.1 of Polyangiaceae bacterium. Lineage (GTDB taxonomy): Bacteria > Myxococcota_A > Polyangia > Polyangiales > Polyangiaceae > JBKQKP01. Next base: position 4,414 of record JBKQKP010000242.1, on the reverse strand, counting down.
GCGAGAAATTCGGCGCGCATGAGCACACCCATCGCGCCCTGTGCCCACTGCGTTCCGTCGAGCGCGACCAGGCCGTCAGGAGCGCGCGACATGCGATCGAGCGCGTCGGCCGACGCTCCAGGGTCAAAATCAAATGTCGTCGTCATGCGCGGCGCCCTCCGTGGCCCTCGAGCTGCGCGCGCTGCGATGAGTGGTGGTAGACGACGACGCCGATCGTCGTCACGACGGCGAGGCCGAGCCCCCCGACGAGCCACCAATAGAGGTGGCTGGTACCGCTCGAGGCCGCGAGCTGCCCGCTGGGCAGCACGATCGGACCGCCCCCACCGCCGCTAGGCCGCGGCGTGATGCCTCCGCCACCTCCGCCGGGCGTTGGCGGGAGACCTCCGCCACCGCTCGGCCCTGGAACCGGGGTGACGTTGCCTCCGCCTCCGCTCGGACTCGGCGTCACGCTGCCCCCGCCTCCGCTTGGCGATGGACTCGGGCCGGGGCCCGGTGTGGCCGGACCCGGACCGGGGGAAGGGCCGGGCGATGGCTGCACACCGCCCCCGCCGCCAGGAGCCTCGCCGAGGAGCTGCGCCCGCTTCACGGCCTCCGGGGGCATCGCGACGAGAGCGCCGGTGTAGATCGCGATCGGCTGCGGCACGCGCGCGTGGAAGGCGTCGCTTTGGTAGTTGAAGATTTCCTTGTAGCGGTTGCCCGCTTGCAGGTAGCGCGCGGAGAGGTCCCACCACGTGTCGTTGTTGCGCCACTTGATGGCCCACGATCCGTCGCTCTGCTGAGCCCAAACGGCGGGCCCCGCCGCCTTCCTCGGCGCGGCCGGCGTCGCCGGCGGCGTCGAGGTCGTGTCGCCCAAGTCGCCGATAGCTAGAACGTGCTTCATCGCTTCGCCGCCTTCCGGCCCCCGGTCTGATGTTCGTGGTTCATGTGCACCCACCACACAGCCCCGCCCGCCGCGGCGAGCGCGGCGCCTCCGATCGTGATCGGCAGGACGAGCGACGATCGCGAGCTGCTCGAGCTTCCGTTCGCATACGGGTGCGCCGGCGCCTGGACGCCCACAGAACGCACCGCCATGCGCTGGGCCACCTGGGGTCGTCGCCCGTAGGGATGCGCGGGAGGGGCCGCCGCGGGGCCGCCTGGATGGACGGGACGCGCGACCGCGGGTGCTCCCCGCGCGATGTGATCCTGTAGCGCCTTGAGCTGGAGCCTGTGGAGCGCGTCGAACGAGGTCCCCGGCGGTGCGTTGAGCCCGACCCCGACGATCACGCGCGTCGCGTGAAAGAACTTCTGCGATTGGGGGTCGTTCGGTAGGAGCGACTCGGGGTGCGCGATCCCGGCCCGCTGCACGTTCATGGCGTGGTGGAGCGCGATCGCGGCGTCGAACGCGTTGCGCGCGTCCTGGCCCCCCGGGAGGTTCGCGCGGGCCGCGTTGAGTGCGACCATGTCGAGCGGCTTGCCCTGGAGAAGCCCGCTCGCCGCGGCCTTCGCTGTGTCGGCGAGCTGCCCGCTGGGGAGGTGCACCCCGATCGCGTTCCCCGCGGCGTCGAGGACGGCGCCGCTCGCCGCGCCGGCGACGGCCTGGTCGAGCCGCTTGCCGTGGGCAACGTCGCTGATGACGTGCCCCGCAGCGTCGACGACGGTCTTCCCGAGGACGTTGGTCGCGGCTCCAATGACCTTGCCCGCGGCGCCGTCGACCAGGTTCGCGATCCCCGAGGGGATGGGGATCTGTCCGCCGAGCGCCGCGCCCGCCGCGCTCGTGACCCCCGTTACGAGCGCATCGCCCACGCTGTGCCCCGTCGTCGCTGCGCCGATGACGCCGGCCGCCGCGTGGACGACCGCCTTAGCGAGCGCGCCTCCTGCCGGGATGTTGTCGGCGATGATGTTGCCCGCGATGTCCGCGAAGGACTTGTGCTCAACGACTCCGGTGATCGCCTCCGCGGCGATGCTCGCCGCCATCGACACGAGGGGGCCTCCGGGTAGCGCGCTTAGCGCGCCGGCGATCAAAGCGTCCGTGATGCTCTTCCCCTCGGCGAGCGCGAGGCCGACACCGATCGCAGCGCTCAACCCCTCGCCAATGCCGGGGATGAAGGACACCCCGATTTGCACGAGCTGAACGATCGCGACGATGTTGTGCCCGATGAAATTCCCGACGTCCTTCGCCGCGTGCACGATCCAATTTGCGGCCTCGCTGATGGCTTGGTCGGGGTGCTGGATCGCGTGACCGATCCACTTCGTCGTATCGCCGACGGCCTTTCCGACGTCGTGCACGGCGTGGTCGACGGCGTGGCCAACGTCGCTCGCGACGTGACTGATCGCCTTGCCCGCGTCGCTCACGGCGTGGCCCACGTCGCTGACAGCCTTAAAGAAGTCGAACCCCTCTAGGTCGGGCTCGAGCACGCGAACCGGCGAGCCTTCGACCGGGGCGTCGAATTGAAGGACGATGGCGCGAGGGCCAGAGACGGCCATCGGGCCCGACATGGGCCGGAAGACGGCTGTCGAGTAGGTAGGTCGGTTCATGCTGTCGACATCCGTTTCGTGAGGAGCACAGCGGCGACGCTCGCCGCGGCCGACATGGCAAGGAGCGAGAGACCGATCCCGAGCCACATGCGCTCGTCCGACGCCGGCGCGGGGCTCGGACTCGGCGAGGGTGCGGCAATGCACTGACCCGCGAGCACGCACGCGAGATCGTTCCAAAACGCGAGGAACTTCAGCGGGACGATTTCGTCATAGAGAACCGCGCCCCAGCGGTTCAACGACGTCGGCCGCACGCTCCCCGCTCCGTACGCGAAGCGCAGCGCGACGGGATCGGCCTGCAAGTTCGCGTCGAAGTGCGCGAGGTACGCGACGCCGGCGGCGATCGAGTTTTCCGGTCGCCACAGCACCTCGCGATACTGCGCGGGCGCGACGCCGGCGAAGAGGTCGGGGCGCGCGCCGACCGCCGTCCCGATCAACGTCTGCATGAGGCCATGCGACGAGTGCTGTCCGCCGCTCGAGCTCCAGTCCTGCGCGTCGCGGTCCTCGTCGCCGGCGTCGCCCTCGCCGCTGCGGCCGGGGTAGCCCTTCTCGGTGCGCGGGGCCTTCACGAACCCGCTCGCGTCCGGCGCTGCGTTCACCGACTCGCACGCGATCGTGGTGAGGACGAAGCGCGGGTCGACGCCGGCGGCGCCGGCGAGCTCGTTCACGAGGTCGCCCCACCGCGCCGAAATGCTCGTCATCGTCGAGGGGCTCCCCGGCGTACGGAGCTCCCACGACTGGTCGCCCGAAGGGGCCCACACGACGCCGATCGACGACAGCGGCCGATCGACAAAGCCGCCGCTCCCATCGCGCACAGAGGCCGTGTCGAACGGCGGCGAGCTCGTGTCGCTAAGTAGGTCGATCCGCCCGCTCTCGTCGAGCCGGTACGCGACGGCGCTCGAGTTCGTGAGACGCCGCCAATCGAAGGCCGTCATTGCCATGACGCCGCGGCCTCCCTGCCGAGCACGTACGCGATTCGGAAGGCGTACACGCGCAGCGCCTCGAGCGAGACGAGCGGTGGCCACGGCTCTACGTCGTAGGGATGGAGCGGGTGCGAGCTCGCCGCGGGCGATGTCGCTGGCGCCGGCCATGCGCGCGCGACGTAGAGATCCTCGGTGAGCTGCGTTTGGAGAGACGCCGTTTGCTTCGCCTCGAGCTCCGCCCACAGGATCGTGTTCGGGAACCCTGGCGGGTCCATCTTTCCCGGGAGCCAATCGGGGCCGGCCGGGAGCGTGTCGACCAGCGAGCGCACGTGAAAGCCGACGTCCTCGAGCTCGTTCGCGGTGTGCGCGGACGCGCCGATCGTCCATGACGAGCCGAACAGCGTCACGCGGATGCGTTCGCCCTTCTGCACGTCGAGACGAGTCGGTGTCAGGTTCATCGCTGGAGCCTTGAGCTGTGGTGGTGCGCGCTACGAGCGAAGGACAAAGCTCCGCCGCTCGACGCAGGTGCGTCGATTCCGTGAAGGGGTCGGGTCCGCTGGATCGAAACGAGAGAGCGGCTAGGCCATGTCCTGCCGCCGCCGACTGAGTCCGAGACGACGAGCCGCGGCGCGCGGGTGCTCGTCATATTTGGCGTCGACCGTGGTCTCCGCCCATCGCCACGCATCATCGTCGAAGGCCTGCGGCGCGACGTGCGCCACCTTGCCCTTGGAGTTCGGGACGCCGACGATCCGCGCCTTCCCGCCCGCGGCGAGGATCAGCGCGACGACGCACCGCGCGTGGTCGTCGCAGTCGCCCGCGCGCCGTCGAAGCGTGTACTTGGCGTGCTGAAACGTCTCGTGCTTCTCGCGTACGAAGCGCACGCACAGCTTGACGAACGCGTGCACCGCTTGCGGTAGGTGGTCGGGGTACGCGGCGAGGAGTCGTAGCGCGAGATCCCGCACCTCGGGATCGCTCGTGTC
>JBKQKP010000241.1:0-25897 GCA_052147435.1 Polyangiaceae bacterium | reverse complement strand
GGCAGGAGAGAGGGGCGCCGAGGGGGAAGCGGGGGAAGGGGTAGGACGGACGCAGACGCGGCCTACCGCTCCCCCACCCGAAAGACGTGATCCCTCGGCGCGTCCCCGTGACACCCCGCGCAGCTCTCCACCACCCCGTCCTTCACGACCTCCCCCCGCGCCCCCACGGCCACGTACCGCCAGTCCCCCCGCTCCGCGTCGAACCCTGGCGCGCGCTTCTCCATCATCATGATCGGTCCGCCCGCCCCGCCGTCGCCCCTCTCGAAGTGCTCCTCGATGAAGAGCGCCCCCGGCGCGATCGCGCCCCGCTCCACCGCGAGGGCGTCCGCTCCCGCGCGGTTGGCGTAGACGTCAGCGTCCCACCGCCCCCCCGCGTGCCCCTTCGACAGAAACCGCGCCCCGCTCACGCGCACCATCGACGTCCGGAAATCGCTCGGCACGGGGCTCGGCGCGCCGATCTTCCCCGCCCCCGCATCGACCATCGCACCGGGCGGTCCACCCGCGGGCGCATTGCTCGATCCGATCGCTCCGCCTCCGCCGCGCCCGCTCGCGCCGCAGCCGATGCATGCCGTCGCCACGGCAAGGATCAGGCGCGCCGTTCCTCTTGCCCGAGCGCCGCGCGCGCAGGGCATTTCAGAAGAAGACGCCCGCCTGGAGCGAGATCGTCCACTGGATGGTCGAGTCCAAGTCCGGATCGATCGAGCTCGGCGGAACGAGGTCGAACAGGAACTGCGCGCCCAGATACAGGAGCTCGTAGCGGTACGTCACGCCGAGGAACCCGCGCTCGCGGTTCAACTGCACCGGGTTGAACGTGATGTTGTTGTTGAAGTCGTTGTCGTTCGGCTGGTTCGTCCCGGGGACGTTGTTCGAGCAGACCGGCGCGCCCGTCGTCGGGTTTCGCCCCGTCTCGCCGCACTGCTGCACGGCGTTCACGTTCGGAGTGGCGTCGAGCACCGCCGAGTTCCCGTAGATGATGAGGTGCTGATACCCGAGGTACGGCGTAATCACCCCGGAGTCGGAGAGGGTGAAGGGCTTCGACAGCTCGGCGTCGATCCCCACGGTCGTCAGGTACATCTTCGACGATCCGGTCACGGTCCGAACGCCGCCACCGATCGCGATGTCCGGGATGTACCCCATGGGCCCCGTGCGAAATCCTTCGAGGATCGCCCAGCGGACGTCGGCTCCGATCGTCCAGAGCGACGTGTTCTGGACGTACCCGAGCGCCCCGTCGAGCTCGAAGCCGAACGGGAGCCCCTTTCGCACCATCAGCGAGTACACGCCGATCAGCGAGTCCGGGCTGTTGTCCTGCGTGCTGTAGTTGCCGTTCGCGTCGGTCGAGCCCTGCGTCCCGAGGTGCCAGTACTGGACCCCCCCCTGGTAGCCGGTCGCCGGGTTCGCGTGGGTGGAGTCGTTCGAGTTGATGTGGGTGTACGCCGCCTCGAGCGAGAGGACGAACCCCCCGAAGCCCACCGTGCGCGCGCCGTGCATCGTGCTGGGGGCGAGGGCGGAGCCGAGCTCGGAGACGAGGTTCTTGAAGGCCACGTTGTCCGGGCGGCAGGCATAGTCGCTGAGCGGCGAGAACCCCGCCTTGATCGCGGCGGTCGGATTCGCGGCGATCGACTGGCACGTGACCCCCGAGGGGAGCCCCGGCGGCTGCAGAACGAGGCGCTCCGGCGTCGGATCCATCCCCTGCGCCTGCGCCCGGGTCGAGCCCAGGAGCGACGCCATGAAGGCCAGCGCAGCCGCAAGGCGGATAAGTGCGCGCGCGTGTGAGCCCATCGGCAAGGGCGAGGCTACGGTCCGCACCAGATCGCCGTCAACGTCATCCTGAGCGAAGACCGGAGAACACGCCCCGTTTGCCTCGTTTGCATCTATAAGACCGCCCCCACCCCGGAGCGTCCCGCGGATGCCTCGAACGTCGAACGCCACGCCCCGTCTTCGTGCCTCCCCCCTGGCGGCACCCCTCCATGTGGTCCTGGTGGAGCCGGAGATCCCGCCCAATACGGGGAACATCGCCCGGCTGTGCGCCGCGACAGGGGCGATTCTCCACCTCGTGGGGACGCTCGGCTTCCGGATCGACGAGCAGAGCGTCCGGCGGGCCGGGGTGGACTACTGGCACCTCGTCGAGGTGCGCCAACACGTGGACTTCGCGCATTTCCTCCATGCGTTCGCGAAAGCGTCCCCCGGCGCGAAGCTTCACCTGTTCACCGCCCTCGCGACCCGATGCTACGTGGGGGCCGACTACGCCCCGGGCGACGCCCTCGTCTTCGGCAAAGAGAGCGTCGGTCTCCCCGACGAGCTCCTCGCGGCGCACCCCGATCGGCTCGTGGGGATACCGACGCTCGGGGCAGTCAGGTCGCTCAACCTGGCAAACGCCGCCGGCATCGCTCTCTTCGAAGCACTCAGGGTGATCGGCGCGTTCGAACAGACGTTCGTCGGCTAGCGGGTTGGGTTCTCAGCGCGCCGTCACTCGAACGCGCTGATCCCGGTCACTTCCTGCCCGAGGATCAGCGTGTGAACGTCGTGCGTCCCCTCGTACGTGATGACGGTCTCGAGGTTACAGAGGTGCCGCATGATCGGGTACTCGAGCGTGATCCCGTTCCCACCGAGGATGTCGCGCGCGACCCGCGCGATGTCGAGCGCGGCGCGGACGTTGTTCCGCTTGATCATCGAGACGTGCGAAGGCTTGAGCTTGTGCTCGTTTTTGAGCCGCGACACCTCGAGCGCCATGAGCTGCATCGTGGTGATCTGCGAGAGCATCTCCGCGAGCTTCGCCTGCACGAGCTGGTGTGACGCGATCGGCTTCCCGCCGAACTGCACGCGGTGCTTGGCGTAGTCGACCGCGCAATCGAAGCACGCCGACGCCGCGCCGATGACCCCCCACGCGATCCCGAAGCGCGCGCTCGTGAGGCACGAGAGCGGCCCCTTCATCCCGCGCACGTTGGGGAGCATCGCGTCCTTCGGGACGCGCACGTCCTCGAGGATCAGCTCGCTCGTGACGCTGGCGCGCAGGCTCATCTTCTTGTGGATCGGGCGCGCCTCGAACCCCTTCGAGTCCGTCGGGACGAGGAAGCCGCGCACCTCACCCTCGACACCGCCGACCTTCGCCCAGATGAGCGCGACGTGCGCGAGGTTGCCGTTCGTGATCCAGCGCTTCGTCCCGTTCAGCACGAACGAGTCGCCGTCCTCGCGCGCGACGGTGCGCATGCCGCTCGGGTTCGAGCCGAAGTCGGGCTCCGTGAGGCCGAAGCAGCCGATGATCTCCCCCTTCGCCATCTTGGGGAGATACTTCTCCTTCTGCGCCTCCGACCCGAACGCGTGGATCGGGTACATCACGAGGCTCCCCTGCACGCTCGCGAAGCTCCGGATCCCGGAGTCGCCCCGCTCGAGCTCCTGCATCGCGAGGCCGTAGCCGATCTCGCTCAGCCCCGCGCAGCCGTACCCTTGCAGGTTGCAGCCGAGGAGGCCGAGCTTGGCGATCTCCGGGATGAGGTCCGTCGGGAACGTCCCCTTCTCGAAGTGGTCGCCGACGATCGGCAGGACGCGGGCGTCGACGAAGGCGCGGACGGTGTCGCGGACGGCGCGCTCTTCGGGGGTGAAGTGGCGGGAGAGATCGAAGAAGTCGGGCATCGCCCGCGGCGTAGCACTCAGTTGCCGATCGCGTACAGCATGTCGTTCGGAAACGCGGCCACGTAGAGGGTTCCGTCGGAGCCGAACGCGAGCGCCCCCTGCTCGACCCCCGGCATGGGCAGCGACCACTCGACCCGCCCTTCCTTCGTGACGGCGACGAGGGTCTGATTGGGGCCCCCTTCGTCCTCGTTCGCGAGGAGATAGATGACGTCGTTCCCGTCGATGACGGGGGGCGATCCCGGCGGCCCGACGGGGACGGACCAATTGACGACCCCTTTGGGCGAGATCGAGCGGAGCGTCGAATCGGGCGAGGCGACGTAGACCGTCTCGTCGGAGCCGATGGCGACCGATGCGCCCGCCCCGGGTGGAGGGGTGAAGAGCCACGGGACGTACCACTTCACGACGCCGGCCGGAGTGAACGCGAACAGACCCGAGTTTGCGCTGAAGTAGATCGTGCCGTCATCGCCGATGACGGGCGCCGTCTGGATCCACGCCGGGGATTCCCCCGAGTCCGTCGCGGGGACGTTGAACGTCCACGTCGGCGACGTGCCCGACGACCCCGACGCGAAGAGCGCCCCCGCCGAGTTCCCGGAGTAGACGATGCCGGACGTGTCGATCGCGGGGGTCCACCCCTCCTCGGCCCCGAGAGCATTTGCAATCCACTCTACTGCGCCCCCCGGGTCGACCGAGACGAGCCCCTTGCCGGTTCCGACGTAGAGTTGGCCCGTCGTGCTCAAGGTCACGGACGACGTCGTCGGGCCGAAGAGGGCTCCGGGGCGGATGGGCGCCGACCAGATCGCCCCCCCGTTCGCGTCGATCGAATAAAGCTGGTCCAGCTCGACGTAGAGCGATCCGTCCGACCCTACTGCGACGGCCGACGGACCGACCTGCGTGAACGTCGGATGGGCGGTCCATTTGGTCCCCCCAGTCGGGGTCATCGCCACGACCTCGCCGTAGAGATCCGCGATGTAGATCGTCCCGTCGGCCGCGATCGTCGGCGGACCGAGGACCCCTTGCTCTTCGCCGACGGCGCGCCCCACGAGGCTCGACCACTGGATGACGGGCGACGCCGGGCCTATCGCCTCCGAGCGCCCGACGTGGCCCGAGCAACGCTGGAACGCAGGCCAAGGGGCGTAGGCCTGGTAGCCGCCGCACGGGTTGGCGACGGAGGCGTCGCTCTTGGACGCTTCGGGGTTCTTCGTCTCCGCGTCGTCGAGCTGGTTCGTCGCGGAGTCGGCCGAGCCGTCGTCCTGATCGCCGTTCTGCCCGTCGCCGTTTCCGAGCGCCCCTCCGAGCTCGCTGAGCAGCTCCGAACGCGCGCCGCACGCAAACGCAGAGAAGACGGCGAATGCTGCGGTGATCGGGAGTGCCACGCGGCGCATAGGGGCGAACCTACTAGCAGAAAGCACGCCATGCGCCTTCGACGCTGCGGACGGGGCCCGAGGAGGGCAGGCCGTTAGCTCCGTAACGCCTGGGAATTCTGCTCGGCGCTTCGCGCTGTCGGCGCGGTCGGTTGAGTTACCGCTCGACCCGGAGTGTCGGGTTCGCGCTCGAGAAGTCTGCGCGCAAGGTGACGCGCTCCTGCGCGCGGAGCGTGAGCCGCTCGCCGCTCGATTCGCCGGTGGGCTCGAAGGTGAAGCGGATGTCGTGTGGGCCGGGGTCGAGGGGGACGTCGCGCAGGGGGCAGCGGCCGCGGGGGGTGCCGTCGATGGAGACGCGGGTGCCGGGATCGGCGATGAGGGAGAGGTGGGCGGGGGAAGTGGAGTCGGGGGAGGGGGAGGAAAGGGGCACGGTCGGGGTCGGGGTCGAGGTTGGGGTCGGGGTCGGGGTCGGGGTCGGGGTCGGGGTCGGGGTCGCGGTCGGGAGTGGGGCGGTGGGGCGGGGCTGGATAGGGAGCGTGGAGGGCGTGGGGGTGGGGGGGGACGGTTGGCGAAGGGCGAAGAGGAGCGCGCCTGTGGCTGCCGCGCCAACCACGGCAGCGAGCACGAAGCGTCCCCGCTCCGGCTTGGCGCGAACACCGCGCTCGATCGAGGCCGTCGCGATGGTCTCGATCGGGGCGTCAGGCGCGGGCGCCACTGGTGGCGGCGGCACGCTCCTCGGGAGCTTGCGCGTCGCCGGGTTGATCGTGACGACCGGCGTGGCAGGCGTCGGCAGCATCAGCTTCGGCGGGCGCTCGGGAACCCACGCGTCGACCTCTCGCCTCGCGGCGAACGTCTTCGTGCCGGCGTCACCGAGGCTCGGCGCTCGCGGGCGAATGGACGCATCGGTCGCCTCGCGCGCCTTCTCCGTTACCTTTGCGCGCACGACGCGCACCCGCTCGCCCAGCGCGCGCGCGATGTCTCCCGTGTCGGCCCCCGAGAGGAACTTGCGCAGCCCTTTGCCCAGCTCGTCGGCGCTCTGCGGGCGTGACGCCGGCTCGAGCGCCAGCGCGCGCTCGAAGAGCGCGTCGAGCGGCGCGAGGCGAGGATCCGCGGCGCCCGGCTTGGGGTGTGGTCCGTGCATGGCCTCCTCGCACTCCGCCGGGGTCTTCCGCCGGAAGGGGGCTTTGCCGCTCCACCCTTCCATGAGCGTCACCGCCACCGCGAAGATGTCCGTGGGGGGACCGAGTGACGATCCCGCGATCTGCTCCGGCGGCATGTGCCCCGGCGAGCCGAAGACTTCGTGCCCGGCCACTTCGGACGGCGCCGCGATGCCGAAGTCGATGACTTTGACCTGCCCCTCCTCGTCGACCATCACGTTGCGCGGCGTGATGTCGCGATGCACGACGTCCATCCGCCGATGCGCGTAGTCGAGCGCGCGACAAACCTCTACGCCGATGTAGGCCCCCTCCTCGGGCGACAGCACGCCGCCGTTCTTGAGGAGCTCCGCCACGGTGATCCCCTGCACGAGCTCCATCGCGAGGAAGTACGTCCCCTGCTCCACGCCGAGCTCGTAGACCGGGACGATGTTCGGATGGCTGAGCGAGACCGTGGTCTTCGCCTCTTCGACGAAGCGGCGCACCCATTCGTTGTCGAACGCGAGCTCGTCGCGGATCTGTTTGACGACGAGCTTCTTCTCGAAGCCGCCCGCACCTCGCAGCGTCGCCAAGACGACCCGCGCCATTCCGCCGCGCGCGAGCTCCCTCTCGAGGACGTATTTGCCGAAGACCTGCGGATACATTTTCCGCGCCTGTGACCCTTATCCTAGCAGTCGTGGCCGCCGTGTAACCCGTCCGGGGGACAGCCACTCCCGCCCGTCCGATCGTATGAGGTAGACGCGAACATGTCGTCCCCCTCCTTACCGCGCACTCCCCGCCGGCTCCTCGTTCCGGAGGAGGGGCCGAAGAGCCCGCTCTTCTCCCTCGTGGAGGCGGCCGACACCGTCGAAGCGACCGTTCTCTTCCGGGGGACGCTTAGCGAAGAGCAGCTGGACGAGGCGGAGCGCGCGCTGCTCGGGTGGTTTGCGGGGGCGGAGTGGGGGGGGCGGCTGCCCATCCTGGTCGCGGAGACGCTGACCACATCGTGCCTGCACGTGGCCGTCACGGGGGTGAGGACGGCGGAGCACGCGCTCGGGCTCCTCCTCGACGCCCTGGCCGGCACTGGCGTACCGATGGCGCGCGCGGTCTTCGCCCGCCTGCGCGCCGACGGCGACCGCGACGCGCTCGTCCGGGGGATGGACCCGGGCGCCCGCGCGCAGGTCGAGTACGACGATCCGGGCGAGTGGTGGAGAGCCTGCTTCGATCCGAACGCCGCCCCTCCGCTGAGCGAGGACCGCGCGGAGCTCGCGCGCGACGACAACGCGCTCCTCGAGACCGGACGGACGACGTTCGCCGAGCGCCGCGGTCTTCCGCTGCACGTCCGGGAGATGCGAATCTGCTACGGCCTCGGAGAAGGGGCGTTCGAGGAGACGCCGAGCGAGCGCGCAAGCGAGATCGCGCGTGCGCTTCGCGTTGCGATCAAGGAGCGGTTCGGTCCCGGCGAGAGCGGCGCCGCCCCCTCCGCGTACAACCGACGGCACGAGACCGATGCCCCGCTCGACGCGATGCGCGCCGGCGGCAAGGTCGGCTACTCGTGCGCGTTTCACGCGACGGACCTCCGCGAGTTTCTCCACGATCACCTGTTTCGCTACCGCGAGTACGAGCTGATGCTCGCCGTCCGCGACGTGATCCGCGCGCTGAGCCTCGAGCCCGTCGTCTGCTGGCGCCGCTTCCAGGGGCGGTACGTCATCCAGCTGTGGGAGCGGGGGGCGTCGCAGGTGCACCAGGCGGCGTGAAACGGCAAAACGCGATAGACGAAACGCGATAGAAAGAAGGGGTGAAGTTCGCGATCGCGGCGGCGGCAGCGGTCCTCGCCCTCGCCGGGTGCAACAGCAACCCCGTCGTTCAGACGCGAACCGTGACGATCTACGCGCCGCAAGCGTGCGCGAGCCCGCCGTCCCCTTACGCGCTCGGCACGTCCCCCTCGGTGCTGTTCCAGCCTCTCGGCGACTTCCAGCCGCAAAGTTCGCTGGAGTCCGTTCCGCTGTCCGAGGTGGGAGCTGCGCTCTCGGGGTTTCCGTCGGACACGCAAGAGGTGACGGCGATGGTGTCAGGGACTGGCGCGACTTCCGCAGCGTGGGCCGCGCACTCGCTCCTCGCGAGCATGGGGAACATCGATCTCCTCGCTCTCCCATCCGGTACGCCGTGCACACTGACGGACCCTATCGGCGCGAGCGCCGGCGCCGTGCTTGGCGCGATCGACGAAGGGCACGTCCTCATCGTGGGAGGGACACCGAGCACGGACGGAGGCGCCGTCCCCGCAACGACGCTCATCGACCTGACGCAAGGGACGGTCGCGACACTTCCCCTCGGGCTCCTCATTCCGCGAACGGAGGCGACGGTCACCGCGTGGAGCGGCGGCGTCGTGGTCGCGGGGGGCGTCGGGCTTCAGTCGACGGCGCTGGGGACCCTGAACACCTTCGAGATCTACGATACGAGCTTCGGGGACTTCACGCGCCCGCCCGGCACCCTCAGCCAGGCCCGCGCTCGTCACGGCGCCGCGGTGCTCGTGAGCGGCGAGACTCTCCTCGTTGGCGGCGTCGACGGTGATGGCGGGATCCTCGGATCGATGGAGGCGATCGATCCGTCGACCGGGACCTCGCGAACCGCGGGGCTGGCCCCGCTGGCCTACCCGCGTGCGGACCCGATTGTGATGCGTCTCGCGTCGGGGGAGATACTGGTGGCGGGGGGGGTGGACGGGAACGGGGTCCCGGTTCCCGAGCTGGAGTGGTTCCCCGCCGACGGGAGCCAATGGATGGGCGGACCAGAGAATGCCACGCTCGTCGCGTCGTCGAACGAGGCGTTCATTCCACTCGGTGCGGGGGGGGCTCTTGCGGTCATCGCCCCCGATGCGAACGGCGCGGATGGTGGGGTCGATGACGGAGGCACGTCGGTGAACGTTTGGGGCATCTCCGCCGAGCACGGTCTTTTTCCAGCGACCTCGATTGGAGGCTCTCTCACCGACGTGAGCCTCTTCGCCGGCGACGAGGGGGCGCCGATACTCTGGACGGGAGATCGCTGGCTCATCTGGCAGCCGTGGGTGAACGCGTTCGCCTCGCTGACGTCGGCGATCGGGGCTCCGGGGCCGACGGGGGATCCCATAGCGAGCCCGGAGCCAGGTCTTGGCGTGTGGACCGACGGCACGAGCGTCTTCGCGCTCCGCTCCGGAACGCGAGGCCCCTACGCGGCGACGCTCCCGCTCGTCTTCACGGATACGGCGAACATGTCGTTCGCCAAATACGTCGCTCCCGATCAGCTCATCTCGAGCGGAGCCCTGACGCTTGATTCGACAAGTGGGCTCACGCTCCAGCCCAACGCGAGCGTCTTCATCACCGACGCGACCTTTGCCTCGTTCACGCTGACGCTCGATCTCGCCCAGCCGGGAGAGGCTCCGCCCACAATCGTTCTACGGGACGACACCGGGACCGAGACTGTCCTCGATGGGACGGCGTGCTCGCTCACTCCGGGGAGCACGCTTCAGACGCTTCAGATCGTGCGCGACGGAAGCAATACGGTCAGCGCCTCGGTCAATGGAGGGGTGCCGGCCGCGTGCACGATCGCCCCCGCGCCGGGAGCGCGCGTGTCGATCGGCCTTCGTGGGGGGGCGGACGGCTCCGTGGTGCAGTCGCTCGCGGTGATGCGGATGTAGGATCGGATGAGTACAGCCCGCCCTAGCTCACTAGCTCTGCCACCGACCTCGCACCCCGCTCATCCATCCTCCGCGACAGCTCCCGCGCGATCGTGTGCGGCAGGAGCGGCCCCCCGTAGATGAACCCCGTGTAGAGCTGCACCAGGTTCGCCCCCGCGCGCTCGAACGCGATCACGTCGTCCGCGCTCTCGATCCCTCCGACGCCGATGACCGTCATCGCCGCTCCGAGCCGCGCTCGAACCCGCGCCACGACCTCGAGCGCGCGCGCGCGGAGCGGTGGCCCGCTGAGCCCCCCCGCGCCGATCGCCTCGACCGTCGCCCCGCTCGTGCGTAACCCCGCGCGCGAGATCGTCGTGTTCGTCGCGACGACGCCGTCGAGCTTCGCTTCCTCCACGACTCCGAGGAGCGACTCGATCTCGGCGTCGGACAGGTCGGGCGCGATCTTCACGAGGACCGGAACGCTCTTCTCCCTCTTCGCGCGCGCAATCTCCGCGAAGAGCCTCCGCGCGATCTCGGCCCCCTGCATCGCGCGCAGGTCCTTCGTGTTCGGCGACGACACGTTCACGACGACGAAGTCCGCCACGCGCGCCGCCTCGCGGAAGCTCGCGACGTAGTCCTCGAGGGCCCCCTCGAGCGGCTCGAGCGCGACGGCCCGCGACTTCCCGATCGACACGCCGACCGGCACCCCCGCGCGTCGAACCTGTCGCCGCTCGATTCGAGCGCACACCGCGCGCGCTCCCTCGTTCGGGAACCCGAGCCGATTCACGAGCGCGCGGTCGTCCGGCAAACGGAACATGTTCGGGGCCGGGTTCGGCTCCTGCGGCTGCGCCGTGAGGGTCCCGAGCTCGACGAAGCCGAAGCCGAGCGCTGCCAGCGCGCGCGCTCGATGCGCGTTCTTGTCGAAGCCCCCCGCGAGCCCGACGGGCGACGGGAACGTGAGCCCGAGCGCTCTCACCGCGAGGCGCGGATCGGTCGGGGCGAGGAGCGCCCGCACCATCGCTCGCAGCGGCGCGACGTGCTCGACCGGCGCCAGCGCGGCCATGGCCGCCGCGTGCGCCTCGTGCGGCGGGAGCGCGAAGAGGAGCGGGCGGAGGGCGGCGTACACGAACCGTTCGACTACCACGGCGACGACGCGAGACGCGTTGAGATACTGCGCGCATGCAGCTATAGAGACGCCCGCCATGCGAGTCAGAGCCGTCGTCGCCCTATCCTCCGGTTTCGCCGTCGTCTCGGTGCTCGCGGCCGTCGCTTGTGCCACGACGTTCGACGACGCCCTGCCGACCTACGACCCCGACGCGGGAACGGTCCTCCTCGTGGACTCGTCCACGGAGGATGCAGAGGACGCCAGCTTCGCCGACGTTCAGGTGGTCCCTTCGGATGGGGGCGACGCCGCCACGGACGGGGGCGATGCCGGGCGCAACGGCGATGCTGGCGAGGCGGGCTCGCAGCTCGACTCCGGCGGCGATTCGACGGCCCCCGTCGACGCGAACGATGACGGCGGTTGACTCCGGCGTCGCTGACGCGCGCTCACGCGCCGCGTCAGATCTGCACGCCCTTGTCAGTGCGGCTTTAGCCGCTAGAGTCCGCGCCACAAGTCCACCCAGAAGGAGCGCCCCGTGATCATCGGAGTCCCGAAAGAGATTAAGACCCGCGAGTACCGCGTCGGAATGACCCCCGCCGGAGCGCGCAGCCTCACGTCGCGCGGGCACAAGGTGCTGGTCGAGAAGAGCGCGGGCGAGGGGAGCGGCATCAAGGACGCCGAGTACGTCGCCGCGGGGGCGTCGATCGTCGCGACGGCAGCCGAGGCCTGGGGCGCCGAGATGGTCGTCAAGGTGAAGGAGCCGCTCGCCGCCGAGTACGGCTTCTTCCGCGACGGCCTGATCCTCTACACGTACCTCCACCTCGCGCCGGAGCCGGAGCTCACGAAGAAGCTCGCAGAGAAGAAGGTCACGTCGGTCGCCTACGAGACGATCGAGCTCGAGGACGGCTCGCTCCCGCTCCTGCGCCCGATGAGCGAGGTCGCGGGGCGCATGGCCGTGCAAGTCGGCGCGACGTGCCTCGAGAAGGAGCGCGGCGGCAAGGGGGTCCTCCTCGGTGGCGTCCCCGGCACGCGGCGCGGTCGCGTCGTGATCCTCGGCGGCGGCGTCGTCGGGCGCAACGCGGCGACGATCGCGATCGGTATGGGGGCTCAGGTCACCGTGCTCGACGTCCGCGCCGACACGATGGCTTACCTCGAGGACGTCTTCGGCGGCGCGGTCGAGACCCTCTACTCGAACGAGTTCAACATCGCCGAGGCAGTGAAGCGCGCGGACCTCGTCATCGGCGGCGTCCTCGTCGCCGGCGCGCGCGCTCCGAAGCTCGTCACCGAGCAGCTCATCTCGCAGATGGAGCCGGGGAGCGTGGTCGTAGACGTGGCGGTCGACCAGGGGGGGTGCATCGAGACCTGCCGACCGACGACGCACGATCACCCGACGTACGAAGTGCACGGCGTCGTCCACTACTGCGTCGCCAACATGCCCGGAGCGGTCTCGCACACGAGCACGTGGGCGCTCACCAACACGACCATCCCGTACGCGCTGAAGATTGCCTCGCAGGGGCTCGTTGAGGCCGTGAAGGCCGACAAGGCGCTCGCGAAGGGGATCAACGTCTACAAGGGGCACGTCACGTACGAGGCCGTCGCCCAGGCGCACAAGCTCGAGTACGTCGCGCTGAGCAAGCTCCTCTAGCTCGCGTGACCGCCAGAGCCCTCGAATCCTTCGTCGCCGGCGTTCGGCTCCTCTCGCTCGACGCCGGCAACACCGTCATCTTCATGGACCACGCCCGCATCGCGCGGATCGTGGCGGAAGCGGGCGAGAAGTCGGAGAGCGGGTCCGCGGTGACGACGGAGACGCTCGTCCGCTGCGAAGGGGAGGCGAAGCGGCTCCTCGACGACGGCTACGGCGAGCGCCCGCGATGGGAGTTCGAGGGGCGCCCCGGCGGCCTCGGCTGGGGAAAGATGATCGGGACGATGCTCGTGCAAGCGGGGATCGATCGCTCGCGCGTGCCACAGCTCCTCGCGCGCCTTTGGGCTAGCCACATGGAGCTGAACCTGTGGTGGGTCGTCCCCGAGGGGATGGGCCCCGCCCTCGACGCGATCCGCGCGCTCGGCGTGAAGGTCGTCCTCGTCAGCAACTCCGAGGGGACCCACGAGGCGTTCTTCACGCGCCTCGGGATCAGGAAATACTTCGACCTCCTGGTCGACAGCGGCAAGGTCGGCGTCGAGAAACCCGATCCCGGAATCTGGCAGATAGCGCTCGCGGCGTACCCCACGCCCCCCGATCAGGTCCTTCACCTCGGGGACACGTACGCGACCGACATCGCGGGGGCGAAGGCCCTCGGATTCCGCGCAGGGCTAATAGATCCGTTCGGACACTACGAAGGGCGGCACTTGGACGTGCAGCGGGTCCCCGGAGTCATCGAAGTTGCGGATGCGATCGTCCGAAGTGCGTCCCGTTTTCCGCCCGTGCCTTGACCTAGCGCAAGGCGGCGCTTATCCCGCAGCGGCATGGGGATAGTGATCAGCGTGGGGCGCGTGGGGGCGGTCGGCGTCTTTGCATTGTCGTCGGTGCTCGTCGGGTGCGCGGGCTTCTGGCACCACGCGCCCGTGACCGGAACAGCGACGCTGACATCGGGCATCGCAGACCCTTGTCGAGGTCTCGGCTTCGACGCCGACAACGCGGACGAGCGGTGCCTTCACCACGGCACGGGCGCGCAGACCGCGGCCCCGGAGGGGCTTCGCATCGCGTTCGTGGGGGCCGCGATCGCGCGTAGCGGCTTCGACGCGGGGCTCGTCGTCGAGATGACGAATACGTCGAACGAGCCGATGGCGCTCGACGTGGACGATTCGTGCGGAACGTTCGAGGCGCAGGCGTCGAACGCGAGCATGAACTCCTACGAATCGGAGTGCTTCGGCATGTGCGGGAACGGCCCGGAGCCGCACGTCCTGCGGGTGACGCTCGAGCCCGGGGGGGTCGTCCGGAAGAAGGTGAAGTTCTACGCCGTGCAGACGCGAATCATGCTCGACCAGCACGAGGAGTGCGTGGAGCGCACCCTGGGTGGCCTGCCGCCGGGCGACTACGACCTGCGCGTGACGTTGCCGTGGCTCGATCCGGTGCCCGATCACCCCGAGGTCGTGCGGCCCCGCGTGCTCGACGGGCGGCTCACGGTCAACCCGTAGAGAGCCGGGCGGATCGCGGTCCCCACAGTGCGAACTGGCAGTTCGCAGTGGGCAAGCCCGCAAGCTCCCGCGATCGCTGCGCTCCCGCGCGGCACTTCGGTTGCACTGGGTCCTTTCCACGTTTCAACCGTGGAGAGAGAACATGAAGAAAAGCCTCGTCATCGGTGCGCTCGTTGCGGGGGTCGTGGGCTGTAGCCAGCCATCCCAATCGCCTGTCGGGCAGGAGAGCTCGGCGCTCAGCGGTGTGCAGAACTGCCAAGCGCAGGCAAAGACGTGCGCGTCGACGGCGACGAGCGCGACGGCGATCGCCGCGTGCGAGCAGCAGCTCAAGTCGTGTCTGGAGGCGCTCATCGATGACGCTGGGCTCCCCCCGGTGGGCCTTGGCTCGTTCGACGCCGGATCGCTCCCATCTCCCGGCAGCTTCTTCGACGGCTCGCTGCCGCCGGTCGGCAGCTTCGACGGTGGCGGCGGCGCTCTGCCGATTCTCGATGACGCGGGCTTCTTGCCGATCTTCGACGACGCGGGGCTCCCCCCCATCACGTTCCCCTTCGACGCGGGCTCCGTGAGCGCGTGCATCCAGTCGCTCCAGTCGTGCCTCTCGAGCTCGACGTCCCCGCAGACCTGCGCGACTCAGGTGGCGACGTGTCTGGAGCAGGCGATCTAGGCAGGTTCGCGCCGACGAGCGCCGTCGGTCGGATCGCTCTCGACCGCGCGGGCGCTATACTCCCTCTTGCCGCGAATGACCTCGTCCTGGCAATCCGCCCCCGGCCCCCCCTCAAAGGCAATGCAGCGGGTCGGTCGCTACGTCCTCTTCGAGGAGTTCGCGCGCGGCGGGATGGCGAGCGTCCATTTCGCGCGTCTGGTCGGCGCCGAGGGCTTCTCGCGCGTCGTCGCCGTGAAGCGCGTTCGGACGCTGTTCAACGACAGCGACGACCACCGGCGCGCGCTCCTCCGGGAGGCGAAGATTGCGTCAAGGATCCGCCACCCGAACGTCGTCCAGACGCTCGACATCGTGCTCGACGGGGGCGTCGCGCACGTGGTCATGGAATACGTGCACGGGGTCACGGTGGCGGAGCTCCTCACCGAGGCGAAGGTCCGCGGCGAGCGCGCCCCCGTGGCGGTTGCCGTCGGCATCCTGGCAGATGCGCTCCAGGGGCTCCACGCCGCCCACGAAGCGCAAGACAAGAGCGGCAAGCTCCTCGGCATCGTCCATCGCGACGTCTCGCCGCAGAACGTCCACGTAGGCGTCGACGGGCACGCGCGCCTGCTCGACTTCGGCATCGCGAAGGCGCTCGATCGGACGCAGGTGACTGAGCCGGGAGTAGTGAAAGGGAAGATCGCGTACATGGCGCGCGAGCAGCTCGGCGGAGCGCCGGTGACGCGGCAGGCGGACGTGTACGCCGCCGGGGTCGTTCTCTGGGAGCTGCTCACGGGGCGGCGCTTGTTCGACGAAGGGGAGCCGGCGCTCCTCGCGGCGCGCGTCCTGAGCGAGACGATCCCAGCGCCGAGCAGTCACGCGCCGGAGGTGCCGCCCGCCCTCGATCAAGTCGTCCTTCGCGCCACGGCGCCGGATCCTCGCCAGCGCTACGAGACGGCAGCGGAGATGCAGGCCGCGCTCACGCCCGCGGCGCTGCGGGCGGATCCGGGGGAGATTGGCGCCTGGGTGGAGCGTCTCGCGGGTGACCAGCTCGAGCTGCGCGCCGAGACAGTGAAGCGCGTGGAGTCGGCTGAGATCGGCGAGGACGTGCCCGCGTCGCCCGAGCCGAGCGCGCGTCCCCGCCGGCGCCTCCTAGCAGTGTCACTCGTCGCCGGCTGCGCCGCGATAGTCGTGGGCGGCGCCTTCGCGGCCGCCCGCCCTCGCCCCGACGAGACGCCAAGAATGACAGAGGTTCCCCCCTCGACCCCAACCCCGACCTCGACCTCGACCTCGACCCCGCCCCCGACCTCGACCTCAACCTCGACCCCGGCCCCGACTCTGCTCGCCTCCCCGCTCTCAAGCGCCTCTCCTCTCCGCGCGAAACCCTCCAAACACCGCTCCGCCCCCTCCTGCGACCCCCCCTTCAGCATCGACTCCAACGGCACCAAGATCTACAAGCCGGAGTGCCTGCGATGACGCGACTCGGGGCGCGCGCCCTCGCCGCTCCTCTCGCGTGGTTCGCGTGCTTCGCGTGCTCCTCGATCGCGTCAGCCGCTCCCCCTACCGGGCGCGCCGAGCGGTGCGTCGCGGCCGCCGAGCGTGGCCAGCAAGAGCGAGATCGCGCCGCGTTCGCCGAGGCCCGAGTGAGCTTCCGTGCGTGCGCCGCCGAGGAGTGCCCCGCGCTCGTCCGTAAGGACTGCGCGCAGTGGCTCGCCGACGTCGAGGTGAACACGCCCACGGTGGTCCTCGGCGCGAAGGACGCCCACGGAAACGACATGCTCGGCGCGCACATCTTCGTCGACGGAAAATCGTACCAAGAGGAGGTGGATTCGGGCCGCGCGATCGCCCTGAACCCCGGACCGCACGTCTTCCGCTTCGAGCACTCCCCCGACGCCCCCGTCGAGCTCACCGAGGTGCTGCGGATGGGCGAGCACAATCGTCCGATCTACGGGACGTTCTCCGCCGCGCTGCCGCCCGCCCCCGCCCCCACTGCGGCTCAACCGCCGCCCGTGCCGGCTCCGCCGCCCGCGGCAGCGCCCGTTCCGCTCGCGAAGCACGTATCGACCTGGGCCTACGTCTTCGGCGCGGCCGCCGTCGTCGGCGGCGCATCGTTCGCCTATTTCGGCGCGACAGGGCTGAGCGAGAAGAGCCAGCTCCGCTCCCAGTGCGGGGACACGTGCACCGACGCGCAGGTGCAGCCGCTCAAGGTGAAGTACATCACCGCCGACGTCTCGCTCGGCCTCGGTGTCATCGCCGCGGCGGTGTCGGCCTGGCTGTTTCTGCACCCGAAGGTCGAAGAAGGGACCGAGCCGGCGACAACGGTGACGATCGCGCCGAACAAGGAGGGGGCGAGCCTCTCGATCGTCGGGACCTTCTGAGGCCCGTCGCGTTGCGCTCTATCCCCGCGCCTTGATCATCTGAAAGTACCTGCGGCCGATCCCGCTCGCGGTCGCCGCGCGCGAGACGTTCCCGCGGTGCAGCTCGAGCATCCGCCGGACGTACCGCTGCTCGAACTGCTGGAGCATCTGCTGCCTTGCGATCGGGAGCGGCGTCCCGGCGGACAACATCGCCTCGATGAAGTCCTCCCGCGACGCGGCGGGGGCTTGCTGCTCTCCCGTGCGATCGAAGAGCGCGTCCTCGCCGATCGCGAGGCGGCGCGCGACGGCGTTGTGGAGCTCGCGCACGTTCCCCGGCCAGCCATACTGCTCGAAGCGCAGGAGCAGATCGGGGGGGAGCTTCGCCTCGTCTCCACCGAGCGTGACCCAGAAGACGCGCGTGAGGAGCGAGATGTCCCCCTGGCGGCGGCGCAGCGGCGGGAGCTCGACTCGCGCGACGGCGAGGCGGTAGAAGAGGTCGTCACGGAAGCGGCGCGCTTGCACTTCGCGGTCGAGATCGCGCCGGGTCGCGGCAAGGATCCGCACGTTGACCCGCTTCCACGTCGTCGCGCCTATCCTGCGGATCTCGGACTTCTCGAGCGCGCGGAGGAGCTTCGCCTGCAGGGCGAGATCGAGATCGCCGATCTCGTCGAGAAAGAGCGTGCCGCCGTCGGCCTCTTCGAAGAGCCCTTTTCGCGTGGTATCCGCCCCTGTGAACGCCCCCCGCTCGTAGCCGAAGAGCTCCGCCTCGACGAGCGTCGCGGCGACCGTGGTGCAATCGAAGATGACGAAGGGGCCGCCGCGCCGCGCACCGGCTTCGTGGAGCGACTCGGCGACCGCCTCTTTCCCGGTCCCGGTCTCCCCTTCGATGAGCACCGGGACGTCGCTCGCGGCGAGGCGCGCGAAGAGCGGATACAGGCGGCGCATCTCCGGGCTCGCGCCGATCACGCGATGGAAGCTCGCGTCCTCGGACGCGGGGAGGACGTGCGCGGTCCCATCCAGCTCGACCCGAAGCGACGTCGCCCCCAGCTGGACGACCGCCTGCGCCGGCAAATACGCATCGCGGACGCGCACGCCGTTCACCCACGTGCCGTTCGTCGAGTCGAGGTCGAGCACGTGGACCCCCACCGAGTCCATGTCGAGGGCGGCGTGCCGGCGCGACACCGCGCGGTCCTCGAGCTTCACGTCGCAGGCGACGCTTTGTCCGAGGAGCACGCGGCGCGTGGCGAGATCCTCGATCGCGAACTTCGTCCCCACGCCCGGTCCCGAGACGACGACCAGCGTGCACCCGGGCGACGTGACGGGGCGCACGACGGGGGGCGTGCGAAGGAGAGTCGTCGGGTCGCGATCCGGAGGGGGCACGTTACTGGCAAGTGTTGTAGCTGAACTCTTCGCTCGGCTGGCACGTCGTCCCGGTCGGGCACGTCGGAGACGCGAGCGTGGGATCGCAGACGATGTTGCCGGTGCCCGTGCACGTCGTGCGGCACGAGACGCTCGGCACGCCGGTGGTGTCGTCCTGGCAGCACTGCGCCGTGTGACCGAGCGACGCCGTGCACTGCGACGAGTCGCTGCACGACATGAGGGTGCTCGTGGGGCCGCACGTTTGCGTGCTGGTCACGCACGTCGACGCGCCGATGCCGGCGATTCCCGCGCAGCAGGAGTCGCCCAAGGTGCATCGCGTCGAGCCGCACGCCACGGTGAGCACGACGGAGGACGCGTCCGAGCCCGCCGCCGACGAGTCGGTCGCGCCACCCGAGTCGGGGGGGGGCTTGGTCTGCCCGCCCGTGGAGTCCGCGCCCGAGTCCGAAGTGCCGGTTCCCCCCGGGCCAGCGTCCGCGGTGGCCGTCGTACCGTCCTGAAGGTCGCTCCAGCCCGAGAAGAGCGTGCATCCCGCGGAGCCGACGAGCGCGAGCCGCGCGAGCAGGAGGGGGAGACGAGCCAGGACCGTCGTCACGCCCAAGGATCTCACGGATCCGCCGATCGTCAACTCGCCGGCCGACGCCCCGCGCGCCACGCGAGGCTTCCGTCGGGCGCTCCTCCCCGCTGGGCTGCTAGGCTCCCGCCCTATCCCCATGCCCGCGACCCCCCTCCTCGCGATCCTCCCTGGCGACGGCATCGGCCCCGAGGTCATCGCCCAAGCCACACGCATCCTCGAGCACTACCGCGACAAGCGCGGTCTCGCTCTCGAGCTCTGGCACCTCGACCTCTGCGCCGACCGTTACTTGCGAGACGGCACCACCTACCCGAAGGAGATCGCCGAGCGGGTGAAGAACGAAGCCAGCGCCGTCCTCCTGGGCGCTCTCGGCGATCCGCGCGTCCCCGGGCTCGAGCACGCGCGCGACATCCTCTTCGGCATGCGCTTCGGGCTCGACTTGTACGCGAACATCCGCCCCGTGAAGGCGCTCGACGATCGCCTCGTGCCTCTCAAAGGGCGCACGGCGAAGGACGTCGACTTCGTCGTGTTCCGCGAGAACACCGAGGGGATCTACGTGGGCATGGGGGGCCAGTTCAAGCGCGGCACGCCCGACGAGATCGCGATCAACGAGGACGTGAACACGCGCAAGGGGGTCGAGCGCCTGATCGTTGCCGGGTTCGAGCACGCGAAGAAGCATGGCAAGCGCACCGTCCACATGGCCGACAAGTCGAACGCGATGAAGCACGCGCACGAGCTCTGGTACCGCTGCTTCTTCGAGGTCGCGAAGCGTTACCCGGGCATCGAGCCGAAGCACGTGTACGTCGACGCGCTGTGTCTCTATCTGGTGCAGGACCCGTCGCCGTTCGAGGTCATCGTCACGTGCAATCTCTTCGGCGACATCGTGACGGACCTCGGCGCGGCGCTTCAAGGGGGCCTCGGGATGGCCGGGAGCGCGAACGTGCACGCGAGCGATCCGAAGCGGGTCGCGATGTTCGAGCCGGTGCACGGCAGCGCGCCGCCGCTCGCGGGGAAGGACCTCGCGAACCCGCTCGCGAGCGTGCTTACTGTCGGGATGATGCTCGCGCACCTCGGCTACCCGGAGGAGGAGCGTCGCCTCGAGGCCATCGTGGGGCGAGCGATTGCCGAAAAGAAGTGCACGCGCGACGTGGGGGGGGAGCTGGGGACGCGGGCAGTAGGAGACTGGGTGCTGAACGAGCTGGCGCACGCCTGATCAGTCGCCGGGTGTCCCACCCGCACACACCTTTCGACGCGAAGGGCCCAAGAACCCCCCCGGGAAAGGGGTTTGTTCTCTTGCGAGGCTGTCGCTCGGGAACAATCGGGCGGCCTCGTTGTCCGAAACCAGTGACCGAGCTCCGAGTGTACGAGTGCGACTGAGTGCGACTGGTGGAGAGCCTCGAGCGCGAATGCGCACGGGGCTCGCGCGCGCTACACCTTTTCTCTCCCCCGCACGTCCAACGGACAGGCGGGCGAAAGGCGACCATGGCGGGGCGACTGCTGAACGGGCTGGTGCTGGTTGCGGCGGGGGCGATCTGGATGGCGAGCGGCACGGAGCGCGAGCACGCCGTGCTTTCTCCGCTCGGCCAGGCGTCCAACCCCGCGGCAGTCGTCGGTCTCGAGGGGGAGGTCGCCGCCTCGCCGAACGACGAAGTGAAGCTCCAGATGCTCGCGCAGGCCTACATGGACGCGCACGCCCCCGGCCTGGCTCTCGCGGTCATCGAGCGTGCGCCGGAAGAGGTGCGGGTGCGCGCGAAGGTGGAGCACGTGTACGCCCGAGCGCTGCTCGAAGAGGGGCACGCGCAAGAGGCGCTCGCGGTCGAGCAGAAAGTGCTCCGCACGTGCACGATGGGCGAGGGGATCTGCGATGCGTGGCTCATCGCATCGGCGCGGCGACGCGCGGACATCATGGAGGAGCTGGTAGGTCTCGGTGTCGAGGACGCCCAGGCAGAGCCTGAAGCGAGCGCGGTCGCCTACCACAACGCGACGCGCGAAGCGCGCCTCGCTGTCCGCTGAGCGCGCACTCGCGCGCCCACGCCATGCACCTCTGCTCCCCCTCGTTCTCAGGCGCGCTCGCGTTCGTCGCGGCGGCGTCGCTCGTGGCGTGCATTCAACCCCAGACCAAGATCCCGGTGCGCCCCGCGGCGATCGCGCACGCGCATCCGCTTCCGCCGGTGCTCTTCTCGCCGCCGCTCGCGCTCGCGAGCTCCGAAGATGCGGTCGTTCGCGTCGTGGGGCCGGAGGTGAGCTGCTCGGGGACGCTCGTCGAGGACGACCTCGTGCTCACCGCGCACCACTGCGTCGTCAAGCGCGGCACGCACGGAGAGTTCACGCGCGATGCGCTCGATCCGAGCGACCTGCAGATCGAGCTCGGCGGCGACTATCTCGCGTGGGGGACGGTGCACGCGCGCGCGATCATCGCCCCGCCGTGCGGATCTTCCGGCGGCGGCGGGGACATCGCGATCCTCGTCCTCGAGCGCAAGCTCGTCGGAATGTCCACGATGCCCCCGCGCCTCGACAAGCCCCCGCACATGGGTGAGATGGTCGACCCCATCGGCTTCGGCCGCTGCGCGCTCTCGCCGAACGGGATCCACCGGGCCGACCGCGCCGGCGGCGGGATCGTGGGGACGACGCAGGAGACGTTCGTTCTCCAAGCGTCGATCTGCCCAGGCGACAGCGGGGGCCCCGTCATCGCGCGAGGGACGCACGAGGTCGTCGGCGTCGTGAGCCAGAGCGCCATGGACGGCGACGAGCTCACGAAGAACTCGACGATCCTCGCGAGAATCGACGTCTACCGGAGGGTGTTTGCCACGGCCCGGCTCGTCGCCGACGGAGCGGGTCCGGCCGAGCTCCCCCCGCTGAGCTGCGCGCCGTAGCCCGCTCCGCGCTCCCGAGGAATCTCCCGGGGAGTGAGATATGTGAGCGTTCGCTCTGCCGTTCAAACGGGGGGTGAACTACTCTGTTCCGCGAGCACGCGCGCGCGCCGGAACGCGAGCACGCGAAGCCTCGAGGGAGATTGCGATCATGTGCGGAATCGTTGGCTACGTCGGCGCTCAGGAATGCGCTCCGCTCCTCGTCGAAGGGCTCCGTCGTCTCGAGTACCGCGGCTACGACTCCGCCGGCCTCGCCGTCCACACGGGGAGGGGGCTCGAGATCGTGCGGACCGTCGGGAAGCTCTCGAACCTCGACATCGCGCTCAAGAAGCACCCCCTCGCGGGAACGACCGGGATCGGCCACACGCGCTGGGCAACCCACGGCCGGCCGAGCGAAGCGAACGCGCACCCGCACGTCGCGGGGAACATCGCGCTCGTCCACAACGGGATCATCGAGAACCACGCGGAGCTTCGCCGTGAGCTCGAGTCGCGCGGCGTCCGCTTCTCGAGCGACACCGACACGGAGATCGTGGCCCACCTGGTCGACGAGGCGATGAAGAACGGCACGAAGCGCCTCGCTGAGGCCGTCCGCGTCGCCTTGAAGCGCGTTCGCGGCGCCTACGCCATCGCGGTCGTGTGCGGAGATTTCCCGGGCGAGATCGTCGTCGCGCGCGACTCGTCACCGCTCGTCCTCGGGATCGGGAACGGTGAGATGCTCGCGGCGAGCGACATTCCGGCCCTCCTCGCGCATACACGCGAGGTCATCTTCCTCCACGACGGCGACATCGCGACCCTCACGAAAGCGGGCGCCGAGATCTCGACGCTCGACGGCACCCACGTCGAGCGGAAGACGAAGCACATCGACTGGTCCCCCACGCAGGCCGAGAAGGGGGGCTACAAGCACTTCATGCTCAAAGAGATCCACGAGCAACCGCGCGCGATCGAAGACACGCTGCGCGGGCGCGTGGACATCGCGGGGTCGGACGTCGTCGGGGAAGAGATCGGCCTCACGCCGGAGATCGCGAAGTCGATCACGCGCGTCTACTTCGTCGCGTGTGGCACGAGCGCACACGCGGCGATGGCGGGGCGATACTGGGTCGAGCAGATCGCGAAGCTCCCGTCGCAGGTCGAGATCGGCAGCGAGGTGCGCTACCGCGAGCCGGTCTTCACGAAGACCGACCTCGTCGTCGCCGTGAGCCAGAGCGGCGAGACCGCCGACACGCTCGCCGCGGTGAAGGCCGCGCGCGCGAGCGGAGCCCGCATCCTGGCCATCGCCAACGTCCTCGACAGCGCCATCCCGCGCGCCGCCGACGGCGCCCTCTACACGCACGCCGGGCCGGAGATCGGCGTCGCCTCGACGAAGTGCTTCACCGCGCAGCTCGCGGCGATGCTTCTCTTGGCCGTGTACCTGGGGCGCCGTCGCGAGGTGCTCTCGAAGGAGAGCGCGCGCAGGATTCTCGACGCGCTCGTCAAGGCGCCCTCGCAGATGCGCACCGTCCTCGAGACGGCCGAGGGGATCAAGCTCATCGCCAAGCGCCACCTGAAGGCGCGCGACATGCTCTTCCTGGGTCGCGGCACGGGGTACCCGATCGCGCTCGAGGGGGCGCTCAAGCTGAAGGAGATCTCGTACATCCACGCCGAGGGGTACGCGGCTGGCGAGATGAAGCACGGACCGATCGCGCTCATCGACGAGGAGATGCCGGTCGTCATCATTTGCCCGAAGGACGTGCACTACGAGAAGACGATTTCGAACATGCAGGAAGTGAAGGCGCGCGAAGGGCAGCTGATCGCGGTGTGCACCGCGGGAGACGCGCACGTGGCGGGGCTCGTCGAGAGCGACCAGCGGATCTCGTTCTCGCGCATCAACCCGCGCGCCGAGATCCTCCCGGAGCGCGATCTGATGGAAGTGCCCGATGCGGAAGGGGAGGTGCTCCCGCTGCTCACGGTCCTGCCGCTGCAGCTTCTGGCCTATTACATGGCCGATCTGAAGGGGACCGACGTCGATCAGCCCCGAAATCTCGCGAAGACCGTCACGGTCGAGTAGCCCGCGGGCGCGGCGAGGTCTTGCCGCGACGTGTCGATTCGCCTTGCGCGAGGGGAGAACGGAGGTCTAACTCCCGCCTCGATGAGCGGCGTCATCCTCGGCGACTGGACTCACCGCCGCGGCGACGTGGGCGGGGGGCGCGCCGTGTCCGCGGAGATCGAGCGGGCGCGGCCCAAGGTTGCGTGGACCTTCCGCCCGCGGGACGGCGGGAACGTCGATCAGGTGCGCATCGCCGGGGAGCGGGTCTACGTAGCGACGATGCCCGCCGGCGATCCGGCGGGTCTCGGCTGGGAGCACGCGACGGTGTTCGCGCTCGAGGGGTCGAGCGGTCGGGTCGTCGCCAAGCGCGAGCTGCCGGATCCGGCGCCGGTCGCCGCGATGATCGTCGACGGCGCGCTGGTCCACGTCCTTGCCACGCGCCACGGCGAGCCGGTGTTCTGGTACGCGCTCGACGCGTTCGATCTTCGCCCCCGCCATCGCCGCGCGCTCGCGCTCGACCGCGCCGCGCACTGGGACGTGCTCGAGGCGTGGGCGTCGGCGGACGGCGGGATCTGGATGGAGCTCGACGCGACCGCCGGGGGGCGTCGTGTGTACGCCTTCGCGAAGGACGAGACGGTGATCCTGGCTCCGCGCGCCAAGGAGGCCGTGGATCCCGACCTCGCGCCGCGCGATGCCTGTTGCGTAGGGCACACACTCTACGCGCCGAGCGCGGGCAACTGGGACGATGCGGGAAACGGAACGCCGCCGTCCATCTGGCAGCTCGATCCGGCGGGAGACGCCGACTCGCCGTGGGCGTCGTCCGACGTCACCGGTCCGCACTCGCATGCGCATGCGGTTGCCGGGGGGGGCGCGGTCACGGCGATTGCGGTCGCGGGCGATCCCAACGATCGCCAGCTGCCGCGGTCGAAGCACGCGATCGTGCAGGCGATGATCGTCGACCGCGAGAGCGGAGTCGTCCGGGCGCAGTCACCCGTCGAACGGCTCGCCACGCGCGGCGCGTGCGAGGGGGCGCGTCTCGCGCGGCGGCCGAACGGCGAGCTCGTGTTCCAGTGCACCGACGGCGAGGGGCTCCCCAGCACCGACCTGTGGCGCATCGGTCCGGCGGGCGAGACCGCGACGTTTCCGCTCCCGCGGGAGAACCTCGTTCTCGATGCGGCGCTCGGCGACTCGCTTCTGGCGCACGCCGAGCTCAAAGGGGGCAAGGTGCTCGTGAGCGCGCTCGACATCGACAAGGAGCGGCTCCTCGGCCGCCGCGCGCAGACGATCTGGTCGATCGAAACCCCGGACCTGGGGGGCTCGACGACCGTGTACGCCGGCGCCGGGCACGTGCTCGCGCGAGGGGCGCAGGCGCTCGCGGCGATACGGTTGTAGCCGCCGCTAGAGCATCCGCCGCAGCCGGTCGAACGCCGTCTGCAAGCTCCGGAGCGACGTCTCCTGCAGCCGCGCGCTCTCCTCGATCTTCCCGCTCGCGCCGAGGAGCAGCTCGCTCCCGCGCGTCTGGTTCCGGTGGCTCACGTTGAGCTGGTTCACCATGTTCGAGATGTTCTCGATCGAGCCGGTGATCTGGCGCCCGCCGCGCGCCTGCTCCTGCGAGCTTCGCTCGACGTGCTGCGTGATGAGCCGCATCTTCTCGGCGCTCTTCATGATGAGCTCCGACCCGCGCGCCTGCTGCGCCGTCGCCGCGGCGATCTGCTGGACCGTCTCGGCGATGCGCCCGATCGCGTCGGTGACCTGCTTCGACCCCTTCGCCTGCTCGACGGTCGCGCGCGCGATCGCGCGGACCATGTTCGTGCTCTTCTGCGACGACTCGAGGATCTTCTTGAGTGCGCGCTCGGCTTCGTTCGAGACCTCGACGCCGCGGTCGACGTTGTGGGCGCCGCGCTCGACGGCGGCGATCGCGTTCTTCGACTCCGCCTGGACGGTCTTGATGAGGTCCGTGATCTCGCGCGTGCTCGCGCCGGCGCGCTCGGCGAGATCCTTGATCTCGTCGGCGACGACCGCGAACCCTTTCCCTTGCTCGCCCGCCTG
>JBKQKP010000240.1:0-49476 GCA_052147435.1 Polyangiaceae bacterium | reverse complement strand
TGACGCCCCTCTACGGGCTGCATCTCTGGATCGTCATCGCGGTGTGCGTCCCGCTCCGGCTCGACGCCGCCCTCGCGTATCTCGCCGCGAACATCTCTCTGCCGTTCGTGATCCCGTTCATCTTGCTGGCCGAGGTCGAGCTCGGGTCGCTCGCGCGGACCGGGCACGCGCTCGCGCTGTCGGCAGCCGAGGCGCAGCGGCGCGCGTTCGGGGAGCTCGCGAAGGAGGTCGTGGTCGGGACGGCGATCCTCTCGCCGGTCCTGGCGGTCGTCGGTGGGGCGATCACGTTTGCGATCGCGTCGCGCGCCGTGCGGGCCAAACGAGAGACGAAGCGGGCGGCTCCCCCGTTCGAAGCGGCGGTGGAGCGGGTCGCGGAGCGGTACGCACACGGGCGCCGCGCGGCCTACCACTACGTGCGCGGGAAGCTCGCGAGCGATCCGGTCGCCGCGAGGGTCGTCGCGCTGGGGGCGCTCGGAGAGGTCGCCGACGTGGGGTGCGGCCGAGGGCAGCTCGCGGTGCTCCTCCTCGAGGCCGGCAACGCGACGAAAGTGACCGGGTTCGACTGGGACGCGAAGAAAGTGGGCGACGCGCGCGAGGCGGCGGCGGGGTTGGCGGCGGCGTTCGAGGCCGGCGACATGCGCGCGACGGTCGTCCCCCCCTGCGACACGGCGCTCTTCGTCGACGTGCTCCACTACCTGACCGACGCGGAGCAGGACGCTGTCCTCTCGCGCGCGGCGGACGCGGCGCGCGCGCGGGTCGTCGTGCGGGAGCTCGATCCGGACCGCGGGTGGCGCAGCGGCGTGACGCGGATGCAGGAGCGGGTGACGACGTCGCTCGGGTACAACCGGGGGGCGCGGGTGAACGTGCGGCCGATCGAGAAGCTCGTGGCGCCGCTCCGAGCGCGCGGGTTCGAGGTGCGGGTCGAGCCCTGCTGGGGCAAGACGCCGTTTTCGAACGTGGTCATCGTGGCGGAGCGCTCGTCGCGTCGCTCGAGCGGCAAGCCGTAGCGCTCGAACGCACCCGAGAGCGTAGCGAACGCCTTGGCGAGGCTCGCCAGGGCACCCGCGAGCCTCGCGAACGCCTTGGCGAGGCTCACCAGGGCACCCGCGAGCCTAGCGAACGCCTTGGCGAGGCTCGCCAGGGCACCCGCGAGCCTAGCGAACGCCCTGGCGAAGCTCGCCAAGGCACCCGCGAGCCTAGCGAACGCCCTGGCGAAGCTCGCCAGGGCACCCGCGAGCTTCGCCAGCACGATCCAGGGAGATTTCGGGGCCGCCGGACCCCGAGGGGCGCACGCCCCGCCCTACGCCACGCGCGGCGCCGCTTCGGCGATCGCGACCTCCGCGTCGAACACACGCGCGAAATGAACGACGGCCTGCATCGCCAGGTCGCGCACGCTCGGCGACGCGACTCCGAGCGCCTCGAGCGAGGTCACGCCGAGCGTCGAGATCCCGCACGGCACGATGAGCTGAAAGCCAGTGAGGTCGGTCGAGCCGTTGAACGCGAAGCCGTGCATCGTCACCCAGCGCGAGAGGCGCACGCCGATGGCGCCGATCTTGGCGAGGCGCTGCTCGGTCTGATCCGGCGGATCGCGCCACTCGCCGGGCGCGTCGCGATCGACCCATACACCGATGAGCTTCGGGTCCCCTTCGATCATCCCGGCCGCGACACCGTGCTCCTTCGCCAGCGCGATCATCACGCGGCCGAGGTCCCGCACGTACTTGCGGACGTCGCAGCGGTCGGGCTTCAGGTCCAGGATTGGGTAGGCCACGAGCTGGCCGGGGGCGTGGTACGTGACGTCGCCGCCGCGGCCGGTCTCGAAGTAGTCGACCCCCAGCCTGGCGCGCGCCTCTTCCGTCGCGAGGACGTTCTGCGCATGGGCGCCGCGGCCGAGCGTGATGACCGGATCGTGCTCGAGGAGGAGGAGCGTGTCGCCGACCTCGCCGCGGATGCGTGCTTCGACGAGGCGCTCTTGGAGGGCGAGGGCGTCTCCGTAGCGCACGCGGCCGAGCCAGTGGGCGGTGATGCTTCGCATGAGACGTCTCTCGCTGCCTGTGGGAGATCCCTCGCTGCGCTCGGGATACCGCAGCTGAAGGTCAGCTGCGGTAGTTCGGCGCTTCTTCGGTGATGATCACGTCGTGCACGTGGCTCTCGCGGAGCCCCTGCGACGTGATCCGGACGAACTTCGCCTTCGTCCGCAGCTCCTGGATCGACCGGCACCCCGTGTACCCCATCCCCGAACGGAGCCCGCCGACGAGCTGGTACAGGATCGACGCGAGCGACCCGCGGTGCGGCACGCGCCCTTCGATCCCTTCCGGGACGAGCTTCTCGTCGGCTGCCCCCGCCTGCCCGTAGCGGTCCTTCGACCCCTTGCGCATGGCGCCGAGCGAGCCCATCCCCCGGTACACCTTGTAGCTGCGCCCTTGATAGAGAACGAGCTCGCCGGGAGACTCGTCGGTCCCCGCGAAGAGCGAGCCGATCATCACCGTGCTCGCCCCCGCGGCGATCGCCTTCGTCACGTCGCCCGAGAACTTCACGCCGCCGTCGGCGACGATCGGGATCCCGTGCCGGTCGGCGACGCGCGCGCAGTCGCTGACCGCCGTGATCTGCGGGACGCCGATCCCCGCGACGACGCGCGTCGTGCAGATGCTCCCAGGGCCGATCCCGACCTTCACGGCGTCCGCCCCCGCGTCGATGAGCGCTTCGGTCGCCTCTGCGGTCGCGACGTTCCCCGCGATGACCTCGACGTTCGGGTACCGCTTCTTCGTCTCGCGTACGGCGTCGATGACCCCCTTCGAGTGCCCGTGCGCGGTGTCGACCACGATGACGTCCACGCCGGCGGCCACGAGCACCTCGGTCCGTCGCTCGCGATCCGGGCCTGGGCCGATCGCGGCGCCGACGCGGAGGCGCCCCTTCTTGTCTTTGCTCGCCTGCGGGTGACGGTCGGCTTGAAGGATGTCCTTGATCGTGATGAGGCCGACGAGCTTGCCGTTGTCCACGACGAGGAGCTTCTCGATCCGGTGCTTGTGCAGAAGAAGCTTCGCGTGATCGTTCGACGTCGCCGGCGGCACCGTCACGAGCTCCTTCGTCATGAGCGCCGAGATCGGCTGGTCGAGGTTCTTTTCGAAGCGGATGTCGCGCGCCGTCAGGATCCCAACGGGGGTCTCCGCCTCGACGACGGGGACGCCGCTGATGTTGTGCTGCTGCATGATGTCGAGCGCCTCGCGCAGCGACTGGTTCGGCCGCGCGGTGACGGGCGCCGCGACCATGCCGCTCTCGGCCCGCTTGACGCGCTGCACCTCGAGGGCCTGCGCCTCGGGATCGAGGTTCTTGTGGAGGATCCCGATCCCCCCTTCCCGCGCCATCGTGATGGCGGTCCGCGCCTCGGTGACGGAGTCCATCGCGGCCGACAGGAGCGGGACATTCAGCTCGATCGATTTGGTCAGCCGGGTCTTTGTATCCACGTCCTTCGGGAGCACCTCGCTGTAGGCAGGCGCGAGGAGGACGTCGTCGAAGGTGAGGCACTCGCGGAGACGGTCTTCGATCATGGGGACCCCTGGCGGCGGCGGCGCGTTTGCGCGTCGTTTGGCGCGGCAGCATAGCGGACGACGGGGGTTCACGCACCGCCGCGACACGGCTGCCACGGGATTGCCAATCGTGACGCACGCCCGCCGCGACGCGTTCACCGCGAGTTTCCCGGATGGAACGAGCCCAGCCATCTCGAGAGGCGAAGCTTCGAGCCAAGGCACGCCCCATGCGAGGTGGGCCTTGCGAGGTTCGAGATCGTGAAGCTCGGTAGAGGCTGGAGGAGCACCGCAGCGCTCGCAGGAGCGATGGGGGCGCTCGCCGCGGCGCTCACCTCGACCACGTTGGCGCAGCCCCGAGCGGTCGCGGCCGTCGAAGGGGACGAAGCAGACCCGAGCGTGCGCCCTGGCCTGCCGGATCGCGCGGCGGTGGTCATCGTCCTCGACGGGGCAAGGTGGCAAGACGTCCTCCTCGGCGTCGATGGGGAGCTCGCTCGCGAGGCGAAGATGGACCCACGCACCGCCAACACCCCGACGATGCCGCGGCTCGCCGAGCTCGCACGCACGCGAGGCGCGGTCTTCGGCGCCCCCGAGAGCGGAACGGTCATCCGCGCGAGCGGCCCGAACTTCGTCTCCCTGCCGGGCTACACGGAGATCCTCGGAGGTCATCCTCCCACCGCGTGCAACGGCAACCAGTGCCCAGCGACGATCCGCGCGACGCTGGTCGACGAAGCGCGCGCCTGGAGCGAGTCGCCTCGCGAGGTGGCGGTCTTCTCGTCGTGGCCCGACCTGGTGCGGGTCGCGTCGATTCACCCCGAGTCGATCGTCGTGAGCGGGGGGCGCTCGCTCCGGCAGAACGAGTCCGTGCTTCGCGAGGACGAAGCGATGTCTGAGATCCTCGACCGTGGCGCCGCCGCGCTCGCGTGGCCCGGAGAGGGGGACTTTCGACCTGACCGGTTCACCGCTCCGCTCGCGACGCGTTACCTCGAGCTCGTGAAGCCGCGGTTCATGTTCGTCTCGCTGGGCGAGTCCGACGAATACGCACACCACGGCGACTACGCCGAGTACGTCGAGTCGCTCCGCTTCGCCGACGACGCGATCGCGCGGATCGTCGACGTGATCGATCGGATGGGGGAGCAGGGGCGGCACACCGCCGTCTACGTGACCGCGGACCACGGGCGCGCGCTCGACTTCCGCGACCACGGCGCGAAGTGGCCCGAGTCGTCGCGATCGTGGCTCGTCGCGATCGGGGACGTGAGGGGGCGCGGAGTCATCACGGCAGGCGATGGCGCAGTGTCACCCACATCCAACGAGCGTCGCCTCGCGGACATCGCGCCGACGGCGCGAGCGTGGATGGGAATGCCGGCCGACACGGCCGAGGACTCCGGAAGAGCGATCGACGAGCTGCTGCCTCTAGGCCGCAATTAGCCGTCACCGCCTTGCGCAGCGACCGACCTCATGCCTAATTATCCGGCAGGGAGGTCGCTTATGCGTCCGTTGTCAGGTCGTTCTTCTTGGGCGACGGGCGTGGCGATTGCCATTGCCGCGTGCGGGTGCGGCTCGAGCGGGGGCGGGGGGAACTTCCAAGGAGGGGGCACCGACGCTTCCTTCGCGGACTCGGGCTCGACCATCGGCGAAGACGCTTCGCTCCTCGGGAACAACGAGGATGCCGGCGTCACGTCGACCGGGTGCATCCCGAAGACGTGCGCCCAGCTGAGCGCCGGATGCGGCCAGCAAGGAGACGGCTGCGGCGGATCGATCAACTGCGGGACGTGCACGGGCACGCAGACTTGCGGCGGTGGCGGCACACCGAACCAGTGCGGAGGGAGCGGGCCCTGCGTCCCCGCGACGACGTGCCCGGCCACGATCACGTGCGGACCTGCGGCGGACGGCTGCGGCGGGTTGATCGCTTCCTGCGGTACGTGCACGGCGCCGCAGTCGTGCGGCGGCGGCGGTACGCCGAGCCAGTGCGGCCAGGCGAGCTGCGTCCCCGCGACGGCGTGCCCGACCGGGCAGAACTGCGGCGTCGCCGCCGACGGCTGCGGCGGGACGATCTCCTGCGGCACCTGTACTGCCCCCGCGTCATGCGGCGGCGGCGGAGTGCACAGCCAGTGCGGCGTTTCGGTCGGCGACGCGGGCCCTGACGGCGGCCCCCTGTGCGTCCCCCTGACGACGTGCCCCGCGGGACAGAACTGTGGCGCCGCCGCCGACGGGTGCGGCGGCACGATCGCGAGCTGCGGAACGTGCACGGCGCCGCAGATCTGCGGCGGCGGCGGCACGCCGAACCAGTGCGGAGACTCGACCGTGTGCACCCCCGCGACGAGCTGCCCGGCCGGGCAGAACTGCGGCGTCGCGCCCGACGGCTGCGGCGGGAGCATCACGTGCGGCACGTGCACCTCGCCGAACACGTGCGGCGGTGGCGGCGTGGCAAACCAGTGCGGCCAGCCGACGTGCACTCCGTTGACGTGCACGGAGCTCGGGTACAACTGCGGCGTCAACGGGAACGGCTGCGGCGGGCTGACGCCGAGCTGCGGCACGTGCACCGCCCCCGAGTACTGCGGCGGCGGCGGCACGAGCGTGTGCGGTCCGACGAGCGCCGGCGGCTGCGACAGCGGCACCCCGACGACGCTCAGCGGCTTCGTCTTCGATCCGGCAAACAACCTCCCCGTCGACAACGTGCTCGTCTACGTGCCGACCGGCACCGTCCAGACACCGCAGACGGGGGTGAACCCCGCCGTGTGCGGGTGCTCCGCTCCGTCGGCGTACGCCTCGGCCTACACCGCCATCGACGGTTCGTTCACGCTCACCAACGTGCCGGCCGGCTCGGCCGTCACGGTCGTCATCCAGCTCGGCAAGTGGCAGCGCGTCTACTCCGAGTCGATCACGGGCTGCACGGCCAACACCCTCAGCTCGCACCTGACCCTTCCGAGCACGCACCTCGAGGGGAACATCCCGCTCTTCGCGATCGACACCGGGGGGGTCGACTCGATGGAGTGCGTGCTCCTCAAGATGGGCATCGCCCAGAGCGAGTTCGTCGATCCTGCGATCGCCGGGGGAGTGCCGACGGCGGTGCAGCGCGTCCACTTCTACGAGGGGTCGATCGTCAGCGGTGGAGCGGTCATCGACGGGGCCACGCCGACCGAGGCCGCCCTGACGGAGACCGCCACGGTGATGGACTCGTACGACATCGTCCTCTTCCCGTGCCAGGGGGGAGCCGGCGACTACGACAAGCACAACGGTTTCCCGAACACGCTCGGGAATCTAATCAACTACACCACCGCCGGCGGGCGCATGTTCGCCACGCATTTCCATTACGACCTGCTTGACGGCAACGGCAGCTTCTCGGGCACGGCGAAGTGGAAGCTGAACAACGGTACCTGGGGGGACTACTACGGCGACCCGACGTACACGACGGACATCATCGGCGCGACGCCCCCCCCCACGTTCACGCGCGGCCAGACGCTCGCGCAGTGGATCAACCAGGCCGAGGTGTACGGCGGGACGTACGGCCAGATCCCGGTCGGCGTCATTCGCAACGACTTCACCTCGGTCGTGGCTCCGGCCCAGCTCTGGATCGACACGAACGGCGGACTCGACTCGTCGGGCAATGGCGGCGGTCCCGCGGCGGGCGTTCCGATTCACTATACTTTCGAAACCCCCTTCGTCGCCGGCGGCGCCGACGGGACGTGCGGGCGCGTCGTGTACAGCGACTTTCACGTCGAGAGTCAGGTCAACGGCAACAACCTGACGGGCGAGGTCTTCCCGAGCGAGTGCCAGGGCCTCGGGCCCCCCGTCACGATGACGCCTCAGGAGAAGCTGCTCGAGTTCATGCTCTTCGACCTGACCTCGTGCGTCAGCCCGCCGACGTGCACGCCGAAGACGTGCGCCCAGCAGGGGATCCAATGCGGGTCGGCCGGCGATGGATGCGGCAACATCATCACCGGCGGATGCGGCACGTGCACTCCGCCTGCGGTCTGCGGCGGCGGCGGCCCTGGCATCTGCGGCACGGGCTGCACGCCCGTCGGCTGCCCCGCGGGCCAGAACTGCGGGATCGCGTCGAACGGCTGCGGCGGCAGCGTGGCCTGCGGCACGTGCACTCCTCCGGCGACGTGCGGTGGCGGCGGCGTCGCGAATGAGTGCGGCGCGCCGACGTGCACGCCGCAAGGGTGCCCGGCGGGTCAGAACTGCGGGCAGGCGAGCAACGGGTGCGGAGGGCTCACCGCGTCGTGCGGCACTTGCACGCCCCCCGAGTACTGCGGCGGCGGCGGCGCCGGGGTATGCGGCATCGGCGACGCCGCGAGCTGCGTCCCTCTCACGTGCGCCGCGCAGGGGGTCAACTGCGGCCAAGCGGGCGATGGCTGCGGAGGGGTCCTCGACTGCGGGACCTGCCCGGGTCTCAACTGCCCGACCCCGGCCCAGACCTGCGGCGGCGGCGGGACCGCGAACGTCTGCGGCAGCGCGTGCACGCCGACGACGTGCACCGCGCTTGGCCTGAACTGCGGCCCGGCCGGCGACGGATGCGGCTGCACGCTCGAGTGTGGGACCTGCACGGCTCCCCAGACGTGCGGAGGGGGCGGGACGCCAGGTGTATGCGGGGCCCCGGCGTGCACGCCGACGACGTGCGCCGCGCTCGGCTTGAACTGCGGCCCCGCCGGCGACGGGTGCGGCGGGACGCTCCAGTGCGGCACGTGCACGGCTCCGGAGACGTGCGGCGGCGGCGGGACGGCGGGGGTCTGCGGGAGCCCGACGATCAAGTAGAGATCCCGAAGCAGCCTCTCGGCAAGGGAAGGAGCACGCGCGCCCTCCCGTACCAACGTTCATGCTCAAAAAGACGATCGTCTCGGTTCTCGCGGGGCTCGGCGTTCTGGTTGCGCTCGCCGCGAGCGCGCCCCCCGCGGACGCGGGCGACTACGGCAAGTGCAGCTTCGCGTCGGACTGCCACCCGGGGGTCAAGTGCAACAGCAGCAAGTGCGCCGACAGCGCCGGCTCGAGCTGTGCTTTCGATACGGACTGCGGAGGGGGGGGTGCGAAGTGCAACAGCGGGAAGTGCTCCACCGCGCCGGACGGGACGTGCAACTTCGATAGCGAGTGCGGCGCCGGCGGGTCGTGCAGCAGCGGTCACTGCAAGCACTGACTCACTCGGGAACGCGCGGCCGAGCGGAGACGTTGCTCAGCGGCGACGGCGACGCCTGAAGACGAGAGCGCCGAGCGCGAGGAGCGGGACGATCGGGGCGTCGCGATGACGGGAAGACGGGGCGAACGCGCACCCGTTGCTCGCTCCCACGGGCGACGCTGCGGGCGTGGCGCCGCTTGCCGGAGATGAGGTCGATGCGTCCTCGGGCGAGGAGAGGCCCGCGTCGTCGGAGGGGGCGACAATTCCCCCACTCCCCGAACCGCTGCTCGAGCCGCCGCTGCTGGAACCGCTACTCGAGCCACTGCTGCTAGCTCCGCCACTGCCGCTTCCGCTGCTGCCGCCGCTACCACCGCCGCTGCTGCTCCCACTGCCGCTGCTGCTGCCGCCGCTACTGCTGCCGCTGCCGGCATCGCTGCCGCCTCCGCTACCGCTTCCGCTTCCGCCGGTGACTCCTCCGAGCTGAGCGAGGGTGCCGTTGAAGAAGTCGAGATCGGTGGCGTCAGAGATCCCGTTCACGCTGCCGCTCTCCGAGTTCTGCCAGAAGCCCCACGTGGACCACTCCGGAGGCATGCCGGGGCAGGTCACGCCGTAGTTCGCGACCCAGAGCGTGTACGGCGCGAGCGACGAGTACGTCCCCGAGAGGAAGTCGGAGCTCATGTAGAGGATGGCCGTCTTGCCCGTGCTCGCGGTCACCGACGCGAGGAAGGTGACCGCGTCGGCCACGGCGGTCGCTTCGCTCACTCCACTGAGCTGCTCGAAGTCGAGAACGATGGGGAGATCGCCCGCTTCGAGCGTGCCGACCGTCGCGAGGCAGTAGGTCGCCTGCGACGTCGCGTCCACGGACGGGTCGAAGAAGTGGTAGGCGCCGCGCACGACGCCGGCCGCCTTCATCCCCGACCAGTTCGTGGCGAAGTCCGGGTCGATGAAGTCGGTGCTCTCGGTCGCCTTCGCGAACGCGAACGAGATTCCGGCCCCCTTCACGCTGGTCCAGTCGATCGTTCCGTCGTAGTGCGAGACGTCGACGCCGTTGAGCGTCTGCCCGGCAGCGCACGACGTCGCCTGCGGGCTCGGAGAGCCGATGCCGGTCACCTGCGCGCTGCTACTCCCTAGGTGCTCTCCTCTGCCGCTTCCGCAGGCCACGAGACCGACTGCAACTGCTCCCAGCGCCGTCCATCTACGCGCGAAAATCATGAAAGCACGACGGGGCAACGATTGGGCCGGCGTGCGCTGCGGATGAGGCGCCGCGAATTCCTCGCTGTTTCTCGGCGACACTCCGCTCGCTGCTCGCTCCAAGTGTCTTGCGACGACACTCGAGGGCTGGTCTGAGTGTCGCGAGAAGACACCCCGCGAGGCCGCTCCGAAAAGACAACTACGTCACGGCGCCAAGGACGTAGGTTCCCCTGCGCAGGATCCCTACCGCGCTCGCCTTTACCGATCGAGGAGCTCGAGCACTTTCTCCTTCGTCGCGACACCGACGTGTCCCGCCGTCTTCTCGCCGTTCCGAAACACGAGAAGCGTCGGCACGCCGCGGATCCCGTAGCGCTGGGCGGTGCGCGGGGAAGAGTCGGTGTCGACAGTCACGACTTTGACTCGACCTGCGGTCTCGCTCGCGACGCGCGCGACGATCGGAGCCAACGCTTTGCACGGCCCACACCACGGCGTGGCAAAGTCCACGAGCACGGGGATCTGCGCGGCGAGGACCTCCTCGTCGAAGCTGGTGTCGTCTACCTCGATCACGTTCGCGTCGCTCGGCTTTGCCATTTGCGTGGCCTCCTCCCCATGGATGTCCCGAGGAGCGCCGCTTCTTACAGCGTGTAAGATTTATCGACCTCGGAACATTCCCAAGAGATGCCCGCAGCCGCCGCCCGCTCCGACCGCAGAGAAGACGTCCTCGGCCCGCTCGACCGCGTCGTCCGCGAGCAGCGTGCCGAGCTCGCCCGCCTGGCTCGGAAGGAGGGGCTGAACGCCGAGGACGCCCTCGACTGCGTGCACGACGCCTTCTGCACGTTCTTGCTGCTGGCTCAACGCGGGGAGCTCCCGCGCGACGTCGCCGAGCACGGGCCTTTTCTGGCCGGAATCGTGCGGAATACGGCACGCAACAAGCGCCGTCGTCACCATCTCGCGCGACCGCATCCCTCGATCGACGCCATGGCGCCGACCAGCGGGGTAGACGCGCCTTCCACCGAGACGCTCGTCGCTCACGCGGAGGAGTGCGTCCGCCTGCGCGGGTGCGTGAAGCGCCTCTGTCAGACGCAGCGCACCGTGGTGATGATGCGCCTCCTCGAGGAACGGGACGGCGAGGACGTCGCGGCGACGCTCGGGCTCACGCGCGGGTACGTGGACGTACTGCTTCACCGGGCGAAGGCGTCGCTCTTGGTGTGCATGACCGAGGACCGGGACGAGCGGCGCTCGCCCTGAGGCCTTCAAAAGGAACGCTTTTCGACGCCGCGACCGTGCACGCGCGGCTACACCTCGGAACAGAAGCATCGCGACGCAACGACGGTGGGGCAAGATGGCGGGAGAGCCAAGGCGCTCGTCCCGCCTCGTGCGACGGAAAGCGCCGACGACGTCACCATGCGAAGGCGCGGCGGGACAGCTAGGCGCGAGAGCGTTCTCGACTAGGGCACGGCGCCTCCGCTCCCGCGCGTGGTTCGAAAATCGCTTTGGCCGGTGGCCGGTTCCGACGCTCCTCCACGTCTTCTCGTGGAACCCGACGTCATCGACACACCGTGGCCGCACCCACTCCTATTCCCGCCATTTATCGCCGTCTGCTCGCGCCCATTCGCGCGAAGTCGCGGCGCATGCTCGGGGACGGGCAGGCCGCGGAGGACGTCGCACAGGAGGCGTTCGTGCGGCTGCTTCAATCCCGAGACGAAATCCCCGACGACGCGGACGAGAGAACGCTCGTCGCGTGGGTATACCGGACGACGACGAGGCTGGCTCTCGACGCGCTCCGCGATCGCAAACGGACCGCACCGACGGACGATTTCGACTCGGTCCCGTGCGGCGTCGTCCTTCACGACGCGCTGGCCGCGAGAACCGCGATCCAGGCGCTGAGCGACGCCACCCCCCCTGACGAGCTCGAGGCCGCGGTCTTCTGCCGGCTCGACGGGCTCTCCCAGCCCGAGGCGGCGGCGATGCTCGGCGTGTCGGAGCGAACGATCCGCCGGCTCCTCGGCCGCTTCGACGACCGGACGGCGGCCCTGCGGAAGGAGCACGCGCAGTGAAAACGAACCTGGGAAGCGCCTCTTGGTGGACGAGCGGGACCAGCGCCGCGCGTTCGTGCTCGACGTTCGCCCTCGACGTCTACTGGACCTCCAGGCGCAGAGGCGCGCCCCATTTGGTGCGGCACGTCGAAGAGTGCGCCCGATGCCGCGAGTACCTTGCGATGCTCGACGACGTCGACGCGACTCCGCTCGCCGAGGACGCCACCTCGATCCGCGTGCGTCCACACACGCAGGAGCCTCGCGGCGTCCTGGCGAGGGTCACCTTGGCCCTGGCGTTCGCGGCGGGCGTCGGCGTCTTCGTCGAGAGCGCCCTGCAGACCCCCGCGAAGCCGACGTACGTCGGCGTGAAGGGGACCCCCTCCGTCCAGCTCCTGGTCCATCGGGGCAACGAGACGGCAATCTGGGACGGACGCTCCCCCGTGCACGCAGGAGACGCGATCGCGGTGCGGGCAGCGTGCGGCGCGCTCGGGAACGTCTCCGTCGCCGCTGACCACGCCTCGCACGGCGCTCGAGGACAGTGGGCCCGGCTCTCCGACGCGCTGTGCCCCAAGAGCGACGCCGTCCTCCCCTTCACCCTGATCGTCGACGGCCTGTCGGAGGACGAGCACATCGCCGTCGTGATGAGCGACGCGCGGCTGTCCGACGACGAGCTCGGTCGAGCAGTCGATGACTCCGAGCGCTCCCCACACGTGTGGGTCGTCCGCTTCGTGATTCCAGAGGAGCGCCCGTGAGATTTCAATCCTTCGTTCTCGCTTTGTTCCTTCTCGCCTTCACCTTCCTTGCTTCGCGTGCTTCGGCGCAGGGGCCCCCGGCCCCGCTGCGGCGTCGCGTCGGAATCGTCGTCGGCGCCAACGCGCCGCCGCCCGGGCGGACCGCGCTTCGCTTCGCCCACGAAGACGCGCGCGAGATGGCCGACGTGCTCGCGCGCGTCGGCCGCTTCGCCCCCGGCGACGTGCACCTCCTCCTCGACCCGACCCCCGCTGAGCTCCTGTACGAGATCGACGACGTCGCGAGGTCGGCGCAGGACGATGCGATGGTCCTCTTCTACTACTCGGGCCACTCCGACGGTCAGTCGCTCTACCCCCATGGCGAGGCGCTCCCCGTCACCGAGGTGCGTGACCGCCTGGCGAACATGGCGGCCCGCGTCCGCGTGGGCATCCTCGACACCTGTCGCGGCGGCAACTGGACGCAGGCGAAGGGGGTCACGGTCGGCCCTCCTCTCGATCCGGTCGACCTCCTGAACGTCTCGACCGAAGGGACCGCGCTCGTCTCGTCGAGCTCCGGCTTCGAGGCTGCGCACGAAGGGGACGACGCGCACGGGTCGTTCTTCACGCACTACTTCGCGTCTGGGCTCCTCGGCGCCGCGGACACCAACGGCGACGGCGAGGTCACCCTGGAAGAGGCCTACGACTACGCGCGCGAGCGCACGGTGCGCGACAGCGCGCGCCTCGCCCCGACGCCGCAGCATCCGAGCTTCGATCTGCAGCTCCGCG
Source organism: Polyangiaceae bacterium (assembly GCA_052147435.1). Lineage (GTDB taxonomy): Bacteria > Myxococcota_A > Polyangia > Polyangiales > Polyangiaceae > JBKQKP01. The sequence goes on along the minus strand of JBKQKP010000240.1, from coordinate 36,101 downwards.
GGCGCCAGGACATCGTCCTCGCGTCCTTGCGCGGGAACACGAGCGCGATCGAGATCGATCAACCGAGCACGATGATCGAGGTCATTCACCTCCCCACGGGCATCACGCTGGCCGAGGTCCCCCCCTCGTCGCGCGCCGTGCGAATCGCCGTTCCCCCCGCCCGCTATCTCGTCCGGCGCGTCGAGTACGGGCGCGTCTACTCGAAGGAGGTCGAGGTCGCTGCGGGCGAGACCGTGACGCTCGCCCCGGGCCAGCTCGAGGCGACGGGGACGAGCGCGCTGGCGATGAAGGGGGGGAGCCCGGATCCGCATCGCTCCTCCCTCAGTCTCTGGAGCTCGACCCCCGGCCAGCACTGGCTCCTCAACTTGAGCGTCGGTATGGGGACGCAGTACTGGCCGATGACCAACGGCGGCGCCAACGCGGCGAGCGGCCAGTACTCCGACAGCGTCTCGTTCGGCGCCCACCTCTGGTACCGGATCACCGACCGGCTCTCGTGGAGCGTCCCCTTCCCCGCGTTCTCGTACCGGTTCGGAAACCCGGGCGGCGTCGAGGTGATGACGTTCATGGGGCTCAAGGCCGGGGCCTTCAGCGGCACCGCGGGGCCCTCGGTCGGGCTCGGGACCGACGTCGCCGTGCGTATCTGGACGGCGTCGAACCAGCGCGTCACGCTCGGCGCGGGGGTCTACCTCCCCGCGTACAAGGACTCGGGCTCACCGATGCTCGGCGCCGGCATTGGAAACGACGTCGATCCGAGCGTACGCGCCGGCTACTCGTGGACGATCCAGCACCTCGTGACGCTGAACGCCGAGCTCGGGTATGTGCAGAACTACTATCTCGGGAACCTCTCGAGCGTGTGGGTTCAGCCCCGCGGGAGCATCGACATCCGCGTGTCGCCGCAAGCGAGCCTCAACTTCGGCGTGCTCTACTCCGACGAGGTGCACCAGAACCTCGGCTCCTTCGAAAACTTCACGGTCGGGACGACGCTGGCGTTCTGACGGTCTTCGCGACCGCGAAGTCCCCAGCTCGTTCTCCCGGAACGATCGTGTAGCCCTCGTTCATCCGGAGAGACCACCCTGTGCCGGCGGCGTGGTTGCCGGCGGCGCCAGTCAACGACACATGACCCCGCGAGGTCGCGGCATCCTCGAGAATGGCCCCGTCTTCGACCGTAAGCGTGCCCCATTCTGCGATGAGCTTGCGGGTCGTGTAGACGGTCTGCTTGTCGCCGAAGGGGAACACGCGCCGCGGGTCGAAGGTCCCCTCGGAGACCGACTTCAGATCGACGATGAGGACCGGACCTTCGACGAGCGATGTCCGCCAGGCGGCGAGCTGCAGAGCGTGTTTTCGCTCACGCTCCCCCTCGGTAGCGCGGAGAGCATCACCCCCGTAGCTCTTCGCGATTCGATCCGCCGCGTCCAAGGGGCGTGGCGAGATCCGGTACGCCTCGCCCACGAGCGCGCCGAGATCGGTGTCCTTCCTGACCGCTTTGCGCCAGGCGGCGCCCGAGCCGTCCAGAAGGAAGCCGTAGAGAGGGCCACTCACGTAGGCGAAGGAGCGGACGAAGCCCGTGTTCGCCTCGCGTCGATCGAGCGCCGCCTTCACCACTTGCGCATCCGTGTACCCAGCCAACTTGCTGCCGGAGTACTCGGCGAGGCCCTCGGAGATCTCGAGAGGAACCTCGCGCCCCTTCGCATCGGGAAACCGCGCGCGCCGCGCCGCGCGGAACGTCAACCCATCGGCGACCGCGTCCGCGCGCGCATCGCCGGATTGCCCGAGCGCGGCCTGGAGAGCGTTCCACTCCAGCTGAATCCAGAATCGACCATCCGGCGTGTCAAGGTGGTCGTTCATCTCTCCGGTCGTGACGAGATCGAGGTCCGGCTGCAAGCGATGGAACGCTTCGTGAGCCATGAGCTCGAGTCGCTCCGTGCGATCCGGATCGAGCGCGTCCCACATGATCATCGTCCAGCGTGTCCCCCGCCACTTCACGCTCGTGTTGGCGATGCCAGTGTCCTCCGAGAGACGCCCGACGAAGACGCCCGACCGCGGGACGAGCGCTCCGTCGGCGTCGCGTTGATTGGCGACCCCCCAGCGCGTCATCGGGTCGACGAAGAGCACCGGGCCGCAGAAGGACTTCCCCCAGAGCTTCCCGCCGTCTGCCGCGCACAGACCATCGAACTCGTGGAAGTACTGGAGCGCCGTCGCGAGATCGATGCTCACGGGTTCGTCCGGGTGTCGCACCGGCTGGGCAGGGGTACAGCCCGCTGCAGAAAAGACGAGCGCTCCAAAGAGCATCCCCATGCCTGCCCGCGCTCGAACATGTGCCATGCCGCTTCTCCCTGTGCCCGTGCAACCCCGATGGTCCACTACGTGTCTCACGAACGACGTGACGAATGGTTCCCGGTGTTAGCCTGCTTGCCATGACGGAAGGTGAGGAGCGAGACCGTGCCGCCGAGATGAACGCGACCCGCGGGGGCTTCAACGCCGCGATGGGGCTCCGCTTCGTGCGCGCGACCAGAGACGAAGTAATCGCCGAGCTGACGATCGGGAAAAACCACTCGCAACCCTACGGAATCGTCCACGGCGGCGTCCACGCCGGAATCATCGAGACAGTCTGCTCCGTCGGCGCGGCCATCGACGCGGAGACGTACGGACGCACTGCGGTCGGTCTCGAAAACTCGACCACGTTCCTACACGCCGCACGCAGCGGGGTCCTCCGCGTAACGGCCCGTCCGCTCACGCGCGGGCGGCGCACGCAGGTCTGGGAAGCGACTGTGGCCGACGAGAGCGCCCGCCCCCTGGCAAAGGGGCGCGTGCGGTTGCTCTGCCTCGAGCCCGAGTCGGAGCTCGCCGGACGGAAGGTCGCCATCGAGGGGCGAGAGGACTGAAGGCCTCGCCTCCGGCGGAGAACCTCAGTCCAGCAGCGCCGCTCAGTCCGGGATCTTCTCCCCCTTCGCCCTCACCTCTTCCCGGTACTGGTCGAGCCCGGCGCAGAACGCATCGCTCACTTCGGGGTCGAACTGCGACCCGGAGCATCGCTCGATCTCCGTGACGGCGACCTCGTGAGGCAGCGCGCGGCGATACGCGCGGTCGCTCGTCATCGCGTCGTACGTGTCGGCCACCGCGATGATCCGTGCGATGAGCGGCACCTCGTTCGCCTTGAGCCCGAGCGGGTATCCGCGACCGTCCCACCGCTCGTGGTGCAAGTGCACGCCAGGGATGAGCGGATGGAGGAACTTGATCGGATCGAGGATGTCTCGCCCGAAGCCGGGGTGCTTCTTGAAGATCTCGTACTCGTCCTGCGTGAGCTTCCCCGGCTTGTTAAGGTTCATCACGCAGCCGATCTTCCCGATGTCGTGCATGAGCGCGCTCTGCCGAACGATCTCGATCACATCGGGGGGGAGCCGGAGCCTCACCGCGAGATACATCGCGTACGTCGCCACGCGATCGGAGTGGCCCGCCGTGTAGCGATCCATCTTGTCGATCGCCTTTGCGAGCCCCTGGATCGTCTGCTGGAACGTCGCGCGCAGATCGTCGTAGAGGAGCGCGTTCTCGATCGCCGCTGCGGCGCGAGAGCCGACGATCGACAGGAGCTTCCTCTGCCCCTCGGCGAAGCGCTTGTTCTTCGTGAAGCTGGCGACGCAGATGTACCCGAAGAGCCGCGTCTTCATCCGGAGGGGGACGGCGACGAGGGACATGAGCGTCGCCTCCGGCTTCGTGCGAAAGAAGCGGAGCGCCTTCGCCCCTTGCTCGAGCAGCCCCTGCTCGGTCGCGAAGAGCTCGACGAACGCGCCCGGATCGAGGACCCCCAAGCTCGGGGTCGGCGCGGCGCTCCCACCCGGCTTCGTCCGCTCGATGTGCTGCCGCTCGAAGTAGCCCCCCTCCCCGTCCTCGAACCACGTCGAGACCAGGTCGGCCTGAATCTCGTGCACGGCGGTGTCGCCGATCGTCGCGAGCACCTCCTCGAGAGACAAGCTCGCGGCGATCGCCTCGCTCACTTTGTAGAGGCTGAGCGCTTCGCGCAGACGCAGGTTCTCCGCCGCGAGTCGCTGCTTCTCGAGCCCGCGCTGCACGACGTGGATGACCTCTTCGACCTTGAACGGCTTGAGGATGTAGTCGTAGGCGCCGCGCTTCATCGCGTCGATCGCGGTCTCCACGGTGCCGAAGCCGGTCATGATCACGGTGAGCGCGTTCGGCGCCGCGTGTCCGATCGCCTCGAGGAGCTCGATACCCCCCATCCGGGGCATCTTGAGATCGCTGATGACGAGATCGTAGTGCGCGTGGTGCAGCTCGTTCAGCGCCGCGGCACCATCCTCCGCCGTGCGGACGAGGTACCCCTCCATGCCGAGGAAGTCGGCAAGGATGTCGCGAATGAATTTCTCGTCGTCGACGATGAGGACGCGGGGGCGCTCGTCGTGCTCCACGTGGGATCTCCGAGAGATCAGGTGTATCAGCTTTTTGAGGAGCGGCGGCACGTTGCCGCAAGGCGCTCGGCGTGCGAAGACGTGCCAAGAGCGGCCTTCCTCCGCTTTCCCCTGAAGACGAGCGAAGCGAGCGGATGCGGCGAGCGATCGAAGTCGGCGTGGTTTCAGGGTATGCGGCCGCCGGGGCGCTCGCCGCGGGGCTCTCCGTAGCGCTTGGGCACGACCCACTTCAGACGCCATCCTGGGTCGGCCTCGAAGGAGGGGCATCCGTGGGGTGGAGCCTCGTGATGGGGGGGCTCCTGGCGGGGGCGACCGTGCTGACGTCGCGGGTCCTGTCAAAGCGGACGGCCTGGGCGCGCGCGCTTCATGAAGCACTTCGGCCCGCGGTGCGGAGCGCGGACGGGGTGACGATCGCCTGCATGGCGGTCTCGAGCGGCGTCGGCGAGGAGCTCCTCTTCCGCGGCCTCCTCGTTCCTCTCATCGGCGTCTGCATCTCCTCCGTCGCTTTCGGCCTGCTTCACCAGGTTCGCGGGCCGGCGCGGTGGATGTGGGCCGGCTGGGCATGCGCCATGGGGGCGCTGTTTGCCCTAGTGTTCACGGTCACGGGGAGCCTCGCCGGCGCGGTGCTGGCGCATGTCGCGATCAACGCGGCCAACCTCCGCTACATCCGCGACGTTGACCCGAGCCTCATCTTGCGAAGCGGCGCCACGCCTCTGGGAGGGGCCCTTCGAGAAGGCGCTCTGCGCCCTGCGCATCCAAGAGCACGAAGGTGAACGTTCCGCCGAAGACACGCACATCGCGCTGAGAGAGATCGACCGCCACCGTCACGATCCGCCGTACTTCGCGCTCGATACGCCCGCGCCCGACGACCTCGACGCCGATCCGCACGGGAGCGTGAAGCTTCCCGTCGAACTTCGCGGTAAAGCCGAACTTACCGAGGAGAGCGACGATCGCCCATGCCGCGATCTCGTCCGCGAGCGTCGCGACGAGGCCGCCATGCATGATGCCGGGTGGGCCCTGATAGGACTCTCCCGGGACGAACCGCGTGACGACTGCACCCCCCGCGCGCTCGAAGCGGAGGTGGAAGCCGATCGGGTGCGCGGGGCCGCAGCCGAAGCATGGCTGGTCCTCACCGAAGAGGTGGGGATCGAGGGGTCCGTCAGGGAGGTCGGCAGGCGTCGTCATGGAGGGGTGGCGCGCTACTCGTTCTCCCCCCCGCCCTCGTTCCACGATGCCCCGTAGAGCCCGCGCTTCTTGAGAAGGTCACGCAGGTGATGCCGAGCGAGGTCGGCCTCGCGCGAAGCCTTCGACAGGTTCCCCCCGCATCGCCTCATCAGCGCCGCGAGGTAGGCCGCCTCGAACCGCTGAACGGCCCGCTCCTTCGCCGGCGCGAAGGTCCCCGAGAGATCGAGCGCGCTTCGCTCCTCGCGCGTCCCACGAAAGCCCCCCCCCTCGCCCGCGACGTCCGCGCGCCGGATGATCCCCTCCGTGCACATTGCCGCAGCGCGCGCGAGAACGTTCCTCAGCTCGCGCACGTTCCCCGGCCACGGCTGCGTCGCCAGATGCGCGACGGCCGACTGCTCGATGAGGATCTCGCGATCCCCCGCGACCGACGCGAGGAGCTTGCGGCACAGGATCGGGATGTCCTCGAGCCTGTCGCGCAGCGGCGGGATCTGCACGCGGAGCTGCGCCAGGCGAAAGTACAAATCCTCCCGAAAACGCCCCGCTTCGATCTCGTTTCGAAGATCGCGGTGCGTGGCCGCGATGACCCTGACGTCCACCTTCACGGGGGTGCTCCCGCCGACGCGCGAGAACTCGTACCGCTCGAGGACGCGGAGGAACTTCGCCTGGAGCGGCGGGGGGAGCTCCCCGATTTCGTCGAGGAGAACCGTTCCGCCGTGGGCCGCTTCGAAGAGGCCGATGCGCTTCTCGGTCGCGCCGGTGAACGCCCCCTTCTCGTGGCCGAAGAGGAGCGACTCGGCGAGCGTCTCCGGGAGGGAGGTCGCGTCGATGACCACGAACGGCCCGTTGGCCCGAGGGCTCCGCTGATGGAGCGCGCGCGCGACCTCCTCCTTGCCGGTTCCGGTCTCCCCCTGGATGAGGAGACCGATGTTCTTCGGTGCGATCCGGGCGAGCGTCGCGAAGAGCTCTCGCATCGACGTGGACTCGCCGACGAGCTCGCCGAACGACTCGTCCACGCTCACGGTGGCCGGCTCCGCGCCGCCGTCGAGATCGAGCCGCAGCCGCGTGTCCCCGACGACGAGCTCCGCACCTGCGGCGAGCTCGATCTCGGTCACACGATGCGGCCCGAGCCACGTTCCGTTCGTGCTCCCCGCGTCGCGAACATGGACTCGCTCCCCGTGCCGGCGCACCTCGAGATGCACCGCAGAGACGCGCGGATCGGCGAGCACGAGATCGTTTGTGGCGTGCCGCCCCGCGGTGGCCAAAGCGTTCGTCATCGCGAACGACCGCCCCGCGCCCGGTCCGCTCACCGCGGTGAAACGCGGCACTCCCTGTTGAGGGGCGCGCTTCACCCCCGAGTTTGCCTCGGTCCCTCCCTTGATCGGCGGCTCCTGCCCCATGCGAAGAGCCATCGTATGCAAACCCTCGGCGGTAGGGGCGAAATCCCGTAGAGTGCCGTCTTGGTGCTTGGCGTGCTGGGCTCGCGGGGCAAGCGTGCGTTCGCGATCGGAGCTTTTTGCCTCGCGTGGACGCTCTCGCCTGCGCCCGGAGCGGGCGTTTTTGTGGCGCGGGCGTGGGGGCAGTCCGAGCTCGAGCTCGGGGCCGCCCGGCGCCTCTTCGCGGAGGCGCTCGCGGACGAGCAGGCCGGCCGGCACTCGGCGGCCCTCGACAAGTTCCTGCGCGTTCAGGCTGTCCGGGACACCCAGGCCGTCCGCTATCGCATCGCGACCTGCCTGGAGGCACTCGGCCAGCTGCGCGCGGCGCTCGCGGCCTACACGTCGACGTCAATCGCCGCCTCCACGGACACGGAGAGCGCCAGCATCGTGCGGGCGTCGCGAGAGAAGGTGGACGCGCTCAGCAAGCGCGTCGCGCGCGTCATCGTGACCCTCGCCACGCACTCCCCCCCCGATGCCGTCGTGAAGATCGACGGCGAGGCGCTCCAGCCAAACGCGATCGGGACGCCAATCGTGGTCGACCCGGGCCTCCATGAGATCGTCGCGACCGGCTCCGGCTCCGCGCCGTTCCACTCTCAGGTCACGCTCCCCGAGGGGGGCCAGTCGACGATCGAGGTGACGCTCGCCGCGCCCCCGGCGCTGGCACCGCCGCCGGCGCCGGTCATCCCCGAGTCGCCGAAACTCCCCCCTCCTGAACCTCAGACCCTCCCCGTGCATCCGGTCCCGGAGACGCCACCGACTCCCCCACCCCCACCGCCGGCAGCCACCTCCTCTCGCACGACCGTCGGTGTCGTCTTCGTCGCAGCCGGCGGGGTCCTCCTCGCCGGAGCCACGGCGATCCTCCTCCTGCGCAACTCGGACATCCAATCGCTCGAGGCGACCTGCCCAGGCGGCGTCTGCCCGTTGAGCGACGAGAGCGCCCTCGAGACGACGCGCAATCGGGCGCTCGTCGAGGGACCCGTCGGGGTCGGGGTGGGCGTCGCGGGGGTGGTCGCTGCAGGGCTCGGGATCTACTTCCTGGCGACGAAGCAGCACGCTCCGGCCCCGGCGGCCGCGGCGATCACGCCGACGCTCACGCTAGGGATGAATCGCGCGGCGGCGGGGGTCGCCTGGAACGTCAGGTGGTGAGGCTCGGACGTGACGCTCTCTCGGCCCCCAGGATCACCGCGGCCTCGTCGAGCGTCCGCACCAGCTCGTTGGTGAGCCGTCGCAGCGCGCTGAGCGATCCTTCCAGCGCGCCGGCTGCCGCGACCATCTCTCGCTCGAAGCTCTCGTTCTTCGCCTCGAGCTGCCTCTGAAGCGCGTCGATCTGGAACGTCAGATCGAGCTCGACCTGCTTGGCTCGCTCGAGCTCCGCCTCGAGCGCGGCGTGCTCCCAGAGTCTCGTCTCGATCGACTCGGGAGCCACGCTCACCGCTCCCGCCCCCTCCGCCGCCGTCTGTCCCATCCCGTCGTGCCGCGACGAGAGCGCCTCGATGTGCGCGCGCTCACGCGACCGGTCGTGCACGAGGACGTCCACGGCGTGGCCGAGGTTCGCGCGGAAGTCCCGCCCCTCCGCTTCGAGCCGATCGAGGCGCGCCTGCGCATCGGCCGCGCCCCGCTGCGCCCGCTCGACGCGCACGATCATCTCACGGGCAACCCCGGCGAGCTCCGATGCGCGATCTGCGGCGAACGTCCCGCCGCGCTCCTTCGACCGCGCGAGGATTGACGCCTCGAGCTCGTTCAGCGGCCCCGACCAGCGCATCGCGATCTCGCCCGTAGGCATTCCTCCGACGTTTGCGGTCGGTTGAAGCACGAGCCCTTCGACGGGCACGCGCGCGCTCCCGGCGATCGGTTCGATGATCGTCGGGCTCGACTTGGGCGGCTCGGACGCCTTCACCATCAGCTTCCCGTCGCCGCTTGCCACCGGGGGGGGGCGCACCGACGGATTCGCATAGCGTCTGAGGATGTCGTTCAGCGCATCGACCACGGCAAACGCATCGCGCGGCCGGTCCTCGGGGCGGCGCGCGAGGAGGCGCAAGATGAGAGACTCGAGCTCGGTCGGAAGCCCCGCCACGCGCTGACCCGGCGGCACCGGCGGCGAGCTCAGAGGCTTCACGAGCTTCTCGGCCTGCGTGCGGGCGTCGTACGGCAGGCATGCCGTCACCATCTCGTAGAGCACGACGCCCAGCGCGTAGAGATCCGCGCGCGAATCGGCGGGTGCCCCCTCGATGTACTCGGGGGCGATGTACCCGGGTGTGCCGAACATCTGTTCGTTGAAAGTCAGCCGCGGGGCGTCGACGATCTTGGCGATTCCGAAATCGGTGAGCTTCACCACCTCGTCGCGCGTCCCCGCCTTCTCGGGTGGCCCCACGAGGATGACGTTTTCGGGCTTCAGGTCGCGATGGATGACCCCCATCTGGTGCGCTCGGCCGAGCGCGCTCGCGACCTGCGCCCCCAAGTGCGCGACCCGCGGCCATGGCAGCGCCCCACGCTTGAGGCCCGCGAGGAGCGACTCCCCTTCGACGTACTCCATGACGAGGTACGCCATTCCCTCGAACTCGCCGTAGTCGGTGATCTCGACGATGTTCGGGTGATTGATGCGATTCACGGCCCGGGCTTCGCGGAGGAACCGCTCGCGGCTCGCAGGGTTCAGGGCGAGGTCCTGGCGGAGCACCTTGATCGCGCTGAGGCGCTCGATGATGACGTGACGCGCGAGGTACACGTTTGCCATGCCCCCGGAGCCGAGCCGGCGAATCACGCGATAGCGCGCCGCGATCGTCCTCCCGAGGAGCGGATCGGTGGACTTCGTGAGCGTCGATCCGTCCACGGGACAGAAAGCCGCCTCGTCCGGTTGAAGCTCCGAGCAGCGCGGGCAGATCTTCACGAGCGTGGGGACCAGCGTAGGGCAAATAGGGCAAACGCTCACGTCGATCGCAACGCCCCGCAGGTTCTCGCAATGCTTCGCGGCGGTGTGCGATGCTCGGAGCGAAGATGGCTCCCCATGGCTACGGCCCGCCGGGGGGGGTTCCCCCGCTCGGCGGACCGATGACCCCGGGCTCGGGGAACGACGTCGACACGACGCTCCCTCTGGTCTTGTCCATCGCGTCCACCCTCCTTTGCTGCAACCCGGTCCTCGGCCTTCCAGCCATCGTCCTCGCCATCCAGGCGCGGAACGCCGCGAACGTGGGGTCAATCGAGGCGGCGCGAAAAAGCGCGCGGGCCGCGCTCATCCTGTCGCTCGTCTCGATGGGGATCGGCTTCGCGATCGAGCTCTACGAAGCGGTCCGCTACGTCGTGGCGGCGAATCACTGAGGCGCACGTGGAGCAAGACGGCGCAGATCGACGGACCTTGTGGATCGCCGCCGGGGCAAGCGCCGTCTTCTTCGTCGTTTACGCGCGCCGCGCATGCCCCACGCTGTCCCTGACCGGCGACTCGGCCGAGCTCGTCACCGCCGCGGCCGTGTGGGGAGTCCCTCACGCGCCGGGCTATCCGCTCTTCACGACGCTCGCGCACCTCTTCACGTGGCTCCCGGTCCACGAGATCCCCTGGCGCGTTCATCTCACGAGCGCGGTCTTTCATGCCGGCGCCGTTGGAGCCGCCATCCTCACCACGTTCGCGATCAGCCGGAATCGTCTCGCCGCGCTCGCCGCCGGCGTCGCGCTCGGGCTCGAGCGATCGTTCTTCGCGGGCTCGCTCTACGCCGAGGTCTTTCCGCTGAACGACCTCTTCTTCGCGACCCTCCTTTTTCTCGCCGTCCGCTTTCGATCGCGGCAGTCCTCTCCCTTCCCCCTCGTCGTCGTCGCGGGGCTCGCCGCGTCCCACCACATGATGATCGCGCTCGCCGCTCCGGCCCTCGCGATCCTCGTGTTCCAACCTTTGCGGAGCCAGAACAAGGAGGCTCGCCGTTACCTCGCGCTCGCAGGCGCCTTCGCCGTGCCGATCGTCCTCGCGTACGCTCTTGTCCCTCTTGAAGCGTCGAGACACCCCGCTTTGTCGTGGGGCGACGTCCACGATGCACGCTCATTTTTCTCCCTACTCACGAGGCACGACTACGGAGGGCTCCTGAGCGCGGTCCACGGCGCAGGACACGGCTCGGGGCCAGAGCGGCTCGCCGCCCTCGGTGGCCTCCTCGCGAAAGGGTTCGGCGGCTTCACGCTCACCTTCGCCATCTTCGGCGCGGTTGTTCTGCTTCGCCGTGACAAGGCCGTTGGAGCGGGCCTCGTCGTAGGCGCTCTCGTCACCGGTCCGCTCTTCGCGTGGGTGAATGCACTGGGGACCACCAGCGAAGAAACACTCGCCTTCTTCGAGCGCTTCACGACGATGTGCTGCGTCCCGATCGCGATCCTATTCGGCGTGGGCGTCGCGGCGGCCGTGCGCCTCTCTTCTACTTTCGCCGCGCGGGCAGCGGGCTCCGTCGCCCTCGCCGGGTGGGTCGTCTTGACCATCCTCTCGGTCATGAAGATCGATCTGAGCCGGGACCGGCGCGGCATCGCGTTCGCCCACGACCTCGTCCTCCGCGCTCCCGACCGATCGCTGCTCCTCCTGAGCGGTGACGCCGCGGCAAACGCGGCGCTCTACGTCTGCGCGATCGAGAGAGCGTGCGGCGATCGCGTCCCTCTGGCTCCGGGAGGTCTCTTCATGCCCTGGGCGATGGCTCAGGCTCGACGCCTGCATCCAGAGATCGACATCCACTGGTCGAGCGGACCGGGCCTCAAGAGGACTCACGAGCTCGCGGCCGCCGAGGCGCCGAAACGACCCGTCTTCGTCTATCCCGACCTTCTCGAAAAGGACCCGCTCCTCGTCGATGCCTTCACCCCGATCCCCGACCATCTCCTCTTCCGCTTATGGCCACAGGGGACGGAGCCCGACCGAGAACGCGACGCCTTCCTCGCCAGCGCCAGAGCGATGGCGGGCGAGAGCCCCTCGTGCGAGGGCTGCGAGCTTCCCTCCCCGTCAGAACACCCGACGCAGGAGATGCAACTGGTCCACGCGTACTGCGCCGCAACGCTCAACCACGCACGCACCGCGGCAGGCATTCCCGAGGCGCGCGCGCTCACGCAAGCGCTGCTCGCTCGCTCGAGCGAAGCTCAGTGCGGCGGCGCGTCGATGTCGCGGAACGTTTCGAGCTTATCGCGGTAGCGCGCGGCGTCAGCCTTGCGCAGGGTCGCGATCTGGTTGTCCTCGCCGGGGTCGTCGTCCAGATCGTAAAATCGGACGAGCCCGTCGACGTAGCTCACCGAGAGCTTTCCGTGGTCGTCGGCGATCGACATCATCGGTGCGTCGAACCAATGCTCGAACGGGCTCGTCGTCTCGTAGGTAACGACGAACTCATGGAGGGGATCCTTCGGTGCGCCGCGGAGCCTCAGCCAGCTCCGCGCGAACGTCTCGATCTCCGGATGCTTGGCGACGAGCCCGAACGCGCCGAGGACCGTGGCCGCGATGTCTCGCTGGGTGACGACGTGCGAGTAGATGCCCGGGGTGATCGACGGCGCGAGCAGGATCCCGGGCGAGTGCGTGATGGCCTCGAACCCAGACACACCGTGCTCGAAGACGCCGTGCCGGCCGAACCCCTCGCCATGGTCGTTGGTCATGATCACGATCGTCTTGGCGAAACCGTCCATTTGCTCGATCCCGTCCATCAGTCGACCGACCTGCTTGTCGATGTAGAAGAGCTCCGAAAGGTAGAGAGCCGAGTCGTTGTCGGACTCACCGTCCATCGGCGGAAAAGACGGGATCTCGGGGGGCAGGACCCGTCGCGTGCGCGGCCCGTGAGCGTCGAAGTAGTGAACCCAGAGGTAGTGGGAATGGGCGTGCGCAGGATCGCGGAGATCGGCGAGCGCGAGGTCGGTCAGATCTGCCGCGCGGATGCGGTGGTCGACGACGTCGGGGCGCTTCAACACCTGGAAACCATCGAAGACGTTCCCTTCCAGTGTCGTGTGACGGTAGCCGAAGAGCGCCGTCGTGCTCACCTTGTTCGGCCCGAGGATCTCCGCGATCGTCGGCGCCTCGATCGAGCCCCGTTGGACGAACGGGAGCGACATCGCAGTACGTGCCCCACCCGAATACATCTTGGAGAAGCGGAGCCCACGCTCCGCGAGCTTGGTCAGGTTCGGCGTGACCTCGGGGGTGAAGGCGTCGTTGCGGAAGCAGTCGATTGTCACCAGAACGACGCGGTCGATCTCGCCCGGCGCGGCGTCCGGCTCGCCGACCGCGGGCGCGAGCCCTCGCTGCGTGGGCGTCGACGTGACGGGGCGGAGCTTGCCGTTGCAGTTGTGATCGATGCCGTCGAGCCGCTCCCGGATCGCGGGATGCCTGAGCGGGTTCGAATCGTCGCAATCGGTCCCCCACGCGATCGAGGAGTACCCGTCCCCGTCGACATCGACGAGGAGCCGGCAGAAGCGCGCGAGACGTGGCGCGAACCTCCCGCCGTTGCTCGCGTAGGTGCGCCAGTCGGGCGAGATGAGCGGCGGGATGAAGAGGAGCACGATCGAGACGCCGAGGAGCAGCCCGAACCAACGAGATACGCGCTCGTGGGGCATGCGCACGACCTCCCTGCGCATCGGATAGAACACCGCCGCGAAGGAGAAGACCGTGCAGAGCCAAAGGAGGTCGCGCGGCTCGCGCGTGAGGACCGGGGGCATCAGCCCGTTCAAGACGATCGCGAACGCGGTGATCGCGAGCCCAAATCCGATCCGGAGGCGCGCCCGCTTTATGCGCGTGATGCCGACCGCAACTATCAGCGACACGATGAACAGGGCCGCGAGGATCAGCTGCCCCGCGATCAGTGACATCGCGTGAATCACCTTGTGCGGTGCGAGATCCGAGACCACGAGCCACCCGATCACGATGAGCGGAATGGGCCACGAAAAGCTCCAGGGCTTTTTCTGCCGGCCGAGGAAACGGACGAGCCCGTGGACCCCGGCTGCGGGGACCGCGGCGGCAATCGAGAAGAAGACCGAGAGACCAACGGCGGCGAAGGCCGTCGCGATGCCTGCGCGGACAGGCCCCCCGCGAAGGGTGACGAAGATCGGCTCGAGCGTGAGCGCGAGGAGGTCGATGCTGAGGGCGAGCAGGAGCACCCAGCTCGCGACGCTCCGAGCCATGTCGCGCAGCCCCGCCGCGGTCTTCCGGCGCCTGCGCGCGTCGGGCGCCCACGAGTCCCTAAAGAGCACACGAAGCCCCATCGAATCGCGACGGATGGGTCCGACCGAGTCGCGCAGCTCCCCACTCGAGTCTCGGAGGTCTCCGGGAGCCGGCAGATCGTGGACTCGGACCTTCCCGTCCGAATCGCGAATCTCGATCTGAGCGCCCGGCACATCGCGTAGCCCGAGCCTCGCGCTCATCGGGAACTCGTCTCGGAAGCTCTGTGGGACGGGGAGCTCCGGGAGCTTCGAGACATCCTCCTTTCGCTCCGACGAGTCGCCCTTCTCCTCCTCCGGGGAAGGGGGCGTCTGCGAGCCAATCTTCACGTCATAGGGGGGCACTCCAGCAAGGGTAAGGCACCCACGGCAGAGGCGCGCGGGAATCTCACCCGGAGATTGTCGCGCTCGCCGCGCTCGCTTCGAGGCCGAGGACACTTAGGTACGCGGCCCGAACGTCTCGCGTCACCTCGAGGTAGCGCAGGACCAGCGCCTCACTCGCCGTCCCCCGCGGCCCATCGCGCATCCCCATGCGCCGGGCCAGGAGCGCCATGCCAGGTGCGCCCTCCTCGATGAGCTGCGCACTCGCCCCGTGGAGCACGCGGAGTCTCTGCTCCATCCGGCGAAGGACGCGGTAGCCCTCTCTGAGGGGAGCTGCGAGCTGGGGCTCGATGTACCCACACGTCTCGAGCGCCGCGAGCGCCGTCTCGGTATCCGTGGTCCGCACGCGCGGGTCACGCCCGTGCTTCATCTGGAGCCACTGGACGGCGAACTCCACGTCTACGAGACCGCCGCGTCCGAGCTTCAAGTCGTAGCGACCCCTTCGCTCACCAGCGAGCTCGCGCTCCATCCGCATGCGGAGACGGTGAACCTGCTCGGCCGGAGGGGCGCCTCGCTCGTACGCCGCCGCGTGCGCGAGCGCGATTACCCGCGCACCCAGCTGGGAGTCGCCCGCGCAAGCGCGCGCTTTGAGCAGCGCCTGCCTCTCCCAATCGTGCGACTCGGGGGCTGGGGATGCGACGGGGTCCGGGTTTCCATCGCTCCCCTCACCGCCGCCGCCGACGCGGTGATAGCGGGCGAACAGATCGAGCGAGACGACCAGAAGCCCCTGATTGCCCGACGGACGAAGGCGCGTGTCGAGCTCGTAGCCGGGCCCGTCTCCGCTCGGCGCGCTGACCAGGCGCATGACCCGTTGCGCGCTGCGGACGAAGTCCTCCGCGGCCTCATCGCCGCCGCCCGTTCTGGCTTCGTAGACGAAGAACAGATCGAGATCGGAGCCGTAGCCGATCTCGCACCCTCCGAGCTTTCCCATCGCGATGACGGCCAGCGAGCCGGCCTGGCTCGACGCGAGGGCAAAGCGGGTCGCCCGGTCCAGCGTCGCGTCCGCGAGCGCCGACAGGACGAGCGTGCACCCGCGCGTCGTGAGCTCGCCAGCGAGATCGGCGAGCCCGACTTCCATGGTGACCCTCCCCTTCGCACGGCGGAGCGCCCCGACGAAGTCCTCCACGTCGATCTCCGTTTCCACGCCGGCCGCCGCCACGACCAGCGGCGCGAGCTCTTCGTCGATCGCGCGTCGCGCGCTCTCCGCCGTAGGGGCGCCGCGCCCGAAGAGGAGTCGGTCCGCGAGCTCGGGGTGCCCGACCATCGACGCGCCGAGGAACGCGCTCGCACCGAAGAGCGCCACGAGCGCGCGCGTCGCCCGTGGGTCTTGCGCGAGCGCGCGCGCATACACGCTGGGCGTCCCGAGACGGGCGAAGAACGTCGCCATCAAGCGAGCCGCCTGCTCGGGGTCGGCCGCGTCGGAGAGCGCTTCCACGAGCACGGGGGCGAGCTCCGGGAACTTGTCGCGCGTCGTCGCGCCGAGCGGATAATCGGGGCGGCGCGCGAGGGCGAGGATATGGCGTCCGAGATCGGGAGACGCCGCGGCGCCGAATGCGTTCGAGAGCCAGGCGACGACGGCCCCCTCGTCCGCCGCGTCGATCGCGTAGAGGAGTCGTTCGAGCGCGCCGGGGCCAGGGCCGCGCTCCATCGCCCGCCCTTCGCGCGACAGCGACGCGAATCGATTCGCGACGCGCTTCCGCGTCTTGTCCAGGTCGCGCTCCAGCTCTCGCTCGGTCGGGAATCCGAGCGACCGCGCGATCCGCCCGAGCAATGGGTCACCGGGCTTGGGCAGCGTGTGCGTCTGCAAGCCGGTCGCGAACTGCACGCGGTGCTCGAGCCGGCGGAGGGCGAGGTACGCGTCCGCCATCTCGCGCCCTTCGCGGTCGGTCACGAAGCCCCGCGCGCGCAGCTTCCGGAGAGCGTCTACGGTATTTGACGATCGGACGCTCGGCTCGCGCCCCCCCCAGATGAGCTGCAGCGACTGCACGAAGAACTCGACCTCGCGTATCCCGCCGACGCCTAGCTTCAGGTCACGCTCGGGATCGCTCGAGGCCTCCGCGCGCGCCCGCGCGGTGAGGGCGATCATCTCGTCTGCCAAGGCGGGGTTCACTTCGCGCCGCCAAACGAAGGGCGCCAGCGCAGCGAGCACCTCCTGCCCCAGCGCGATGTCCCCCGCGACCGGCCGCGCCCGCACGAACGCCGCGCGCTCCCATGTCCGCCCCCACGTCTCGTAGTAGCGCTCCGCAGCTGCAAGCGAGTTCACCAGCGGCCCGCGCGCCCCCTCGGGTCGCAGGCGGAGGTCGACGCGCCAGACGAACCCGTCTTCGGTCACGTCGGAGAGAGTCGACGTGAAGCGCTGAGAGACGCGCGCGAAGTACTCGTGCAGCGTCGTTCCGGCGTCAGGTGTGGACCGAGCCGGGCTTCGCGCGGACGACGCGAACGCGTCTGGCAAGTCCCCGGCGGGGGACTCGCCGTCCGCCCCCGACGGCGCAGCGTGCCCTTCGTCGGTCTCGTAAAGGAGCAGGAGATCGACGTCGCTCCCCGCGTTGAGCTCGTGTCCGCCGAGCTTTCCCATTCCGAGCACCACGAACGTGCACCGCTCCCCGGACGACGTGAGGGGGATGCCGAAGCGAGCGTCGGCCCACCCGAGCGCCTCCGCGAGCGCGAGCTCGATGCAGACGCTCGCCAGCTCGGAGAGCTCGCGCGCGGTCACATCGATGTCGCTCCCCACGTGGGGGAGGAGCTCGCGCGCGGCAACTCGGAGCCGCTCGCGCTGGGCGAAGACGCGCAGCCCGTGCCTCACCGACGCTTCGTCCGTCATGTCCCCGATCAGCCCGAGCGCGGTCCTGCGGTAGGATCTCGCATCGCGGGCTTGCTTCATGCCCCGCGCGACGGCGATGACGTCCTCCGGGCGCGCCATGAGCGACGGGGCCATCGCCGGATAGGCGCACGCAAGAAGAGACGCCAGATCCGCTGCGTCGTCGCTCGGCGTGTGCCCGCGCGCGGTCGCCGCTTCGACGAATCGCCTCCGCGCCTCGGGCGCGTCCAGGAATTGGCCGGACGGCACGTCCGCGCGTTGCGCGGCGCGGTCCACTCCGGACGCAAGGGTCCCGTCGGCGCGTCCGATCGACTCCGCAAGGGCGCGAAATGGGTTCGGCATGACCTGGATCACCGCCGGGGCGGAGCCCGGAACGTGCCGTCACACGCTACAGGCTCTCCCCCCAGAGGCGGAACATCACCACGATGCACCAATCGAAGAGCGCGTGCGAGACGATGCTCGGAGTGAGTCTGTCGAAGCGCGTCGCCATCTCCCCCCACACGAGGCCGCACGCGAGAGCCGCGACCGGCAAGAGGGGGTTCAGGCCGCTGGGCGCAGCAAGAGCCCACATCGTCGGAACATACGCGAGCCCATACAGCGCGGCGCTCCCCGCGCTAGCCCAGCGGCGGGAGAGCCTCTGGCCGAGAAGCGATGTCACGAGCCCGCGCCATACGATCTCCTCCGCCGCCGCGACCGCGACGAGCCCCGCGAAGAGCGCCATCGGATGGGCGCGCAGCGCGTTCGGGTCCCCCAGCTGCAGATAGAGGCGCGCGAGCCAGATCGCCCGCGGCGAGCCGCCCGGCGCCACGATCCTCGAGAACGCATAGGCTCCGCCAAAGAGGAGCGCCGCCCCTAGGAAGCCGAGCGAGAAGTCCCCTGCCTTGGGGCGCATCCAGGCCGCCAACTCTCCCCGCCGCCACGCCCACCACAAGGCAATCGGCGTGAGCGCGAGCACCGGTCCCCCTGCCAGCTCCCAGAAGCTCGGCTCCCCCGCGCGACTCGCGCTGAAAGCCATGGACGATGCGACGCCGACGAACACGACGATCGCCGCCGTTCCGAGCATCTCGAGCGCGTGCCCCGGCCCCTGGGGCGCTCGTTCCGCCGCTTCGTGTTGCATGTGTCGTTCCCGCTACCAACAAAGCCCGTCGTTGCGCAACGTGCCTCTCGTCCCTAGGTTCGCCCGGGCGGATACGCGCACGCACCGGCGTGCACGAGCGCAAGCGGCAAGGAAGACGGAAGACGGAAGAAGGAGCTGGCAATGGCAGGTCGCTACGGTTCGGGTTTCGACGCACAAAGCTTCGGGCGCACGTTCCGCAGACTGTTCATCGTGGGGGGGCTCATCGCGACAGCGCTGTTCTTCGGCTGCCAGGCGACGACGCGCGTGGACGCCGGTCACGTGGGGATCCGGGTCAAGCTCGCCGGGAGCGACCGCGGTGTGCAGGACATGCCGATCGTGACGGGGTGGGTCGTCTACAACCCCGTGAGCGAGCAGATCGTCATCTTTCCGACGAGCGTACAGAACGTCGTGTGGACAGCGAACCCGCACGAAGGCAGGCCGGTCGATGAGTCGATCACGTTCTCCTCGAGCGAGGGGGTCAACGTGAACGCCGACGTCGGCCTCTCGTTTCACATCGAGCCTTCGTTGGCGCCGAAGCTCTACGGCCGTTTCCGCCAGAACGACATGATGGCGCTCGCCGACGGCTACGTCCGAAACGCCGTGCGCGAAGCGTTCAACGACGTGACCTCGAAGATGGCCGTGCAGGACATCTATGGCGCGGGGAAATCGAAGATGCTCGCCGAGGTCACGAAGGAGTGTCGCGACGTCCTCGGCAAGGACGGATTCGTCATCGACCAACTCACGATCAACGGCGCGCTTCGCCTGCCGCAGAATGTCGCGGACGCAATCAACCGCGCGATGGAGGCAACCCAGAACGCGATCCAGAGCGAGAACAAGGTCCGCCAGGTGAAAGCCGAAGCCGAGCAGGCGATCACGCAGGCGCACGGGCAGGCCGAGGCGACCAGGCAGAAGGCCGAGGGGGAAGCCGACGCGATCCTCATTCGCGCCCGATCGGAAGCAAAGGCGAACGAGATCATCCGCCTCTCGACGAGCCCGGCTGTCCTGCAGTACCGGGCGCTCGAGCACTGGGATGGAAAGCTCCCGACTTTCAACGGGAGCGGACAGATGCCGATGCTCACCTTCGACGCCTCGAAGGTCGCGGCAATGGATGACGCCACGCGGGAAAAGAGGCTCAAAGAGCTCCTCGCGGAGGACGCGGCCGAGGCGCCTCACAACGACGCCGGCGCCAAGTAGCGACCCAAGTTGCGCCAAGCAACGTCGAGGCGACGAACGTAACGACCACCGGACGGCGGCGACTTCGCGTTGACGGGGCTACTTCCGCGGGTTATACGCTCTTCTCGCGGGTCCCGGTGTGCGCCTCCACAAGGTGGGCGCTGTCAGGACCGCTGAAGAAGACGCGCCGCCGTGAGCCGCCGCCATCCTGGCGCGGCAGAGGCGGAGCGCCCGACGAGAGCCGGCCGGAGAGCCGGAGTCCGATGCAAAGTGGCCTTATCTGGCGCATGCGCATCGCAAAAACACGAAACGGAAAACGAACATGACGTTCACGGAAGCCGCCGCCGAGGTCCTTCGCCTCGCGGGCAAGCCGCTGCACTACAAAGAGATCACCGAGCTGGCGATCGAGAAGAACCTCCTCTCCCACGTGGGAAAGAGCCCAGAAGTGACAATGGGGGCCCGCCTCGCCGCGCTCCTGAAGAAAGAGGACAAAGGGAACCCCATTGTCCGCGTAAAGCCTGGCGTCTTCGCGCTACGCGAGTGGAGCGAGAAGAAGGGGAGGCGGGGTCGCGGTGGCGCCGAGGGCGCGCCTGCAAACGCCGAAGCCGACGCCGCGGTCGAGGACGATGACGCGGGCGGAACCGAAGTCAACGCGCTCGAGGTCGAGGCGGTAACGCGAGGGCACGAACGCGACGACGAAGAGAGCGGGGACGAGAACGGCGCTGAGCGCCCGGAGCTCGGCGAGGACGACGCCCGCCTGGTCAACCTTGCCCAAAGCGGCGCCGAGCTGTTCGACGACGAGGAAGACGACGACCAGCCCATCCTCGCCCCTCCCGGAAGCGCGAACAACGCGCGGAGCGCGGACCAGGGGCACGCGGCAGGCGCCGCGGGAGCCCAGGCTGGGCCAGGCGATCTCGGGGGCGAGGGGGGGCGTCGCCGCCGCCGTCGTCGCCGCCGCGGTCGCGGTGACCGTGGGCCGAACGACTTCGCGAACGACCGCACGTCGCAACCTCGCCTCGCGGGGATCGACGGCCCGCCACGGCAGCAAGGGCACGCGGGACAGAACGCGCACGGAGGAGGGTTCGTCGACCAGGGAGCCATCCAACCGACCGCGATCATCTCCGTCGATGGAGAGAACCCGGTCGACGCTTCGCGCGATCCGCTCGCGCCCGCGCCTCGCGCAGTCGTGCGTGACCGTCAGCAGATCATGGCAGGGGGGGTACCGAGCGGTATCGACGTCCCCCTGGGCGAAGGAGAAGAGCTCGCGGGCAAGGAGCTCGCGGATGCCACGCTCATGGTGATGACCGCGTTCGATCGCAACGCCGGGCCGATCCCCATCCGCGCCATTGCCGAGCAGCTCGCGCGTCGCGGGCGACTCACGACGGATCCGCAGGCCGCGCAGACACAGCTCTCCGCGTCCCTACGCGCGGACAACCTGCGCCGACTCGCCGCAAGCCAGCGCCCCCGCTTCCGTTTCGCGGCCGGGCAGCGCGTCGCCCCGACGGACTGGGCGCTCGGGCCCGACCTCGTGCGCCTCGAGCAAGAAGTCGGCGCCGCGATCGAGCGCTATCGCGAGGCCTCGCGCCGCGCGATGCTCCGCCGCCTCCAGGAGCTCCCTGGGCACACGTTCCTCGAGCTGGCCCTCCTGGGCCTCGAGCGCATCGGCATGGCCCAGATCAAAGCCGTCCGCCGCGCGGGCTCTCCGGGCGGAGAAGCGCACTTCTCGGCGATCCACCGGACCGGGACAGACGAGATTCGCACCGCGATCGTCGTTCGGAAGGACGGACGAGAGATCGGTCGAGAGCGCGTCGGAGACCTCCGCGGCGCGCTCCACCACTACGGCCCCGCCAACGCGGGGTGGCTGGTGACGACAGGCCAGGTGCTTTCTGGCGCTCGTGAGGAAGCCGCGGCCATCGGCGCGGCCCCGATTGCGCTCTACGACGGGCTCGCGTTCTGCAAGCTCCTCGAAGACCACGAGGTCGCCGTCGTCCGGACGCGCTTCCAGATCTCGATTCCGGATCTGGAGCTCCTCGAGGCGATTCGCGGCTGAGCCGGCGCGAATGGATGCGCGAGCCGCGGTGAGGGCGCCATGAGGCTGAGGGGGGCCCTCGGTTTGTTTGGAGCGACGCTCGCAGCCTCGATCGCCGCGGCGCCCGCTCTCCTCGCGGATCCACCGCAACCAATCCCGACCGCTCTACCACTGCCCATACGACTCCCACCGCGCCGACCGCCTCCGGTAGCCCCCGCCGCGGCCTCCGCCGTGGTGGCGCCGGCTGCCCCCGCCGCACCCCAACCAGCCGCACGGCGCAAGCCGCGCGCGCGCAAGCCAGCGCCGCCGCAGCTCCCTCCCACGGGGTTGCAGCTCAGCGTCGACGCGCCGTCCCCGGATGGCCCGTGGACGATGCACCTCGAGAACAGCGGGACGATCCCGGTCCGCGTTCTCGCCGACGCACGCCTCCTCGCACTCGACGTCACGCCGGGGGTGCAAAGCGCGGACGCCGACGATGACGACGACGCCCCCGCTCCATCGGCGCGTACGGCACGCCACAGGCGTTGCGAGCTCCCCGCCGACATGCGCCCGAGCGAAGGAGACGACCGCGGGCTCGTCCTGCCCCCCGGACGCAGCTACGCCGAGAAGCTCGACGCACGGTTGTTCTGCTTTGGCGCGCGAGACGCCGCCGCTCTCGCCGGTGGGGCGAAGGTGACGCCTCATCTCGTGGGATCGCGCGACACGGCCGTCATCGAGCCGATCGACGAAGTGGAGCCGAAGATCGCCAGCGTCACCGATTGGACGGGGACCCCCGTGACCATCGGCCCCGCGGTCGCCCCTGGCGCCTCGAAGGAAGCGACGCCGCCCGATGCGCTCGTCGTGAGCACGCCCGCGTTCGCGGACTTCGCGCTCGGATGGGAGGTCGAGGTCGCCGTTACCGTGACGAACAAGTCGCCGCAGTCGGTCACGTTCCTCCTGCGCCCGGAGACACTCTCGTTCGACGTGACCGGACCGAGCGGCGTGGGCGTTACCGATCCGTCCCCCACCGTGCACTGCGGATGGCCTGGCCCCCCACCCCCGCCGATCTCCGAGGCGTTCACGCGTCTGCCGCCGCGTCAGACGGCGTCGATCAGCGTGATGCTCAACGCCTTCTGCCCCGACGAAACGCTCCGGCATCCGGGTCTCTACGTCGTACGTGCCAAGCTCGACACGCGACGCGCGTCCGGTGCATCGATTGGCGTCCACGCCTTCGCGGGGACAGCCCTCGCAATTGGGACGACGCGGGTGCGGGTGCGCGAGTGGAACGGACCGCCACCGCAGGCCGGACGCCCCGTACTTGTGGAGCTCCCCGTCCAACCGGCCCATTGACATTGGCGCGCTCGAGCTGCCCGCGAACCTCGCGACTTCATGGGGAGGACGCTCGAATGACCAGGTGACGCGCCCCCTCACGACGAGGCCTCCGCCCCCTCGTTCCCACACCCAGAAAGCTCGCGGGAGGCCGGATTGGCTTGCCCGGCCGATCGGCGTGGGCTTTGCTACGTTGAAGGCGAGGGTTTGGATGCCATGCGCACGTGGGGCTCGGATGTAGGACTCACGCTCAGGCCCGGCGACCAGCTCGAGCTGCGCGTCATCGACCTGTCCCTCGCACGAGCGTTCTACGAGGGGATCCCCGCTGCGCGCCTCCTCGCACGCATGCGCGTGCGAAGTGACGAGCGCGACCTTGATGCCGCCCCGCTCCGCAAGACCGCGACGTCTTCGTGGGACGCGCTCCTCGCGCGGCTCGCCGGGGGAGCACCGGAGGCGGCCGAGCGCGTAAAGCGGGCGATCGCCCGTCACACACGCGCCGCGTTCGACGAAGGGGCGCTCCCGATGGACGAGTCGTGCGTCGCGTCGCTTCTCTTTGGACTGGCTGTGAGCGACGACCCGGACGCGTCGCCGTCGGAAGCGTTCGGCAGCGTGCCGGGCGGCGGCGGTGATGGCGCCGGCAGTGGCGGCCAGCGGCGCGGTCCGCACCACGACGAGCGCGTCATCGGCCGCGCGTGCGGTGCTTTCGAGCCGCGGCTCGCGTCGCACGGCACCGACAAGCGTGCGGTGCTCTTCGAAGCATGCGCTCGCTTGGCCACGCGCGACGGCACTTCCGAGGCTCCTCGGCGTGGTCAACAGCTGGCCGTCGTCGGCCCCTGGCCCGCCGAGCGGGTGCGCGACGCGCTCCTCGAGCTGGCGTCGTCCGAGTTGGGGGCGTCGCTGCGGAGGTCCAATGCCGCCCTCTTTCCAATCGCCTTCGACGCCGAGGTCCCCCTGGCGGATCGACGGATGGCGCTCCTCGAGCGCGCTGAGCTGGACGCTTTGGTGGCGAAGGATCCGAGGGAGCTGGCCGCCGCGATCGCGCGTTCCGAGCGATCGTACGAAGGGCAGCCGACGCACGACGGAGTGCCTGGCGGGCAGCCGCGGCGCGCCCTTCATCACATCGATACCTTGCTCGCCGACCTGACGACGCTCCTCGGTCGCCCGGGCGAGCTCGTCATCGCCGTCCGCGGCCCTGAGGTCGACGAAGAGATGCCGACGCCGAGCATTCGCCCGTCGTGGGCCCCCGCGGATTGGTCCTCACTCGAGGCCGCGAGTGCGCTCGCCGACGCGGTGGAGCGCGGAGCCACGACGATTCCGCGGCTGCGCGGCCTACTCGCGCGCGGAGGGGAGCCGGCGCTCGACGCCATCGGCGCCGAGATGCTCCGCGTGGCGGCACACCCGTTCGCGAGCTCGGTCTTCGCCGAGCAGCTCGCGCGAAGCGGCCGACCGCGCGACGTGATCCGCTTGGTGACCTACTTCGCGATCGCGCCGGATCCGGCCGCGGCCGCGCGGGCCCTCTCGTCGTGCACGTCCCCTGAGCTCCCGAGCGTGCTCCGCGCCTGGCTCGAGGCGATGCTGCCGAGCGACGGAGGGGTGGCCCCCTTCGGAGAGAACCCGGAGACCTCGAGCGCCGCGCGCCTCACGGCGTGCGTTGCGTCCCTCTCGCCGTATCCGCGGCTATACGGGGCCGTCAGGCCGCTCATGGCGCGCGTGATGGAAGGGCCTCCGCATAGCAGCGACGGTCCCGGCGCGGCCTAAGAAGAGAGTCAGACGGGGATGACCCCGCGCTTCCTGGCCGGTCGCTCGATCTTCTTGTGGCGCGCGAGCTCGAGCCCCCACGCGATCGCCCTCCGCGTGTCGCGCGGATCGATCACCTCGTCGACGAGCCCCCACCCCGCCACCTTGTAAATGTCGATGTTCTTCTGAATCTGCTCGACGATCGCTTTTCTGATCTCCGGCGGCGGCTCCTGGTCCCCGAAGAGCTTCCGCGCAGCGATCCCGACCATCCCCTCGGCCCCCATCACCGAGATCTCCGCGGTCGGCCACGCCACGATGAGGTCCGGCTCGTACGCCCTCCCGCACATGACGTAGTACCCCGCGCCGTACGCCTTTCGCACGACGACCGTGACCTTCGGTACCGTCGCCGCGCTCATCACGTGCAAGAGCTTCGCGCCGTGCCGGATGATCCCCGCGTGCTCGACCTTCGAGCCGACCATGAAACCGGGGACGTCCTGGAGGAAGACGAGCGGTATGTTGAACGCGTCGCAGATCTGGATGAAGCGCGCCGCCTTGTCGGAGCTATCCACGTCGATGATGCCGCCGAGGTGCATCGGCTGGCTCGCGACGATCCCGACACTCCTCCCGCCGATGCGTGCCAGGCAGGTGATCACGCTGCGCGCGAAGCGGGGCTTGATGTCGAGGATGTCGCCGTGGTCCACGACCGAGCGAATCAGCTTGTACATGTCGTACGGCTTGCGATTCGTCTCGGGGAGCAGATCGAGGAGCGCTTCGTCCCGACGCTCGACGGGGTCGGTCACAGGGAGGCTCGGGGGGTCCTCGTCGCAGCTCGACGGCAGGAACGAGAGGTACTTCTTCATCGCCGCGATGCAGGTCGCGTCGTCCGGAAACTCCCCGTCACCTACGCCACTGACCTCCGAGTGAACTTTCGATCCGCCGAGCTCCTGCTCGCCGATCTCCTGCCCGGTGACGGCTTTCACCAGCGCCGGCCCGGCGAGCGCGAGTGACCCGATGTTCTTCACCATCGGCACATAGTCGGCGAGCCCAGGGACGTATGCCGTTCCCGCTGCTCCGGGGCCTACCATCGCCGCGACCTGCGGAACGACGCCGCTCATGACGACCTGCTCCCGGAACAGGTGCCCAGAGCCGGCGAAGAGGGAGAGCATGTCGGGGTGGCTCGATCCTGGATCAATCCGCGCCCCGCCCGAGTCGATGAACCACACCACAGGCCATCTCCCCTTGAGGGCCATCGAGCGAAGGCGCGTCACCTTCTCCTCGCTGGTGTGCCCCATCGAGCCCCCCTTGACGGTGAAGTCGTAGGCGGCCGCGCAGACCATCCGCCCATCGACCTTGCCGAACCCGGTGACGACGCCGTCCGCGGGAGGCTTGTCGGTCCCGTCGGGCCCCGCGGCGAGCCCCATCTGCGTCCCGTGCGTGCCGATCTCGAAGTACACGCCGTCGTCGAAGAACGCCGCCATTCGCTCGCGCGCCGTCATCTTGCCGCGGGCGTGCTGCTTTTCGATCTTGGCGGCGCCCCCCATCTCTCTCACCGCCGCTCGGCGCGCTTCGAGATCCGCTACGAGCTCACGCATCGTGGGCATCCAGGCCTCCTTCGTTCCACGTAGATCCCTCGCTTCGCTCAGGATGACAACCTGCGGTTGTCATTTCCCCGTCCACTTCGGCGCCCTCTTCTCGAGGAACGCCATCAATCCTTCGCGCGCGTCCTCCGTCCCGAGGCACTCCATCAGCTTCCCCCTGAGCAGCGGCAGGGCCTCCGCGAGGTCCATGTCGTCCTGCGCCGCGAACGCCTGGAGCCCGAGCTTCGTCGTCATCGGGCTCTTCTCGAGCAGCCCCGTCACCAGCTTCGCAACCGCCGCGTCGAGCTCTCCCGCCGCGACAGCCTCGTTCACGAGCCCGATTCGCGCCGCCTCCTCAGCGCCCACCTTCTCGCCGAGGAGCATCATCTTCAGGAGGCGGCGGCGCGGAACCAGCCGCGCGAGGACGGCCATGATCATCATCGGGAACAGCCCGACCTGGATCTCGGGGGTCCCGAGCTGCGCGTCCTGCGACGCGATCGCGAACGTACACGCGGCGACGATCCCGAGCCCCCCCCCCATCGCGTGCCCGTTCACTTTCGCGACGAGAGGCTTGTCGAAGCGGGCCATCGCGAGGAGGAGGTCCGCGTAGTCCCCCTTCGGGGGAAGTGCCTCCGCATCGGCCCCCTGAGTCATTTGCTGGAAGTCTCCGCCTGCACAGAACGCCTTCCCCGCCCCGGTCACGACGACGACGCGCACGTCTTCGGCCGCACGCGCATCCTCGAGCGCCCACAGAAGCTCGTTCGTCATCTGCGGACCGATCGCGTTTCGCCGCTCGGGCGCGTTCAGCGTGACCGTCTCGACGCCCTCGGCTCTCGCGACCGCTATCTTCGCGTACGCCCTCCCCATCTCAGGCACTCGCTTGCGACGACGCCGCTTGTGCCGGCTGCGGCTTGACCAGATCGAGCTGCAGGATCTTCCGCGCCTCGTCGACCGTCGCAGGCTTCCGCCCCACGTCGCGCGTCATCCGCGCAGCGACCTCGATGAGGTCTCCGTTCGACTTCGCCATCGTTCCGTTCGGCAGGTACAGGTTGTCCTCGAGCCCAGCCCGGATGTTCCCGCCGAGGACGAGCGCCGTCGCGAGCATTCTCCACTGGCAGTGGCTGATGCCGATGACCTCCCACTCGCTCCCCGCCGGCATGATCTTCGTCTGGAGCTGGAGGCTCTCCACGAGAGGCGGGATTCCTCCCAGGACGTTCATGATGAAGCTGAACTGCAGCGGCTTCTTCAGGACCCCCATGTCGAGGAGCGGCCAGATCCCGTGCGTGTGCCCCGTGTCGAAGCACTCGAGCTCGGGCTTCGCGCCCGCCTCGTTCATCGCGGTGAGGAGCTTGATGATCTTCTCGTACGTGTTCGGAAAGATCATGTCGAAGGCGAAGGCCTTCTTCTTCTCGGAGTACTTCGAGTAGTTCATCGTCCCCATGTTCAGGGCGGCGATCTCCGGTCGGCTCTCTTTGATGTAGGTCGTCTGCTCGGTGACGTCGTCGAGGATCGTGCCGGTCGAGAAGTTGAGGATGATCGGGCAGCGCTTCCGGATCTCCTCCTTGATCCGCGCGAACGTCGCGGGGCTGAACGTCGGCGTCCCGTCGTCGTTCCGCGCGTGAATGTGGACGACCGAGGCGCCGGCGTCGTACGCCCGCTTCGCCTCTTCGCCCAGCTCCGCGGGCGTGTACGGGATCGCCGGACACTGCTTCCTGTTGGCGAGGACCCCGGTGAGGGCGCACGTGATGACGCAGAGATCGGGATCGCGATCGGTAGTCATGGCTTCTTTCCCTGCACGATGTTTTGCACGCGGTGAGCAACCTTGGTGAGGATGCGGAGGAGGTCGCGCATCTCGGTCGCCGTCAGACCTGCGAGGGCTCCGCGGAAGATCTCCATCGGCTCGACGGGGATCTCGCGCGCGATGCGCTCCCCCTTCTCGGTCAGGCGGATGTTCACGACGCGCTTGTCCTCGGTCGACCGCTCGCGGACGACGAGCCCCTCGCGCTCCATGCGATCGACGATTCCGGTGACGGTGCTGTTCTGGGCGCGGATGCGGTCGGACAGGTCGGACAGCGAAAGGTCTCCGACGGTCTCGAGGATCTTCACGACGGTGAGCTGCGGCCCGGTGAGCTCGGCGCGGCGGGCGAGCTCCTTCGTGATGCGGCGGCTCTCCGTGTAGAGGTAGATGATGGCCTCGAGGATCTCGTCGACCTCGGCTTTGACGTCCTTGGGGAGGGCAGCGCCAGACATTTCGTACACGAAACATTTATCCTTCGCGTCGAGGACGTCAACCGCGGCGACGCCACCTGCCCGGGGCGCCGCCCCGCACCTGCGCCCGCGCGCCCGCCCCGAACGAGCCGCCCGTGCCTTGACGCCCGGTTGTCGCAGCGCTCTCCCTCCCTCCATGGCGAAGGTCGGTCCCGAGCACCTCAGGCTCCACAGACTTGCCGGGGAGTGGCTCGGCGAAGAGATGGTCTACCCGTCCGGCACCGATCCGGGGGGGCGCGCCTCCTCCCACACGATCGGGCGCCTCGAGCTCGACGGCTTCTTCGTCGTGACCGACTACGTCGAGGAGCGCGAAGGGGCTGCCCCCTACCGCGGCCACGGGATCTACGGCTGGGACGCCGCGAGCGCGACCTACACGATGCACTGGTTCGACTCGATGGGGTCGTTTCCGACGACCGTGGCCCGCGGTCACTGGAGCGACGCCGGCGACCTCGTCTTCGAGCAGCGCACCCATCAGGGGTACGCGCGCTACATCTACAGGTTCACCCCCGCGAGCGCGTTCGACGTCTACGTCTTCCGCATCGAGAGCTCCCGAGACGGCCGCGACTACCGGCCATTCATGGAGGGAAAGTACAAACGCGTCGGGTGATCGGCTTGCGCGGGTGAAGACGGCGTGCTTCACCTTTCCCCCCCGATTCCAGGGGCTCCCGATCATGACCCCCGAATTCCCCGTCTCCATCGCCGACCTCGATGCCGGTGGCCGCGAATTCAAGTTCGCAGTCCGCGCGGCCTGGGTCCGCGGAGCGCTCGAAGATACGGGGGCTACCGCAGCAGGGCCGGACGGCGAGCTCGATGTCCGCGTGTCGAAGAGCGGCAAGGACGTCGTCGTGCGCGGACAGCTCAACATCGCCCTGGTCACCCCGTGCGCACGATGCCTGAACGACGTAACAATCCGCCTGGAGCACCCGCTGACGGCCCTCATGGTCCCCGCCTCGGAGATGCACGGCGGGAAGGACGGCGAGGAGCAGGACCTGACGGCGGAGGAGCTCGACGTACTCCCCTACAGCGGCGAAACCATCGCCCTCGACGACCTCGTCCGGGACGAGCTCGTCCTCGAGATTCCGATTGTTCCCTTGTGCTCCGAGGAGTGCCCGGGTATTAGCCCGCCTCCCGCCCGTGAGGGCGAGGGCAAGGCGACTGCCGAGGCGGCCATCGATCCGCGGCTCTTGCCTCTGCTTCGCCTCAAGAGCACCGTGAAGACCGAGAAGAAGGAGTAAGACCGTGGCCGTCCCCAAGCGACGAACGAGCCGTTCCAAGCGCAACATGCGCCGCGCCAACCATGACAAGGTCACGGCGCCCAACCTCGTTGCCTGCGCCAACTGCGGCGAGCCGTCGGTTCCCCACCGCGCATGCCCTTCCTGCGGCCACTACAAGGGTCGCGCAGTGAAGGCCACGGGCGGCAAGAGCGGCAGCTGACGGCGATCTGCCGCACAAGCTCCGGCCCTAGCACACGCCCGAGGTCCCGCCGCGACGTGGTCGACACAGGCGGTGCGAAGGCTCTTTCTCTCCTACGAAAAGCGGCGCATGAGGCGGCGATTCGTATCCCGCTCCAGCGCCGGCGGCGCTAGAGAGTAGTCGCCCGGCGCGCTCCTCTCGCGCCCGGCGTGCGCCGTTTCGCAGCCATGGCCCAAACGACCAAACCTCGCTCTCGCATCCTCGGCATGGGGCACTACCTCCCGCCGATCATCCGCACGAACGTCGACCTCGAGAAGATGGTCGACACTTCGGACGCGTGGATCACGGAGCGTACGGGGATCCGAGCGCGCCACATCGCCCCCGACGGCGTCGTCACCAGCGACATGGCGACGAGCGCGGCGAACCAGGCGCTCGAAATGGCCGGGCTCAAAGCGACCGACCTCGACATGATCATCGTCGGCACGGTCACCCCCGACATGCCGATGCCCGCCACCGCGGTCTTCGTGCAGCAGAAGCTCGGCGCCGGGACGTGCCCCGCGTTCGACCTCACGGCCGCGTGCGCCGGGTTCATCTTCGGGCTCACGGTCGCCGATCAATTCGTCCGCTCGGGGGCCATGAAGCATGTCCTCGTCGTCGGCGTCGAGCTCCTCTCGCGCGTGATCGACTGGACGGATCGCACGACGTGCGTGCTGTTCGGAGACGGCGCTGGGGCCGTGGTCGTCGGCCCGGCAGACCCGAACGAGAGCGAGCGTCCGAGCGGCATCCTATCGACCGCCATCCACACCGACGGTGCGCTGGCCGGCTCGCTGCTCATCCCCGGCGGCGGGAGCGTGACCCCCGCGTCGCACGAGGTCGTCGACCAGAAGCTCCACAAGGTCCACATGAAGGGCCAAGACATCTTCAAGGTGGCCGTTCGAAACCTCTTCAGCGCGAGCAAGAACGCGCTCGACGCGGCCGGGATGACCGAAGCCGACGTCGACTGGATCTGCGCTCATCAGGCCAATCTCAGGATCATCGACCAGGTCACGAGCCGACTCCACGTCCCCCAGGAGAAGGTGCTCATCAACATCGACCGCGTCGGCAACACGTCGAGCGCCTCGATCCCGATCCTCGTCGACGAGAACTTCCGATCCGGGAAGATCAAGACGGGGGACACCGTCCTCATGTGCGCTCTCGGCGCGGGCATCAGCTGGGGGAGCGCGCTCGTCAGGATGTGATGGAGGCTCGCCGCCCAAACGACCTCGAATGGTCGGAGCGTGTGAACGGGCGGGAGTCGATCTTCGTTCTCTCCCCCTCGCGGATGCAGTCCATTCCGCTCCTCGTCTTTGCTTCGCTCTGGGACAGCTTCTTCGTGATGCTCTGGATGGGGCTCTCGCGCGCCCACGCGCCGCAGCGAGCATTCCTCTTTCCAGTGGCTCATGGCGTCGTCGGTGTGGTCGTGACCTGGATGGCGCTCGTGCGGACGCTCAACGTCTCGCGGATCACGCTCAGCCCGATCGAGCTCGCGATCACGCAATCGCCGATCCCGCGCCCGGCGACGCGCATCGCCGCGGAGACCGTGGACCACTTCGATGTCCACGAGTACGACGGGGCCAAGCACCCGAAGCGTCCGTGGCGGAGGCCTCGCAGCGTGCGCGCCGTGCTGAAGAGCGGCCAGGCCGTGAGCCTCCCCTTCGATCTGGACGGGCTCGACGAGGTCGCGTTCGTCGCCGCGCGCCTCAACGCCGCCCTCGCGACGGCGCGGGGTCACCGCGCTGACGAGGCTGACCACGCCGACCGGGCGTGACACGCGCGCCGACCTGCGGTAGTCCCGCGAAATCATGAGCACCGCGTGGTTGTTCCCTGGGCAAGGCTCGCAGAGCGTCGGTATGGCGAAGGACGTGATCGAGATCTCGCCCGCGGCGCGCGAGGTGTTCGCGCGGGCGGACGAAGCCCTCGGAGAGTCGCTGTCACGGCTCATCCTCGAAGGGCCGGACGATCAGCTGACGCTCACGGCCAACGCGCAACCCGCGATCGTGGCGACGAGCTGCGCCGTCCTCGCCGCGATTCGCGAGCGCATCGGCTCGTTGCCGCTCCCCGCGTTCGGCGCGGGTCACTCGCTCGGGGAGTACTCGGCCCTCGTCGCGAGCGGGGCTCTCTCTCTCGAGGACGCTGTCCGCCTCGTCCGGGCACGCGGCCTCGCGATGCAGGACGCCGTCCCGAGCGGGACCGGTGCCATGGCCGCCGTGATGGGGATCGAGCCGTCGAAGCTGGCCGAGCTTTGCAAAGCGGCTGCGCAGGGGGAGGTCGTGAGCCCCGCGAACTTCAACGCGCCGGGCCAGATCGTCGTCGCCGGGCACTCCGCCGCGGTGGCGCGCCTCATCGCGCTCGTCGAGACGGAGAAGGGGAAGGCGATTGCACTGAAGGTGAGCGCTCCGTTCCACTGCGCGCTCATGGCACCCGCCGCGCGCGTCCTCGGAGACAAGCTGGGTGCGATCTCCGTCGCTCCGCTCGCTTTCCCGATCGTCGCCAACCTCGACGCGAAGTCGAACACCGAGGCCGGGCGCGTGAAGGGGCTCCTCGTCGGTCAGGTCGACGGCGCCGTGCGCTGGGATGAGAGTGTTCAGCTCATGGCGGGAGCCGGGGTCGATCGCGCGCTCGAGATCGGGCCGGGGAAGGTCCTCGCGGGGCTCGTGCGCCGCATCGCGAAGGACGTCCGTGTCCTCAGCGTCGGGACGGCCGCGGCGCTCGACCAGGTGGGGGCGTTCTTGGCCTGAGATCGGCGCGAATCCCGTTGCGCAGTTGGGCAACGGGATGCGTCAAAGGTGCGCGCTTGAACGGGGCTTCCAGGCGTGGCAATGACGGCACCCATGTTCCGACTGGACGGCAAGGTCGCGCTCGTTACGGGGGGCTCGCGCGGCATCGGACGCGCGTGTTGCGAGGCCCTCGCGGAGCAAGGGGCGACCGTCGCCATCAACTACGTCAAGGGAGAGGCCGCCGCGCGTGAGGTGGCCTCCGCGATCGAGGCCAAAGGGGGGAAGGCCGAAATCGTCGGCTTCGACGTCGCCGACACGAAGGCGACCGAGGCGGCGATGGACGCCCTCATCAAGAAGCACGGCAAGCTCGACATCCTCGTCGCGAACGCCGGGATCGCGATCGACGGGTTGCTCCTCCGCCTGAAGGACGAGGACCTGACGCGCCTCTTCGACGTGAACGTCAAAGGCTCCCTCACCTGCGCGCGCGTCGCGACGAAGGCGATGATGCGCGCCAAGACGGGCCGCGTGATCTTCCTCTCGAGCATCGTCGGCGAGATGGGCAACGTCGGCCAGACGGCTTATGCGGCCACGAAGGCCGCCCTGATCGGCGCGGCGAAGTCGATCGCGCGCGAGTTCGCCTCGCGCAGCATCACGGTCAACGTCGTTGCCCCGGGCTTCATCGACACCGAGATGACCCAGTCGATGAACGACGCCATGAAAGAGCAGATGCTCAAGGCCATCCCGCTCGGCCGTACGGGTCACGCCCGCGAGATCGCCGCCGCGTGCGCCTACCTCGCGAGCGACGAAGCCGCGTACGTCACGGGCCACGTCCTTCGGGTCAACGGCGGCATGTACGTTTGACCAAATAACCTACGCTTCCGTTCACCCTTTTCGTGGTACATGCGGCCCGCGGGGCAATAGCTTATCTCTCCCCCGATCCCACAGACGAACACGAGGCTACGTATGGCTCAGGACATTCCCAGCGAGGTCAAGCGCATCATCAAGGAGCAGCTCGACGTCGAAGAGAAGGACATCAAGCCCGAATCCTCCTTCATCGACGACCTCGGGGCCGACTCGCTCGGCCTCGTAGAGCTCGTCCTCGCTTTCGAAGAGGCGTTCGAGATCGACATCCCGGACGAGGACACGGAGAAGATCCGCACGGTCCAGGACGCCATCGACTACATCGAAAAACACGCAAAGAAGTAAAGTCCCGGCGTGGAACGCGTCGTCATCACAGGTCTCGGTCTCGTCACTCCCGTCGGCATCGGCACGGCGGAGAGCTGGCGTGCGCTCCTCGCTGGAGAGAGCGGAATCGCACCCATCACGCACTTCGACGCCGCCCAGTTTCGGGTCCGGATCGCGGGCGAGGTGAAGGGGTGGGAGCCGACGCGCTTCATCGACAAGAAGAAGCTGAAGGAGATGGACCGCTTCACCGAGCTCGCGATGGGCGCCGCCTCCCTCGCGGCGACTGACGCGAAGCTCGAGCTGACCGAAGAGGAGCGGAACGAGGCGGGGTGCTTCATCGGCGTCGGCGTCGGGGGGCTCTTCACGCTGGAGAAGACCAAGCAGACGCTGATGGAGAAGGGGCCGCAGAAGATCAGCCCCTACGCGATCCCCGGCATCATCGCGAACCTCGCGGCCGGCCAGGTATCGATGCAGCTCGGCCTGCGCGGCCCGAGCTACTGCACGACGAGCGCGTGCTCGAGCGGCGCGCACGCGATCGGGGAGGCCACCGAGTGGCTTCGTCGCGGCAAGGTCCAGGTCATGATCGCCGGGGGGGCGGAGGCCGCCGTCACGCCCGTCGGAATCGGCGGCTTCGAAGCGATGTTCGCGCTCTCGCGCCGGAACGACGACCCGAAAGGGGCGAGCCGCCCGTTCGACAGCGGGCGCGACGGCTTCGTCTGCGGCGAAGGGAGCGGCGTCGTCGTCCTCGAGACGCTGACGCGGGCGAAGAAGCGGGGGGCGAAGATCTACGCCGAAGTCCTCGGTTACGGAGCGTCGAGCGACGCGAACCACCTCACTCAGCCCGCCCCTCACGGTGAGGGGGCCCAGCGGGCGATGAAGATGGCGCTCAAGGACGGGCGGGTCTCCCCCGATCAGGTCGAATACATCAACGCGCACGGGACCTCGACGCCGGTGGGCGACGTCGCCGAGTCGGAGGCGATCCTGGCCGTCTTCGGCGCCAACGCGACCGACAAGAAGCTCTGGGTGAGCTCCACGAAGTCGATGATGGGGCACCTCCTCGGCGCTGCCGGGGCCGTCGAGAGCGCCGTTTGCGCCCTCGCCCTCACGGAGGGGCGGATCCCGCCGACGATCAACCTCGTGGACCAGGACCCGAAGTGCCCCCTCGACTACGTGGCGAACACCGCCCGTGAGCGCCGCGTCCGGTACGCGCTGAACAACTCGTTCGGCTTCGGCGGCACCAACTGTTCGCTCCTCTTCTCCCGCTTCGAGGGCTGACGTGGTAAGCCGGGCGTCATCCTGGTGCTAGCCGCGGTGACGTCGTGAGATGCCCGTTCTGCTCTCATCTCGAGAGCAAGGTGACCGATTCGCGCCTCTCCGCCGTGGGGGACGTGACCCGCAGGCGTCGCGAGTGCGAACGGTGCGCCCGGCGCTTCACGACGTACGAGCGCGTGGAGGAGATCCTCCCGCTGGTGGTGAAAAAGGACGGGCGGCGCGAGCCATTTGACCGGGTGAAGCTCCTGGCGGGGCTCCAGCGGGCGTGCCAGAAGCTCGAGATTCCGGTCCTGGAGCTCGAGGCCATCGTCGATACGGTCGAGCGCGATCTCATCGAGTCGAGCGAGAAGGAGGTCAACGCTTCGCTCATCGGCGAGAAGGTGATGCCGCTCCTGCGCGCGCGAGACGAGGTCGCCTACGTCCGGTTCGCCAGCGTGTACCGCTCGTTCCGCGACCTCGAGGAGTTCCGTGCGGAGCTCGAGAAGATCGCGCGCGACCGCGGTCGCCCGCCGAGCGATCCCCCCGCGAGCACGGCGAGCAAGGGCCCACCCCAATGAGCGAGTCGGTCCCGCCCCCGTCGAGCGGTGCTCTCACGGACGACGAGAAGTGGATGATGGCCGCGCTCGAGCAAGGGCGCGGCGGCCGTCCCTCGCCGAACCCCCACGTGGGGGCCGTCGTCGTCAAGAACGGCAATGTCCTAGGGAAGGCGCACCACGAGCGCGCGGGAGAGGACCACGCCGAAGTGCTCGCGCTGAGGCTCGCGGGGAACAAGGCGAAGGGGGCGAGCCTCTACGTCACCCTCGAGCCCTGCAACCACGTCGGCCGGACTCCGCCGTGCACGGACGCCGTGATCGCGTCGAAGGTCGCGCGCGTCGTCATCGGCTGCCGCGA
>JBKQKP010000239.1:0-12985 GCA_052147435.1 Polyangiaceae bacterium | reverse complement strand
GTTGAAGGGCTTCCTGGACGGGTAGAAGCGCTTTCAAGACGGGTAGGAGATTCTCCAAGACGTGTTGAAGCGCGTCCAAGACGGGTAGAAACGCTTCCTAGACGTCTCGAAGCGCTTCCGAGAAGGGGAGAAAAAACCTCACACCACGTCGAACGGATACCCCCCGTCCACGTACGACTTCGACGCGATCGCCTTCCGCAGCTCGTCGTCGTTGCTGTCGAAGAGCGCCACCGTCGCCGCGAGCCGGCGTTGCGCATCCCCCACGAAGACGCTCGTGAGGTCGATCTCCCGGCGCGCCCCTTCTTCCCCGCGCTTCTCGATCGCCCGCGTCGTCCGCGCGATGACGCTCGCGATGGCGTAGAGGTCGATCGCCATCTCCGCCACGCGGTGCTGCGTGTACTGCATCTCGGCGATCTCGCGCCCGTGCTTGCGCAGCGCCTTTTCCACGTTTCGCGCCAGGTCCCCCACGTACGTCTCGAAGACGACGGTCTCGTGGTTCAGGACCGGGTGCGCGCGCGACATCCGCTCGCGCCCGAGCGCCGTGCGCGCCTTGCGGATCGCAAAATCGCTGAGCAGGCCGAACCCCTTGATCGGCTCCCGCATCGCGCGCGACACCTCCGTCAGCGCCTGCCCGGGCCCCTGCATCCCGCTGAGCGCGATGAAGCAGCGGAGGATCTCGTTCGTCCCCTCGAAGACCAGGTTGATCCGGCTGTCGCGTAGCCAGCGCTCGTACGGGTACTCCTGCATGTAGCCGACGCCGGCGGCGATCTGGAGCGTCTCGTTGACGACGTTCCAGAGCGTCTCCGAGCCGAACACTTTGCAGATGGCGCTCTCGACGGAGAAGTCGACCGCGCGCGCGTCGACGAGCCCGGCCGTGAGGTACGTCATGCTCTCGAGCGCGTACGTCGCCGCCATCATCCTGGCGATCTTGTCCTTGATGAGCCCGAACTCGCCGATCGCCCGCCCGAACGCTTTTCGCTCCTGCGACCGCTCCACCGCGAGCCGTACCAGCCGTTTCGCGCCACCGACCGCGCCGCTCGCGAGCCCGATGCGCCCGCTGTTCAGCACCTCCATCGCCACGCCGAAGCCGCGCCCCACCTCGCCGATCACGTTCGTCGCCGGCACGCGCACGTCGTCGAAATAGACCGACGCCGTCGAGCTCCCGCGGATGCCGAGCTTCTTCTCGTTCGGGCCGCTCTTCACCCCCATCCCGCGCTCGACGAGGAACGCCGTGATGCGCGGCTTCGCCCCCTCCTCCTGCGCCGACGTCCGCGCGAACACCGTGAAGAGATCCGCGAAACCGCCGTTGGTGATCCAGATCTTCGACCCGTTGAGGACGTAGCCCCCGTCGGGGTGCTTGTCGGCGCGCGTCTGGATCGCCGCGGCGTCGCTCCCGGCGGAGGGCTCGGTGAGCGCGAAGGCCGCGACCATCTCCCCCTTCGCGAGCTTCGGCAGGTAGCGCTTCTTCTGATCCTCCGTGCCGAAGAGGAGGATGCTCTTCAGCCCGATCCCCAGGTGCGCGCCGAGCGTGAGCGCGATCGAAGGGTCGATCCCGCCGATCTCCTGCGTGACGCGCGCGTAGCCCGTCGTCGACAGGCCGAGCCCGCCGTACTCGGTCGGGATCGGCAGCCCGAAGAGGCCGAGCTCCTTCAGGCCGGTCATCACCTCGGCGGGGATCGCCTGCGCCTCGTCGATCTTCGCCGAGTCGACGTTCGCGGCGCAGAAGCGGCGGACGTTCTCGAGGAGCGCGTTGATCGAGTCCTTCTCTCCTTCACTGGGCTCGGGGAAGGGGAAGACCACGTTCTCCGCGATGACGCCGTGGAAGAGGGATTTCATGAAGGACTGATCGGGCATCGCGGTTCTCTCCTCTATGAGCTACCCCACCTGTGAACTACCTCACCGGTCCGGCCCCCCTCTTCGCAACCCCACCCCCAGGGGGTGGGGTTCCAGCGGGGAGGGGCCCGGAGGGGGGATTCAATTCGGCTTCCTCACCTGCACCTTGATCGACTCCCGCGACCCCTCCCGCTGCCAGGGGTACTTGATTCGCCCGTGGTACATGTTCACCAGCGTATCGGACATTCGCGTCGTGATCGTGCGGAGGTCTTCGAGCGTGAGGCCGCTCTCGTCGAGCTGGCCGCTCCGGAGCTTCGTGAAGACGACGCGCTGGATCATCTCCTCGAACTTCTGCCGGTCGGGGGGCTGGATCGTGCGGCTCGCCGCTTCGATCGAGTCGACCAGCATCAGGATGGCCGTCTCTTTCGTCTGCGGCTTCATCCCCGGGTAGCGGAAGAAATCTTCGCGGAGGTTCTTCGGGTTGCCGCGCTCGAGGCAGCGGTGCCAGAAGTACTCGATCGTCTGCGTGCCATGGTGCGTGTACGCGAACTCGACGACCGGCTCGGGCACGCCACCCTCACGCAAGATCTTCGCCCCCTGGACGACGTGCGCCATGATCGCGTCGGCCGAGACGTCGGGGTCGAGGTCGTCGTGGGGGGACTTCTCGCCCGGGAGGAGGTTCTCGACGAAATACTTGGGCTGAACCGTCTTTCCGAGGTCGTGGTAGTACGCGCCGACCCGAACCAGGAGCGAGTCGGCGTTGATCGCCGCGGCGGCGGCCTCGGCGAGGTTCGCCATCGCGCGCGCGTGCTCCCACGAGCCGGGGGCCTCGTTGGCCATCTTCTGCAGGAGCTCCTGGTCGAGATCCGTGAGCTCGATCAAGCGGTCGCGCGAGACGGCGCCGAGGAGCCGCTCGCCGGGCCTGCGCAGCATCGCGCCGAGCAGGCCCGCGAGCCCCCCACCGCCGACACACCCGAGGAGCGGCGAGGAGAAGGGATCCATCACGTCCTCGAGCGCCGAGTAGGTCCCTTCGAACATCGTGCGGATCGCCGCATACAGCCCGCACGCGACGACGCCCGCCGCGAGCCCCGCCGGGACCATCTGCCAGGGGTGCTTCTTGTTCCGGAAGAAGATGCTCGAGGCGAGGCCGCGCGTGATGAACACGGTGAGGAGCGGGAGATCGAACAGGAGAATCGACGACGCCATGAACGCGAGGAGGACGTTGATGACGAACGCTGTGCGCCGATCGTACGAGAGGGCGACCCACATCGGCACCGTCGCCAGCGGGATCCAGAGCTCCGGGAGCGCCGTGAAAAGAAGGAGCGCCTTCGCCGCCAGCACCAGCAGCGTCATCGCCGCGAAGAGCCCGAGCTGCATGCGAAGCAAGCGCGTGCGGGCGTTGCCGAAGCGGCGGAGGTACGTCGCGGCGAGGTAGAACAGGGTGAAGTAGACGCCGAAGACGGCCGCGAGCCTCGCCTGGGCCCCTTCGCGCCGGGCCGTCTCGAACGCGATCGCCACGCGGTGGGTGTCGTTCTGCTCGTCGAGGAGGGTGCCGCGGGGGACGACGATCCGCGCGTGGCCGTACGCGATCCCCGTGCGCGACGTCTTGACGATGATCGGCGAGTAGGGGACCCGCAGCGTGACCGGGGCCCGCTCGCCGGCCTTCGGCGTCCACTCCTTGATGAGGGCGTCCGATCGCTGCACCAGCGTGAGGAGCGCCGCGAAGACCAGGCTCATCACGAGCCCGGCAACCGCCCCCGCTCGGACCCTCGTGCGTAACATCGGACGCGGTTTGCCTCGATCACCCGCCACCCGCGCCGGGTGGAGTTATCGAAGGACGCTAGCTTGCGCGTGAGGAGAGGGTCAACCTGGGAAAGGTTGCGGGACGGCCCGGCGATTGCTACGCAAGACATGGGTGCGCGGGTTGCATGGCGGCGCCTGTCTCCTGAAACTTAACCCTGGGTAGGGGGCTGTCCTGAGTAGGCGAAGAGAGCGTTTTCTCGAGGTCCTCGAGGGGGCACGCGCGGACCACGGCGCGGCCCTGATGGGGATCTGCAACGTGACGCCCGACTCGTTCAGCGACGGCGGCCGCTATTTTTCCCTCGAAGATGCGAAGGCGCGCGTCCGCGAGCTCCTCGAGGAAGGGGCCGATTTCGTCGATATCGGCGGCGAATCGACCCGGCCGGGGGCCGAGATCGTCCCCGCCGCCGAGCAGCTCTCGCGTGTCCTCGCGGTAGTTCGCTTCGCGGTCGAAGCAGGAGCGTGTGTATCGATCGACACAGCGAGCCCGGAGGTGGCCACGGCGTGCCTCGACGCCGGCGCGTGCGCCGTGAACGACGTCTCGTGTCTGCGCGACGAAGCTCTGGCGGGCGCGTGCGCCGCGAACGGCGCCGCGCTCATCCTCATGCATTCACGCGAGCCGATGAGCAAGCTGAAGGGGTTCAGCGCGTACCCCGACGACGCCTACGGCGACGTCGTCCACGACGTGGTGGTCGAGTGGGCCGCCGCCGCCGAGCGCGCGACCGCGTGCGGCCTCCCTCGTGAAGCCCTCGTCATGGACCCGGGGCTCGGCTTCGCGAAGAACGCGCGGCACAGCACGACGCTTCTCTCGGCCACGTCGCGGATCGTCGAGCTCGTCGGGGTTCCGGTCTGCGTGGGCGCGAGCCGCAAATCGTTCCTCGCGGATCGCGGCAGCAAGCCGACCGAGCGCCTCGGCGCGTCGATCGCCGCCGCGCTCTTCGCGTACCGGAACGGCGCGCAGATCGTTCGTGTGCACGACGTCCGCGTCACCCGCCAGGCTCTCGACACCGAGCGCAAGCTCGCGGGAATCGGCTGATGCTCGAAGGGCTCCTCCACCTCTTCGCGCGGAGGCCGCTCTCGCAGATCGTCATCGACATCCTCGACATCATGCTCGTCACGTGGGCCGTGTACCGGGCCCTGCTCGTCCTGCGCGGGACGCGCGCGATGCAGATGGGGACGGGGCTCGGGGTCATCTTCCTCGTCTACGTCATCGCCAAGTGGGCCGGGTTCATCACCCTCTACAACCTCCTCTCGACGCTCCTGTCGTCGATCATTCTCATCGTCGTCGTCGTGTTCCAGAACGACATCCGGCGCGGCCTCATGCGCGTCGGCGCGCGCGCGTTCTTCGGGGGGATCGCGCGGCAGCAAGAGTCGCGCGTCATCGACGAGGTGGTCGCGGCGGTCACCGAGCTCGCGCGTCACCGCATGGGGGCTCTGATTTGCTTCGAGCAGGACGCGAACCTCGACGAGTTCGTCGTGGGGCAGGGGACGACGATCGACGCGCAGGTCCAGCGCGAGCTCCTCGTCGGGATGTTCGTGCCGGAGAGCGTGAACAAGCTCCATGACGGCGCCGTCGTCATCCGCAACCTCCGGATCGCGAAGGCCGGGGTCTTCTTCCCGATGCCCGACACGCGCGTCCTCGACAAGTCGCTCGGCTCGCGCCACCGGGCGGCGCTCGGGATCACCGAGGAGACCGACGCCGTCGTCGTCGTCGTCTCCGAGGAGCGGGGGACGATCAGCTTCTGCTTCAACGGGAACATCGTCTCGAACCTCGACGGCGCGTCGTTGCGACAGGCGCTCCTGGGGCTCTTCGGCCAGCGCAACCGGAAGAAGAAGGCGGGCGAGCGGCGCAAGGGGGGGACGATGCAGACGGGGTCCTTCCGGATCACGATCCCCCAGCCCGACGCCACGGTGCGCGAATCCAACGTCCCGACGACCGGCGCGGCCGGGTCGCTCCTCGTCACGCCGAATCAGCCTCACGTCGAGCCCCCGCTCCAGCTGAAGACGCTCCCGATCCAGCCGGCGCCGATGCCGCAGGCGGCGCCGATCGAGACGCCGAAAGCGACGCCGGCGCAGGGCTCCGGCGATCCCCCTCCGACGCGCGATCCGGAGGGATGAGATGGCCCTCGAGATCGCCGAGCGCGCGAAGGCGCTCTTCACCGAGAACCTGAACCTCAAGCTGTTGTCGTTCGCGTTCGCGCTCGTCCTCTACTCGCTCGTCCACGACGCGCAGGACGCGCAGCGGGTGATCGACGTGGGGGTCACGGTGCGGGTGCCGCCGGACAGCGCGAACCGGATCCTCGTGAGCCAGAGCGCCACGAAGGTGAGGCTGACGCTGCGTGGCTCGCGCGCGGCGCTCGACGACATCCACACGGACGACCTGGGCACGCTGCAAGTGGACGCGCACGCGGGGACCGAGAAAGAGCTGAACCTCGACCCGGAGATGGTCCACGCGCTGCCGCCCGGCGTGCGCGTCGAGGAGATCGATCCGCCGATGATCGATCTGCAGTGGGAAGACGAGATCGTGCGCGACGTGCCGGTGGAGGTCAGCGTCGTCGGGAGCCCGGCGAACGGGTACGTCGTGAAGGGGGTGCCGACGGCCGATCCGCGGACGGTGCGCGTGAAGGGGCCGAAGAGCGAGGTGATCACGCTGCAGCACGCGCGCGCCGAGGCGTTCGACGTCACGGGGCTAAGCGAGGGGAGCTACACGCGGGAGCTGGCGATCGACAAGCACGGGGGGCTCGGGTACGGCGTGTCGGAGGCGAAGGCGACGATCGAGATCGGGCGCGAGCTCGTCGAGCGACCGTTCACGAAGCTCCCCGTGGCGGTCATCGGTCCGGCGAAGGCGCGGACGAACCCGGCCGAGGTCGACGTGCGGCTCACGTGCCCGCCGGAGATCCTGCGCGCGCTGCGGCCGGAGCAGGTGGTGCCGCAGGTCGAGGTGCAGTCGAAGGAAGCGACGGGGGTGCTCGCGCACGTGCCGGTCGAGGTGAGCGTCGACAAGTGCAACGCGCTCATCACGCCCGACAAGGTGATCGTGAAGTGGTGAGCTACGTCGCGCTCCTGCGCGGCATCAACGTGGGCGGCAAGAACATGCTGCCGATGAAGGACCTCGTCGCGATGTTCGGCGACGCCGGGTGCACCGGCGCCCGCTACTACATCCAGAGCGGCAACGTCGTGTTCCGGGCGGCTCCCGCGCTCGCGAAGCGGCTCCCCGACGTGATAGCGAAGGCGATCGATCGCCGCTTCGGCTACCAGGTCCCCGTCGTCATCCGCGCAGCCGAGGAGCTCGCGGATATCCTGGAGAGCAACCCGTTCCCCCGCGCCGAGACCGACTTCTTACACGTCGCTTTCCTCGCGTCGGCGCCGAAGAAGAACGCGGTCGACGCGCTCGACGCGAAGCGCTCTCCGCCCGACTCGTTCATCGTGCGGGGGCGCGAGATTTACCTGCACTGCCCGAACGGGTTCGGGAAGACGAAGCTCACGAACGCGTACTTCGACTCGAAGCTCGGGACGACGAGCACGGTCCGGAACTGGCGGACGGTGGCGACGCTCCTCCAACTGTCATCCTGAGGCCGAAGGCCTAAGGATC
Source organism: Polyangiaceae bacterium (assembly GCA_052147435.1). GTDB lineage: Bacteria > Myxococcota_A > Polyangia > Polyangiales > Polyangiaceae > JBKQKP01. The sequence goes on along the minus strand of JBKQKP010000239.1, from coordinate 5,760 downwards.
AGCGTGAAGCTGGCCCGCCATCGCCTCTAACTCCCCTGCTCGGTCTCCCCCCTTCGCAACCCCACCCCCCCCGCCCGGGGCCGGGGGGGGGGGGTTGCGCGAAGGGGGGGGTCCCGGGGCTGGTGGGGTTGCGCGAAGGGCGGGGTCCCGGGGCTGGTGGGGTTGCGAAGGGGGAGATCGGAGTGGTGGGGGTCGCGCCCTACGCGCTCGCCACGCTCCCCCCCCACTTCGGCGCGCTCCCCCTCCGCTCGTCCGTCTCCACCCGCCCGTCCTTCAGCGACACGACCCGCGGCATGCTCCCCGCGAGCGCCGTGTTGTGCGTGACCACGACGATCGTCGTCCCCCGCTGCTTGTTGATCGTGAAAAACAGGTCGTGCATCTGCTCGCTCGTCTTCGAGTCGAGGTTCCCCGTCGGCTCGTCGGCGAGGAGCAGTTTCGGCGCGAGGACGAGCGCCCTCGCGAGCGCGACGCGCTGCTGCTCTCCGCCCGAGAGCTCTCCGGGGCGGTGGAGCGAACGGTCCTGTAGCCCCACTTCTTCGAGCAGCGTCGCCGCCGGCTTCTCCATGTCGCGCTTCGAGCGCCCCTGAATCAGCCCCGGCATCATCACGTTCTCGAGCGCGTTGAACTCGGGGAGGAGGTGATGGAACTGGAACACGAAGCCGATCGTCCGATTTCGCAGGTCGGCGAGGCGGGCGCTCGACATCGTCGTCAGCTCCTCGCCGGCGAGGCGGATCGAGCCCGACGTCGGGACGTCGAGCGTCCCCATGCAGTGGAGGAACGTGGACTTCCCCGCGCCCGACGCACCGACGATCGCGAGGACCTCCCCTTCGTCGATCTGGAGGTCGATCCCCTTCAAGACTTCGAGGGTCCGCCCCATGTGCTGGAACGACTTGCGGACGTCGCGGGCGATGACGAGCGGGGAGGGGTGCATGTCTACTCGTACCTTAGCCCCTCAACGGGTCTCAGGGTCGACGCCGCGTGCGCGGGGTACAGCGTCGCGAGCGTGCAGATCGAGAGCGCCGAGACCGCGACCGTGAGGAAATCCCAGCCGTTCACGGCGATCGGGAGCCGGTCGATGTAATAGACGTCCGGATCGAGCCGGAGCCCGAAGACCGAGAGCCCGGTGCACAGCCCGAGCCCCGTGGCCACGCCGAACACCGTGCCGATCGCGCCGATCACGATCCCCTCGGTCATGAACGTCCGCAAGATCGCGTTGTCGCTCGCGCCGAGCGCCTTGAGGATCGCGATCTCTTTCCCCTTCTCGCTGACCATTAGGAGAAGCGTGCAGATGATGCAGAAGCTCGCGACGAGGATCGCGATCGACAGGATGATGAACGTCGCGAACCGCTCGAGCTTCAGCGCGCTGAAGAGCGTCTTGTTGAGCTCGCGCCAGTCGCGCACGCGCAGCTCGGGGCGCGTGGACAGGACGGCCTCGGTGACACGCTTGGTCACCGGCTCGATGCGCTCCGCGTCTTCGGTCTTCACGTCGATCATCGAGACCTTGTCGTCGGTCGCGAAGTACGTCTGCGCCTCGCGCAGATCGACGTAGACGTCGCTCGCGTCGAACTCGTACATCCCGGTGAAGAAGATCGCCGCGATCCGGAACTTCTTCGTTCGCGGCATCACCCCCATCGGCCCCAGATCGCCCACCGGCGACACGAGCGTGACTTCGTCGCCGACGTACACGTGAAGCGTCTTCGCCAGCTCGCGCCCGACGATGATGCCGGGGCGCAGCGGCGGCGCCGCGAGGACGGCCTTCACGTCCGGATCGATGTCGTCGTCGGGGCCCATCTCGGCCCCGTGCAGGTACTGCTCTCCGCCGGGCCCGATCCCGATCACCTCGTCGGGGGGGAGGTGGACCAGCTTCTCGGGGTTCTCGAGGTAGCCGAGCTTCCCCACTTCGATGTCCTGCGGCAGCTCGATCACGTTCCCGATCGTCCCCGGATCGATCCCGTGCACGATCACGCCCGCCAGGTTCGATGGGCTGGAGACCATCACCTCGCTCTGGACGACCGGCGTGGCCGCGACCACGCCGGGGACGAGGCGCACGCGCGTGAGGACGTCCTCGTAGCCGTCCCACGGCGCGGCGCTCTCACGATCGATCGTGATGTGGGCGTGGTTGCCGAGGATCTTTCGCTTCAGGTCTGCGCTGAACCCACCCATCACGCTGACGACGCTCGACAGCGCGCACGACGAGAGCGACACGCCGCAGATCGACAGCACGCTGATGACCGTGAGAAAGCCGCTCTTGGGCGACCGTACGTGCCGCGCGCCGACGAACGACGAGAACGTCCGCCCCTCGAGCCTGTCGAGCAGCCACGGCAAGAGGAGCGCGAGGACGAAGAGGACGAAGAGCACCCCGCTCACGATCGCGCCGGCCTTCACGAGCGTGTCCTTCAGCGACCACATCGACCCGCGCAGCACGGGGAGCTTTACGGACCACGCGGTGAGCGCGCCGAAGATCGCTCCCGCGAGCAATGCGGCGAAAGGGAGGATGCGCCTGCGCTTCGGAGCGACCTCGTTCATGGAGTCTCGGGGCGGAGGAGCGGGAAGAGAATGACGTCGCGGATCGAAGCGGCGTTCGTCAGCGCCATCGCGAGCCGGTCGATGCCCATCCCGAAGCCCGCCGCCGGGGGCATCCCGTACTCGAGGGCGCGGATGTAGTCCTCGTCGTAGTCCATCGTCTCTTCGACGCCGCGCGCCTTCTTCTCGACCTGCGCCTGAAACCGAGAGGCCTGGTCGTCCGGATCGTTCAGCTCGCTGAAGGCGTTGCACAGCTCGCGCCCCTGGACGAAGAGCTCGAAGCGGTCGCAGATCTCGGGGCGGGCGTCGCTCCGGCGGGCGAGGGGGGAGACCTCGAACGGGTAGTCCTTGATGAAGACCGGCACCGAGTGGTTCCCGTGGCGGTAGTCGTCGGAGAGGAAAGGCTCCGCGAGGTACTCGTAGAGGACGAAGAGGGCCTCGCCGTCGGAGTCGACCTTCTGCATCACCTTCCGGAAGTTGCTCCAGTCGATCGCCTTGGCGCGCGGCGACGACTTCGACCACTCCTTGATGCTGTCGCCGAACTCGGCGCGCAGGAGCTTCACGAGCGCCGTGGCCGTGACCGGATCGGTGTCAGCGGCCGGGGCTGCCCACGCGGGGATCTTCGTCGCGAGCGCCGCCTGCTTGACCGCGTCGCTCATCGAGACGCGCGCGAAGGGGCGGTCGAGGGTGAAAGGGCGCTCCTTCTTCCAGGTCGCGTGCGCCTCGGGCATCGCCCGCTCGAGCGCCATGTCGACGCCGCGGATGAGCAGCTCCGTGAAGCTCATGAGGTCGTCGTACGTCGCGTACGCCTGGTAGAACTCGAGCATCGTGAACTCGGGGTTGTGCCGCGTGCTGATCCCCTCGTTCCGGTAACACCGCCCGATCTCGTAGACGCGCTCGAGCCCCCCCGCGACGAGGCGCTTGAGGTACAGCTCCGGCGCGATACGCATGAAGAGTTTCATGTCGAGCGCGTTGTGGTGCGTGACGAACGGGCGCGCCGTCGCGCCGCCAATCAGCGTGTGCATCGTCGGCGTCTCGACCTCGAGGAAGCCGTTGTCGTCGAGGATCGCGCGGAGGGCGCGCACGATGTGGCTCCGCGCGCGGAAGACGTCGGCCACGCCGGGGTTCGCGATGAGATCGACGTAGCGCTGGCGGTAGCGCGTCTCGTCGTCGGTGAGGCCGTGCCACTTCTCGGGGAGCGGGCGGTACGCCTTCGTGAGCGGCCGGAGATCGACCGGCAGGATCGACAGCTCGCCGCGCTTGGACGCCGCGAGCGCGCCGCGGGCCTCGATGATGTCGCCCACGTCCACGTCGCTCAGGCGCTCGTACCGCCCCTGCATGACCGATTGGTCGAGCATGAGCTGGATCTCGCCGGTGCGGTCGCGCAGTCGGATGAACGAGAGGCCCCCCGTCGAGCGAAGCGCCATCACCCGTCCGCACACATGAACCTCCCCCCACGCCGCGCCGAGCTTCGCGACCTCTTCGGGGGAGTACTTGCCGTCGTGGAGCGCCTCTGCCGCGGCGACGCGGACGTCGGCGATGTCGTCGCGATCGACGCCGTTGCCCCACTTGGCCACGTCGTTGGCGAAGGGGTTCTCCTTACGCTGCCGCAGCGCCTCGGCCTTGGCGCGTCGGGCGTCGATGATGGCTTGCTCGGCGGAATGGCCCGGTTCGGTGGGCATGGTTTGACAGGTGTGTAGTCCTTGGGGCCGCGAGCGTAAAGGCGACCGTAGAAGGCGGGGGATGTGGGCAACGGGAGCGCGCGAAAAGGCTGTAACGCTTTGGACCGGCTCCGAGACGGTAAGCAAGCGAGGTACGCTCATGGAGCTCGACGAGATTCAAGGCGGGAAACCAGGCGGGGAACCAGGACTGGGGAGGTGGACCGTGTCCGATGCAACGCTCGTGGACTCTCCGATCGGTCTCGATACGACGATCGCGTCGACGGCCACGCCGGCCGGCTCGGCCGCCGCGGCGACGCTCGATACCCGTCCCCCGGGGTCGACCACCCTGGTCCGGTCTACGGTCTTGCCGCGCCTCGAGATGGTGGGGACCACGCCGCGCCTCGTGACCCAGGGGAAGCCTCGGTATGAGCATACGGGGCGCCTGGGGGAGGGGGGGCTCGGAGAGGTCCTCGGCGCGCGCGACAACGACATCGACCGCGACGTCGCCGTGAAGCGGCTCCGCCCGGACGTCGCCTCTCCCGCCACGCTCGCGCGCTTCGTCGAGGAGGTGCGGACGATCGGCCGCCTCGAGCACCCGAACATCGTCCCGATCCACGACGTCGGGGTCGACGAGAAGGGGGAGTACTACTTCGTGATGAAGTACGTGAACGGCGAGACGCTCGAGTCGATCATCGAGAAGCTCGCCGCGGGCGACCCGCTCTACCACTCGCACTACGGCTTCGAGAGGCGCATCCAGATCATCACCGGGCTCCTCGACGCGCTCGCCTTCGCGCACAAAAAGGGGATCGTTCACCGCGACATCAAGCCGGCGAACGTCATGGTGGGGGCGTACGGCGAGGTCGTCTTGATGGACTGGGGGATCGCGAAGCAGCTGAAGGCGAACGGCAGCGGCACCCCCACGCTCGACGGCGGGGCCACCCCGCAGCACGCAGGCGCCAAGCGCGGCGCTCTCTTCGAGACGATGGCGGGGCAGCTCATCGGCACCCCCGCGTACATGTCACCGGAGCAAGCGCGCGGCGAGGCGGTCGACGAGCGGTCAGATCTCTATTCGCTCAACGTCCTTCTCTACGAATTTCTCACGCTCACCCATCCGCTCGCGGAGAAGAACACGCTTGCCGAGATGATCCACGCGATCACGACCGAGCAGACGCCGCTCGCGGGGTTCATGAAGAGCCCGCACCAGCCGTCAGTGGGGATGGATCTGTCGTGGGTGCTCAAGAAGGGGCTCGCGAAGGACCCCAAGGATCGCTACCAGTCGGCGACCGAGATGCTCGACCGGCTCGAAGACCGAGCCGAAGGGAAGATTCCGGTCCAGTGCCACATCACGTTCGTGAAGCGGGTGAACGGGGAGTGGGGTCGGTTCGTCGACCGGCATCCGATCGTGGTGACGATGGGGATGGCGGCGGTGGCGATCGCGCTGGTTGTGAATGTGGTGGCGGCGCTGATGCATCACGGGGGGTAGGGCATCGCGACCCTCGACCTCGCCACCTCGCCAACGTCGTCTGCCGGCTCCCCCCGCGTCAACCCCACCCCCCCGGCCCCCCGCCCGGCGGGG
>JBKQKP010000238.1:0-7344 GCA_052147435.1 Polyangiaceae bacterium | reverse complement strand
GATCGATGAGGCCCACATCGTCCCGAGCCTAGGAAAACTGCTCGACGGCACGGCCCCGACCCCCGCAGGGGCCCCCTCCTCCCCTCGCTCGAAGCCCCCTCCGGTCTGGACAATCGCCACCAGCAACGAAGGCGCGATCGATGTCCTTGCGCTCCTCCACGCCTCCGAGCCCGACGTCATCGCCTACGCGGCCGGCACCCTCCACGTCGCGCGCCCGGGCCGCTACTACCTCCTCGTCGGCGCCGACGACGGAGCGCGCGTCTCGATCGACGGCCGTACCGTCCTCCTCCGCGACGAGTCGCGCCCCGAGCGCGACGACGACGACATGGTCGCGATCGATCTCGCCGCCGGCGACCATCCCGTCCTCGCGAAGCTTCACCAGCGCGACGGCGGATGGCGATTCGGCGTACGAATCGTTGACGAAACCCTCCGCGCCCCCGCCGGAGCGTGGCTCGCCTTGCCGGGGACGACCGGCGCCGACGCCCGCGACCTCGCGACGAAGGCCTCCTGGGTGTCGCTTGATCGGGGGATCGACGGCGACGGATACCGACCGAAACTGACCGTGAAGTTCCTCGAAGGGGCGCCGCGCGACGTCCCACTGAGCGTCCACGCCACCCTCGCGCGCGCAGGTCAGAAACCAGAGGACCCTCGGGTCCTCGACGTGGACGCCGGGCAAGTGCCGCTCGACGCTGCCGGCGCGGGGGAGCTCGTCATCGCGCTCCCTCCGATCGTCGGCGACGACGCGACCAAACTGGAGGACGGCGACTACGTCTACGAAGTGAACGTCGCGGGCCGGGTCCTGAAGCTCCCCTTCTTCGCCCGCCGCGCGACACGCGAAGCGATCGCCCACGCCGACCTCGCGCTCAAGGCGTTCAGCCGCGCCGGAAGCGCCACCGCCTCCCCTCCCCCCGCCTGGCTCCGCGAAGGGACGATCGACACCCTCCACTATCTCCGCGACCGCCTCGCACGCCTCGTCGATCACGGCGACGCCGACTTCGACGCGCAGAAGCTCGAGGCGCGCGAGCTCGACGACGCCGCCACCGCGCTCGATCACGGAGCCGATCCCTACGAGCATCGCACCGGCCCGATCCGCCGCGCCTATCGCTCCCCGGTCGACGACGACCTTCACGAGTTCGGGCTCTACGTCCCCCCCAGCTACCGAGCCGGCTCGAAGAAACGCTGGCCCCTCATCGTCGCGCTCCACGGAATGAACGGACGCCCCATGGCGATGCTCCGCTGGTTCTTCGGCGGCGACGTCAAAGGAAAGGAGCAGGACTGGGAAGACCGCCACTGGACGATCGAAAACCCCTCGCCGAAACCGGACGCGCCGGACGCACCCCAACCGCTCCCCCCCCTCGACGCGTTCGTCATCACCCCCGGGGGCCATGGCAACACGATGTACCGCGACCTCGGCGAGGACGACGTACTGCGCGTCCTCGACTGGGCTCGCAGCGCTTACCCGATCGACCCCGACCACATCACGATCACCGGCCCCTCGATGGGGGGTATCGGCACAGCGGCCATCGCGTTCCGTCACCCCGACCTCTTCGCCGCCGCCGCCCCCCTCTGCGGCTACCACAGCTACTTCGTTCGGCGCGACGTCATGGGGCGGCCGATGCGCCCTTGGGAGCGCCTCCTCGCCGAGGAGCGCTCGAACGTCGAGTGGGCCATCAACGGGAAGAACGTTCCGCTTTGGATCGTCCACGGGACGCAAGATCTCCCCGAGGCGAACAGCGGCGTCCTCATCGATCGCTACGAGCAGCTCGGGTACTCGGTGAAGCACGATCACCCGAACCTCGGGCACAACGTCTGGCAGACTACGTACGAGGATCTCAAAGGGGCCAAGTGGCTCCTTTCCCACGGCCGCGTCGCGCACCCGCGGCACGTACGCTTCCGCACCGTGCGGCTCCGAGACGGAGACGCCAACTGGGTCCACGTGGACGAGCTCACGGCGCCGGACGTGTGGGGGGAGGTCGAGGGGGACGTGACGTCGAAGACGAGCGTGACCCTCGCGACGAAGGGGGTGCGGGCCCTGCGGCTCGATCGGGATCCGGTGCTCGTCGATGCCACCGCCCCCCTCGACGTCGTCATCGACGGCGCGCGGGTGAGCTTCACCGCAGCCGAGCCGGTCGCTCTGCACCGCGACGGGGGAACCTGGGCGAAGGGGGCGCCGGTGCACGACGGGATCTACAAGCACGGCGAGGTCACCGGCCCGTTCCACGACGCTTTCCATGCGCCGCTCCTCTTCGTCTACGGCGCGGACGATCCCGCGCAGGCTCGCGCCAACGAGGAGGTCGCGCGTGCCTGGGCGCAGATCCGCTGGGGGACGACCGTGAAGTACCCGGTCATCAGCGACGCGGAATTCTTCGCGCGCGGCGAGGCGCTCGCGAACGACCACGCGCTGTTCCTCGTGGGGAACGCGAAGTCGAACCGCGTCGTCCGCGCGCTCGAGGGGGAGCTTCCGATCAGGATCAGCGGCGACACTGTCGTCCTGGGCGAGAAGCGGATCACCGGAGCGCAAGCAGGGGCGGCGTTCGTGCGGCCGAACCCGCGCCGCCCCGATCGGTATCTGGTCGTCGTCGAGGGGGTCGATGCGCTCGGAACCTGGCGGTCGCTCTCCCTTCCCGATCTCATCCCCGACTTCGTCGTCTGGGACGAGCAGGTCGCTCCATCGCGCGGCCAGATCCTCCTCGGCCCGGGAATGCTGCGCGCGGCAGGCTTCTTCGAGAACGACTGGTCGCTCCCCGCGCAGATCGACGATCCCCTCGGTGGGCGCCCGAGAGCGGGCGCGAAGTCCGAGTACGACGCGACCCCCTACCTACCGTGACCTCGACCGACCGCTCCGCCCCTTGACCCGGTAGTCGCCCCCGCCTGCGCCGATCCCGCCGCCGCTCCCGGTCGTGCGCGAATGACCGCCGCGCCCACCGACCTCGCCACGAGGCATCTCGCTGCGCGAGCCGCCGCTCGACGTCGCCCCGCGACGAGCTCCCCCCCCGCGCTCCGGCTCCGCGCGGTCGGACCCACCGCGATCGCTTCGTCCGCGCCCCGCTCCACCCCCCCAGTCCTGGGTGACGTCGTAGCCGCGCCGTCCGGGCGAGCCGCCGCCGTAGCGAGGTTGGTCGGTCTTCCCCGCGCCGCCAGCGCCGACAACGGGCTTCCGCAGGCGCGTGCGCGCTGTGGGTCGCATCTCGGCGTCCACGATCCGCTTGGGCACGCCGTACTCTTTCTTGAGGTCCACGAGCTCGTCGGGGGCGAGGTAGCGCCACTCGCCCGGCCTCAGCCCTTCGGCGGTGACTCCCGCGAACGAGAGGCGCGCCAACCGCATGACCGGGAAGCCTGCAGCCTCACCCATCCGCCGGATCTGCTGGTTGCGCCCCTCGCGAATCGTCAGCTCGAACCAGGTCTTGTCCCCCTCGTGACGCAGGAAGCTCACCTTCGCCGGGAGCGTCACTCCGTCCTCGAGGCGGATCCCTTCGCGCCAGCGATCGAGGTCCTTCGTCTGCATGACCCCCGCGACCTTCACCACATACGTCTTCGGGACGGCCTTCTTGGGGTGCATCATCCCCTCGGCGAAATCGCCGTCGTTGGTGGCGAGGAGGACGCCGCTCGTCGCGAAGTCGAGCCGTCCCACCGGATAGACGCGGCTCCCGATGGGCTCGAGGATCTCGCGGACGCTCGGGCGCCCTTCCGGGTCGCTCATCGTCGTCACCACGCCGCGCGGCTTGTGAAGGACGACGTAGACGGCGCGCTCGGGGACGACCCGGACGCCGTTCACCTCCACCTTGTCCTTGTAGGGGTCGGCCTTCGACCCGAGCTCGGTCACGACGTGCCCGTTCACGCGGACGCGCCCCTCCGAGATGATCTTCTCGGCCGCACGGCGCGACGCGAATCCACCCCGCGCGAGGATCTTCTGAAGTCTCTCGGTGGCCATCGAGGCGCGGGCGCCCGAGCCGCTACTTCGTCCCTGCGTCGGCCGCAGCCGCGCTGGCCGCGGACCCCGCATCGCTTGCAGCAGCAGCAGCGGCCTGTTGATCGTCCCGAACCGACTCGTCGCGGTCCCAGCGGTCAACGTGCCCGTCGAACGAATCGTCGAGCCCCATGCGCTCGAGGTGCGTTCCTCCGGGGCCGCTCGTGTAGATCTCCCAGACGTCCGGCTTGCCGTCGAAGTTTCGATCGCGCTTGATGCGCGAGAGCTTCCCGTCGACGTAGTACTTCCAGACGTCGACCGCGCCGTCGAAGTTCGTGTCGATGTCCTCTTCGGCGAGGCGCCCGTTCACGTAGGTCGCCCAGATGTCGAGTCTGCCGTCGAAGTTCGAGTCGGCGTTCTCTTTCGTAGCCTCCCCCTTGGCGTTGAAGAGGCGAACGACGTCCTTCAGCCCATCGAGGTTCGTGTCGATCTCGCGGCAGATGAGGACCTTGTGCCGGTTCTCCCCCTCGCCGATGTCCTTGTAGACGCGCCGAACATTCGGCTTGAGCGCGCCCGGCCCGGCCGTCTCGCTCACTTCGACCTCGGGGTGGTTCTTCCAGTCGCACAGCGACTTGTCGTCGGCCGGCCACTTGGTCTGTTCCTTCGACCCGCCTGCCGCGGTCTTCGCGGGCGGCGGAGTCGACGTCCCCCCCCCGCACGCGATGACGGCGCCGCACGTGGCCGCGATCACGACCGCGCCCAATATGACGCTCGAGGTCTTCATTTCTTCCCCTTCTTCTTCGTCGATGCCTTCGCGGGCTCAGCCCCCGCGTCGGCAGGAGCTGCCGCCGGCGCCGGCGCCACCGGGGGGAGGTCACCCGCGTCCATTCCGGCAGGCACGTAGCGGGCGGGCGGAGGAGGCGCCGCGTCGGCCACGGGGGCGGCCTTCGCCGCGGGAGTCTCGTCGCTGCCGCCGATCGTCACGGTGTCGGCGGGATCGGGCTTCCCGTCGCCGTTCCGATCCATCGCGATCGTGACCTTGTCGCCGTCGTAGGTCCACCACTGGTCGACCCGCCCGTCGTTCGTGGAGTCGCGCTCGCGGCGGGTGATCTTGCCGGTGGACGTGTCGAAATAGTCCCAGGTATCGACGCGATGCTGGCCCGTCGTGTCGAGCTCTCGCTTCGCGAGCTTGCCGTTCTCGTAGAACTCGACGGCGTCGACCACGCCGCTCTGGTCGTACCCGGCCTCGCGTCGCCGCAGAGCGCCGTTCGCGTCGTAGTACTCGTACATGTCGGGCTTGCCGTCGTGATCGAGGTCCGTGATGCGGCAGATCTCTTTGCCCGTCTTCAGGTCGTAGACCCGCTTGATGTCGGGCTTGCCATCGTTGTTCGAGTCGAGCGACTCGACGCGGTGGCCGGTCTCGCTGCACGCTTCGTGGTCGAGGGTCTCGATGTGGACCCCCTCCGGCAGCGTCGATTGCGCAACGCCCGAAGCTTTCTCGCTCCCGCCGCAACCCGAGGCGAGCGCGACGAGCGACGCAGCGCTAGTCCCCACCCCGATTACTCCGACCGCGAGCCAGATTCTTGTGCTTCTTGTGCTTGTGGTTGGACGACGCCGCGACCTCGTCGCGGGCGTGCCGTCATTAGCGCGAGCCATCATGGGCAGTGCGTTTTCCTGGTGTGGGCTACGCCACGGCTAGGCCGTAGCGCGTGCCTTCGAATCGCCTGGGGTCGGACTGGCATACAAGCTGGGTGCTTCCCCCCACCCGTTCGTAGCTACCGACTGCTCTCGCTCGAGGAAGGAGGACCGGGGGGAACGATAGCGGGGGGCGCTCCGAGAGAGCAAGCTGCGAACCCACGCGCGTCATGAGGAGGTGAGAGGGCCGCTTGCGAACGAACGTATGTTCATGTAGTGTATATTCACTTAGGTAGGTCGTTCGTCTTTCCTTCGCGTCATCCGGGCCGCGCCCGCGTGTGGACCTGGCGGTGGTAGCGCCCCTCGGCTAAGGGGACCGGCCCGGTCTCGTTTGCTCGTTTTGCCCTCAACTGCAGTCCCCCCTTCTTTCTCCAAGGCTCTCGCGGGCCTTAGGACGGCGCGGCGATGTCTCGGAAGAAGATCTCGACGACCATCTACGTGACGCCGGAGCAAAGCGACAAGCTGAAGCTCTTGCACGAGCGAACCAAGGTCCCCGTCGCGGTGTACATCCGCGAAGGGATCGACCTCGTGCTCCGTCACTACGGTCACCTCCTCCCCGGGCAGCTCCCCCTCGACGGGGCAGAAGCGGGCGCCCGGCAGAGGCCTCGGCCCGCGGAAGCGAACGGCCGCGCACCAACGCACTACGACGCGGGCGACGCCGATGACGCCGAGGGGGGCCCCGTCGCCACCCCCGCGCCCTCCCCGCACGGCGGACACGCCGCGCACGCCGCGTCCAAGAAGTAAGCCACCCACCCCCACCCTACACTCTACCGCCGGGCCGCTGAGCCCGCGACGCCACTCCTCTCTCGTCCGTCACGTCCCGCTCTGCTAGCTGCCTACGCCCGCCCGCTGCTCCTCTCCTCTTTCTCCTTCCGCCATGACTACGCCGCAAGATCGCATCCGTAACTTCTCGATCATCGCCCATATCGACCACGGCAAGAGCACGCTCGCGGATCGAATCCTCGAGCTCACCGGCGCGCTCACGGCACGCGAGGCCAAAGAGCAGTTTCTCGACAAGATGGACATCGAGCGTGAGCGCGGGATCACGATCAAAGCGCAGAACGTCCGCCTCAAGTACACCGACGCCGCGGGTGACCTCTACGAGCTCAACCTGATCGACACGCCGGGGCACGTCGACTTCAACTACGAGGTCTCTCGATCGCTGTCTGCGTGCGAAGGGGCGATCCTGGTGGTCGACTCGACACAGGGCGTCGAGGCGCAGACGCTCGCGAACGTCTACCTCGCGATCGACCAGGGGCTCGAGATCATCCCGTTCCTCAACAAGGTCGACCTGCCGTCGTCCGACGTCGACCGCACCAAAGAGCAGATCGAGCAGGTGGTCGGAATCGACTGCTCCGAGGCGGTCTCGGGGAGCGGGAAGACCGGCGTCGGCGTGGCAGACCTCCTCGCGCAGGTCGTGAAGCGGGTCCCCCCGCCGAGGGGGAAGCCGGACGCGCCGCTCCGCGCCCTGATCTTCGACAGCTGGTACGACAGCTACCGCGGCGCGATGATCATGATCCGCGTCTTCGACGGCATGTTGAAGAAGGGGGACAAGATCCGCTTCATGGCCACGAAGAACGACTTCGAGGTCACCGAGGTCGGAAGCTTCCAGCCCTTCCCCGTCGCGCTCGAAGAGGTCGGACCCGGAGAGGTCGCGTTCATCGCGGCGAATATCAAGAGCGTCCACGACACGAAGGTCGGTGACACGGTCACCCACGCCCCCCCGAGCCCGTCGAACCCGC
>JBKQKP010000237.1:0-60853 GCA_052147435.1 Polyangiaceae bacterium | reverse complement strand
GTGCTGACCGGCCGCGAGCGAGGGGACCGCAACGGTGGTCGTGGGGGAGGTCGAGGTCGGGGTCGGGGTCGGGGTCGGGGTCGGGGTCGGGGTCGGGGTCGGGGTCGGGGTCGCGCTCGCGGTCGGGGTCGCGATCGGCTCCGGATCGGCTTGCGCGAGACCGCATGGGACGACCGCGCCCAACAGGGTGCACCCGAAGGCCAGACGAGACGCTCTCATGAGGCTTGAGATGCCTCTCTTCCGCGTCCGTGACCGCTGTCCGTGCTCTGCCGCGCTGGCGGCCTCGAGCACGACTCTCCCCGGCGCGCGGTTGGCAAACGCCGCAGGCGACTTAGGTTGGCCGCTGAGCGTGGGGGTTCCCGCGGAAAGGTTGTGGACGATGAACAGCGAATTTCTGGAGCCGGCGAGCGCGTCGGCGTCTACCAAGGAAACAACGACGGAAACCGAGACCGAGACCAAAGAAGCAGCGCCGAAGTCGAGGCGAGGCTTTGCGGTGATGAACCTCGAGAAGCGACGCGAAATCGCCAGCAAAGGCGGACGCGCGGCGCACGCGCAGGGCAAAGCCCACCACTTCGACGCAAACGAAGCGCGCGAGGCTGGTCGCAAGGGGGGCTCGAGCGTGAGTCGCGATCGCGAGCACATGGCCGCCATCGGCCGCGCGGGTGGGCTCGCGCGCGGAAGGCGAGTGCGCGCCAAGGCCCAAGCGGCGTCGAAGAGCTCCGACGCCCCGGAGGAAAGCGGTGCGCCGAATCCGTAAGGCGCACGCCTTGCGTCGAGGTGCACGGAAGGGGATTGCTCGCGCGCGCGGCGCAAACCGCGCGCACGAAACGTAGTTTCGCGTTCGGCACGCGAGATGCGAGCATCCTTCTTCCGTGGGATTGAGACGACTCTTCGACGTCCGGGCGGGAGAGGCGCGCGGGAGCGTCGCCGGGTTCGCCGTCCTGCTCCTCCTCGTCATCGGAGCGCACACGATCCTCGAGACGGCTCGTGACGCTCTACTCCTGACAGGACCGGGGCCGAGGGCGCTCGGCTTCGTCTACATGGTCATCGCCGTGTGCGCGGTCCCCGCGGCTGCGCTCGCGGCGCGGCTCGGGGAGCGCTTCGGGCAGCGTCGTGCCCTCGCAGCGACCCTCGCGGTGGCCGTCGCGGGGCCGCTGCTCCTATTCCTCGTCCCTCTGAGCCCCGCTGCCGCGATGGCGACGTACGTGCTGAGCGGGCTCCTCGGATCGATCGTCGTCCCTCAGTTTTGGACGCTCGTGGGCACCGTGCTCACGGTGGCCCAGGGGCGCCGGCTCTTCGGCCTCATTTCGGCCGGAGGGATCGTCGGCGGAGTTCTCGGACCCGCGGTGGCGAGCGCGGCGCTCGTCTTTCTCCCGGTCAAGAGCCTGCTACTCGTCTCCTCGTTCGTCTTCGTCGCGGCCATCGCGGCCCTCAGCCTCGCCCACGTCACCGAGCGCGCTGCGGAGCCCGGGCCGCGTCGCCACGTCCCGCTCACGGCTTCGCTGAAGGCGTTTCGCGAGCAGCCTTTTCTGATTCGCGTGGCGGTCGTCGTGTTCCTGTCGACCGCGACGTTTCTCGCGCTCGACTATCTGTTCAAATCGACCGTCGCGAGGACCATGCCGAGCGCCCGGGTCGCGCCGTTCATCGCCCACTACTATTTCGGGCTCAACTGCGTGTCTCTGGTGGTCCAGCTGCTGTTGACGGGCGCGGTGGTTCGCCGCCTCGGCATGATCCCGGCGCTCGTCTTCACCCCCTTGCTCCTCGTCGTCGGCGCGGTCGTTGCGCTCCTGGGAGGGGGATCTCTCCCGAGCGTGCTGTTCGTGAAGGGTATCGACGGGAGCCTTCGGTACTCGATTCACCGGGTGACGGGCGAGCTCGTCTACCTTCCCGTGCCACCGACGGCGAGGCAGCGCGCCAAGCCGCTCATCGACGGGGCGCTCGCCCGCGCGTCGCAGACCGTGACCGGCGCAGCGTTGCTCGCCCTCGGCGGGACGGCATTGGTCGGCCCGCGGCCGCTCGCGTTCTTCGTGGCTGCGCTGGCGATCGCGTGGCTGGCGACGGTCGTGACGATGCGCCGGCCGTACCTCAGTCTCCTCCGCAGCGCGCTCACGAGCGGGTCGCTCGACGTCGCCGAGAGCCCGCAGCCGATCGATCTCGAGACCGCGCAGCTCCTCGTGCAGCATTTGGCCAGCGAAGACCCGTTCGAAGTGAAGGGGGCGATGACGGCGCTCGTGCGGCGGGGGCGAGCCGGGTTCGTCCCCGCGCTCGTGCTCTTGCACCATGATGAGAGGGTCCTCGTGCAGGCCCTCGAGATCTTCGGTGAGTCGCCTCGCTCCGATTGGTTCGCGCTCGCCCGGCCGCTCCTCCACGATCCCCGCGAAGCGGTGCGCGTGGCAGCCGCGCGCGCCCTGGCGCGGCACGAGCAGCTCGATGCCGCGTCGCTCGCGGACGACGTCGGCTGGCGGGCGCGCGGATACGGGGCGGTGCGGATGGCTCTCCGGGACGCGTCGACGGAGATTGCCCAGCATCAATCCGTCGCCTCGCTGATCCATCAAGGTGGTGAGCCGGGAGCCTCCGCCCGGTTCGGCCTCCTCGCGGCCATCGTCGACGCGCCTCCGACGCCGCGCCTCCTCCCGCTGCTCCGCCAGATCGCGGGCGAGCACCAACCGCCGCGGTCGCGCGAGAAGACGGAGCTTCTCGCGCTGGCGGTCGCGCGCCAGCAGGATCGACTCCTGATCCCCGAGCTCGTCTCGTTCCTCTCGGCGCGCGAGGGGCGCGAAACCGTACGCGCCGCGCTCGTCGCGCTCGGCGACCCCGCGCTCGACGAGGTGCGCCGGACGTTGCGCGACAGGACCAGCGAGCGCCGCCTGCGCCTCCACATGCCCAAGACCCTGGCCCGGTTCGCCACGAGAAGAGCGGCGGAGTACCTGCTCGAAGAGATCGAGACCGAACAGGACGGGCTGATTCGCTACAAGGCGATCGGTGCGCTCCGCGTGCTCGTGACGGGGCACCGCATCTTTGTGGACCGTCAACGAGCGGAGCGCCTCTGCAGCGCGGACTTGGAGGACCACTTCGGTCGCCTGGCGTTGCGGTACGCGCTCGACTTTCCTGCCGAGCCTCCCGGTGCCACGAGGGCGCTTTTGCTGGAGCTCCTGACCGAGAAGGCGGCGCACGCGCTCGAGCGCGCGTTTCTGCTCCTGCAGATCGCGCATCCCCGCCAAGGGGTGCACCATGCGTACATCGCGTGCCGCTCTACGGACCCGTACGCGCGCGCGAACGCCGCCGAGCTGCTCGATGCCCTCTTGCGCCGCCGCGACCAGCGGAGGCTGAGAGCGCTCTTCCGTCTCGCGATGGATGATCTGGCGCTCGGTGACCGCGTCGAGCGGGCGCGGTCCCTGGTCACCCCCCTGCCGCGAACGCGCGACGAGGGGCTCGAAGCGCTCGTTCATGCGCGTGATCCGCTTCTCGTGGCGCTCGGCAAGCGCCTCCAGGCTCCTCGAAACGACGGGCCCTTGGCCGAAGTGATCCCGTTTCCGCGGGCGAAGGTGAGGTGACGCGTGAGCGACGCGCAAAGTGGGCGCATCTCGCGCGAGCTCTTTCTGACCGCCGTCGGCGCGAGCCTCGGGGGCGTCGAGCCATGGGTGATGGATCGGTTGGCGGCGATCCTCGAGGAGGAGGAGGTCGGCGCCGACGACTGCATCTACGCGGTCGGCGATTCGCCGGACCACTTCTACTTCGTGCGGCAGGGGCGCATCGAGCTCGTCCGCGAGGGGGCGGCGGTGGAGGTCATCGATGGGCCCGGCGCGTTCGGAATGCTCGACGCTCTCATCGAGCGTCCCCGAGCGCATTCTGCCTATGCCCGTGTGCCGCTCGAGCTGCTGAAAATTCGAGTGGACGCCTGGCTCGAGCTCCTCGAAGACAGCTTCGAGCTCGCGCGTATGTCGGTGCTCGCACTGGTTCGGTCCGTCGCCGCGCTCGAAGAGCGGCTCTGGACGAGCGGCCGGGAGCTCGCCTCCCGCGGGCCCCCTCCCGTTCTGGCGGCAACGGGTGCGCGGCTCGATATCGTCGAGCGCCTGGCCATCCTGATGCTGACGCCGCCTCTTCGCGGCGCAGGGGTTCAGCCCTTGAGCGATCTCGCGACGGTGTCCGAGGAGCTCACGTTCGGAGCCGGAGAGCGCCTTCTCGAGCGTGGCGTTCCCCGGGATCGCGTCTTCGTGCTGATCGACGGAGAGGTCGAGGCCTCGCGTGAGAATCCCCGCGTGTCGTGGCGGGGGGGACCGGGGCAGATCGTGTGCGGAACGGTTTCGTTCGGAGAGAAGAGCTCGGAGTGGGAGGCGCGCGCCGTGACGCCCGTACGCGCCCTCGCGTTCCGGATCGACGACTGGCTCGACGTGATGGAAGAGAACTTCGAGATGGCTCGGGCCACGCTCGCAGCTCTCGCTACGGAGCACGAACGCCTGGTCGGGGAGCTGTAAAGCAAAGCGACCCGTCACGGCCCGGCGCGGGCGTCATCACAAGGCATGTGAGCCCGGCGAGCTGCGAGCAGTACATCGACATGATGGCCGACTACGCGGAAGGTGTTCTTCGGGGGCCGGGCGTCGACGTGCTCAGGGCGCATCTCGCCTCGTGCGCCTCTTGCGCCGAGCGGCTCCGGTCGGACGACGAGCTCCTCGCCCTCCTGCGGCGAGCCACCGACGTCGAGATGCCGGAAGACGCGAAAGACCGCCTGCGCCAACTCCTCGCATCGATTCGAGAACCGCGGGACTGACGCGCCCGAGTGAAGCCCGGCGAAGTCGCGCAGAGAATGCGCGCGTGAGCGCTTCGCAGAGGGGCAAGCCGTTGGTCTTTGCTTTGCAATCCACGGTGAGCACCGATGCAACCCGCCACCGAGCTCACCGACCCCGACAGAGTCCTCAGCGAGCGCGCGCGCCTCGGCGTGCGCGGGGCGTTCGACGCGCTCGTTGTCAGATACCAGGCTCGGGCGTATCGACTCGCCTGGCGCATGACCGGAAACAGGAGCGACGCCGAAGAGATCGTTCAGGAGGCGTTTCTCCGCGCGCACCGGGCGATGGGGACGTTCCACGGCGATTCGCGCTTCGGGACGTGGCTCTACCGCATCGTGGTGAACGAGGCCCTCATGCGAAAGCGTGCCGCTGCGCGTCGCCCGACGCAGTCGCTCGACGAGCCGCTCCGCGGCGCGGACGGAGACTGGTCCATCGGCGCCGAGCATCTGCTCGAGCAGAAGCGGGTCACGCAGCTGGTGCGGGACGCCCTCGATACGCTCGACGGAGCGCAGCGCGCGGCGTTGGTCTTGCGCGATCTCGAGGGGCTGTCCTCCGAGGAGGCGGGCGAGATCCTCGGCGTCCAGCCGGAGACGGTCCGCCAGCGTGCGCATCGCGCGCGGCTGAAGCTACGCGGTCTCCTCGGGCACCTCGCGGACGCGGCGTAGCCCACCCACCCCGCAGGACTTGCGTGACGGCGCAAGTCGGTGTCGCCCTTGTGACGGACGGTCACTGTTCGATTTTCTCTGTGACGATGCGCGTGCCATCCAGGGACCACCCCTGAAGAAGTAGATACGAGACGCCGACGGGCCATTTGAGCTTGACGTACACGTTGAATAGACGCGCGCTCTCGCCGCTGATCGTCGCCGTCGAGCGCGCCTGGCACGTGCCGTTCGAATCTCGAAACGTGTCCACCGCGACGGGGCGGGTCGGGACGGCCATGAGCGTCAAGAGCGCCTTCCCCCCTGCCGCGGTTCGCTCCGAGACCGACTGGCTCGCGAGGCCATAGGCGCGCTGCTCGCGCTCGAGCAGTGGTTCCGTGGCCGTCGGGCTCCGCTCGAGCATGCGCCAGAACGCCGAGATAGGCGCGCCGGGCCCAGGTGCGCAGTGCTCGTCAATGCGAATGACGTACTGAACCTCGTTCTTGTTCTCGCTCTTCGAGATCGTGAAGAGCGCCGCATCCGTCGTCTCGGCTTTGACGGCGTCGTTGCCCACGCTCGTCCCGAGGCCGGTCACGAAGAGAGCCAACCCTGCGGCGCGTGCGCTCACCATGCTCATGCGGATCCTGCGACTCGGGGGGGCGTGACGCAAGAGACCGCGGGCGGCGGTCACATCGAGGCGGGCTCCGGCATCTTGATCAAGCCGAATGCGCGATCCGCGTCGTCTCCTCGCCTTTCTATCCGTACAGCTCGCGCTGCTCGCGGCGAGCTCGAGCTCGCGTGCCGCAGACTCGCCGCAGAGCTCCCCGGCGGACCCGCCGCCGAGCGTCTCCGCGGGCTCGCCCACCAGCGCCCCCGTCCCCTCGCCGAGCGCGCCCGCGGATGCTCCGGCGGCGAAGCCGAAGCTCCGCTGGAACGACGAGTGGCCGCGATTCCGTCCGGTCGAGTTCGTACTGACCGGCGAAGTCGGGCCCGCCGCCATCGCCGAGTACTGGCTCGCCCCCCCTCAGCCCTATCCCCACTGGACCCAGACCAACCCGTTCGACGAAGGCATCCGCAACGCGCTTCGCCTCCGGTCTCCTCAAGCGCTCCGCGCGTCGTGGACGACCGCCTCCATGGTCGATGTCGCGCTCGTCGTCGGTACCGTGGGGATCGACTCGATCGCCGTGCCGTTCCTTCGAGGGAACACGGACGTCGGCGTGCAGCTCGGACTGATGGACGCCGAGTCGTTCGCGGTGAGCTCCGTGGTGGTGATCAGCCTCTACGACACCGTCGGGCGCGCGCGCCCCTCGTACGAGGACTGCCAGCGCAACCCCAACTTCGATGCCGATTGTCGCGTGAGCCCGACGGCGTCCTTCCCCAGCGGACACGTGAACGAGGCCTTCACCGTCGCGGGGCTCTCGTGCGCCCAGCATACGCATCTCTCGCTCTACGGCAGCCGCCTGCTCGATGTCCTCGCCTGCGCGCGCGACGTGGCGCTCGCGACGACGGACGGAGTCCTCCGCATCATGGGAGATCGTCACTACGCGACCGACGTGCTCGCGGGAGGGGCGCTCGGGTTCGCGTGGGGATACGGCCTCCCGATGCTCCTTCACTACGGGAGGCGAGACGGCTCCCCATCGCCCACGTGGTCCCTCGCACCGCTCGCCGGGGGGGGGCGCACGGGGCTCGTCCTCGTCGGGATCCTCTGAGTCCGTTCGCTCAGAAGACGATCCCGGTGAGCCCGACCCCTGCGCCATGGCTCACGACGATCGGTGTCGGCAAGACCATCATGCTCTTGCCAACGGTCGCCCGCGGCGCATGTCCGTGCAGATGCATGATGTAAGGGACGCCCCACCCGAAGAGGGCCCCCATCGCACCACTCGCGACGATGTCGGTCGCCCAGTGATCGTCGGCGACCATTCGCAGCACGCCCACCGTCGCCGCAAAGAAGATCGCCGTCGCGCACGTGACCCCGTCCAGCGGCGATCCGTACAGGCGCATGTACAGGTGCTGCGTACAGATCAGCGACGCGCCGGTCGTCGTCTCGACGAAGTGTCCGCTCGGGAACGACCGCACCGACTCCGGGTTGAGGCACGCCGAGCCCCCTCCCGCGGCGAGGCAGTCGCTGTCCTGGGGCCGGACGCGGCCAACGGTGTCGCGGAGCGCCATGTCGATCGAGCTCGCCAGCGTGAGCGCGGTGGCGTCCTGCCAGAACAAATCGCTGGCGACGCCGGGACCGTAGCGCGCCCACGCGTAAGGGACGTCGGTGACGAGCGGGTAGGTGACGTCGAGCGACCAGAAGAGCCAGCTCCAATCCGCGGCGGTCAGGCGGTCCTCAGGGGACCTGGCGCGAAAGAAGCTGCGAGCGGCGGAGTCGAAGAGGATCGGGCCGGAGAAGCGCGCAGGGGCCTGCTTCGATTGGAGGAGGACCGTCTCGAGAACGAGCGCGGTCGCCCCGGCGCCCGAGAGCGAGTAGTCCCAGGGGTTCGAGTGCGTCCACGCCGGGTCCCAGTGGAGTGGGATCGGCGAGGCGTCGGTGGCAGGTTCGTCCGCGCGCGCCGTTCTCGGGGAGCAAAGCAAGGCGAAGAGGAGAGCCACGCAGCAAAGACGAGGGTGCAAACGGATGGCGCTCATGCCGTCGCATGTGTGGTGCAGGGGTCGTGCCGCGAGGAAGCGTTCGGCGGATGCGCGGATGCTGCGCCAGCGTGCAAGAGCTGCGGTGCGCATCGCACGGCTGCTGAGGGCTCGCGCGATGGGCGGCTCCGAGTGGTCCCGACGTTGCAGCTCCCGGCCAGATGCTTCCCCCCTTGCTGTCGCTCTGCGCGCTCACGGGGGCCCTGCTTACCGTTGCCGCGACCGCGCGCGCCGACGACCCGCCGGCCGCGAAGCCGCTGCGCTGGGACCTGGAATGGACCCACGCGGGGCTCGCCGATTACGCGCTGACGGGCGTTGGACTCGGGTCACTGGCTCTCGAGCTGGCCCTCCTCCAGCCCAAGCAGCCACCCCTGCACTGGACTGGTCCGATCCTCTTCGACCAGGCGGTGCGCGACGTGCTGCGTGGTTCGACCGTCGAGGTGCGACACACGGCGGCGAGCGTCAGCTGGGGGCTACTCGACGTCAACATGGGCTACTCGCTGGTCGTTGACGTCCCGTACGCCTGGGCGCGATACGGACCCGACGTGGCGCGTGACCTCTTCTGGCAGGACTCCACGGCGCTCTCGCTCGCCGGCGCCGCCGATCTGGCCCTTCGCGACGCGGTCGGGCGCGCCCGGCCGTCCGTCAGCGACTGTCTCGGCGCGGGGGGGAGCACGAGTCAATGTCTTGGTGACAGCACCGAGTCCACCCGCTCCTTTCCGGGCGGGCACATGGCGCTCGCGACGACGGGTGCGGTCCTGGTTTGCACGCAGCACATGGCCCTGCATCTGTACGGTGCACCGTGGGATGCGATCGCCTGCGCAGCAGCCCTCACCGCTGACGTAGGCGTCGGCGTCCTGCGAATCGTCACCGACAACCACTGGGCGACGGACGTGATCGCCGGGAGCGCGCTAGGTTTCGCTTTCGGTTGGGGGGTGCCGGTCGTAATGCATCTCCGCCCTCATTCCGGCTCGTCGACGGCCCCGGGACCAATGGTGGCTCCCTTCCCGATTGTCGTCGAGCATGGCGCCGGACTGGGCGTCACGGGCCTATTCTGACGGCATCCAACGATAATGACCCGCCCTCTCACGATGAGAGCCCTTCCGTGAGCGGCGCCGTCACGACATCCGTCGCCAAGCCGCGCTTCCGGGAACATCCGCTCGAGTTCGCCCTGGGCCTGTTCGGCGACGTTCAGCCCGGAGAGGCGACGACGGCCCTGCTCCTCACCGTCAACCTCTTCCTGCTCCTCACCGCCTACTACCTGCTCAAGGTCGCGCGCGAGCCGCTCATCCTGCTCGGCGGCGGCGCCGAGGTGAAGAGCTACTCCGCGGTCGGCCAGGCGATCCTGCTGGTCTTCGTCACGAACCTCTACGGCTGGATCGCTGCGCGAGTCGGTCGCTTCGTGCTCATCGCGTACGTCACAGTCTTCTTCGCCGCGAACCTGGTTCTCTTCGCGGCGCTTGGGGCGCGAGGCGTACCGCTCGGCGTCCCGTTCTTCCTCTGGGTCGGCGTCTTCAACCTCGTCACCGTGGCTCAGTTCTGGAGCTTCGCCGCCGACATCTACAGCGAGGAGCAGGGCAAGAGGCTCTTCCCGATCATCGGCATCGGAAGCTCGGTCGGCGCTGTCGGCGGCGCAGCGCTGGCCGATAGACTGCTGCGCGCGGGGTCCCCGTTTCTCTTGATGCTCGTCTCGGCAGGAATCCTCGTGGCGACCCTCGCGCTCACATACTTCGTCAACGCGCGCGAGAGAGCTCGTGCGGCGGCCGGTCCGCGAGCGTCGAAGCACGACGAGCCCGTGGGGCGCGGCAACGCGTTCGCGCTCGTGTTTCGTGATCGCTATCTGCTGCTGCTCGCAGCGCTCATCCTGATCTTGAACATCAGCACCAAGACAGGCGACTACGTCCTCGATCGCATGCTCATCGCCCAGGCGCACGTACAGGCCGCGACGCACGGCGTGCGCGAAGCGATCTACATCGGCCAGTTCAAAGCGCGGTACTTCGAGTGGATCAATGTCCTCGAGGTCGTTCTCCAGTCTCTGGTCGTGTCGCGCGTCATCAAGTACGCGGGGCTGCGCGCCGCCCTCGTGCTCGTCCCGATGGTGTCGCTCGCGGGATACGGAGCGTCGCTCGTGGCGCCCGTCATCGGGGTCCTCTTCGCGACACGCGTGGCGGAGAGCACGCTCGACTACTCGCTGTCGCAGACCGTCAGGCAGGCTCTGTGGCTCGTGACGTCACGCGAGGCGAAGTACAAGGCCAAGCAGGTCGTGGATTCGTTCGTCTGGCGCGCCGGCGATACCCTGTCGGCGGGGGTCGTCTGGACCGGGACGCACTTCGAGATGGGGCTCCGGCGGTTCATCGCGTTCAATGTTTTCGTGGCGATCGTCTGGGTCTCGATCGCGTTTCTGCTGGGACGCGAGTACGCGCGGCGGCGGCCCTCCGTGGTAGAGGGGAGTGCGTGAAGCGAATCCTCATCTGGGTGGGCGCCGTCGTCCTTTTGCTGGCATGCGGCGCTGGGGGGGTCTTCTATTCGGCGTTTGCGCCGAACCGGCCGATCGTCGATGGCCAGGAGATCGCGCCCGGAGTCGAGACGGTGAAGGACGGCTTCGTCAGCGTCTTCGTCGTCGACGTCGCCCCCGGAAAGGTCGCGCTCATCGACGCCGGCCACGACGCCACGGGCAAGGCCATCCTGGACGCCCTCACGAAGCGCGGGCTAGGTCCATCGTCAGTGGTCGCGATCTTCCTCACGCACGGTCACGGCGATCACACGGCCGCATGCAAGCAGTTCCCTGGCGCTGCGGTGTACGCGATGAGCGACGACGTGGCGCTGATCGGCGACACGGCGAAGGTCACGAACGTGATCCAGGACGGCAGCGTGTCGAAGGTGGGCGACGTCTCCGTCGAGGCGTTCGCGGTGCCCGGGCACACCCCGGGGTCCGTCGTGTACTTCGCCCGCGGCGTCCTCTTCTTCGGCGACAGCGCTGGTGGCGGGAAAGACGGCGCGATGATGCGCGCGGTGCGGCTCTTCTCGAAGGATCCGGCGCAGAACGTCGCTGCGCTGAAGGCGCTCGAAGCGCGCCTCACACCCCGCGCCGCCGAGGTGAAGACCCTCGCCTTCGCGCACTCGGGACCGCTCGAGGGGTTCCAGCCGTTCGTGGCGTTCGCGAGCACGCACTAGCGAGAGACCCTCTCAGAGGGTGAGCTTCACGGGGACGGTGATGGTCGAGTGATCGTTCCCGCTGTTGCAGACGTCGAGCTGCTCGAGAGCCTTCTTGATGCACTGCGCGACCTCGGGCGAGAGCCCTTCGACTTTGATCCCGTGCAAGTGGCAATGGTCGGCTGAGGGCTTCGCGTCGACGGTCACCTGGCCGGTCATCGTCGGGTCTTTCTCGAGGCCCGCGCTGTAACAACGGCGCAGTCTGGCGGTGAGGATGGACCGGATCACGCTTTCGGCGTTCGCGACGGGGACGCTGCTCTGTAGTGGTGCGTTGGGGTCGGTCGGCGCGCTCGGTGGTGAATCGGCGTGCGCCGTCCCCGTGGCCGCGGAGAACGCCTGAGCATCCACGACCTCGTGCGCACTCGTGAGGACGTGCATCTCGGCGTCGCCGCACTCGATGGTGAAGGGGACGCCGCTCGCATCGAGCTCCGTCCCCGGCTTGAACGAATAGAACGTGACCACGTCGTTCAGCGTCGGGCACGTGCCGCCGTGCGCGCGACGCCATTCGACGGCCGCCGCACCGATCTGGCGTGCGCGCGTCCCCATCAGCCGTGCGCGCTCGGCGGCCGCGTCGTTTGTCGACGCGGTCGGCTCGGTGGCGGCCGGGGCGTTCGGCGTTTGGGTTGGCGCGGTGGGCGTTCCACCACATGCGGCGACGAGCGCGGTGAGGAGGCGGAGCAAGCTGCGGAGTCGAAGCATTGAGCCACGATCATACGCCGGGGCGCTGGTCCGGCGTCGAAGGGAGCGCCACGTGCTCACTTCGGCGCCGCCTGCGTGCACACTCCGTTGATGCACTGAATCCCATTCACGACGAGCGAACGGCTACGCGACGCATGCGGGCCGCCGCGCGGATCCCAAGCGCCGCAATCAGGAGCCCGAACGAGACGCAGTACCTGGGCGACAGCGCGACGCGCTTGCCGTAGCTCGTCGCGAAGATCGCCCAGAAGACATACATGCCGGTCGTATGCAGGACCGACCAGCGCTGCCGACCGAGCCACCTCGCAGTTCGGTCGAACGACGTGATCGTCATCGCGAGGAGCATCACGTAGCCGAAGCCCCCTCCGACGACCGTGAGCTTGTGCGCCAACGTCGTGATCGGCGCGCCGCGCAGGTGAGAAAGGTCTTCGATGAGGAGCAGATGCGCGAGCTGCGAGACGGCGAAGGAGACCCCGATGTACCTGCGGTTCCGCAGTAGCCACTTCGTCGCCGGCGTCGGGCGGAGAGTGTTCAGCGACGAGGCGACGAACGCGGTGAGGAAGAGGGCGAACGAGGTGCCCGCGGTCGCGCGAATGCCCGCGCGGACCCCGGCTTCGTCGAACCCCGAGGTCGCGAGCACGCACGCGACCACCGTCGCGACCGCGCCCGAAGTCAGGCCAACGATGGGCCATCCCTCGATCCCGCCCGGTCGCCGAGGTGCCATGAGACGCCTGTACATCAAGCCGCCCTCCTCGGCGAGTCATCGAATCTGGATTCGAGAGGGCAATTTTCCGCAATGGCGAGGGAGGTTCTCGCGCTTCCCTACGTACTTCCTCGCGCGTACCTTCCCCACGTCCGCACGACGCGGAGTCCATGCAGGAGAAAATCGATATGAAGGCGATGATCATCAAGAGCGCGGCGTTCGTCTTTGTGACCATGACGACCACCGGTTGCAGTGCGCTGCTCGGCGGCTACCCGACTGGCTTCATCTTTGACTCCTCATCCAAGCCGCACCCGATGGATCAGGCCCCCCAGACCGGCCCCGGAAAGACGGACGACAAGATGGGGGAGGCCTGTTCGACGGGGTTCGTGGGCGCTGTCTCCTTGGGTGACGCCTCGATCGCCGCGGCGAAGAAGGCGGGCGGAATCACCGACGTCCACTCGGTCGATCTCCGGACCTTCAGCATCCTCGGGCTCTACACGCAGGGGTGCACCGTCGTTCACGGCAAGTGAAGCGACGCTGACGGGCAGAGCGCCGCCTCGGCGACCGTCTCGATGGCGATCGCCGTGAGCGCCGCTGCGTAGTCGAGGTCGATGTTCTTCATCGTGTCGTGCGTGTCGTGGTAGCCGCTGCGACTGATGTCGTAGTTCTCCATGAAGAGGACGACCGGGATGCCGACGTCGGAGAAGATCTGGCCGTCGGTGTTGTAGAGGGACGACTTCGGCTCCCACTCCGTGCGCACCTCGCCGGCGAGCGCGAGGTGCGCGAACGGAGGGGGCGGCGCGGCGCCGTCGGGCATGCGTTGGGCGCGCCCCTTGTGAAAGCGATCTGGCGCGCGGTTCCACTCGGGTACCGCGCGGTTCCAGCGCTCGTTGGCCCGGTGCGCGAGCGCGGCGAGGCGCGCAGAGGCCGCCCCTTCGCCCGGCGCGATCTGGAAGACGTCGCGATCGCGGTCGGAGTTGTGGGCGATCATGTCGAGAATGAACGCGCCGACGACGCGCACGCCGGACGCGTCGTAGGCCTCGCCGTTTTCCTTCGTGAGCGCGAGCCGCTGCTCGACGAGCGCTTCGGCGAGGTTGCGCGCCCCGAGGCAGTCGGCGGGGAACTCCTCGCCCGTCAGGTGTACGAGCCAGACGTCCCGCTCCAGCTTCCCGTCGCGCGAGAGCGGGAGGAGAACGTCGGCTGCCAGGAGTAGCGCCGTCGTCGCCGAATGGTTGTCGTCGGCGCCGCACGCAGGAGCACGCAGGCCATCGCCGCCGCGCCCTTCTTCGTAGACGTCCTCCATGTACGCCGTGTCGTAGTGATCGCCCATGATCACCGCCTCGCGGCGATTCTTCCCCGGGATGACGAACACGACGTTGCGCTCGCGCGCCTCGCCGGTCTGGTTTTTCGACCAACCGACCGACCATGGAAAGTCGAAGTCGGTCTCCCAGGTGAAGACGTGGTCCATCGGCTCCGCGCGCCCCTGCATGCCGTGTCGGGCGGCGAGCTCGCGGTAGCGGGCGTGAAGGTGATTCCCGAGCAGCTCGAGGTCGCTTCGCTCCACGACCTTGGTGTTTGCGGCCTTCGCCGCCGGTCCCCCCGACTTGCCGCGGTTGACGGTGATGCCGTCGGCGTTTTCCTTCTGACGAAACTCCCCCTCGGCCAGGCCAGCGATCGATCGCCACAGCCGTTCCTCGAGCTCCCGCGTGCGCGTCCTGTCGAACGTGAGTGGCGATCCCGGCTCCGTCTCCGGCCCGAGCGTCGCGCGAAGAGCGTCGACGAGGTGCGCGGCCCCACCGCGATCGGACGAGCGATCCGCGAGGTGCCCGAGCCACTCTTCGAGGCTGGTGCCCTTGGCGACGCGCAGGAGCGCTCGTGCGTACGATGGCGCGAGCGGTTCACCCAGGAGCTCGCGCGCCTCGAGCAGCCTGCGTGCGTTGAAGCTCGTCGTGAGAAGGCGGCGCCCGCGCTCGTTGGCGAAGAGCGTCGCGGCCTCTCTGTGGCCGTCGCGTGCGAGCAGGCGTGGCGTGAGCGTGAGCGGAGGCGCGTTTCCCTGGACCGCCTCGGCGGAGACGTATCCCCGCAAGGCGTGCGATAGAGACGGGGCGAAGGGGCTGCTCTTGCCGGTCGTCGCGTCCGGCCGCGCGACGAGCGGAAGATGCCAGAAGAGCTCGCGCTCCCCCGCGCGCATCGGCGGATAGAGGAAGCGGTATCCGAAGCGTCCGCCCTCGTCGGTGACCTGCGCCGCGTGCTCGAGCTCGTCGCGCGTCGCACGAGGGCCATCGAGCAGAAGTTGGTAGTCGCGCGTCCAGATCTGGGCATTTCGCGCCATCGGCTTGCCGTACAAGCCGAGGTCGTCGGGATTCGTCGAGAAGAGCGCCACGGTGACCTTGTCCGTGAACGCGCCGTCTCCCGGGAGCCCTTCGTCGCGGGCGATGCGCTGCCAGCGATGCGTGCGCGTGACGTGCGAGACGATCCGGTGGCCGTGCGGGTGCTGCGCCGGATCGTGCTCGTCGAGCCAGCCCGACTGCGGAATGCGGATCTTGTAGCTCTCCTCGCAGCGCGGAAAGAGGTGGAGGAGCGGGATCTGCGTCGCACGTGGAAGCGCGGCGGAGAGGCGACGATACAGCGGGTGCTCGTAGAACAGGAGCGACGCGGGGCTGGGGACTAGGCGCAGCGCGCGCGCGAGGTACGCCTCTTGGACCGGCCCCGGCAGCCGCGCGAACGGTTGGAACGTGACGAGCGTGCGGACGCCGTCGAGCGACGCGCCGCCGAGGTTGCGCGAGAGCGCGAAAGGGGGGAGATCTGCGGCGTCCGCGAGCACGCGAACGCTCGGCATCGTTGCGTCGCGATCGTCGGAGGCCCACGCGAGGAATCGGGTGAAGAGCGCCTCGTCCGCGAAGCTTCGCCAGAACGGCGCGGAGGGGCCGTCGTGGCTCGTGCCGAAGAGGGTCCACCGGACGTTCCCCTTGTCGTCCTGGGTCCGCGAAAGGGCGAGCGGCATCACGAGGATCAACGGGTCGTCCGCGAGCGCGCCGCGGCGCGCCGCCTCCGCCAGCGCGGCTGGCCACGCAGGGTTCCCCTCGAGGAGGGTTCGCGAGAGGGCGTGCGCCTCCCCCCGCACCAGCTTCCCGAGCTCGAGAAGGACGTGATCCGCAAGGAGGGGGAGGCTCGGCTCGATCTCCTGGGCTTGCTCGTACTCGGTGATGTCGAACGAGTCGTCGTCCCCTGCCGCGGCCGTGGCTGGGGCGTGGGAACGGTCGGGATCGTATGGCTTGATTCCGACGTACGGGGGGGGCATCAGCTCCGAGTACGCGCGGAGCGGGAAGCGAGAGCTCGCGGAGCCTTGTCGCGCGTCGCGCGCTTCGGCTTCGATGAGTTGCCAGGCAGGACGCGCGCTCATCGCGAGCCACGATACCGAAGCTTCGTTTCATTCACGTGACTTCGTCGCCGACGACGATCGACCCGAAGTCCTCGCGCCCGATCGGTGCCTCCCGGGAGAGCAGGTTCGCGAGCGCTTCGTCGACCGCTGCCACGCGTTCGAGCCGATCGGGCGGGATCGCCTCGACGTCAACGATGCGCGCTGCGGCCCGCACGCTCGGCGGCCCTTTGCAGGCGAGGCCTTCGTAGATCGCATGACCGAAGATGACTTCGCAGGACGCTTGGCGACTGCGCAGAACGGCGACCCCCCCTTCGTCGAGCATGGCGACCGCGTCTTGCTCTTTCGTGCGTGACCCCGGGAGGCGAAGGTCGTCGCCGAGCCTGGCGGCGATCATCCTGTGCTGCCGCGTGTGCAGAGCGAGCTTCGCGCGCGGGAAGGTCGCCCACACGAGCGCGTTCAGCAGATCGTGCCACGATCGCGCGCGGGTCGGGACGATCCTATCGACGGCGATACGCGCGTCGTAGCGCGCGTCGGCCGCGGCCGGGCGACGCCGAGGGCGCGGCGAGGCGATGGCGAATCGCACGGGCGGCTCGCCCCCCTCACGCGAGAGCGGGAAGAGAAGGGCCAGATCGGAGGGCGCGGGCCAATCGTCGAAGCGTTCGAGCTTCGCAGCGGCCGGAGCGATCGGCCAGAAGAGGGGGCTCTTTCGGAAGAACGACGGATTCCAGGTCACGCGGGTCACCCGGGGTCAGGCGAGCCGGGAGAATGACACAGCGGGGAAGCTCGGGCGGGTCGTTCACGTAGGAAGGGCATGCGCCCCCTCGAACCGCTCAAGTACCTCTCCGGATCCATGGTGATTTATTACGTCATGGCGGCATGCTCGGCGCCGGCCGGCAGCTCGGCGAGCAACGGCGGCGGGTCGAGCGGCGGGGCATCGAGCGGTAGCTCCTCGAGCGGCGTTCCGTCGGGCGGCACCTCGTCGGGTGGCACCTCCTCGGGAGGCATCTCCTCGAGCGGCGGCAGCTCCGGAGGCTCGGGGTCGGGAACAGCGAGCTCCGGCGGAAGCGGGGGCTCGTCCGGAAGCCCGGTCCCGGACGCGAACGCAGACGAGACGCAGAGCGGCTCCCGCCTGAAAGCCAACTACTACGTCGGGAGCGACGGCTCGAAGCAGTTCGCGTACTTCACGGACGCCCTTCGAAGTGGCGAGATCTGCGCGTTCGCAAACGCCGACGACGGCACCATCCGTTGCATGCCCTCTGGTGCGTACGTCATCAGCACGGAGTTCGCCGACTCGTCTTGCTCGGTCCCCGTCGCGGAGACGACGACGTGCGCCGCGCCGACCTACGCGGTTCAGACGGCTCCTGGGACGAGCTGCGGGTACGTGACGAAGGTCTTCTCGGCGGGATCTCCCGTCACGACCCTCTATGCGAGCTCGGGCTCGACCTGCGTCAGCGTCGGTGCCCCACCCGCCGGCTACACGTACGTGACCGTAGGCACCGAGATCGCCCCTGCGAGCTTCCAGCTGGCAACGATCCAGACCGACTAGGCGACGGTTGCCGCCGGCGTGGCGCCGACGTACGTCAAGAGTTGCATGGGACGCCGCAGTCGCAGCGCCAGCGCGCGCAGGATCTCGTTCGGCGCCGCTGTGGCGGGCGTCGCGCTGGTTTTCGCACCCCGAGCCACCGCCGACCCTGCGCCGAGCGCAGCTCCCATTACCGTCAAGATCACGAGCCTGCGGTCGAGCGCCGGACAGGTGGGCTGCATGATCTACAACTCGCCGAAGGGGTTCCCGGTCGATCCGGACGCGGCGCTTCAGCGCGTGTGGTGTCCGATCGACAAGGCCGCGTCGACGTGCGCGTTCGCTCCGGTGCCTGCGGGCGTCTACGCGATCGCCTGCTTCCACGACGAGAACAAGAACGGGAAGTTCGACCGGGGCTTTCTCGGGATCCCCAAAGAAGGGGCCGTTGCCTCGAACTACGCGAAGGGATTCATGGGACCGCCCCCCTTCGAGAAGGCGAAGTTCTCGTTCGCGGGGACCGCGACCGAGATGGACCTGAAGATGGGGTACTGAGGCGCGACTTCGGGCGCGGGGCGACGAATCGCCTCCGCGCCCGAGCGCGAAGCCTCAGATCGGTTTGACGTTCTCGGCGCGCGGCCCCTTCGGCCCCTGGCCCTGCGTGAACGACACACGCTGACCCTGCTTCAGGTCCTCGAAGCGAGCGCCTTCGACGGCCGACATGTGGAAAAAGAGGTCCTGACCGTTGCCAGTCTCGATGAAGCCGAAACCCTTGTCAGTGACCCGCTTGATGGTGCCTTCAGCCATTCGATTCATCCTTCGAGAAGCGGCGTCGCTCGACTAGAACGGAGTGTTCAGACGAAAGTAGCCGGTGTGAACGCGCAGTAAGACCCTGCAATCACCCGGTGTCAAACGCCAGGGGCTCGATTTCCCCCCCCTGCGGCCTCCCGCCCCCACGGCTCAGGGAGCGGTGCCTTCGGGGGGGGCGCTGCCACGTGTGGCGTTCGCGAGGTGCACCAGCGCGCCGCTGACGGCGACGGCGAGCTCTGCGAGTGGCTCGCGCCCGGGGGACGACCACACGAGAAAGTCGCGCGCAATGACGTCGTACCGTGCGCGATGCCGCATCCGGCAGAGCGTCTGGCCACCCCCAAGATCGAGCGTCGGCCCGTCGGTCGCGACGCCGTCGGCGAGCGGCTTTCCGTAGCGCTCCATCACCCGCTCGAGGGCGAGTACGGGCAAGGAGACCGACGGCTGATCGCCGATTCGGATGACGAGCGCGCCAGCACTCTCGCCCAACGACACTGTCTGGGAGGATCCGTCTTCCGCGATCCACTCATGGATGATCAGCATGCGCGAGCCGACTCTCGAGTCAGTGGTGTAGCAGCTCCAGCGCTTTCGTACGGAGGACCGTCATCGAGAAGGGCTTGTCGAGCAGCACGGCTCCGAGCTCGGCGGCCTCACGCCGGACCTGATCATCGCCGAACGCCGTCATGAGGATCACGGGCGTCGTGCAATGGGCGGCTCGGAGACCGCGCAGGATCGCGAGGCCTGTCATGAGCGGCATGCGAAGGTCCGTAACGATGAGGTCGATCTTCCCGGCGGGATCTTCCGCTCGATACTGGCGCCCTATTCGAACCAGGAGGCGTGCTCCATCGGCGACCTCAAATACGTCGTGAGAATCGCGGCGCAGGCACTGCGCGACGAGGCCGCGCATCTCCGGGTCGTCCTCGGCTACGATGATGCACGCTGGGCGACTTGCGGAGGGGCTCACGGCTCGGTGTTTTGCATCGGGCATGCCTGGCGTTCTGTGCACGCATCGTGGGCCCCGTCTCCGCGCCGAGAGTCCTTCGGACACGCGTGTGGCGCAAAGGCCCTTCGCCACCCACGCCAAGCCTGCGATCCCGTGGGTCGAGGGACTGGCACATTCGCTGCTCTAGCGTAGGCAAGACGCGCGCAGATCGCAGCGCTTCAGGAGGAAACCATGACAGCAACACGCTTTGGATATCTCGTCCCGGGAGCTGTCGTCGCGGGGGCCGTGTTCGCCGCCGGATGCGCCCACAAAGCCGTCATCCCACCGGCCGAGGCTCCCGTCTCGCAGACGACCACGTCGTCCGCGCCCGCCGCCCCGCCAGCGAAGAACAACGTCGTCATCTCGGAGGATCTCCGGCACCTCTGCAATGTCGACCTCGGCAACATCCAGGAGGCGCCGAAGTTCGATTTCGACCAGGCTCAGATCCGGGAAGGGGACAGGAGCGTGCTCGATCAGATCGCGCGTTGCGTGACCACCGGCCCGCTCAAGGGGCGCGCGTTGCACCTCGTCGGGCGAGCCGATCCGCGCGGCGAGCAGGAGTACAACATGGTCCTGGGATCTTCCCGAGGTTCGAGCGTCGCCCGGTATCTCGAGTCGCTCGGCGTGCCCACCAGCCAGGTGACCGTAACGTCGCGTGGGAAGCTCGACGCGACCGGGACCGACGATGCTTCGTGGCAGCTCGACCGCCGGGTGGACATCGACTGACGGGAGGTCTCGCTCCTTCGCAAGGTGGGCACACCGCTGCCGGCGCTACGGGGTCGCGGTGTCGATCCCCCAGCGCTCGAGCTTCCGGTAGAGGGTCTTTCTCTCGAAGCCGAGAATTCGCGCCGCCGCGGCCTTGTTCCCGTGGACGGCCTCGAGAACGCGCAGGACGTAGCGCCGTTCGACCTCCTCCATGGGCGCAAGCTCCGACGGGTCGTCGCTCGCGACGAGGACGTGCGAGGTGCGGTAGTCGCGAATTTTCTCGGGGAGGTCGTCGACGACGATCTGCTCGAAGCGCGCGAGCGTGACCGCGCGCTCGACGCAGTTCTGGAGCTCGCGCACATTGCCGGGCCACGTGTACGCCACGAGCTTCTCGGCCGCCGTCGGTGCGATCCCCGTGATCGCTTTCCCAGCCCGCGCGGCGAACGTCTCGAGGAGGTGCTGCGCGAGCGGCAGCACATCGCCTGCACGCGAGCGGAGCGGCGGGAGGGGAATCTGGATCACGTTGAGTCGGAAGTAGAGGTCTTCGCGGAAGCGTTTCTCCTCGATCGCGCTCTCGAGATCGCGATTCGTCGCGGCGATGACGCGCACGTCGATTGCCACCTCGGTGCTCGAGCCGAGAGGGCGCACCTTCCGCTCCTGGAGCACGCGGAGGATCTTCGGCTGGAGCGTCATCGGCATGTCGCCGACCTCGTCGAGGAGGAGCGTCCCGCCTCGCGCCTGGACGAAGAGGCCGGTCCGCGCTTCGCGCGCGTCGGTGAACGCGCCACGCGTATGTCCGAACAGCTCGCTCTCGAGGAGCGTCTCCGGCATCGCCGTGCAGTTGATCGCGACAAAGGGGCCGTGGGCTCGGCGGCTGCGCCGATGAATCGCGTTCGCGAACACCTCCTTGCCCGTCCCGCTCTCGCCGGTGATCAGGATCGTCGCTTCGGAGTCGGCCACACGCTCGACGAGATCGTAGACCGTGCGCATCGATTCGCTGCGCCCTACGAGGCCGTCGAACTTGCTCCCCGCCTGGGGAGAGCGCAGGCGCCGGACCTCCTCTCGGAGCGCTCGCGTCCGCGCCGCCCTGTCGATCGCGATCGCGAGCACTTCGAGCTGAACCGGCTTGTTGATGAAGTCGTACGCGCCTGCTCGAATGGCGGAGACGGCCGAGTCGAGGCTCCCGAACCCCGTCATGACGAGGACCGGTACGTCCGGCCGGTTCGCGCAGATCCTCTCGCAGAGCGCGATACCGTCGACGCCCGGCATGTTCAGATCGGTCACCACGACGTCGAAGTCCTCTGCGAGCAGCCGTTCGAACGCCGTGTCCGCGCGCGCGGCCCACGCGACGTCGTATGCCCGCTTCCGGAGCCCCAGCTCGATCGTCTCGCAGAGCTCTGCGTCGTCGTCCACGATGAGCACTCGTGTCATGGCTCCCTCTCCGGAAGGTGAATGCTGAACTGGGTCCCGTGACCAAGCTCGCTCGCGACCGCGACCCAACCGCCATGCTCGCGGACGATTCCGTAGGTGACCGCCAGGCCCAGGCCCGTCCCCTCGCCGACGTCCTTCGTAGTGAAGAACGGCTCGAACACGCGAGGCAGGTGCTCCGCGGAGATCCCGCTCCCTTCGTCGCGGACGCGGATGCGGAGGTAGTCGGCCTCCGGCCCCCCGTGATCGGCCGGCGGCTTTGCTCGCGTCCGGTCGACCGTGAGCTCCACGCTCCCTCCTCTGTCCATTGCTTGGATCGCGTTCATGACGAGGTTCGTGATCGCCTGTTCGATCTGGCCGGCGTCGGCCTGTGCGTGAGCCGGAGCGAGGCCTTCCACGCGGAGGGTGACGTTGCGTTTCTCGGCGAGGGGCTGCAGGAGCTCCACCGTGCGCTGCGCGACCACCGCGACGTCGCAGCGGGACTTCTGGACCTCGCGCGGGCGCGCGAAGGCGAGGAGCTGGCGGATGATTCGGGTCATTCGCTCGGTCGCGCGAACGATGACGCGCGCGTAGCTCACTGACTCCTCCTGGTTCGTCTCGCCGTTGCCGATCATCGCCGCGCGCGCCTCGATCACGTTGAGCGGCGTCCCCAGCTCGTGCGCGATTCCGGACGCGAGCTTCCCCACCGTCATGAGGCGGTCGGCGTGGCGTAGCTGCTCGAGCATCTCGACGCGTGCTTTCATCTCGTTCGCGGCGCGCTCGTTGGCGGCAACAAGGCGGTCGCACATGGCATTCATTTCGGTCGCGAGCCTTGCGATTTCGTCCGTTTGCTTCAGTTGCAAGGGGCCGCTGAAGTCACCGTTGCCTACGCGGCGCGCTTTCTCTACCAGGGCCGCCATCGGCCGGCCCACGATCCACGCGCCCAGGATCATCGCCATGGCCGCACAGACGCCGATGAGGGTCAGCTCCGTCGCGATCGTGTCGAGGATCGTACGATGGATGTACGCGCGCTCCGCCTCGAGCGGCTCCGAGAGCTCGAGCGCGCCACGCCGCGCGTCGACGGCGACCGGGACGAAGGTGAAGCGTCGTTCCTCGCGGGCCTCGCTCCCCACGAGAGAGAGAGAGCCCCCTGCCGGGATCGCGGCGACGCGGTCGCGCGGGACGGGCAGGGGAGGCGACTCCCCCTCGTCGAGCCAGACCCACCGGACGCGGACTCGCCCCTCCTGGGCGTCGGCGTCCCTAACGAGGGCGAGCGCGCGCGCCTGGCCGTCGACGCGCCCTACGCTCGTGACCGCCGCGGCGAGGGTCTTGCCGATCTGGACGTCGTCGCGGATGCGATCCGACTCGAAGAGCGCGACCTCGCGCCGGACGCGCCGGTAGCCGTTCACCGCGAGTATCAACGACATCCCGGCGAGGAACGCCATGCTCAGCTTCGGGACGAGATTCATCCGCGGCGATCCGTGTGCAACGCCTGTGCTCGCGATGAAGGTAGCGGATTCGCGGGCCAACGCGCGGTCGGAGTGTGACATTCCGACACGGCGTTCCCGCCGGACTCGGGGGGGCTCAGCCTCGTCGGCCGACCACGCGCATCCGGACCCCGCCGCGGGGCCCCATCGTGATGTTGCGACGGAACGGGACGACGTTTCGGTCGAGGAGCTCGAACTCGAAGCTCGTGAGGAGCGTCGCCAGGACGAGCTTCATCTCGTAGGTGGCGAACGCTGCGCCAAGGCATCGGCGGGAACCTCCGCCGAAGGGGGCGTACCCGAACATCGGCGGCTTGTTGCCGACGAAGCGCTTGGCGTCGAAGACCGTGGGGTTCGAGTACACCTTGGCGTTTGCGTGCATGGCGGAGATCGTCGCCCCCACCCCGGTCCCCGCGGGGAGCACGTAGCGGCCGAGAGTCAGCGGGGCGCGGAGGCGGCGCGAGACGTCGTGGACGATCGGGTGAAGCCGGAGTGTTTCGGTGCACGTCGCATCCAGGAGCGGCAGCCCGGCGATCGCGTCGGGCTCCGGATCGGGGCCGAGGGCCGCAATCTCGGCGCGGAGCTGTGATGCGAGGTCAGAGTCCCGGTGCGTCCAGTAGAGCGCCCAGGCGAGCGCGGTCGCCGTCGTCTCGTGGCCGGCGGCGAGGAGCGTGATGAGCTGGTCGTGGACCTCGTCGTCCGTCATCGCGGTTCCGTCGTCGTATCGGGCGGCGAGGATGAGCGAGAGGATGTCTTCCCCCGTTTCGCTCGCTCCGCTTGCGTTTGCGCGCCGCGAGGTGATCTCGCCGTAGAGGAGCGCGTCGAGCTCGCGTCGCGCGCGCGCGAAGCGCGACCAGGGGCCGATGCCGAAGAACTCCCGGCGGAGCGCGGGGAGGAAGGCGATCAGCGGCACGATGGATTCGACGTCCTTCTTGACGATCGAGCTCGCGCGCTCGCGCCGCCCCGGCGTGTCGATGCCGAAGACGGCGCGAACGATGACGTCGAGCGAGATCGCCGTCGTCGTCGCGTGGACCGGACCCTCCCAGCCAGCCCCCCAGCCGCGCGTCTGTTCGCGCGTGACCGCGATGATGATGCGGCCGTAGGCGCGCATGCGCGAGCCGTGGAAGGGGGGCGTCAGGAGCTTCCGGTCGCGCCGGTGCCGTTCACCCCCCACCATGATGACGGCGCGCGGACCGAAGAACGGGCTCAGCAGGGAGGCCCCCCACGGATCGACCGAGTCTGGATCCACCGTGAAGATCGCGCGAACGAGCTCCGGATCGGCCGTCATCACGAGAGGGCCGTCCTTCGTCCATAGCGTGAACGGGTCGCCGTAGCGGCGGTACTGCTCCTCGAAGAAGCCGTACGGATCGCGGACGAACCGAATGGTGTTGAAGAGCGAGCTTTTGGGGCCCGGAGGGAACGCGGCTCGATCTGGTCGTGATTGGACAGCTTGCATTCGGTGAAGGCGCGCGAGGCGCTACTTCGCCGATGGTACCCGGGGTTCGCGGTTCTGCCAGCCGACCATCCACCCCGGATACTCGGCCGGCAGCTCGCTCGCGGCGTCGAGGGCGGCGATGTGCTCCGCGGACAGCTTCACGTCGGAGGCGGCGAGGTTGTCGGTCAGCTGCTCTTTCGTCTTTGCGCCGATGATGACGCTCGTGACGAAAGGGCGCGTGAGCTGCCAGGCGAGCGCGACGCGCGCCACGGAGACGTCGGCCTCTTTCGAAACCGTCCGCAGCGCAGCCAGCACCTTCGGCAAGCGCGCGCGGTCCACGGGGGGAAAATCGAACGACGAGCGCCGCGCCCCTTCCGGACCCGGCTTGTCGGGGTCGAACTTTCCGGACAGCAGCCCCCCAGCGAGCGGGCTCCACGGCAGGATGGCGAGCCCCTGATCTGTGGCCAGAGGGACGATCTCCCGCTCGATGTCGCGCCCCGCGATCGAGTAGTAGACCTGCCCGCTCTGGAACCGGGCGAGGCCGTTCGCGTCGGCGTAGGCGATCGCTTTCATCGCGAGCCACGCTGGGAGGTTCGAGAAGCCGACGTAGCGGACCTTCCCGGAGCGCACGACGTCGTCGAGCGCGCGCACGGTCTCCTCGATGGGGGTGTCCTTGTCGACGCCATGGATCTGGTAGAGGTCGACGAAATCGAGCTTCAGGCGACGAAGGCTCCCGTCGATCGACGCGAGAATGTGCGCGCGAGAGAGGCCCACCTGGTTCGGGCCGGGGCCGACGCGGCCGCGGACCTTCGTAGCCACGATGAGCTGTTCGCGAGGTCGTGCGAGCGACGCGAGGGCGCCCCCCACGAGGGTCTCGGACTCCCCCTCGGAGTAGACGTCGGCGGTGTCGATGAAGTTGACCCCCGCGTCGAGCGCGCTGCCGATGATCGACTCGACTTCCTTGGCGCCGAGCTTGCCGATGGCTTCCCAGAAGCCCTTACCACCGAAGGTCATCGTGCCGAGGCAGAGCTCGGACACGTAGAGACCCGTCCTGCCGAAGAGACGAGAGTGCATGGTGCGTTCCTCGTGTGGGTGTGTCGTTCAGAGACAGCGAACCGCCGGTTCGATGCCGCGCGCTCGGGGCGCGTTTCAGGATGGTGGCCGCATGCCGTCGCCCTGCGCTAGAGAAATGCCCCATGCGAATGCTCGGTGTGGTCGCGCTCGCAGGTGCGGTCTTGGTCGCGTGCGCGAAGCCGGCTCCTTGGGGTCCGGCGCCTGAGCCGATCGCCCGTCAGCCTGCGCTGCCACCGCCTGATCCAACGAGCGCCGGCCCTCTGCCCGTCCCCGTCGCATCGGGGGGCGCCGCGTCCGTTTCGGCGGGCCCTTCGGCGTTCGCATCTCAGGCTGGAGCGCCAGGCCCTGCATCGGTACGAAAACCGCCGACCCCGACCGGCAGCGCGTACTACGTCTCGCCGGCGGGGGGGGGAACGGCCTGCTCGCTCGCCGCGCCCTGCAGGGAGATCTCCGACGCGCTCGAGCACGTTCGGGGGGGCGACGTCGTCTTCGTCGCCGACGGCACGTACCGTGCGTTTTCGGTGGGCGGTTTCCGGGGCACCGCTGACGCGCCGCTCGTCATCTACGCTCAAGGAAAGGCGGCGAACGTTGCACCCGGAGACGAGGACAGCATCGTCGTCGAGAACTCCTTCTACGTCACCCTGGACGGCCTGAATGCCAGCGGGGCAGGCCGCGCGGGGGCCACCGTCTTGTGCAGCAACCACGTGACGATTCGAAACGGTCGCTACACGTCGAATCGGCGGTGGGGCATCTTCTCGGGGTTCGCGGACGACATCACCATCGACCACAACGAGACCGCGGGCAGCGGGCGAGAGCACGGCATCTACGTCTCCAACAGCGCCGACCGCCCGATCATTCGCGGGAACCTCGCCCACGACAACGCCAACGGCGGCATTCAGATCAACGCGGACGGGAGCACCTTGCCCGACGCGAAGTGCGCGTGGCTCCGCGCGGGGGGGACCGTCGATGGTGTGTGCACCGGCGCGGTCATCGAAGACAACGTGATCTACGGCAACGGCGTCCGGGGCGGGGCTGCCATCAACCTCGACGGAGTCCAGGCTTCGATCGTGCGAAACAACCTCCTCTTCGAGAACCACGCTTCGGGCATCGCGAACTTCAAGGAGAACGGCACCGAGGGGCCGAAGGGGATGGAGATCCTGGGGAACACGGTCGTCCAGGCGAAAGGCGCGCGCAACGCGCTGCTGTTCCTCGCGGTGGCCGGGCCGAACCGGGCGCGAGACAACATCCTCTATCACCCCGACGCGAACAAAGCGGGGCTCGAGGTGGGTAGCGCCGCCGAGGCCTCCATCCTCGACAGCGACTACAACGTGATCGACCGATTCAACTTCGGCGAGACCATTGTCTCGCTCCACGATTTCCAGTCGACCTACAAGAAGGAGGCGCACTCGATCTCCGGGGCTACGCCGGCGCAGCTCTTCCTCGATCCTGCCGGGAAGGCTTACGCGCTCGCACCCGGGTCGCCGGGGATCGGCAGGGGAGTCTTCGATCCGCACGCGCCGACGGACTTGCTGGGCAGATCTCGGCCGGCCGACGGCGTGGACATCGGTGCGCTCCAGCATCGATAGCGCGGCCTGGAGAGTGACGAGCCGCTCGGCGCGACTTCGAGCTATATATTTGGATCGCCTTCGATCCTTGGGGAGAAAGCATGGACGCGCGACGAAAGTGGGCCTTCGGACTTGTCGGCGCGATGGGCGCCGCGGCGCTCGTCGCGGCTGCGGGCGCGTGCGGCAACAGTGGTGCGTCAGAGACGTTCGTAGGCAACGGCGACTCGTCTTCCCCGGCACCGGTCAGCGACTCGGGGATACCAAGTCTCCTCGACGGCGCTCAGCCCGACGTCCCCATAGCGACAGGCACTCTGATTATTCAGCCCCAGAATCAGACGATCGACGTCCCTCCGTCGGCGACCCTCCAGTTTTACGCCTACGAAGACACCGATCCGAATCCGATCCCCAGCACGTGGTCGATCGATCAGCAGGCGCTCGGCTCGATCGACAACAACGGTCTCTTCACGGCGTCCGGTACGGCGGGGGGGACGCTCAACGTCTACGCGCAAGCGGGCCAAGCGGTGGGGCAGACGCCGCTCCGGATCCGAATCCACGTCAGCGACATCCCTTCGGGGTTCGACGGCGGCGTTCTCGGTGCCCTGCAAGACGGGGGATCCGCCGACCCGAACTTCCAGTGGCTCTATCCGTACAACCTGACGGTCTTCCCGCGCGGGCTCCTCCCTCCGCGGCTGCAGTGGTCGGGGACGGACCCGCAGTGGGTCTACGTGACCGCGAGCGCGACGAACCTCGACTACAAGGGGGTCTTCGCGCCGACGAACAACGACAACGTCCTGTCGAACTACAACGACGGCGGGCCCCCTCCGCAGCTCGACCTGCCGAGCGACGCTTGGAACGCCATCACGCTGACCGCGGGCGCGAACGATCCGGTCACGGTGCAGGTGACGAAGATGGACACCGTGGGCCAGGTCACGGGCCCCATCACCGAGTCGTGGACCATCGCCCAGGGGTCGCTGAAGGGCATCGTCTACTACAACACCTACGACTCCCCCTTGGCGGCGGGAGACTCGGACTCGGGGCTCGACTATGGGGCCGTGATGCGGATCCGTCCGGGGGCATCGCAGCCGGAGGTCTTCATCGGCGGCTCGGCCAAAGGGAGCTGCACCGTCTGCCATACGCTCAGCGCGAACGGCTCGACGATGGCGCTGAACGCGGGCCACGTTTACGACGCGGTGTACACGGTCTCCGCCGACGCGAGCTCGCCGATCGGTCCAAACTCGGTGCAGCCGGACTCCGTCTACAGCTTCGGCGCGCTGACGCCCGACGGGAAGTATCTCCTCTCCTGCGGCTCGACCGGCCTCGACGCCGGGGAGACCGACGGCGGGCCTGTGGGCCTTGCCGACTACGGGCCCAACCCGGTCTCGATGGTCCACGAGCTCAGGTCGACGCTCTTCGTGACGGCAGACGGAGGCGTCGTCGGTTCCATTCCGAACGTGACGAAGGCGCTCATGCCGTCGTTCTCGCCCGATGGGACGAAGCTCGCGTTCAACCGCTACGAGGAGGGGCAGGACCAGCGCCTCGCCGTGGTCTCCTTCGACGAAAGCACGCTCACCTTCGGCGCCTACCAGGACGTCTTCGTCGACCCCGGCTACTGGCTCTCGTGGCCGAGCTTCCTGCCCGACAGCCAGAACTTCGTCTTCATGACGAGCGACGACACGGACCAGTACTCGACCTACCAGCAGGACTCGTACAACGACGCGGACGGCGAGCTTCTCATGTACATGCCGGCGGTCGCCGACGTGCACCAC
Organism: Polyangiaceae bacterium; assembly: GCA_052147435.1. Classification (GTDB taxonomy): domain Bacteria; phylum Myxococcota_A; class Polyangia; order Polyangiales; family Polyangiaceae; genus JBKQKP01. The sequence goes on along the minus strand of JBKQKP010000237.1, from coordinate 32,062 downwards.
CTGCGCTGGGCGATGGGACAAGCGGCCATCGATACCGACGCGGGCGAGGAATACCAGGCGTACTTGCTCAACCCGGACGGTACCGTCGCGCACCAGGATCCGTACAAGAGCTACGAGCCGACGGCGCTGCCGGTCGCCTCCGCCGGGTACTACTGGATCGTCTTCACGAGCCGCCGCTCGTACGGCAACACGATCGACAACTCCGTCCCGAACGATACGCCCGCGAACGTGAAGCCCAAGAAGCTCTGGGTGACCGCGGTCGATATCAACGGGACGCTTGAGAGCGACTGGAGCCATCCCGCGTTCTATCTCCCCGGGCAGGAGCTCGGCGCGGGCAACATCCGCGGGTTCTGGACGCTGCCGCCGTGCGAGGCGAACGGCGCTTCGTGCCAGTCCGGGACCGACTGCTGCAACGGCTTCTGCCGGCAGGTCCCCGACGACGGGGGGACGACCTTCGCGTGCGTGGCTCCGCCCGTCGGGTGCTCGAACACGGACGAGAAGTGCACCACGACGGCCGATTGCTGCGACACCGCGACGAGCGGAATCGTCTGCATCGCCGGCTTCTGCGCCATCCCGACGCCGAAGTGAGCGTGAGCCTGTCGCGCAGCTCGCTCACAGTCGTGGTGCGCCGCCGCGAGCTCCGGGGACGGCGAAGATCAAGATCGTCGAGGGCTCTCGCGCGGTGAGCGTGTACGCGCCGTCGAGGCTCGCCGGGACGAAGCCGGGGGCATGCGGTGAAAGCTCCCCGACGACGCCTGCGGCATCGCCGAGCTGAACGCGCCCGCGCGTCACGACGAGCTGCTGAAAGACACCGGGCGGTGGACGCAGCGAGAGCTCGCCGCTCAGCTCGAGCTGGTACGCGGTGAAGAACGGCCACGCAGCCGGCTCGTCGACGAGGCGAAAGAGCTCGGCTCCCTTGCGCGAGGCGCCAGGCACCTGCTTCGGCGAGCGTCGGATCGAGTCGAGCGGGGTTGCCGAGAGGTCGACGTCGGCGACGTAGCCGCTGAGCTCCTCGTGCGAGAGCCCGCTCGTCGGGGATCCCTTCCGGAAGCGGGGGCGATCGCCGCTCCAGGTGAGCGGCGTGTAGAAGTCGGCGAGGCTGTAAGTCGTGTCCGAGGTCTGCTGCGGTTCGGCGAGGACCTCGGCTCCGTCGACCGTCGTCGGGAACCAGGCCTCGTTCTTGGGGGGGGCTCGACCCGCCCCTCGCTTCGACGGGAGCCCTACCGCGTCGATCGCGCGTGCGAGCTCGTCGTCGGTCGCCCCTGCTGCCGCGCGTTCGGAGAGCGAGGTGAAGAGCGTTTGCAGTGGAGCGCGCGTCGGGTCGAGGGGGTGAGTCTGGTGGGACAGACCGAAGATCGCGTGGATGATCCCCGCGCTCGAGAGGAGGAGGTTCCCTCTCTCTTGGCGCAGATCGATCTCCCCGAGCGCGTCCACGACGACAGCGCGGTTGTCGCGCACGGCTCGAACCCAGGGGACCAGGTCGAACGCCGGGTCGACGAAGTCGCGCAAGGTCGCCGCGGTCGCCGCGTCGTCGTCGCGGCGCCAAGCGGCGAGCGCTTGCGCCGTTGCCCATGACGAGTAGCGCGCCTGGTACGTAGCGAACGCCGGGGCGCTCGAGATCCGCAGCGCGCCGAAGAGCCGTCGCATGAGCTCCTGCTCGCGGTCCAGCCACGCGAGGAGCTCGCCACGCTCGACCGGCCTGCGAAAGCCGAGGTGCACGCGCGCCGGGAAGTCGGTGTGAATGAGCTTCGCGAAGATCGGCATCTGGTCGCCGAACAGGAGTCGCGCCCACGCGCCGAGCACCTCAGGATGCGCGGCCACGAGGTCCGCCAGCGTGGACCCGGGGGGGGCCACGGTCGCCGGCCCTTCCGGGCGGGTCGACGTGAGCCACAGCTCCCAGCCCCACGGCTTCGGCGTGTGGACGGCGCCGAGGACGGACGGACGCGAGACGAGCTCGTTCACGTCGCGAAGCTTCGCATCCTCGCGCTTTGCAGACGAGCCCTCACTTTACTTTGGCGCGGACACGATCGACCCGTCGCCGAAGTTCACCCAGAACAAGTGCGTGGAATTGATCGCGAGCGCGAAGGGATACGACTGGTTCGCCGCGATCGTGACGGGGGTGCCCCCGCCGCCGATGGGGGCGCTCATCACGGTGCCTGCCCCTCCTTGGCCGGTCGTCCAGTACACGTTCGAAGCGTCGATGGCGATCGTGTTCGGGTAGTACTGGTTCGTCGCGATGGCGATCGGCGAACCGCCCGTCGTGCTCTGTTGCATGACCGCGCCGTTCGACAGACCGGACGTCCAGTAGACGTTCGTGCCGTCGGTCGCCACCGCGTACGGATACTGGTTGGCGGCGAACGTCTGCGCCCCCGCGCCCGAGTAGGACATCACGTCGGTCGAGGTCGTCCAGTAGACCGTGCTCGAGCCGCTGACCGCGACGGACGGGGGATCGGACATGGTCTGGCCCGAGGCGAGCGCCGCCGGCGTGCCCCCCCCGAGCGCGACGTCCTCGATCGAGCCGGTCCCCTCGTAGGGGGCGAGCGCGAAGTAGATCTGGCCGCCGGAGATCACGAGCGCCGCCGGCTCGTCGAGGCCGCTCGCGAGCGGTACGTTGGTGCCGCCGCCGATCGGGACGCGATTGATCGTCCCGCCGGCTTCGTCGGACCAGTAGATCCCGCCGGAGAACGAGGCGAGCGACGCGGGGTACGCGTTCGCGCTGGTCAGGAGGACCGTTGCCCCCCCGCCGCCGACAGGGGCCTGGAGGATGGAGGCGCTCGCTCCGGTCGTCGTCCAGTAGACGTTCTCTTCGTCGGCGGCGATCGCGAAGGCGTTCGCCTGGTCCGACGCCACGACGACCCCGCCGCAGACGCCGTTCGTGCACGACTCGACGCCCGGGCACACGTGGCCGCAGTACCCGCAGTTGTCCGGGTCGGTCTGCGTGTCGCCGCAGGAGCAGCACCCCGTGGAGCAGACGACGTAGCCGTTGTCGCAGCTGTACGAGCACGCCCCGTTGCCGCAAGACGCGACTCCATTGGCGGGCGTGGGGCAGGGGGAGCAGGAGGTGCCGCACGTTTCGGTGGAGGTGTCGTCGGCGCAGACCGAGCCGGCGTCGCTCTCGCAGAGGTGGTAGCCGGGGGCGGTGCACGTCGGGCCGGTGTCGGGAGGGCCGGCGTCGGGAATGACCGAGGAGTCCTGGAGCTCGGCCGCGTCGGACGCGTTCCCGGAGTCCGTGCCTCCGGAGTCCGTCGGGACGCTCGCGTCGACCGGGGGAGGAAGCGAGGAGTCCGTCGTTGCGGTGCCCGAGTCGGACACGAAGACGAGCCCTCCGTCTTCCCCTTGGACCCAGACTCCTCCCTCCGCTGGCGTGACGACGATGCCCCCCCCATCGTCCGAGGGTTCGCCGCTGTCGTCGGCTCCGGTTCCTTGCTCGCCGGCCCCGCCCGGGGGGTTGTCCGAGTGACCGCCGCAGCTCGTGGTCGAAACCGAAGCGCCGAACGTGAGAGCGATGACGATGGCATGGACGCGGCTCATTGACCCACCTCTTGGGACTCGGCACGCGAGCAACTAGCGTTCCGTGATGCGCGATCAGTCCTTTCGCAGAGATGCGCCGTCATTCGCGGGGGACGTCATGAAACTCACGACGAGCGAGCGTGTCCCAGCGCAAGCCGCGAGCAGGATCTTGACGATGCCTTGACCATCCGCCCGCGTTCCGCGATGACTGGTCTAGTGCCTGCCGTACCTGCCGTACCTGCCGTACCTGCCGTAGCCGCCGCACCCACGGCGATCGCCGACCGCTGGACCCACGAGGCGCTACGCCTCTATCGCCGCTACCAGCTCGAGATCGTCGAGGCGTGCGGGCTGTGCCCGTGGGCGGAGCGGGCGCGCTTGGAGGAGCGCTTTCGAATGAACGTCGTCCTGCAGAGGGAACCACGCGGGACCGACGGCGCGGGGCGGGCCCTGATCGACGCCTCGCTCGCCTCGATCGACGCGCTGGTCGCGGACGAGCGTGCGGAGGTCGCGGTGCTGATCTACCCGCGCTTGAAGCTCGGGCGCCTCGAGTTCGAGCGGTTCGTGGGGGAGGTCCGCGACGCGGACGCCGCGCGGTATGAGCTCGGGTGCATTCCGTTCGTCTTCGCGGCGTTTCACCCCGACGCCTCGCCCGACTCGAGCGACGCAGAGCGGCTCATTCCGTTTCTCAGGCGAACGCCCGATCCGACGATTCAGCTCCTGCGGAGCTCCGTGCTCGATCGGGTGCGGAGCTCGACGCCACAAGGGACGCAGTTCGTCGACGTGCGGACGCTCGACTTGATGGACGACGGAAAGAAGGAGGCGGTCTCGCTCCGGCAACGGATTGCGCGAACCAATCTGGCGACGGTCCAGCGGCTCGGGTTGACCGAGGTCACGAAACGAATCGAGGCGATCACCGAGGACCGGCGGGGAACCTACCGCGCGATCGAGGGGGCGAGCGTCCTGTCGTCCGCCCCAAGCCCGGACGCCTGAACGGACGTATGCCGGCTGGGTGGGTCGGGACGTCGAAGGGTTTGACGGTTTTCCTTCGCGCAGGCTTACTGGTCCCGCCGATCGCGCTGGATCAACCCAGGCGCCGCGGCGAAAGAGGGGTAGTTCGATGACGAAGATCAGTGGCTTCTCGCTCGTTCTGGGGCTTCTTGCAGTCGGCGCGCTCGGATGCGGGTCGAGCCCGCCCCCCGCCTCGTCCAGCCCCTCCACGTCGTCGGGCTCGACGGCGTCGGCCGGCACCGGGGACTCCGACGGCGACGGCATCCTGGACAAGGACGACAAGTGCCCCGACAAGAAGGAAGACGGCCTCGCGCCCGACCCGAAGGATGGCTGCCCCAAGAGCTGAGCCAGCCGAGTCCCGCGTCAACCTCGTCGTCAAGGACGGCGAAGTTCGCTTCGAGGTCCACGCGAAGCCGCGCGCCAAGAGAAGCGCGATTCTCGGCGCGGGTGAGCTGGGGCTCGAGGTCGCGCTCGCGGCTCCGCCCGTAGACGGAGCGGCGAACGCGGAGCTCGTCGCCGTACTGGCGCGGGCGTTCGGCGTGCCCAAGTCGAGCGTTCGAGTCGTGCGCGGGGGAGGGGGACGGAACAAGCTGGTCGCCGTCGCGGGAATCAGCGAGATCGAGGTGCGCGAACGGATCGCGGCCGCGATTGCGGACGCGTCGCCGAAGGGAGGATGAGCGCGCTTCGTGCCGGAGCTGCTGCGCGTGCTCGGCGCGTAGCGTATCTTCTCGCCCTCGACGAGAAGGGGGTACCGGCATGGACGCGGCAGACGAGAAGCGACGCGACGAGGAGCTCTTCGCGAGCCGTGGGTTCGGGCTCACGATGGGGTTCGGCGAGAGACCGGCCCTCCTCGTCATCGATCTGCTCCGTGCCTTCACCGATCCGGAGCGCATGCTCGGATCCAACCTCGACGCCGAGGTCGCGGCGACGAACCAGCTGCTCGCCGCCGCCCATTCCCGCGCCGTTCCTGTCTTCTTCTCGGTCGTCAGCTACGACGACGCCGATCTCGCCGATGCCGGCATATGGACCCTCAAGCAGAAGGGCTCGGTCACGCTCCGCGCCGGCACCGACGGCGTCGCCCTCGATGCGCGCCTCGAGCGCGGGCCGCGCGACAGCATCCTCGTGAAGAAGTACGCCTCGTGCTTCTTCGGGACCGACCTCGCGTCGCGCCTCACCTCGCGCCGCATCGACACGCTCGTCCTCGCGGGGTGCACGACGAGCGGCTGCGTGCGAGCCACGGCGGTCGATGCGCTCCAGCATGGGTTCCGTCCGATCGTCGTGAAGGAGGCGGTCGGGGATCGCTCGCGCCGCGCGCACGAGCAGAGCCTGTTCGACCTGCAGGCCAAGTACGCCGACGTCGTCTCGCTCGACGAGACGCTCCCTCGTCTTCGCGCGGGGGCATGACGGCCGACTGAATGCTGCAACGAGTGGAAGAGAAGAGGGGGCAAGAGGACCATGAGCGACACGAAGAGGACGCCGGAAGAGCACGATCGTTTCCCGTACTCGGCGATCGTTGACCGCCCGAAGCTCCGCTGGCCGAACGGCGCGCGGATCGCGGTCTGGGTCGTGCCGAACCTCGAGCACTACTTGTTCGATCGCCCGGGCATCCCGCTCGCGCAGGCGACGACGGGGCTCACTCCCGACGTGCTCAACTATGCGTGGCGCGATTACGGCATGCGCGTCGGCATCTGGCGCACGATCGAAGCGCTCGAGCGGCACGGCTTCAAGGCGACCGCGGCGCTCAACTCTCAGGTTTGCGAGCGCTATCCGCGCATCATCGATGCGGGCAAGGATCTCGGCTGGGAGTGGATGGCCCACGGCGTGAACAACTCGACGGTCCTGAGCAAGCTCGGTCCCGACGAAGAGCGCGCTTTCATCCGGCGGACCGTCGAGGAGATTCACAAAGGGACGGGGCGCAAGCCGCGTGGATGGCTCGGCGCCGCGCTCGCGGAGTCGAACGACACGCTCGACATTCTCGCCGAGAGCGGCATCGACTACGTCGCCGATTGGACGAACGACGAGCAGCCCTACCCGATGCGCGTGAAGAGCGGCAAGATGACGTCGATCCCGTACTCCGTCGAGCTCAACGACATTCCTGCGTTCATCGATCTGAAGCAGAGCGGCGAGACGTTCGGGCGCATGATTCGCGATCAGTTCGACGTCCTCTACGAGGACGGCGCGACCACGGGGCGGGTGATGGCGATCTGCCTCCATCCGTTCATCACGGGGGTCCCCCATCGGGCGAAGTACCTCGCGGAGGCCCTCGCGCACGTCGCCGCGCGCAAAGAGGTGTGGCTCGCGACCGGCTCGCAGATCGTCGATGCGTACAACGACGCGCGCGCGCGCAAGTAGCCGTCCGCCGCCCAGGTCATGAAGCGGACGATCGCGGTCCTCTGCCACGAGAACCAGGGGGACGCGCGGTACACGGTCCACGATTTCGCCGACGTCTGGCGCGAGGACGGGCACCGCGTCGTCTTTCTCTTCGGGGCGAGGTCGTTCGTGCCGGCGGACCTCGTCTTGTTGCACGTGAACCTCAGCGTCGTGCCGGACGAGTACCTCGAGCTGGCGAGCCGCTACCCGATCGTCGTCAACGGCAAGGCGAAGGACATCCGGAAGTCCACGTACAGCACGCTTCGCGTCACGCGCGACGATCCGTACGCCGGGCCGGTCATCGTGAAATCGGATCTCAACTACGCGGGGGTCCCGGAGGCGGTCCAAGGCGTCGTACGGTACGAATCGCCTGCGGCCGTTCGGTTTCGCTCCCCGCTCGACTACGCCGTCCTCGCGAGCAAAGACGACGTAGCCTCCGCGGACTGGGAGAATCCGGAGATTCTCGTCGAGCGGTTCGTCCCGGAGATGGACGGGAAAGACTACGTCACCCGCGCGATGAACTTTCTCGGCGATCGCGTGACGTGTGGGAAGCTCGTGGGGCCGCATCCGATCGTGAACGGCGAGACGCAGACGCGGATCGAGCGCGTCGAGCCCCCGCGCGAGATGCTGCGGCTCAGGAAGAAGATGGGGTTCGACTTCGGGAAGTTCGATTACGTGATGCGCGACGGGGAGCCGATCCTCCTCGACGCGAACAAGACGGTGGGGACCTCGAACATTCCGATGACTCCCGAGCGTGCGAAGGTGCGTAGGTACCGCGCCGAGGGGCTGTACTCCTACTTCGATCGAGCGGCGCGATGACCGGGGAGATGCGCACGGCCGACGACCAGCTCGCCGAGAGCGCGGCGTTCGCGCGCCGGACGGCGGAGGGTTCCTGCCGCCGCGATCCGAAGACGGGGGAGAGCTGCGCCTGGTACCACGGCCTCTGGCAAGACCTGCGCGCCGTCGGGCTCGGATCGAAGGTCGCGTACCAGGCGGCCTTCCTCGCGGAGGCGTTCGCGCACGTGAGGGGGCGCGCGCCGCGGGTGCTCCTCTCGGGCGCAGCGGACGACGCCCTCCTCACGAACGTGCTCGAGGCCTGCGACGCGAACGGTCTCCTGCCGCGCGTGACGGTGCTCGACCTCTGCGGCACCCCGCTGGTCCTGAACGAGCGGTACGCGGCCCGCACGGGTCGCGCGATCACGACGGTGCGCGCGGACATGTGCGAGCACGCCCCGGCAGAGCCGTACGACGCGGTCGTCGCGCACTCGTTCATCGGTTACTCCCCCCCGGCCGAGCGGAGGAGGCTGATTCAGCGCTGGGGGTCGATCCTCGCGCCGTCGGGCGCGCTGATTCTCGTGAATCGAGTTCGCGCGGGCGATCCCGAGCTCCCGCTGGCGTTCGGCGCCCGCGAGGCCGCGGCATTCTGCGCGGCGGTGGACGATCGACTGCGGCCGTCGTTGTCGGCGGACGAGCTCGCGATGCAGCTCGCGCGCGCCGCCGCCTACGTGCGAAACCACGTCGTCTATGCGCTGCCCGACGGCGAGATCGAAGGTCACTTCGCGGTCGGGGGCTTCGACGTCGCGGTCACGAGCATGGTGACCGCGGACGATCCGCGCAGTCGGGACGTGGGGGGCGGTGTGGCGGTCGCATCGAACGCGCGGTACGCGTGCATCGTCGGTGTACGGCGATGACGCCCGCTGGTCAGCTGTTGCAGAAGAACTCGGCCACGTTGAAAAACTGAGCCGCCGGGCCGGTGAGCGAGACGCCGCCCGAGTTGAAGTCGTTGGGGTCCACGGCTTGGGTGAGACAGAGCTGCGCCGTCTCGACGCCGGCGTCGACCTCGGCGGCGAGGCAAGCGGCGGCGGGATCCGCGTAGGACTTGCAGACGCTCGTGGCCGCGGCCTGCGTGCAGGCGAAGTAGGCGGTCTCGGAGGGGTTGTCGACCACGGGGCACGTCGGGTTGCACGCGAACTCCTCGCAGCGCCACGCCGCCTGGACCGCCATCGCGCAGGCGAGCCCGGCGGCGCTCGTGTCGGACAGCTCGATGCAGCCGGCGATGTTCGGCACCGTCACGCGCGTCTGGATCGCGGCGCCGTAAGTCGGCGGCGGAGCGGCGTCTTCGCCTGCGTCTTGGGGGAGCGTGTACTCGGGCGCGAGCAGGCATGCGGTGCACTGCGAAGACGTTCCCCAGAGCACGGCCTCGGCGGGGTAGGTCGAGCACGACTCGAACGTCGAGTCGTCCACCGCGCACGAGGCCGCGAGCGCAGCGTTGTCGCGGGTCTCGCACGGATTGTCCGGTGACTGGTACGAGTGGATGTAGGCGGGGAGGACGAAGCCGGCCACGCTCCCCGGCGCGCACGGAGGCGTCGCGTCGGCGGCGTCGGCGGCGTCAGCGGCGTCGACGGCGGGCGTGCCGGTGTCGGTCGCCCCCGCGTCGAAGCCGGTGTCGATGCCCGAGTCTTCGCTCGGCGCGGCCGTATCGGCCGTCGCGCCGTCGGGGAAGGTGGTCCCGCCCGGTGGGGGAGGGGCCTGGTTGCTGACGCAGCTCGCGATACCGAAGGCGCCGATCGCGATGCCCGTTCCGGCGCAGGCCGCGGTGGCGTACGAAACCCGGTATCTGCGTCGCATCGAGCCCTCCTAGTTGAGACAGAAAAAAGTCGCGATGTCGTAGAGCTGCGCCGCAGGTCCCGCGAACGGCGACTCGCCGTTCGCGGGGGAGACCTGGGCCATCGACAGACACGTCTGCGCCGCGCCCGCGTCGGCGTTGATCTCGACGGTCAAGCACGCCTCCGCTGACGCGGCGTAGGTCGCGCACGCCCCCGTCGCTGCCCCTTGGAGGCAGGCGAAGTACGCCGCCTCGGACGGGTCGTCGTAGACGGGGCAGCTCGGGTTGCACGCGTACTCCTCGCAGCGCCACGCCGCCTGAATCGCCATCGCGCAGGAGAGCCCTGCGTCGCTCGGGTCGTTCTGCTCGATGCAGCCGGCGATGTTCGGAACGGTCACGCGCGTCGTGACTGCGGCGCCGTAGGTGGGGATGGCGGCGTCGTCGCTCGCGTCGGTCGGGGTCCCCGCGTCGAGCGGAAGGGTCACCTCCGGAGTGAGCAAGCAGGCGGTGCACTGGGGGGACTGCTGAAAGATCTGCGCCTCGTTCGCGTAGTTCGCGCACTGGGAGTAGGTCGACGCGTCGCCGGCGCACGACTCCGCGAGGGCGACCACGTCGCTGACCTGGCAGGGGTACTGCGGCGCGGCGGCGTGGACGTACCCGGGGACGACGAACCCGGCGATGCTCCCCGGCGCGCACGGGGGGGCTGCGTCCGCAGCGTCGAAGCCAGCGTCCAGCGTGCCGAGCGGCGCGTCGTTGGAGCCGTCGGCGACGGGCTCGCTCGCATCCGTGCGGCCGCCGTCGGAGACGGATCCGTCCGTCCCGGTCGGCGAGGTGCCGTCTGCGCCGGAGCCGCCATCGGTGCCCGGCGGGTTTCCCCCCTCTTCGGCGAACGAGCCGTCTTCTCCGGACGGGGGCGTATTGTTACTGCTGCCGACGCAGCTCACGATCGCGAATGCCCCGACCGAGACCGCGGTCGCCGCGCACGCGCACGCGAATGCGGCATACGAAAGCTTGGCTCGACGTGGCACCACGACCCCTCTTTCTGCGCGCGTTCGCCAGCGCTCACAGCATAACCGAAGTCCGGCCCCCCCTCGGGCTATCGTGAAGTGGACGGACTGGACGGACCTGATGGCGACGATCCTCGTTTTGGCGCACGAGCACGATATATTCAACGAGCGCCATTTCCTCCTCGCCGCCTGCTTTGCGCGTTGGGAAGAGGCGGGGCACCGCGTCGTCGTTCACGAGGGGGTGAAGGACCTTCCCCCCGCGGATCTCGCGTTCCTCCACGTCGATTGCACGGTCGTTCCGGACGCGTACATCGACGCGCTCTCGAGGTACCGAGTCGTCGTGAACGGTGCGACGCGCGACATCGGAAAGCGCGCGATCAGCCGGCACCTCGTGAGCTCTCTCGACGGATACCGCGGGCCCGTCATCGTGAAGACGAACGCGAACGCGGCGGGTCTTCCCGAGCGATTCCACGCGGCGGTCGCGCACCGCAAGGGGCTCCCCGCGCCTCCGGCCGTGCGCTTCATGACGGCGCGCTATCCCGTCTACGAATCGATCGCGCGCGTGCCCTCCACGCTCCGTCTCGATCCCGGCTTCGTCGTCGAGCGCTTCGTTCCGGAGCGTGGCGAGGGGGGATACTACGTTCGCCACTGGCTCTTCGTCGGAGCGCGGGAGCGGTGCACGCGCACGTTTGGCCCGCACCCCGTCGTGAGGGGGGCCGACGCGACCGAGCGCGTCTCGGTGCCGGTGCCGGACGAGCTCCGGGCGATGCGCCGCGCGCTCGGTTTCGACTACGGGAAGCTCGACTTCGTCGTGCACGACGGCGAGGTCGTTCTCCTCGACGCGAACCGTACGCCGACGGCGGGGGGGCCGTTCAGCGACGCGGTGCGCGCGTACATGACCGAGCTGGCGGACGGCGTGACGGCGCTCCTCGCGTGACTCCGGGCTAAGCTGCTCTGCATGGGAGCCGCCCCGGAAAGGAGAAGCCAGCTCGGAGCGTTTGCCGCGCTCGGGCTTCTTCTGCCGGCGTTGTGTGCGTGTCCGTCTCGGGGAACGTCCGCGTCGGCCGCGCCCGACTCCGGTCCGAGCTCGCAGGCGACCGACGCGCCGCTCGCGCTTCCAGCGAACGCGATCCCGGTGCCGCTCGTTCGACAGAAGGTCAACTACAGCTGCGGGGACGTCGCGACGCTCGCTCTTCTGCGCTACTGGGATCCGGCCGACTACGCGAGCGTCCCCGAGACGGCGCTCTATGCGCCGCTCCTCACGACGGAGCGCGACGGCACCGATCCGGCGCCGATGGCGCGTTATCTGAGCGGCGTGCGTGCGCCGGCGCTCACGGCGGAGCTCCGGTTCCACGTGCGGGTCGAGGAGCTGATGAGTGCGATCGATCGCAGGGAGCCGCCGATCGTCGATTTCCAGGCATGGAAGGACGAGCCGCGCTCGCCCAGCGAGGACGAGTGGGCGGCGGACTGGGACGACGGGCACTACGCGGTGCTCGTGGGGTACGACGCGCGGGAGCTGTACTTCATGGATCCGAGCACGAGTGATCATTACGCGTACGTGCCGGTGCAGGAGTTCGTGGCGCGGTGGCACGACGTGCTGACCGGGTCGAACGAGCACATTGAGCATGCGACGATTTTCGTGCACGCGAGCGTGGCGCCGGTGGTGAAGGCGGGGATGGGGGAGGCGACGAGGTTGCTTTGATGGGCTCTCACGCGACGTGAAGGCGACGCTCCGAGCCCCGTTCTTCGCGCCCGACGCGATCGATGGGCTCCTCGACCAACTCGAGATCCCCCTCCGCTCTCTCGCCCACCCCCACGCGGCAGACGTCCGCGCTCTCGACGCGAGCTCGCGGCGCCCTCTTCGCCAGCCTCGACGCCGCGATCGGCGCAGCCAAGAGCACGCCGGGAAGACACGCGTACGCCAATCCCACGATGCTCACCTGGTGAAGCACCGGTAGCGCACAAAGGAGCGAGCCCACGGCCGTCGCGGCTCCGAGGAGAACCCCCCAAGCTCGCATCCGTACGACGCCGAACGCCGACATCAGACAGGGAACGGCCAGCATTGCGGGCCCCCAGACCTCGCCCGGCGCCCCGCTCGCATGCCCTTCGAGCATCCAGGCCGCTTGCCAGAGTGCACCGAACGCGCTGCTCACCCCGAGCGCCACGGCGGCCGTGGCGCCTGCAAGGAACACCCTGCGATAGGCGACCGGCGCGAACTCCGCGCGCGCCGCATCCGTGTGCAGATTCGGAGCGGCGAGACGAAGCGCCGCGAGCGACAACGCCGCCGTTAGAAGTCGAAGACCCAACCAGCTCGAGCCGGACCACGGGGGGAGCGCCAGCGCGACGACCCAGACGGCCACCCCTCGCGCGAACACCTGCGCGAGGAGAGATCGGCGAACGATCCCCACCGCGGCGACCGCGACCGCTCCCGCGGCCATCAGATTCCACACGGTCCAGAGATGGAGCCCGTGACGAGCGGCCCCCCCGACCCAGAGAGCCGTCATCGCCCACGCCGCCGAGCCGGCGAGGAGAGCGCCGGTCGCGCCCCATCGCCGCCCGACGGAAAGAGATCTCGAACGGGTCATCCGAAGGAGAAGACGTCAGGGGGTAGACTTATTCCGCGCGCTGCTTAGGACCTCGCAATCCAAGGTCGCGACCTCGCAGGGAGAGGTCCGGACCTCGCAAGGAGAGGTCGGGACCTCGCAAGGAGAGGTCGGGACCTCGCAAACGAGGTTCGGCGGACCTCGCAATCGAGTTCGGGACCTCGCAAAGAGAGGTCGGGACCTCGCGAGGAGAGGTCGGGACCTCGCAAGGAGAGGTCGCGAGCTCGATTGCGAGGTCCCCGACCGACCCCCGCGGGATCCTTGCGCCTTACGCCTCGACCCCCGCCTCAATCGCCGGCTCCGCCACCTTCGACGTCTCCCCCGCGCGGTCCAGCGCCAGCTTGAACAGGATCGGCCCCGCCACCTGGTTCAGGGCGACGGTCGCGATCACGAGCGCTTGGAACGGCGATCCAAACGAGGGGAACTCCCGCTCCACGATCGCCGACATTCCGAGCGTCAGCCCCGCCTGCGACACGAGGCCGGACCACCCCCAGCTGCGCAGCACCGCGGGGTCGTTCGCCGCGCTCCCGGACATCCTCCCCGCGAACCACGTCGCCACCCCGCGGGTCGCGGCGAGCGCGAGGGCTACGGGCCACAGGCTTCGCAGGAGCGGGATGTCGAGGTTCGCGCCGGCCGTCGCGAAGAAGACGACGTACACGACGCTCCCCGTCTTCTCGATCGCATCGAGGAGCTTCCCCCCTTGGTTGGTCATGTTCTGGACCACGAAGCCGGCGACGAGGAACGTGAGGAGGGGCTCGAACTGCAAGTAGTGCAGGATCTCCGTCAGCCCGAACCCGAGCGCGAGGAACACCAAGATGAGGTACCTCCCTACGAGCCGAAGGTAGACGGCGAGCACGAGGCCGAGGGTGGTTCCAAGGGCCACGCTGCCGAGGAGCTCGTGCCCGAGAGCGCCGAGCGCGGTTACCGTGAACGAGGCGGTCGGGTCGATGAGCGGTCGGACGATCGCCTCGATCGCCGCCATCAGGACGACGACGACGACGTCCGACGTCATCACGAACGCGACGGAGAAATCAGTGAGAGGCCCGCGCGGTCGAAGCTCCGCCAGGATGCCGAGGACCGCCGCGGGGCTCCGGCCCACCGCGAGCGTCGCCCACAGGAGCGCGACGCCGATGAGCGGCCCCCAGGCGAGGTCGTGCGCGAACGGAATCACGCGACGAAGCGCCGCGAAGACGCCGGCCATGACGGCGAACACGAAGCCGGTCTGCAGCAGCGTGGACCACACGAGGCTGCGCAGCCCGCGCCTCACCAGATCGAGCTTCAGCTCCGCCCCTCCCGCGAGGGCGATCAGGGAGAGCGCGAGGGTGTTCACGGGCGACAGGTGCTCGACGACCCCGTGATCGAGGAGCTTGAGCACGTACGGCCCGGCGACGACCCCCGCCGCGAGGTAGCCGGAGATGTGCGGGAGGCCGAGGGGCTCGACGAGCTCGCTCGCGAGGGTCCCGGCGAGGAGGAGGAAGCCGACCGCGGCGATCGCTCCGACGCCGCCGTTCACGTCGGGCACGGCGCGGGTCGCGACGAAGAAGAGGCCGACGACGAGCGCGAGGAGAAGCGCCTGGACCGCGCGCGTCGTGTACGTCTTCGGGCGGGTCGACGCGCTCATTGGCTGGGCTCACCCGGGGAATGGGACGGACGGGGATCCATCGTCTCCGGCGGAGTGGCGTCGACGGTCGTGGCCCGCGCGTCGATCTCTCCCGCCCGCTCGAGGACCTTGCGCAACGCGAAAGGACCGGCGAGCTCGCCGACGACGCAGGCCGCGACGGACGTCGCGAGGACGGCCTCCCCCACCGGGCCAGGGAAGCGAATCGCAAAGGCGAGGCCGATGCTTACCCCCAGGGCGCCCGACGAGAGGAGCCCTGCCCCGAGCGCCGGCGTCGTCCTGCTCGGGAGCGCGACGGCCGCGCCGAAGAGCATCTTCGCCGCGATCCGGGTCGCCACCGCCACGGACATGATCCCGACGAGCCCCGGCATGGCACGGAAATCCACGTGCGCCCCGGCGAGGACGAGCGCGGGGAGAACGATCGGCCGCTCGAGCGGCGTCACCATCGCCCGGAGCGCCGCGCGGTGCTGCGAGAGGGCCGCGGTCGTCCACCCCATGAAGAAGAGCACCGTGAGCACCGACATCCCGAGCCGCGCCGCCACGCCGAGCCCCAGCACCGACATGCCGAGCAAGACGCCCCACGTCTGATCGACGCGGAGCTCGCGGCCGATGTGCATCGCGGTCATCGCCCCGAGCGCGACGCCGAAGCCGATCGTGACTCCGACCCACGCCCACGGCACGAGCACCACGCGCGTGAGGGGGACCGGCTCGAGGGAGAAGAGAAACGCCATGGCCACGAGCGGAACGAAGTCGTCGGCGTGCGCGCAGTCGGCAAGGAGTCGCGTGAGCTTCCCCGTCGCGCCGTGCTTCTCGGACATCGAGCGGATCGCCTGCCGCGTCGTCTCCGCGAGCGCGGCGCCGATCCCCCCCGCGACGATCAGGTGGTCGAGGTCCGCCGGCTCGTGGCGAACGAGCGTCGTGAAGAACCAGACCGCCGCGGTCAACGCTCCCCCCGAGATCGCGCCGTTCGCGAAGCCGAGCGCCATGCTTCCTACGGTCGCCCGCTTCCGGTTGATCCGTCCGAAGTCGAGCCCGATCACGAGCGCGAGCCACCCCAGCGACACCTGCGCCAGGGGCTCGAAGGTCGTCACCAGCTCCTGCCCGACGACGCCGGCGACGTGCGGACCCAGCGCGAACCCGATGAGCAAGTAGAGGAGCGTTCGGCCGCTCGCGAGGAAGCTCCCCGCGTACACGAGGACGAGCAACCCGACGAGGAGCAGCGCCGAGCTCACGGCCGTTCTTCGGGTGAGGTCCGCGCCGCGCGCCCCAGCGCCACGTTCTCCGCGCGGAGCGCATCGGCGAGGGTGGATGCCAGGTCGCCGGCCCCTTCGATCCGGCACCCGCTCACGCGATAGCGCGCGCCGCCGCCGTCGAGCGACAGGAGCTCCACCTTCGTGCGCGTCGTGAACGGACCCGCGATCGCGAGGAGGCGCTCGCGCACCTTCGCCTGGGACTCGCGCGCGTCGATCGTGACCTCGATCGACACCGGCGGGACGCTCCCGATCACCCGCGTCGCGCGGACGAGCGCCACCAGGTGAGGAACGCGCAGCTCCGATCCGTCGCCCCCTTCGAGCGTCACCGCGAGGAGCGATACCCCTTTCACGCGCCCGGCGTGCTCCCCTACCTCGACGAAGTCTCCGGCGACGAAGCGCCGCCCGAACACGATCGGAATCCCCGCGACGACGCACGCGATGACCGGCGTGCACGAGAGCCCGATGGCGAAGAGCACCGCGACGCCGACCCTCGAGAGCGCTCCGTTGTCGGTCCCGGTGAGGAGCGGCGCGGCGAGCACCAGCGCGGCGACGATGATCCCCGCGCGCGCCAGCATGCTCGTCGGTGCCGCGAGGTCTCTCGGCAACCAGCCGACCGTCGTGCTCCCCTCGGCGACGCTCTCGAAGAACAGCGCCACGAAGCGGACGAGCACGCCGACCGCGAGCGCGGCGATGCTGGCGACGACGACGACCGGGAGCGCGCCGCCGACGCGACCGACGAGCCCCCATAGAGGCTCGAGGACGAACCCGGTGAGTCGATCCGTGTAGCTCCGGGTCGCCTCGAAGCGCGAGAGCGCGAACGCCAGCCACGCGTAGCCGATCGCCAGCTGCGTGAAGAGCTTGGCGAGCCCGAGCGCGATGTTCACGCCGCCTCGGACCGCGTTCGGACGGACGACCTCGATCCGCCCCAGGCGCAGCGCTGGGATCCGCCGCGGGTTCGCCTTCACCCAGGCCTGCGCGACGTCGGCCCGGTCGCTCACGAAGCGGAAGAGGAGAAACGCCAGGAGCCCCGTGAACACCAGGAGCGAGACGGAGAAGACGGTGTCGGCGATCGACCTTCGAGTCTCCTCCGCGCGCACGGCCTCCTGCGCGCGCGACGCGATCGACGAGGCGTAGACGTGCAGCGTCTCTCCGGTGGTCGCGGCATCGACGTCGCCGAGCGTGATCACCGGCGTCTTCCCGAAGAAGACGACCGCGACGCCGTCCTTCTCCTCGACGCGCGCCTCCGCCGTCTCCGCTTGATCGACGACCGTGTCGAGCGCCTGGCTCGCGGCGCGCGCCCGATCGGCCGCCGACTGCCCGGCGCGATCGGCCTTCAGCGTGAAGGCCGCCCGCTCGTGGACGTGAACGACGGCCTCGACGGCTCCGCCCACGGCGAACGCGCGCGACCCGAGCATGGCGAGCACGACGCTGAGGAGCAGGACGAGCCACGGGAGCGGGGGGAGCGGTCGACGCGTTCGGCCCGGCACGCAAGCAGCATCCTTTTGCCGAGCGCTGCGCGCAAGCTCCAATCTGCCGGTCCCCACCCTTCCGAATCGGCGCTACATAGAAGCACATGTCCAAGCCTGAACCCCCCGCGGCGGAAACGAAGCAGCCGGGCCTCCCCGAGGTCGATGTGAACGAGTACGGGGGGAAGCGCGACGGTGTGCGCCAGTCGATGAATCGCCGCCTCTTCATGCAGCTCCTCGTGTTCGACACGCCGGCGGGGACGGCGCCGGACGAGGTCGCGCGGAAGACGGCGGACCACCTCCGCGAGCGGAACATCGCCGGGGTCGTCTACGCCGACGCGATGAGCCCGCGCGGGCTCGGGCTCCTCACGTGGAGCGAGGATCCGGCGCACTTCGTCCGGGCCGTCCGCCCGCTGTTCGCCACCGATGCCCTCGCGCGGGTCGAGCTACGCCCCGCGTTCGCGATGCTCGGCCGCTCGTACTCGACCGGGCACGAGCCCGACCTCGAGTTCACGCTCCTGCGCCGCCCGGTGGCGAACGTCCTCGACGCGAAATACGACTGGCACGTCTGGTACCCGCTCCGGCGCACCGGCGAGTTCGCGCGGATCGAGCCGATCGAGCAGAGCCACATCCTGCGCGAGCACGCGGCGCTGGGGATGGCGTACGGGCAGACCGAGCTGGCGCACGACATTCGCCTCGCGTGCCATGGGCTCGATGCGGAGGACAACGAGTTCGTCATCGGCCTCGTGGGGCACGATCTGCACCCGCTGTCGCACCTCGTTCAGGCGATGCGCAAGACGCGGCAGACGTCGCAGTTCATCGCGAAGATGGGGCCGTTCTTCGTCGGCTACGCCGCGCATAGGGTGGCGTAGCCGCGCCCCCTTCGCGCGGGCCGCTCTACAGCGCCTGGATCTCCGTTTGCGACAGCGCGCGGTCGTAGATCCCCGCGTCGTCGCCGTACGAGCCGAGGGCGGCGCTGATCCCCGAGGTACCCACCAGCGTTCCTCCGACCCACAGCTCGACGGTCGTGTCGCGGCGGATTCCGACGACCGACACCCACGTGCTCGTCGCCGGGGTCTGGGTGTTCGGGAGGTAGGCGCCGTACCAGGTGCCGTCGGCGCCGTGGACGGAGAAGTCGATCAGGTTGTTGCTGTCGACCGTGAGACTGAGCTCCCCGGCGACCGATCCCGCGTAGAAGATCCAGTGCTGTTGGTTGGGACGCCGGTGTCGACCGCCGGGGTCGTCGAGTCGGGGAGCGCCGCGTCCTCCCCGCCGGGGGGTGCGGCGTTCTGGTTCGAGACGCACGCGGGGACGGCGATCGCCGCAAGCGCGACAAGCGGAACGCACACGACGTGAACACAGCGCATCGCAACCCCTCCCGCTTCTATGGTCGAAGTGTCGAGGTTAGCGGCTCCCGAGCTCAACCGCGAGACAGACCCTTGAGTAGCTCCGCGTGCTTCGGGAAGCGGCGTACGAGCTCGTCTCGCTTGGGCATTTCGAAGTCGCGAAAGTCGAAGCCGGGAGCGACTGTGCATCCGCACAGCGAATACCGCTCGCCCCGGGGGACCGCTGCCTGCCATCGACCCGCGGGGACGACGTGCTGCGGTCGCTCCCCACGGCGCAGATCGTGGCCGAGCACGATGACCGTGTGCTCTCCGGCGTCGTCGATCTCGTGGAGATCCAGGGGGTCGCCGTCGTAGTGGTGCCACGCCTCGTCGCTCGCGACGCGGTGTAGGGCGCTGAACGTCCCCGCGGGGAGAAGGAAGTAGATCGCGGTGCTCGCTGGACGCGGCGTCCCGTGCGGAAGCGCGTCGAGAGCGAGCGGGGACCGCCACGTCTCGCGGTAGAAGCCCCCCTCCGGATGGGGAGCGAGAGCGAGCTGCTTCACGATCTCCGCGGCGTCGGGGTGCATCTCTCCTGGCTCCTGTGGCTCCCCTCGCTGCTCACTCGCCCGCGTGGACGACCGCCTCGAGGTTGTTCCCGTCGAGGTCGAGCACGAAGGCGCCGTAGTAATTGGGGTGGTAGATCGGTCGCGGCCCCGGCGGTCCGAAGTCCCTCCCGCCGGCCGCGATCGCCGCCGCGTAGAAGGCGTCGACCGCCGCCCGATTCGGCGCCGTGATCGCCACGTGAATCGGCGAGACGGAGTGCGCGTGCTCGGCGCTCCAGTACGTCGGTCGCATCTCGCCGAGCCAGAGGTCCGGCTTTCCGTTCTTGCCGAACCCCCCCATCTTCGGCATCGGCTCCATCACGATGCCGTAGCCGAGCGGCGCGAGCGCCTTGACGTAGAACGCCTTGCTCTTCTCGTAGTCCTTCACCGCTAAGACGATGTGGTCGATCATGGGGCGTGGATCTAGCACGACCGGACGGAGCGCCACCGACTCCGAAGAAGAAGCTCGGCCGCCAGTGGTGGCGGTGGTGGGCGGTCGGCATTGTCTCCGTCGGCCTCGTCGCGGGCACGCTTGTCGCGTTCGGCCCGGCGGCCTTGGGGTGGCTTCTCGCGCTGTCGTTCTACCTCGCCGTCATCATCCTCGGAGCTCGACAGCGGTGGACCGACCTCGAAGACGATCGCGCTTACCGCGCAGCGGCGAATGTCCAGCGCATCGAGGAAGAACGGCGCGCCTACGCGCGGGTCATGCGCCAGCTTGCGGGTCCCGCTCCGCATCCGCACGAGCCCCCGCTCGTGGCGTTCGCGCGCGCACGCGGCTTCCACGTTGTCGGTCCCCAGGCCATCGCCGGTGACCGCGGCGGAGTGCGCATCGCGATCGAGCGGCCCGACACCGAGGGCGCGAGTGTCTCTCTGGAGGTGGACGCCTCGCACGCAACGCCCGAGGCGCTCACCTCCCTGCGCGAAAAGCTCGAGCCCTCCGGCTACCAGCTCGTCCGCATCGGACCGAACGTGCGCCTCGAATGGCGCGAGAAGGACGCCGTCGAGCTGGACGCGGAGCGCCTGGATGACGTGCTTCATACGGTCGTCGATGCGTGCTCACCTGGTCGCGGCGGGACCTATCGCTGACGGCGGGGGGGTGGGGTTGGCGGAGCTTGTCTCCCCGTGAGCGCCCTCCGCACGGGCTCCTCGACGCACCGCCGAGCCAAGAGCGACAGCGCGACGCTCCCCCCCACGTACGCGACGAGAAACCCGCTCGACGGGAAGAACGCGACGTTCGCGGCGCGCGCCAGCCAGAAATAGACCGGCTTGTGCAGGACGTAGAGCGAGTAGCTCGCCTCCCCGCCGCGCACGAGTGGATCGCTCGCCAGACCGCGCCCGTCGCGCGCGCTCGCGAGCGTGAAGACGAGGAGCGCGAAGAGCGGATCGAGCAGGCCGTTGTGGAGGAGCGGGAAGGGGAGGTGATCGCTCGCGGCGAGGAGCGCGAAGATCAGGAGGAAGGTCGCGGTCGCCACGATCGGCGCGCGGCTCCACGTGCGCTTCGTACGAAGGAAGAGAAGCCCGCTCGTCACCCCGAGGAGGAACTCCGGTAGTCGCACGAGCGGGTCGTAGAGCAGGACGAGGTCGAGATCCGTCGTGCGCGCGAGGACTCCCGCTGGTCCGCCGTGCACGAGAGGGGGTAGCAGCGCCAGCCCCCACGCGACGACCGCGAGCGCCCCGAGGCTGCGAACGCGCAGGCGCCCGAAGAGGCGCACGAGAAGCGGGAAGATCGCGTAGAAGAACGCCTCCACAGAGAGCGACCACGAGGGTCCGTTCAGATCGAGCACGTGCGCCGGCACCCACGCCTGCACGAGGAGCGCCGAGAGGGCGAGCTGGAGCCCCCCTTCCTTCGCGATGGTCATTGCCTGAACGTGGTTCGCGGCGCTCCCGAGCGCGAAGAGGGGGAGCGCGAGGAGGAGGCCGACGAGGTGCATCGGGTAGATGCGCGCGAAGCGGGCCCACCAGAACCGGGCGGGGGTCGTCGTCAGTTTCCCGTCCTCGACGTATGCGTACGCGAGCACGAACCCGGAGAGCACGAAGAAGAGGTTCACGCCGACGTACCCGCTCGAGAGGAGCGCGCGGAGCGGGGCGAACCGCAGCGCGCGCATCTGGAGCGACGCGCGGCTGAAGGTGAAGAGCGCGTGAAAGACGAGCACGTAGAACGCCGCCAGGAACCGCAGCCCGGTGAGCGCGCGAAGCTCGGGGCGATCTCCCTGGGTCACGAAGGGCAGCTCTACCCTATGCTGGTCGTCCATGCGTCCCGAGCTCCTGACCGTCGCGGATCTTCGCTCGTTTGGCCAAGGTCTCGATCACCGCGCGTACGAGAAGCTCGGCGCGCGCCTGCTCGACTCCGGGGTCGCGTTCGCCGTGTGGGCGCCGGAGGCGGAGCGGGTCTCGGTCATCGGCGACTTCAACGGCTGGAACGGGGACGCCTCGCCGCTCGCGCGCGTCGGGGAGACGGGGGTGTGGCAGGGGCTCGTCCCCACCGCGGGACGGGGGCAGCGGTACAAGTACCGGATCGTCTCCCGGATCGGCGGGCACGTCTCCGAGAAGGCGGACCCCTACGGCCTCCTTCACGAGGCTCCTCCGGCCACCGCCTCGGTCGTGACGGACCTCGCGTACACGTGGGGCGACGGCGAGTGGATGAAAGGGCGGCGCGGCCGGCAGTCGCTCGAGGCGCCCATGTCGATCTACGAGGTGCACCTCGGCTCGTGGAAGCGCGCCCCGGAAGACGGTTTCCGTTCGCTCCACTACCGCGAGATCGCGCCGCAGCTCGCCGAGTACGCCTCGCGCATGGGGTTCACGCATGTCGAGCTCATGCCGGTGATGGAGCACCCGTTCTTCGGGTCGTGGGGTTACCAGGTGACCGGCTACTTCGCCCCCTCGCACCGGTACGGCAACGCGCAGGACTTCATGTATCTGATCGATACGCTTCACCGCCGCGGGATCGGCGTCATCCTCGACTGGGTCCCCGCGCACTTCCCCACCGACGCGCACGGCCTCGGCTTCTTCGACGGCTCCCACCTCTACGAGCACGCGGACCCGCGGCAGGGCTTTCATCCCGAGTGGAACAGCTTCATCTTCAATTACTCGCGGAACGAGGTTCGAAGCTTCCTCCTCTCGAGCGCGCTCTTCTGGCTCGATCGCTACCACGCCGACGCGCTCCGCGTGGACGGGGTCTCGTCGATGCTCTACCTCGACTACGCGCGCCGGTCCGGCGACTGGATCCCGAACGCGCACGGCGGTCGCGAGAACCTCCCGGCGATCTCGCTCCTGCGCGAGCTGAACGAGGTCGCGTACCGCGAGCACCCCGATGTGCAGATGATCGCGGAGGAAGCGACCGCATGGCCGCTCGTGTCGAAGCCGACGACGGTCGGCGGTCTCGGGTTCGGTCTCAAGTGGGACATGGGGTGGATGCACGACACGCTGAAGTACTTCGCGCACGACCCGCTCTACCGCGCGTACCACCACGGAGAGATCACGTTCCGGTCGATGTACGCGTTCACGGAGAACTTCATCCTCCCTCTGTCACACGACGAGGTCGTCTACGGGAAGGGGTCGCTCCTCGCGAAGATGCCGGGGGACGAGTGGCAGAAGCTGGCGAACCTGCGCCTCCTCCTTTCGTATATGTGGGCGCTGCCGGGGAAGAAGCTGCTCTTCATGGGGGGGGAGTTCGGGCAGTGGAACGAGTGGAACCACGACGCGAGCCTCGACTGGCATCTGCTCGGGCAGCCGGCGCACGGCAACCTGGCGCGGCTCGTCGGGTCGCTCAATCACCTGTACCGCTCCGAGCCAGCGCTCCACCGGCGCGATGCCGAGTCGAGCGGGTTCGAGTGGATCGACGGGAGCAACGCGGCGCAGAGCGTGCTCACGTTCCTGCGGCGCGGCGGAGAGGGGGACGGGCGCGACGACGGCGACGTGATCCTCGTGTGCTTGAACTTCACGCCGGAGCCGCGGGAGCATTACCGCGTCGGCGTTCCGCGGAGCGGCTCGTGGCGCGAGGCGCTGAACAGCGACGCGATCGACTTCGGGGGGAGCGGGCACGGGAACTTCGGCCGCGTGGCGACGGCGCCGATCGCGTGGAATGGACGGCGGCATTCGATCAGCATCACGATCCCGCCGTTGGGGGCGGTGTTCTTCAAGCCGGAGCCGTGAGAGCGGCTACGGTCGCCTCAAGAACTTCGAGAACCGATCCGCGATCTCGTCGAGCTTCGCGGCCATGTCCGGGGTGAGCTCGTAGCTGCCGTCGTCGCGCTTGGGGACCCCCTGCTCGAGGACGACGTACGCCTGGTCCACGTGCACCGGGCCGAAGGACATGAGGACCGGTCTCAGCCCGTAGTCGATCGCCAGGACGTGCGCGGAGGCCCCCCCTGTGGCGATGGGCAGCACGTACTTGCCCCGGAAGGCCCACTGCGGGAGCAAGTCGAGGAACGTCTTCAGGATTCCCGAGAACGACGCTTTGTAGATCGGCGTCGCGACGACGATTCCGTCCGCCCGCTCGACCGCCTTCACGGCGGCGGCGATCGCCGGGACGTCGGCGCGCGCGCGGAGGAGATCCTCCGCGGGGAGGTCGCGTACGACGATTTCCTCCAGCGTGTTGCCGTCTTTCGCCAGGTGGGCTGCGACGTGGGCGGCGACGAACGCCGTTCGCGACGGGGAAGACGGGCTGCCGACGATGCAGGCGATGGTGGGCACGAGGGCGAGTATACCCGCGCAAGGGGGCGATCTCGCCTCTACGCGCCGGGATCGAAATAGTTCTCCCGGGGAACGAATTCGGTCGGCGCACGTCTGAACGGGAGCCAGACGGCAGCGTCCGCAATCCTCGCGGCGCGGTCTGCACCGGAGAAGGTCCCCATGAGATCGTCCACCGTCGCCGCGGTACTCACGTTCACCGCCCTGTCGCTCGTCGCCGCCTGCGCGGTCAAATCGAGCTCCGCCCCGGCGTCGCGCGCCGTGAACGACGAAGCAACTCCGCAGCCTCTCGAGACGTCGGTGGCGCCGACGACCACGACGGTGAGCAGGGACAGATCGGACAAGTCGGAGCGCGAGGTCGTTGCCGAGTCTCTCCCCCCCGCGCCCCCTCCGGGTGCGCCCGCCCACCACGCCAGCCCCAGCCCCAAGCCCGCGTCATCGCCTACGTCTTTCGCAGACTCGGACTCGTCAGGCTACGCGGCGGGCAAGGGGCTCTCGGCGCTCGGCGGCTTTGGTGGAGGAGGCGCCCTCGAGGGGGCGCCGGTTGGCGCATCACGCGGTCCGGCGCTCATGCCCGCGTACCGCGCGGCCCCCTCGTATCCCGCCGCGTCGATCGCGGCCGGCGAGTGGGACGACAACGCGAACTACCACGAGTTTCAGAAGTGGCTCGTGACCGAGAAGTCGCTCCCGTTTCGCCCGGTCGATGTGAGCCACCGTCGCTTTCTCGTCGTACGCGACGAGGCGGGTCGTGCGGTCCCGGGGTGTCATGTCGCGGTGAGCGACGCGGGGGAGCACTCGGTGACGTTCATGACGGGGCCGAGCGGTCGCGCGCTCCTGTTCCCCATGGCCGAGGGGCTCGACGAGGGGCTCGTGACGGCGACCGCCACATGCGAGGGGTCGAGCGTCACGAGGCCCGTACCGCTGGCGAACGCCGACGGGCTCGTCGACCTGAGGCTCCCGGTGGTGCGCGGCCTCCCGCAGTCGCGCACGATCGACGTCGCGTTCATCCTCGACACGACCGGTTCGATGTCCGAGGAGATCGCGAGCGTGAAGTCGACGATCGCCAAGGTGGCGGCGGGGCTGGGTGAGGGGAGCGTGAACGTTCGGATCGGCCTGGTCGAGTACAAGGACCGCGGCGATGCGTTCGTGACGCGCGTTCACCCCTTCGCGACGGACGTGAAGGGGTTCGCGCAGAGCGTCGCGGGGATCAGCGCCGGCGGCGGCGGGGATACGCCGGAGTCGGTCAACGAAGGGATCCACGTCGCGCTCACGCGCCTCGACTGGCACGAAGGATCCGTCGGCCGCTTCGCGTTCCTCGTCGGCGACGCCCCTCCGCACCTCGATTACCAGCAGGACTTCAGCTACGCGGCCGACATGAAGACCGCGTCGCATCGCGGGATCCAGATCTTCACCATCGCCGCGAGCGGGATGGATGGTCTCGGCCAGGTCGTGTGGCGCCAGATCGCGCAGTACACGAACGCCGCGAACATGTTCGTCCTGCGGGGGGGCGCCGGGCCGCAGTCGGTCGGCGGTGGCGACCCGAAGTCGAGCTGCGGTGGGACGCAGAAGAACTACACGAGCGGGAACCTCGACGCGCTCATCCTCGGGAAGATCAACGCGGAGCTCGGCGCGATCGAGGCGGACCCGCTGCGCGTCGCGGGGCTGAACGAGGACGAGAACACGAAGCCGTGCGATCAGCGGATCGTGATGAAGCAGTAGCTCGACTTCGAGTCGTTCTGCCACACCTCTAGCGTGATGAGCGCTCTTGCCACACGCCCTCCAAGAAAGCGTCGTGTCCGCGCGCCCGCTCGCGCTTCCAAGTGCGCGGCGGCGCGATGGCCGCGATCTAACCGGGCAGAAGCGCACCAATGGCAACGGCTGTGCAAAGGCGGGGAGTTTGGAGCCGAGCGTGCCCAGCTCTCTGTCGCATGAGGTCCCCTTCGTCGGGTTTGCGCAGCCGCGCGCGCGCGTGCCGCTTGCGACCCACTTCCGCAGCACGTGGCTCAACTCTTCGCTCACCGCGATGCGCGATCGAGGTTACTTCGAGCGCTACCTCGCGCTCCTGCCGCCTGAGTACCACGCGCCGATCCTCGAGAGCGTCGCGGGCATGTGGCTCTCGATCGACGTTGCCGTGGCCCACTACCGCGCGTGCGACGCGCTCAACCTGAGCCGGCGGGACGCGTGGGACATCGGCGTCTCGGTCACTCGCAAGGTCCACGGTACGTCGCTCGCGCTCGCGATTCGCCTCGCGAAGCAGGCAGGCGTCACGCCATGGACGATCCTCGGGCAGCTCCCACGCCTCTGGGACCGCGTCTGGCGCGGGGGAGGGGTCGCCGTCTACGAGCGGGGACCGAAAGAAGCGATCCTCGAAGTGATCCAGTGGCCGATCGCGGGCATCCCGTACGTGCGGTACACGATGCCCGCGGTCGTGCACGGAATCGTCGAGATGTTCTGCCGAAAGGTCTACGTGAGCGAGGCTAGGGGCCAGATGTCAGAGACGTCGCTCGGGTTCAGGCTGCAGTGGGCGTGACCGGGCGCAGCGCGAGCCGACGGATTCGCCTCAATGCGCGCTATCGCGCGGCATTTCGCTACCCGTTGCCTCGTCAGGGTCCGACCTCACGCAGTTGCGCTGGTCCGCTTTCGCTCGATAAAGAGCGCGGTCGGCGCGCGCCAGGCAGTCTTCGGCGTCTTTGCGCAGGCTGGCGACGCCGACGCTCAGCGTGAGCGTCCCCGTGCGCGACACCGTGGGGTGTCGAATCGCGAGCGCCTGCACTGCTGCGCGGACCCTTTCCATCGCCTTGACCGCATCCGTCACGCTCTGCTCGGGAAGGATGACCAGGAACTCTTCGCCGCCGTAGCGGAAGACCAGGTCGCCCGCGCGAACCGTCTCGAGAACGGTCGCCGCCACTCGCTTCAGCGCGATGTCGCCCGCGAGGTGACCGTACCGGTCGTTGTAGTGCTTGAAGTAATCGATGTCGCACATCGCAATGGAGAGAGAGCTCATGTAGCGGGCAGCGTTGGCGGAGATCCGCCGCAGCTCCTTGTCGAGCGCGAGTCGGTTTCCGAGCCCGGTGAGCGGGTCGGACCGGGCGATCGCGAGGGAGCGCTCGCTGTCGCGCCTGAGCTTGGCGTTCAGGTCGACGAGCCGCTGCTGTGTGTGAATGTGACGGGAGGCCGCAAGCAACCGGACATCGAGCACGTCGAGGTTTATCGGCTTGGTGAGGAAGTCGTCTGCGCCGGCCCGTATTCCCTCCACGAGCCGCGCGGGGCCGAACGCGGTCATCAGGATCACGTAAGGGGGTGACGCGCCGATCTTGACTCGCGAGCAGAGAGTGAAGCCGTCGAGGCGCGGCATCATCCAATCGGTGAGGAGGATGTCTATCGGGGTCGTCCCTAGAATCTCGAGCGCCGCCTCGCCGTCCGCCGCTTCGTGCACACGGTATCCAAGGCCCGCGACGCACCCGGCGAGCATCTCTCGCAGATCGGAGTCGTCCTCGGCGATGAGCACGTCGAGCATAGGTTGTGCTCGCTCCTTCCCATCAGCCATTCCCACTGTCATGTCAGCTTGCGCGAGCATCGCTTCGCCTCAGCCCAAGGGCGTTCAGCACGTGGTCGAACCGCACGCGGAGCCCGGCGGTGTGTGAAAGACCGTCGTTCGGGGCGAGGGATTCGAACCCCGACGGCCGCGAGTCCCTCTCGCACCTCAAGCGGTCGAAATCAGCCTCGTCCAGGCTAGCCGCAGCGAGAATCGCGCGGAGCTCGTCGCGGGAGATCGGCCCATGGCGCGGAACGAACACGAGCTTGCGGTCCCTCCCACAGAGCACGAAGCGAATCGGCGTGACGCCGCGAACTGTGTATCCGGCCGCAGTGAGGACTTGTACGCATTCGAGGGCGCGGACTTCGCGCATGGCTCTTCGACCTCGGCGAGTAATTCCCTCAATGCAGTCATCGTGCCTCGCGGCGACGCTACGACCGCAAACGTGCTCCAGCTGAAAACACCTCGCTCGAGCTTGACGATCTGAGCCATTCCCCAATCCTGGCGTAATGGACGCGACGGTCCTGGTTGTAGACGACGACTCCGACATTCGCTTGACCCTGCGGCAGATCCTCCGCGAAGAGGGGTTCCGTGTTCGCGAGGCCCGCGACGGGCTCGAAGCGCTGGAGCGGATTGAAGAGGAGGAGCCGGACCTCGTACTGCTCGATCTGGTCATGCCTGGAATCAATGGCTGGGAAGTGCTGGAGACGCTCCGTCACAGCCGAAAGAACCTTCCCGTGGTCGTGTTGTCGGCTGTCCCCCTGGACGGGTGCACCGATTACGTCGCCATCCAGAAGCCGGTCTCGTTCGACCGCTTGTCTCAGTTGCTCGAAACGATAAGGGCGCGACTCGGTGCTCGCCCCACCAGCGCGTGAGCGGGCGGCGTCGCGAACCTCAACAAGAAGCGGAGTGGCAAAATGCAGCGCGAGGCGCGCGCGCGTGGCGTCGCGCGGCGAGGCGATGGCGAGCTCGACTCACTTTTCCGAGGAACCACCAGAGGGACGGAGCGCGAGCGCGAAGGCCTCCGCGGGCGAGCACGTTGCTTGCTGCTGGCGGGTAACCATGAACCACACAGATCGCTGGAGCCTCGCCCCCCTCGCGCTCGCCTTCGCAACCTCGTCCCTCGGTCTCGCGTGCAGCTCTCCGTCTTCGAGCGGCAACAACTCCGCCCCGGGTACCGGTGTGCAGGCCGGGCCAGGCGCGAAAGACGCCGGCCTCGCTGGCGCTGGAGCGAGCGACGCAGGTTCAAGCGGCGCGGGTACAAGCGACTCGGGGGGGGCGGTAGACGCGGCGCCGCTCCCCGTCGTCACGAACTACGTGCCGGGCGTCACCGTCTCCACGCTCGCGGGGTCGAGCGTGTCCGGGACGCTGGACGGGACCGGGGCCGCCGCGCAGTTCGACAACCCGACGGGGATGTCGCTCGACGCAAGCGGGAACCTCCTCGTTTGCGACTACGACGACGGACACGTGCGTCTCGTGACCCCCGCCGGTGTCGTCACGACGATCGCGGAGGCAACGAACTTCGTCAATCCGTTCGCGACCGTCGTGGCAAGTAACGGCGAATACTACGTACAGACCGATGCAAACAGCTCGGGCGTCAAAGACACGATGACCGGAACGATCTGGCTCGTGACTCCGCCCACCGGAGGGGGCATCGCGACGCCGACCGTCGTTGCGCAGAGCTTCGGGCGCCCTCGCTCGCTCGCGCCGGTCTCGGGCGGCAACCTGTTCGTGGCCGATCGGACGCAGGAGCTCGCCGAGACGGTCAACGTCGTCTCGGGGCAGGCTACGGTCCTTGCGGGCGCGGCAGGTGTGGCCGGCTACGTCGATGCAACAGGGGCATCCGCCAGTTTCAACGGTCCCGTCGGCGCCGCGGCGATGGCCGACGGAAGCTTTCTCGTGACGGACTCCGGCAACAACGTCATCCGCCGAGTGACGCCCGGCGGGGTCGTGACGACGTTCGCTGGCAACGGACAACCCACGCTCGTCGACGGGCTGTGCGCCTCGGCGAGCTTCAATGCCGCGCGCGGGGTTGCCGTCGACACCTCGGGGAACGTCTACGTGAGCGACATCGGCAACCACGTGATTCGGATGATCACGACGGACTGCACCGTGATGACGCTCGCGGGGGACCTGACGATGGGATACGCCGACGGCCCGGGGAACAGCGCGGAGTTCTACGGGCAGGAAGGGATTGGCGTGACGCCGGACGGGGCGACCGTCTACGTCGCCGACGGCAATGGCGGGGACGGGTCGCCGCACAACCGAATACGGGCTATCGCGATTCCTGTGCAGGGCGCTCTATGAGGCCTCTTGACCGGCCGAGCCCATCGCTCGGTCGAGTTGCGAACGGAACCCCGTCTCTCCCGCCGCGGGTCGTGCGTTCGGCCGTCCCCGGTTACTTGCTCGTTGCGGCGGCAGCGCTCGCGGTCGGCGTACCCGTTACGTGGACACTCGCGCGCCAGACCGAAGCCATTCATGAAGCCGAGTCGCGAGGCGCAGCAACCGCCAACCTGGCGACCGCCTGCCCATCCGCAACGGCCTTCGCTCCAGTTGAGCAAACGAACGAGAGCTCGTCGCAGGTGACGACCACGGGCGCGCTCGTGCCCGCGCCGACCATGAAGAGTGCTCCTCCCGCGCCACAGCAACCTCCGCAGCCAGCACATAAGAGGCGCGCGTTGCGCCGCGCTGTCCCGGAGGACGACAATCCATACGAGGCTCGGTAAGGCGCCCCGGGCCCAGCCCGGTGCGTCCGGCATCCCATGTCCCACGCCACGCCGATTCACCCCACGCACGTCAGTCCCCAGCCACCCCGTTCGACCCAGCCCCGTTGCGCCTGCGCCACCGGCGCCTGCACCGCTGTTGCCGGCGCCTGCGCCCAGTACTCCCTTCACGGCCGCATCCGCAGAGCCTCGATTACCTGTCGAAGGCCCCCGACCCAGATCCCATCCTCGAGCGCGACGAGGTCCTCTCCCGCGTTGACCTGATACCCACGCCGGATTCCGAGGTCGCTCATCGCCGTCTTCATCGCGCGCGTGTCTTTCACGGCGAGGCCGAGCTTCATCTCGAAAGCCACGAGCTCGCCGCGTACGCGAAGGAGCAGGTCGACCTCCACGCCGCTCTGGGTGCGGAAGAAGAACGCCTCGCTCGCGGGGTCTACGAGCGCGGCATGGGAGATGACCTGTTCGATGCAGAACGTCTCCCAGCTCGCGCCGATCTTCGGGTGGGCGAGCTGGGACGCTCGGGTCCATCCCATTCCGAGGAGCGAGTGTAGGATCCCCGTGTCTCGCACGTAGACCTTCGGGCTCTTCACGAGCCGCTTGCCGATGTTGCCCACGAACGGCGGCAGACGTCGCACCAGGAAGACCCCCTCGAGCACGTCGAGCGCGGCGGCGACCGTGTGATAGGTGACGCCGAGCGGCCCCCCGAGCTCGGACAGGTTGAGGGTCGAGCCCTGCGCGTTGGCGACCAGCGTGAGGAGGGCGCGCGCGCGCGATGCGGGGAGCGTCAGGCCGAGCTGCGGGATGTCGCGCTCGAGAGTGGTGCGAAGGTACGACGGATACCACTCCTCCGGCCGCGCCCGGGGCTTGGTCCAGTGCAGGCGCGGAAAGCCGCCCAGGCGCCAGATGCGCTCGGGCTCTTCCTCCAGGCAGGAGATACCGCCGAGATCGAAGAAGACGGCGCGCCCGGTGAGAGACTCGGAGATGGATCGCACGAGGCCTGGCGAGGCCGATCCCAGAAGGACCACGCGCCTTCGCGCGTTCGCGTCGAGGTAGCTCCGCAAGATCGGGAACAGCGCCGGAAGTCGCTGCGCCTCGTCTACGACGACCTTCGTTTGCTGCGATAGCGCGAAGAGGGGGTCCGCTCCGAAGCGCGCCTCGTCGCGCGGATCCTCGAGGTCGAAGAACGCGTGGTCTGGAAACGCGAGCCGCGCGAGGGTCGACTTGCCGACCTGTCTCGCCCCCAGGATGACGGTCGCGGGGGAGCGCTTGCCGATGGCTCGGAGGCGCGGAGTGGCGATTCTTTCTCTGGGCATCCGAGCCGGAAGTGTAGCAAATTAGAAGTCATGGTTCTATTTTGCAGAACCGCCTACACCCCGTGTTGATCGTCGACGAGGTCCGAAAGGCCTCGTTGAATGAGCTCGAAGAAGGGATCGAGCGCGGAGAACGCTGCATGTTCGGATTTCATTGCCTGTCTCCTCAATGCCGGGGTGACTGGATGCGGCGCCACCGTGGCACTCACGGCGTGCGCCACCCCTCATGCACCGCGCAGAATGGCAAGCACGCTCGCGAGCGTGTTCGCGGCGAAGCTCACGCCAACCTGGCGGTGCGTAGTGCAGCTTCACGGTACAGACCGGGTCCTTCCTTGACGAAATAGACCGGGTCCTCCCCTGACAGTTGGGGAGGTTCTGGGTGAGTGGCGAGCAGGTCTGCCGTGCGGCTGGCTTGGCGGTGAGGAGACCGCCCGTGCC
>JBKQKP010000236.1:0-40788 GCA_052147435.1 Polyangiaceae bacterium | reverse complement strand
GGCCAAGCCGGACGAGCCGTACTCTGCGCCGACGAGGGCCGACGCGATCGCGAGCGTGAGCCTCGGGGGAACGCCGATGCGCGCCGTGTCGCTCCGCGCACCCGGGTACGCGCGCTGCACGGGATGGCTCCCGGCGGATGGGAGGCTCGTCGCCTCGGTAGGGGTCGCCGGGGCGGGAGACGCCGATCTCGAGCTGCGGGTCGTTCGCGATCGCGCCGCGCCCGTCGTCCTCTCTTCACTTCACGTGACGGGCGACGCTCCATGGAAGGCGGTGGACTTGCCGATCGCCGGACACGCGGGGGGCGCTGGTGCGGTGGGAAAAGGGACGCTCGGTGCGATCGAGCTCGTCGCAGTCCGTTCGACGCGCGGTGCTCGCATCCTGTTCGGAGACCCTCGCGTGATCGCGTCGGCCACTGCTCCGCCGGCCGACCCGGCGCCGGCCCTCCCTGCGCGCGTGAACGGCGTTGTCCTGGTGGTCGATGGGGATGTCGCTCCGAGGCTGATCGACGTGTACTCCCCCGACGGTACGGTGCTCCCCGAGCTCGGCGCGCTGGCCAAGAGCGGCATCGTGTTCGAGGCGAATCGCGCTTCTGGCGGCGCCTCTTCGGCCGCGATGGCGTCGATGCTCACCGCGCTCGCGCCTCGATCGAACGGCGTGATCGACGAAGAGTCGGGACTCGCGCACGACGTGACGACGCTCGCCGACATCACGCGGCAGGCAGGGATTCACGCTGGGATGTTCACGTCGGTGCCGACGACCGGCGCGGCATTCGGCTTCTCGCGCGGCTGGGACACGTTCGTCGAGCACGCGCCCGATCTGGGGGAGGCGCCGGGAGCGGCCGTCGCTCCGTTCGACGACGCCGCGCGGTGGCTCGCCGAGCGCGCGACCCCGGGGGAGCGCTTCCTCGCGGTCGTTCACGCGCGCGGCGGACACCCCCCCTGGGACGCGACGCCCGAAGAGATGCGCACGATGGCCCCGGTCGATTACACAGGGGGGATCGATCCGAGGCGCGCGGGCGAGCTGCTCCTGCGCGCGCGACCGTCGAGCGGGCCGCGCGGGCCGTCCCTGCACCTCAACGATGCGGATCGAACGCGGGCCTGGGCGCTCTATGCGCTCGCGTTGAAGGAGCACGACGCGGCGCTCGGTAGACTCCTCGCCGCGCTCAAAGCGGCGGGGCGAGACGGCGATACCCTGGTCATCGTGACGAGCGACGTGGGGCTCGGGGAGGCCCGCGCGCCGCTCGAGGATCCCGACTCGCTCAGCGAGCCTGCCCTCGCTACCCCGCTCGTCGTCCGCTTCCCCGCGCCGCCCGCGGGGGGCGACAACCCCGGGGCGGGCTACCTGGCTGGGCGCCGCGTCGGCGCCCCTACGACGAGCGCGGATGTCGGTCGCACGATTGTCGATGCGTTCGGGCTTGCCCCCCCCGCGGCGTTCGAAGGAGAGAACCTCGCGCGGGTCACGCTCGCCGCCCTCGCCGGGACGTCGCTCGACCCTCGGGGGCGCCCGCTCCTCGCTGTGGCGGGGGCGCGTTTCTCGCTCCGTTGGGGCACGTTCGTCCTGCGCGGGACGCAGGCAGAGTCGCTCGGCGACGACGTTCCGCACGCGGACGTCGCGAAGCTCTGCGACGTCTCCCTCGAGCCCGAGTGCACGAGCGACGTACGCGGCGCCTTCCCCCTCGCCCTGGCGGCGCTGCGTCGCGAGCTCACCCTCGAGGCTCGGTCCTCACACGCCCCGGTTCCGGTCGTCGAGACCCCGGCCCTTCAGGCGTCGCTGAAGCTCTGGGGCCTCTGAAGTGCGGCGCACGAATGGCAGCGTGCTACATGCACGCCGCCTGAAGCGATCCTGTGCTACACGAGGCCCCGCCTCGAGGGAGAGATGACCGAGTGGCCGAAGGTGCATGATTGGAAATCATGTGAACCCGCAAGGGTTCCGAGGGTTCGAATCCCTCTCTCTCCGCTGTGATCGATCGAGAAAACAAGCCGTTCGCGCTGCCGCGCCGGACCAATTGACCAATTCCTGGCCAAAACGATCCTCGCCCGCGAGAGCATCGGGAAGGGGGGGGAACGGCTCGCCGAAGCCGGCCCGGTCGAAGGTCTCACTCTCCTCGATGTAGCGTTGCGTGGTGCGGAGGTCGTCATGGCCCGCCGCCCGTTGGATCTTGAGCGGCTCGTCGCCGCGGACGGCGCGCCAGGTGATCCCGGTGTGGCGGAGGTCGTGGAAGCTGAGCTGACGCCGCGTCGTGTCGTCGGCGAAGAGGTCATCGCGGATGGCGATCCCCGCGTCCTCGAGCCCCCACCGGAGGTAGCGCCGCAAGCGCTTGGCCCACTCGCGCTGAATCGGCATCGCGACGACGTTGCCCGTCCCGTCGGCGCGCTTGTGCATCTCTTCGAGGAGCGGCATTAGGGTCGGCTCGATCGGAACCTTGCGGTTGCGATTCGTCTTTGTCGGCTTGGCCTCTCCGGAGTCCGCCTCGCGTGACTGGTAGACGTGGACGTAGCGTTGCTCGAGGTTGACTGCGCTCCACTCGAGCGCCGCAAGCTCGCCACCCCGCAAATAGAGGTACGTCGCGAGCGTCGCGATCCGCTTCCACTTGGTGGGCACGCGCTCGCACGAGAGCAAGGCTTGGAACTCGAGCGGGTAGACGTACGGTCCGTCACGGTCGGCCCCGCGGTCCGGTCCTTCGACGTCCTGCGCGGGGTTGTCCTGGCGGACGCGGAGCGCGAGCACCTTCGAGCGGCACGAGTCGCGAAACATCTTTGTCGCCAGCCCCCAGGCGTTGATCGCAGTCTTCCACGAGAGCTCCCCTCGGCGGACCGCGGCGTCGAGATGCTCGACCAGCTCCTCGACGTCCCGGCGCTTCACGTCGGCGATCGCGAGCGACCCGATCCGAGGGGCGATCCACGTTGCGAACCTGCTCCGATCTGCTCGGATGGAGCGGAGCCCCCTCGCGTCGCGCGCCTCTGACCAACGCTTCGCGTACTCGGTCACCGTCTCACCCGTCCCCGGCGACACTGCGCCGCCACCGCGAACGCGGTCGGAGATGAGCTTCGCCATCCGGCGCGCTCCTTCGATGTCCTCGCGTGAGATGCCGGGCATGGGGATCGGCGGCTCACGCTTCACGTTGCCCGGCTTGGTGACGCGCGCTTCCCAATGGCCGAGGCGAGCATTCCAACGGGGCGAGCCGGTTGCGGGGCGTGGCATGGCTAGGCTCCCTTCCGCGCGGCGGGCTTCACCTGGTCGCCGAACTTCGTGCGCGTCGCCGGGGGCGGGGCATCGCCGTACGTCGCGCGCCAATGGTCCGCGAGCCAGCGACGAACCATCGCGCCGATCGGGAGGTCGGCTTGCTCGGAGAGCGCGTGGAAGCGGGCCAGCTCGGAGTCATCGAGGCGAATCGACAGCGTGCGGTTTCGGTCTCTCATGGCGTGAAAACTTCGTCTTTCGTTGACTCGTGTCCACGACGCGGGTCGTCACTTTCCGCCGCGACGCGCGTCAAGATGGCGTGAACAAGGCGGTAACTGACGCGCGTCTCATTTACGCGTCGGAGCAGGGCGACTCTGCGCTTGCGCCGCGGGTCGGCCGCAAGGCTCGGAGTGTTGTTCGCGCGAGTTTGCCCCGCGCCTCCGCACCTCTGTGCAAGTGGGACTCCCGAGTGTAGTTCAGTGGGGGGATGCGCAGACCGTTCGCGGTGGGAACGATGTCGTTGTGGCTCGTGGCCGCGTGCGGCGGGACGCTGACCGGCGCCTCGCAACCCGCTCAGGCGGTCGCCGCTTCGACGGCCGTCACACCAACCCCGGTCGCCCCAACACCGCGTGTCGACGGTGCGTGGTGGGCGGTCACGGCCGGCGGGCGCCATCTCGTCCTCAACATCGAGCGATGCGATGGCGTGCGCGGGAGGCTCGATAGCATCGATGAGGGGGCGAAGCTGCCGATCGATCTCCTGAGCGTCGACTCTGCGTCGATGCACTTCGAGATCCACAGACTCAGTGGCTTCACCTTCGACGGCACCTTGGATCCGGCACGGACACAGGTGCAAGGCACTTGGAAGGCGGGGGGCAAGTCCCAGCCGCTCACCTTCACGAAGGGGCCACCGCCGGCACCACCAACCATGGACGAGCCTCCGCAGAGGCCGCTCGACCTGAATGTCGACGTCGTCGTGCCGGAGCCACCTTCCGTCTTCCGCACCAACGGTCGAGGGCAACTCGTGTACGAGCTGCACGTCACGAACTTCGACGACCGGCCGGTGACCTTGCAGCGGATCGACGTGGAGTCGCACGGAGCATCGCTCGCGCACCTTGAGGGGCCGGACCTTGCCAGCGCTATCGACCGCCCGGGGGCACCGGAGCTCGATGGATCCCAGCGACTGGAGATCGGACCGGGACTTGTCGCGGTCGTCTACCTCTGGGTGATGCTCGATTCGGACGCCACCCCTTCTTCGCTCGACCACCGGATCAAGCTGGCCACCGCGAGTCGCTCCGGCGGACTCCGCGTAGCCAACGTGAGCGTTCCCGTCCGTGCGGGGGCGCCTCCGGTCATCGGGCCTCCGCTTCACGGCGTCTGGCACACCGCCAACGGACCGTCCAACGACTCGGGCCACAGGCGCTCGATCTTCCCGGTCGGAGGCCGAGCGCGCATCGCTCAGCGCTTCGCGATCGACTGGATCAAGGTAGGTGACGATGGGAAGGACTTCCGCGGCGACCGGACCAGAAACGAAAACTTCCTCGCTTACGGTGCCGAGGCGCTCGCTGTCGCTGACGGCGTCGTTACCGAGGCGAGAGACGGGATCCCGCAGAACGTCCCCGACTCGGATCCCGTGGTACCGATCAACCTCGATACGATTGGCGGCAACCACGTCATCGTCGACTTGGGGCGCGGTCGATTCGCGCTCTGGGCGCATCTGCAGCCCGGGAGCTTGAGGGTCAAGGTCGGCGATCACGTCAAGCGAGGCCAGGTGATCGGGCTCGTCGGCAACTCCGGCCAATCCAGCGCGCCGCACTTGCACTTTCAAGTGACCGACGGCAGTTCGGTCGTCGGCGCCGAGGGACTGCCCTACGTGTTCGACGAGTACGAGCTGCACGCGCCTGGCAAGGCCCCAGTGACGAGGAAGAAGGAGCTTCCGAGCGTCGACGAGACCGTTTCCTTCCCATAGGGAGCGAGTCCTCCAGGTGACAAGCGCGGGCGCAATACCTTCGCTCGCGGCGTCCCCTCGACGCGCCAGCACGCTCACTCCCCCCACTCGTCTCCGATCCCGTAACCGTGACGCCACGTCATCTCTTCGTGCTCGTGCCGTCGCTGCTCCCGCCGCTCGTTGATTGCCATCTCCTCGAGCTCCACGGCCTCCACCGAACCTCGCGGGGCGGGCTTGGAGGATGGCCAGGGCCCGTACGTCTGGCACCGCCGACCGATCCACACGCCAAGCGCGGCCGCCAAGTAAATGTCCCGGTCCGGAGTCGCGTCGGGGTTCTCGATCGCTCGAAGGAGCGACGGGCCTAGCGGAAGCCCCGCGGCCACCGTAAGGCGTCCCTCCTGTGTATGAAGCGTGAGCGCTCCTCGGACGTCGCGTTCGGGCACAGTCCACCCGCCAAGCGCTCCAGGTGCCTCCGCTTCGCCGCCGACCACCATGCGGCGCTCAGGCGGGGACGGCTCGAGAGATTCAAACATCTCCGTCAATCCCCGGCCGTACGTCGTCACGTCGAGGACTAGGTCCGTATCGAGCGCGAGCCCCGGACTCGTCAGCATCTTCCGGACGCGGACGGCCGCCGCCGGGATCGATTCGCCTGGGGAGACGCGCTCGAGGAATCGCAGAGTGTGGTGGTCGATCCACTCTTGCCGGACGATGGGGCCGTGCTCGCACCATTCCTCGGTTCGCTCCCCCTTTTGCGGCTTCCGCTCGAGAATGGCGATTGCTGAACCCTGGCCGGGCGGCCCCACGGAAAGCGCGAGAATGTGCTTCATGTCCCGCCCCGCCCGTAGCCCCGGCGCCAATAGGGCTGCTCCTGTTCTCGGCGATGCTGTTCCCTCCGCTCTTCCCTCTGTCTGTTCATCTCGACCTCCTCGAGATCGGCCACTGCCTTCGAGCCCCGCGGCGGCGGATTCGATGACGGCCACGGTCCCCCCGTCTGAAAGCGTCGCCCCGCCCACACAGCGATCGCCGTCGCGAGGTAGATGTCCCGGTCCGGGGTCGCGTCAGGGTTCTCGATCGCCCGGAGCAAGGACGGGCCAAGTGCAAGCCCCTCCGGGACCTTGAGGCGCTGTTCCTGCGCGTGAAGGGTCAGCGCCCCTCGGATGTCGCGCTCAGGTACCGTCCAGCCACCAAGCGTCGGGTTCGGTGTCTCCACGTCGCCGCCGATCACGATCCGATACTGAGGCGCGGGCGGCTCGACGACGTAGAACATCTCCCAGAGCCCGCGGCCGTAGGCGGTCAGGTCGAGAACGAAGTCTGAGTCATGGGCGAGGTCCGTGCCCGCCAGCATCTTCCGGACGCGCGCGGCGGCGGCCGGGATCGATTCCTCGGGCGGAATGCGCTCGAGATACACGAGCGCGTGATGGTCGAGCCAGTCGTGCCTGACGACGAGGTCATCGTCCGACCAATCCTCGTGCCTCTTCCCCTTCTCCGGCTTGCGTTCGAGGACGGCGATCGCCGAGCCTTGCCCGGGTAGTCCGACGCTGAACGCGAGAATGTATTTCATGACTCGTTCTCCTTTCACGCTGCGAAGGTCAGTGGTTTCACGTCCGACGAGATGAGCGCCCGCATCCACGGCGCGACGTGCGTCGTGGGGAGCGCGGCGAGGGCGAGGACAAGCGCGCTCACGAGGTCGCCGTGTCCGCCGCCCGCACGGCGCGGCGATGTGATGGTCAGCCCGCCGCCCGGGGTCGGGCGCGAGACGACCGCTTTGAGCTGAGCGACGAGGCGTGGATGCTCGGGAAGTCGGACGCGCCCCTCGTGCAAAAGTGCGCGTGCGCGTGTGTACGTTTCGAGCTTCCCCCGCAGACCGTCCGCGGCGGGGACGAGGCGCAAGCCATGGGCCCCAAGGTGCTCGCGGATCGCTTCCTCGTAGTGGCGATCGGCAACGACGGCGGGCACGCCATAGCGGCGCGTAGCGTCGGCGAACGTCGCGACGACGAGGGACGGTTGCAGCGGTTGACCGCGCTGGGGGCGGAGCTCGAGGAGATCGGCGACGCGGTAGAGGGTCCCGTCAAAGCGCGCCACGACGAGGGCGCTCGAGTCGGAGCGGAACCCGAAGTCTGCACCCGCCGCCGCTGCCTCGCTTGGAACGTGCGCCAGCGGGAGCCGGAGGGAAGCGTCCACGGAGCGATCGATCGCCTGAGGGTCGAAGAACACGCCGGAGCCTGCCGACATGAACTCCGCATCGAACTCGCGCGCGGCATTGTCGGGGTCGCGTTCGCGCTCCCGCTCGACCATGGCCCGGGTGCGCGCGTCGTCGCGTAGGAGGAGCGTCGGGGCGTGCGCGGCGAGAGCCGTTCGAGGCGCGCCCAGATTCGTGTGGAAGAGGTCCGCGAGGAGCCCTTGCCCCTCGGCCCATGGCGTCGAAGCGAGGACGACTTGCCCGCCCGCCATGACGCGCGGAGCTACCGCTTTGAATAGCTCGCCGTCGTTGACGACGAATTCGTCATCGCGAAAAAAGCACGCTTCGTCGAGGACGGCGCCGACGAGGGAGCGACCGCGGAGCGCTGACCCGCCCCGGGTCGCGGGGAGGCATTCGACGGCAACGATTCGCCCGTGCTCGCGGGTCAAATAGAATCCGTCCGAGGACTCGCCCGCAATGCGTCGGGCAATGTCCGGATTCCCCCTTGCCGCCCCGAGGGCATAGCGAAGCGTTTGCCGGGCAAGGCGGAGGTCGGGGGCGACGATCAGCGCGGATGCCTGCTCGCCCGGCGCGAGCGTTGCCAGGTCCACGGTCAGCGCCAGGTGGAGGAGCCGGAGCCCGCAAAAGAGGTAGCTCTTCCCGCCGCGTGCGCCGCACACGAGCGCGATCACGTGCCGCGCCTCGGGAGGGATGGTCTCGATGTCGCCGAAGAGCCGGCGGGCGACCTCCCGCTCCGTCCCCTCGAGCGCCCCCGGCTCGACGCCGTCGAACGCGACGAGGCAAAGGACGCGCTGCGCGGGCGTCGGTCGCACACGGAGGACGCGCTCGAGGAACGGAACGTAGCCGAGGGGGCGCGCGGTCACGTTCCCCCCTTGGGCGCATCGGGGGGCGCCTCGAGCCACGGCGGGGGGGCTTCGGCTCGTTGCCGGCGCGCTTGTGCCTCCTTCGCGCAGAGCTCGTGAGCCGCGAGGAGCGATTGCCTCGATGCGTCTCCGAGGCGCGAGGCGGTCAGCGCCAGGTCGGCGTCACCCGTCACCGCGGCCTTGTCCGAGAAGAACCGAGACCACGCGAGCTGGAGTGCGGCCGTGGCGACGAGCGACGACGGGGCAGCACCGCACACGCCCCCACCGACGCCTTGCGCGAGCGCGGCGCACTGCGCACGGCGGAACGAGACGGCGGAGGCGCGGTAGGGCGCGAACGCACAGCCGGCGGGGAGCTCGACCAACCCGAGGCGGTCCGCGAGACGGGTCTTTCCGGCGCGTGCGTGGCCTCCAGCTCGGGCGAGCGCGTTGCCGGGAGCAAACCGGCCGGCCTCGCCTCGGTCTCGCGGGCTTTCTGCACGGGCAACAGCGGGCACGCCCGCGGGGAGCTCGTCCACGGGGAGCACCTCGACGCGGGGGACACCCGCGCCTTTGCCATGACCCCTGCGGAGCGTCATGGCGCGCATCCCTCGGCCGGCTCTACGCTCAGGCCGTGTCCTCGAAGCTCGACGTCATCGCCTCTCGCACCCTCGAATTGCGGCACAGAGACGGCAGCTCCACGCCGGTTGTCGTCCGCATTGGACGGCCCGAGCCAATCGACGACGGCCGCAACTACCGTTGCGAATACGAGATCGAGGGACTCTCCACGACGAAGCGCGCTTGGTTGGGGGGCGTCGATGGCGCTCAGGCACTCTGGATGGCGCTCGTGGGAGTCGGGATCGTTCTTCGGACGTCCGAGGAAGGGAAGGAGGGGCGCATCACGTTCGATGGCGGAGAGGATCTCTTCTTTCCCAATCCAGACGGCGTGGGCCAGCCGGAATGGCACCCATTCACCGTCGAGGGAGAGGAGTTCCTTTGGCGGAAGTATCCGTCGTGGCAGCGGACCAACGAAGAGAGGGCCGTGCGCTGTTGGACGCTCGAGGTCGCGCGTACGCCGACGTCCATTGGCGTAGGGACGGCCTACCAGGGTCGCGACGCCGTGGTGGGCGTGGAGCAGGCAATCGCCTTGGTCCGCGTGTGCAAGGAGAAGGGCGGGCCGCCCCTTTGACGAGCGTCTGGAGGCGATCGGGTACGTAACCCGATCGGGAATGGAGCAATCCCGCGCGGTTAGGTCAGATCCCTGGCCAATACTCCGGCCAATACTCGAATTGACGCGCTGCCCGGAGTGACCCGCACGTCGGTCGCGTAGACTGAGGGCGTGGCCGAAATCCCGCGTACGCCTTTCTGCTGGTTCTGCGGCAAGGACGAGGACCGTGTGCGCAAGCTGATCGCCAGCAGTGGGGTGCGCCCCGGCAAGCCCGACATCGAGTTGCCTAGCGTGTTCATCTGCAACGAGTGCATCGAGCTGTGCAACTTCATCCTCGCAGACACAGCGGCGAAGGGTGAGGGCGGTAGCTAGGTTCGCGCTCACGGCGTGCCCCTTCCGAGCGTTGCCGCCACCTCAGCGAAGGCGCCGCACACGAGCGCGTCGGCGAGCTCCTCGCCCCGCTCCCGTCGCCAGTCGCGGCGGTCCTCCTCGAGCTGGAGGCGTCCGCACGTTCGCTGACCAGCTAGCAGACGACGCGCGAGCGTCACGAGGACAGCG
This sequence comes from Polyangiaceae bacterium, assembly GCA_052147435.1. Classification (GTDB taxonomy): domain Bacteria; phylum Myxococcota_A; class Polyangia; order Polyangiales; family Polyangiaceae; genus JBKQKP01. The sequence goes on along the minus strand of JBKQKP010000236.1, from coordinate 30,897 downwards.
ATCTCTTGGTCGCCGAGCTCCGCCTCGAGCCGCTCGCGGGCGGCGGTCGGCTCCGTTCCGGGGCGCTCCTCGGCTGACTCGCGCCCAAGGGTCGAGACGCCGCCGGGCGCCTCGCCTAGCGGTGTTAGCCTCTGGGCATGCTGCCTCTTCCGCGGGTGCTGGTGCTCTCCTGCGGTGCGCTTCTCATTTGCTGCAAGAGCGGAACGGACGGCGAACGGGCACCGCTCGACGGCGGGCCAGTCGTATCCGCCAGCGGTGCCGTATCTGCTAGCTCCGTGGCCTCCCCGCCTCTCCCCGCGTGGGCGACGGCCCTGAGCGGCAAGACCTTCACCTTCGCCTCCAGACTGATTGAGGGGACGCTCACCTTCGGGAACGCTCCCGCACTTTGGTCGAAGGATCGCACCTTCGTCTGGTTCGATGCGGTGGACGAGGGGCGGCGGGGCGATGGCACCAATTGGATCGAAGTGAAGGCGGTCGCCGACGGGTTCGACACCAAGTGTTTGATCAGCTCGGAAGCCCAGCCGGGAATCATCGCGCCATCCAACCCGGCGGCGGGCCACAGGATCAAGATCAAGCTCGGGTGCCCTGCTGGGAACGTGACGGAGCTGGACTTCGTGAACGGTCTCCCCCTCGTACTGAAATGGGATCCCGCATCCGCAGCGTGGACCGCGTCGGCGCCAGCCACCAGGTAGCAAGCCACCACGAAGCGGCCCCGGCTCGATGCCGTCGATCAGACCGGTTCCAAACTGGTTCCCGAACCAGTTCATACCGGTTCCACGGTTCCCCCACACAAGGGTGGGGAACCGCGAACCGCTGACCCGAACCAGCGAGGGGCTCACTTCGACACCTCCGAGGCGAGCGCGTAGGCGCCAGTAGCCTTCGAGATGAGGCCGCGCTCCTCGAGCTCGCGGATGGCGTCTAGGACGGTCTTCTTGGCGCCGCGCGTGCGACGGTGGATCTCGTTCGCGCTGCGGAGGTCCCTTTCCGTAGAGACGAGCCGCAGCACCTTCGCCTTAGCCTCGCCGATGGACGAGGACACGCCGCGCGCCTCGCCGGCAGCCTCCGGCGGTTCAGTCGCGTAGACGCGCGTCGCGCCCTCGCTCGTGTCTTCGAGACGCACGAGCATGTCGTCGATGCTCTTCCCCTTGCGAGCCTTCGTCTGACGGACCACGAACCCGTCCCCGGCGCGCGAGAGCTGGAAGACAGCGTCGCAAGCGGCGAAGAGCGCCGACGTGCCGCGCGGGCGCTCCCGTTCGTCGTCGCCCTCCCTCGCCTTGCGGCTGTGGTGGAGCACCGAGAACGCGCAGCCGGTCTTCTCTCCGATGTCCTTCATCCGCTTGAGCGGGTCCGCGAAGCGCGCGTCGTTCTCGTCCACGTCCGGGCAGAACGCGGCGAGGGAGTCGATCGCCATCAGTGCACGCCCCTCGGCGAGCTTGCGGATCATGGCGATGCCCTCCGGCGTCGTGAGAGTGAATCCGGGCATGGACACGAGGGAGACGCCTTCGATGGGGCCGGCGCTTCCCCTCGCGAGGGCGCAGCGCTGCATCCGGCGTCGGCACTCGTCGGCCCCCATCTCGTTGTCGAGGTAGAGGGCTGCGCCGGGTTCGCACTGGAAACGATCGAGCCACTTCGTCCCGGATGCCTTCGCCACGATGGCGTCCACTGCGATCCAGCTCTTCAGCGAGCCTCCGTGCGCGACGAGCATCGCGACGTCACCCCGGGTGATCGTCCCCAGCGCGTAGACCGGCGGCGGGATAGGCGCCCAAATCTCCGGGGGCGTCCACACCCTCAGGTCCGGCCCCCCGGCCTCGCGCTCGGCGAGGCGCTGGAGCTCGCCGATTGCCGTCGCGCCATCCGCCCTCCCGAGGGAGAGCCCCGCGATCTGACGCCGGCAGATGTCGATCAAGCGCCGCCGCTGCGCATGCTCCGCGACTAGCCGGGCGTCGTGGTGCCCTCCGACCAGGGACTTCGACATCCGGAACGCCGTGGCGAGGACGTCGATAGCCGACCGCTCGCCGCTCCGCTGAAGCTGGGCCACGACGGTCGCGTGCGTTGGCGTACCGCCACCGCGTTCAATCGCTCGAATCGCGGCGGCGATCGCCCGATGTCCGGAAACGTAGAAGTCGCCGGGCTCGAGGCCGGCGAGAACGTCGGCTCTGCCTCCCTGAACTGCGATCGCGAGGACGGCTTGTTCGGCCTCCACGCTGTGCGGGGGCTCGAGACCGGCGTCCGGCTCGCTGATCACGCGATATCGCGTGGGAGGCACCGCTGCGACCATCACCCGACCCTCAGAGCGAAGACGCGCGCGTCACACCGAGCGCAGCGCATACCGTCGTGCTCCTCGCGGAGCTCCCACGGGCAAGCACAAGGCTTCACGTGCGCTAAGCCGAACGCCTGGCGGCTCCGCGTTCCGACGACGGACGCGCTCCCCTCCGAGGCGCTCTCGACCTCCCGGCCGATGGGGATCACTTGCGGCCCCCGAGTCGATATCCCGCGGCGCGGATCATGTCGTCGGCGCGCTCCTCGTCGCACTTCGCCGATTCAACGAGACGGAGCGCCGGAGCAACGGAGCGCCGTGAGCGTGCCCCATGCCATTCGTCCTTCCGGATCCGCCAGACGCGCCCCTCCTTGACGGCGCCGGGGAGCGTCCGGCACGCCTCGTGGAAGGTCCGCCGCGTCGTTCGTGGAGGCAGCGAGCGAGAGTCATACGTCTCGCTTTCCGCGACGCGCGGTTCCTCGATCGCATCGAGCACGAGGTCGAGGAGCGCGTGCGCCCGCGAGCGGAGGTCCGCGCGCATCACTCGCCCCCCGTGGAACGATCGAGCTGACCAAGGCCCCGCTCGAGGGTCGCCCGCTGCGCGTCGTCGAGGGGCAGTCCCGCGACCGCGACGAGGAAGGTGTGTCGCGTCACGCCAATCGCATCGGCCGCGCGTCGTACGCCGTGTGCCTCAGCGAGCCGTCGGAGCCTCGCCGTGGTGGTATGCGCGAGGGGCCGAGGGAGTGAAACCGTGTCGCTCATGGGCCGCAGCTTGGCGGCCGAACGGACGCGGAGTCACTTGGCGTTCCCGTGGAGAGCGTGCCTACTCCTCTGAATTGTTCGTGTTCTTCTTGGGAGTCCTCCGCCCCGCCGCTCGTGAGATGGCGCTGAGTAGAGCTTGGCGCTCCTCTTCGACCCAGCCATGCGCCTTCACCGCGATGAACAGGTCTGCGGCGACGCCGTTCGCGCCCTCGTGCTCTCCTGCGGCGAGACGGCCGAGGGCTGCGCGGCAGTCCGCTTCAGTCAGGTCGAGAAACAAGTCGCTGACGACCCACTTCACGTCTTCGCAGAGCGGGCCCGATTCGTTCGCGACCCCCCTCTGCCCGGACTCGCGAACCCACCGTTCCCGGCGCTCGATGAGGTCTACGACGGCTCGGTAGTCCGCATCCTTGGTGTTCAAAGCCTCCCCGTCCTTGATGATCTTGAGAAGCCGGACGGGTGCATCGATCGGCAGCTTGTCCCGCTGTCCCAGCATCGCGCGCACAGCGAGCTTGATCGTTTCGAACGCATCCCGGCGGCTCGGATCGTCAGTCATGAAGGCCAGTGTTTGGGCGTGATCGATGATCATCAACGCCTGATCCAAGGGAGTGCCGAAGGACACTCCAGCTTGGGCTATCCGCTCGCGCGCACGGACATGCCTCTCGTTCTCGAGCAACGCTTCGTTCGCTTTGTTCTCTGCCTCAATCTGCGCTCGGAGCTCCGCGGGCGTGTCGTCCTCGTCCTCCGAATACGACAGGTCATCGAATGCCCGGTCGATCGCGCTGCTCCAATGAAACGGGGCCGACGGACCAGAGGCGTCGTGCCAAGCAAAGTACCGTTCCGCCAGACGGTTCACCACGTGCGCAAATGTCTCGGCGGGCTCTCCTGGGGAATGGTCGGCGAAGGAAGCGAGGATGCGAAGGCGCACCACATTGAGCACGTCTTCGACGCCAATCCGATCGCCCATTGCCTGCTCGGCGAGCTGCCGTAGCCGCACTGCGCGCCGCGCCTCCCGGCCCGCCTCCAAGCGGTCGCGCATCGCCTGCCTCGTCATGGTCCCGGGGGACGTCGGAGCCCGCCCTGCCATCTCGAGGCGATCGCGCTCTCTGCATTCCTCGGCGATCGCCTGTCCCTCGGTCATGCAGCCGTGAACGAACTCGTCCTCAGCCGGGTTCCGGATCCACACCCCCGTCGGGGCGTCGAACTCGATGCGCTCACCCGTCGGCTCGCCCGCAAGCAGGGCCTCCAGCTTCGTGCGGCTAGCGGGGTTACTCTCTTCGCCGGCCATGCGTCACCTCGCGTGGTCTCGCGCCTCGGGCCCTGGCAGGCTCGGGCCGCTTTTCCTCCAGTTACCCCAACGACCGGCGACCGTCGAGCGAGCGCCTCGGTTTCCTGTTTCAGTTCCGCAACGCGAACGCGCCGCACCCCGACGTCGTAATGCTCCCCGAGTACGTGCGCGAAGTGAGGTCGACCGTGCCTCGCATCCCGACGGTCGACCAGCTCTCGCCGGGCCGGACGACCCATCCCGCGGGCCGGAACGTCGCCGTGTGCGTTGTCGGGTCGAACCTACCGTTGATGACGAACGAGCCCGAGGCTTGACCCGCCGGGAAGTCGAACGTCGCATAGACCGCGTAGCCGGTGACGTCTGTGACAACCAACGTCATTGCGGTCGGCCCCTGAGCACACGTGTAGCTTCCGACCCATCGATCGCCCACGCGAAAGGGATTCGGTGTTGCGACCTCGTTCGCGATGCCATCCCGGTCGTAGCCGGACGCAGTATCGGTAGACGCGGGCTCGGTGGCGGTCGGCGCGGCAGTCGGTGACGTGCCCGTGCCTAGCATTAGTTGGCACTGGGCAACCGCGCCTTTCGTGCCGTGCTTGACGCACTTCGAGTAAGCAAGGTGCGCGTCGGCCGCTCTGCCCGCTGCCCGATAGGCCCCACCGAGGCGGAGCCACGCATCCGCGTCCCCGGGATCGAGCGCGGTGGCGAGCGACGCTGCGTTGATGGAATCCTGGGACGTCGCCGCTTTCTCGCTCGCCGCAGCGATGGCGGTGGTCGGCGGCGCGTGGGAGCTGGCTGCAGGCTTCGGTGCGGTAGTCGCGCTCCCCGCCGAGTCTCCCCAGCAGCGTTGGATTTCCGTCTCGCTTACCGTTCCGTTGGGATGTGCCGCCAGAAACGCCCTCTTAGCCGTCTCCGATTTCTGGCCCCACACGCCGTCAGCGCCAGTCGGCCCGATGTCGTAGCCCCCGGAAACAAGGCAGCGCTGCCATTCGAGGTCAGACAGCTGACGAAGGGCACGCGGCGCCGCCGAGTCGTTCGGTGAGCTCGCGGTCGGTGCGCTCGCCCACGTCGATGTCTGCGCTGTCGAGGCGGTCGGCTGCGAGGCTGCGAAGTGCGCCACGAGGGAAACGACGCAGAGCGCACCGACGCTCGGAGGCCCGTATCCCTTGCCGGTGAGCCAGTAGACGAATAGCCCGAGAAGGAGACTCCCGACGATGGCGCCCATGATTGAGGCGCTGTTCTGCGAGGCGTATGGGAATGAATCGTTGTTTATCCAGAGTGACAGGCACATCACGCCGACCGCGTACTGAGCCCGCCTTTCGGGGCTAGTGCGCTTGGTCGCGCCGCTCGGAGTCGCGCTCGGCGCTGGAGGGCTGGCTTTCCCGTTCGGCTCTTGCTCCTTCCAGCAGTTCGCACAGCGAAGAGCGTCGCGCCCCACCTTGGCACCGCAATGCCAGCAGACCTTGGTCGGTGTCGCGGAATCCGCTCGGGGGGGGGCCGGGTTGACGGGATCTTCGGAGACCGCTTGGCGCGATGCTTCTTGCCGTCCTCGCTGCGACGGATTGTCGGCGTCTTCGGCCGGGCGTTGTATCCGCTCGTCGTACTCCTTCCGCTTCGCGGGATCGCCGAGGACCTCGAACGCTGCATTCAACCGCTTTAGCCGTCCCTCGGCGCGCGGATCCTCAGCGTTCCGATCCGGATGGTACTTGGCAGCGAGCGCCCGGTAGGCGGCACGGATCACCTCCTCCGGTGCCTCGGGAGTTACTCCGAGGACCGCGTAGAGATCTCGCTGTCGCCCCTTGGCGCCCATGCGTGCCCGCGCCGCCTCACTCGGTCAGATGCCCAACCTCCGAGAGTAGCCGGACCGGACCGTTTGGCGACTCGTTCTTCGGTGTCAACGAGCGGTTAGGCTGCCAACATGGCGCTGTCCAACGCACCGCTAGCGCTTGCCGCGCTCACGCTCGCTGTTGCATGCGGAGGAGGAGAGCCCTCGACACGCACGGTCTCCGCGCCCGCTCGCCCTGCGGCGAGCGACTACACGCCGCCGCCTCGCTCGAAGGAGAGCGGGTGCGTTGCTCGCGGCGCGCTTCCCGATCCCTCATGCACACCGGGCGCCGTCATGACGAGGGATCGCGACATCGTCTGCAAGCAATCGACGCGGGCGCGGCGACACGTCTCCGAGGACGTGCACCGGCTCACGTTCGCCGAGTACGGGATCCCCTACCCGCCGCCGGCTAGCGCGTACGAGGTCGATCACCTGATCCCGCTCGCTCTCGGCGGCGACAACGCGATCGCCAACCTTTGGCCGGAGCAATCGGAGCCGCAGCCAGGGTTCCACGAGAAGGACACAGTCGAAGACCATCTGCACCGGGAAGTGTGCGCCGGCCGGATGTCTCTTGCCGATGCGCAACGGGCGATCGCGACGGACTGGTCGGTAGTGTATCGGCAGATCCAGGGAACGTCGCCAACGACGCGGGGCGACGATCGCGAGGGCGATTAACTGAATGCCTCCAATCCTGGTAGGGTGCATACAAATTGGACAGGGGGCCGCCGCTGTGATCGAACAGGAATCGTGCATCCCGCGTTCAGTAGATCCCGCCGGATGATCGCGCGCCGTGCTTGAGCCGTTCGATTGGAACGTCGTCGTAGCCGGCGCATGGAACCGCGCCCTCCTGACCCCGGCGTGGCTTCAGAAGCGTGTCTTCAAAGACACCGAGGCCACGGTTGAGCTCTACGTCCCGTCGACTATGTCGGCGCGACGCGCGTCAAGCTCGATGTGATCGCAATCGACGTCAGTGCCACGGCGCTCGTGGTCAACGCTATAGACTCCAAGCACGCATCGCTCTTTCGAGCACAGGGGCTCGCGATCAATGCGCTCGAGGCCCTCGGCGAGACACCGATCGCCGGTGTGGGCATCAACGTCCGGTACAAGGTGGGCGACATCCCTGCGAACACCGTCAAGCTCATGAAGACGGAGCTCGATCAAGGCCTGGTGGACAAGGGCTTGGTCGTGAAATCCAAGGCCATCCACTGGACGCTGACGTTTGGAGCCGGTGTCCTCAATCTCGCGTTGTCTGAGGACGAAGCGGGCCAGGGGACCGTCGTTTTCAACTTCCATCTAGGGACAAATGAGGTCGGCGCAGCCAAGGAGTGGCTTGGCTTGCCCGAGGCCAAGGCGAAGACGGTGGTCGATTCGCTGCTTCGCGACTGCATCGGAGTGATGTGAGGGGAAGGCGAAAGATGCGAGGAAAGACGGACAAGATCAGCGGCTCGAGCCCCGCTTCAACCGCGATCTCGGCGGTACCGGGTTACTCCCTTGCTCATGCGGATCCGCGTCAGGAGCCGGCGCCATCCACCGCCGTGACCGTTGAACCGGCGAGGAGCGTCAAGACTCATCGCATGCAAGGCGTCGTTCAGGTGCGGATCGGCTTGGCAGAATTCCCAGGGCGCACCCCACCGACGACGGGCTAGACCCTCCATGGCTGCGACGCACTGGACCTACGCAGAAGATGTGCGTCCGGAAGACGATCTGTCCCAGGGGGACTACCTCGCGCCGACCGACAAGCTTCGGGAGGTACTGAAGCAAGTCCACCCGCACTTTTGCAACGAGAAGTACGTCGGCTTTGTGATCACGACGCAGACCTGCGATCTCGCCCGGAGAGGTGGTGGCGAGTGTACCGCGAGGTACATCAGCATCGCGTCGGTCCGGACCCTCTACACAGTTCTCCCGCGCTTGGTCGCGAGTCTCGAAGGCGCGATCGTGAAGGACAACGTCTTCCGCCAGAGCAAGAAGTCGAAGGCTTCGGAGCTCCTTGATCGTGTCGTCGATCAGAACGAGCAGTCCCTGGGGCTCTTCTACTTCCACGAAGACTCAGAGCTCGGGATCGGCGATCCGTGCGTCGCGTATTTGCGCGTCACCGTGGCTCTCAAGGCGGACCACTATGCGGTCCTCGTCGCCGCGCGACGCGGACGACTGAAGCCAGATTTCCAGGCGAAGTTTGGCTGGCTGGTCGGAAACCTCTACGCCAGACCCGCGACAACTGACTGGGCGGAGCAACCGAATGGCGATGCCGCAAAGCGCGAGGTGATCAACCGGCTGCTGAGGAGTGAAAGCATCCAGTGGGTCGAGGACAAGGCGCTCGAGATGCTGGCGGACGAGAAGGCCGACTACAAGAGCCTGTCCGCAGCTGACCTCGTGAATGAGGTGCGAAAGAAGAAGCCCAAGCGCCTGCTCGACGAGGTCGTCGACGTCGTCGCCGAGGTAGCGAGCCGTCACGCCGCCACGATGCTCGAGGCCAGGCGAAAGACGTTCGACCACCACGTCCACAAGCTCACGCGCTGGCCCAACGAGCCTGCGAAGGGCGGCCTCGAACCGGAGCCGCCGCTGGAGGCGCCCGCGTCCGCTGAGCAAAGCCCCACCGACAAGATCGACGCGATAGCGAAGGAGCACCTTTGCAAGGACTTCAGCGCGAAGGAATCCGATCAGCTGAAGCGGACGCTCAAGAGCGAGACCCGGCTCAAGCAGTTGCTAAAGTGAACCCCGGGCGATGCGACTTAGGTTCGGCCTTTCCTACGCGCGGTGGAGAGAGCAACGACGTTCGCCGACCCCGCCAAACGCCGCGCCTCGAGCTGCCTCGCGAGCTCGCCAACGACGTCGAAGCGCCCCGCCGCGGTAGCAGCCGTCAGCGCGGTGACGAGAGCCGCCTCGACGGCGTCACCTGCGCCCGCCTGTTCCGGTTCAGGGTGTCGCGAACCGTCCGAAACCGTCGCGAGCTTCGCGACGTCGCCGATCGACGATCCAGCTTGTTTCTCAGCGGACCGCTCACTTTCTTGCAGCGTCTCGCGACGTTCCGCGAGGGTCTTCGAATCCCTCTCTCTCCGCCCCCAGACTCAGCCGCAAAGCGAACACTGTCCGTGACGCCCGTCACGCCGCACTCCCTCTGGTAGGCGTGCGGGGCCTTTTGGCGGCAAACTACTGCGGTGAAGCGCGTCCTCGCCGTCCTCGCCGTCGCTAGCATCGGCGCATTCGCCTGCTCGCGCTCCGAGCTGTTCGGCTTCGACACGGACGTCAACGAGTCCGACTCCGACGCGGGCACTCTCAGCGACAGCGGCGACGACGCGGACGCGCTCGACGCGAGCTCCGACGCCGTCGTCCTGAAGCCGCTCGTCTGCCCCCAGGTCGGCGGTGACGTTTGCGGCGGGAACATGTACCAGCCAGGCGCCCCCTGGCCGACCTACCAGCGGTGCTCGTCGCACGCGAGCCGGACCACCGCGGTCGGTCCGAAGAACCCGGTCGGCCTGTGGTCGCAATGGAGCAACCTGACCGACACGGTCTTCGGCCCGGCGACGATCACCGCGGACGGGAACATCTACGTATCCCCTTTCGGTGGCATCACGGCGTTCGCGCGTGACGGCACGTTCCTCTGGAACGCCGGCCCGGATGGGTATGGTGCGCCCGCGCCGGGCGGACCGATTCTCGGAGGTCCGAACGCGTACGGGACGTCGCCCGTGGCCGTGGGCCCGGACGGCACCGCGTACACCGCAGACGACGCCGTCTACGCCGTGAACCCCGACGGCTCCGAGAAGTGGACGACGCCCGCGTACAACGCCTACGTCACGGTCGACTACGGCATCGGCGAGGGGAGCGGGTCGTCCGTGACGCTCGGCCCGTGCGGCGTCGTCGACGTCGCGACTCCGATTGGAATGTTCGCGCTCGACCCGCGGAACGGGGAACGGCTCTGGACGCACTCTGACGTCGTCATCTCGGTCCCCGCCGTCGATTCTACGGGCGACATCTTCTACCAGAACATCTCGAACCAGCTCGTCGCGCTCCGCTCCGACGGCACGCCCCTCTGGAGCTTCACCCCCGCGGACGCGCCGACCATTCACCTCCCATGGATCGAGGCGGCTCCCGTGCTCGGCCCGGACGGCGCCATCTACTTCACCGAGATCACCGGGCTCTACGCGGTCAGGAAGGACGGCTCGCTGCTCTGGGAGCTCCCGTGGTCATTCGACGCGCAGATCGGGGCGTCTTACATGGAGATTGGCCTCGCGGCCGACGGGACCCTGTACGCCGTCGCACCCGACTCGACGCTTCGGGCCATCACTCCCGACGGGATCGAGAAGTGGTCGATCACGATCGGCGTGAACGGGACGTCACCGATCATCGACGGAGCGGGGACGATCTACGAGCTCGGTGAGTACGGCCTCTATGCGATCACGCCGGCAGGGGAGATCGCGTGGATCTACCCTGTGTACTTCGCTCCAAACGGCGCGCTCGCGATGGGGAACGACGGGACGATCTACGTGTCGGCGTTCGGGGTCTTCGCGATCGGCGACCAGCAGTAGGCAGCCCTCGATGCGCCCAGGTTCATTCGTTCGCGTCGCTCTCCTTCTCTCGCTGGCCACGACGGTCGGAGCGCTCGCGTACGCAGCTGCGCCCGAAGACGCCCCCCCCGAGAGCCGCGCGCAAGTCGACGTCGCCCTGCGCGCCCTGGCGCAGGCCTTCACCGGCAAGGGGAGACGGCTCGCGCCGGGCGAGCCCGGGACGATCGAGCACGCGATCGCGGCCTTCGCCCCCGGGAAGTTTCATCCGGTCGAAGAGGGGACGCTCGCCGCGCCGCGCGCGAACGCTCGCTGCCCGTCCGACATGGCGAACGTGGGGGGGCGCTTTTGCATCGACCGGTACGAAGGCTCTCTCGTCGAGCGAAGGGACGACGGCGCGTCGCAACCCTGGTCTCCGTTCACTCCGCCGGAAGCCGGGCGCACGTACATCGCGCAGAGCGTGGCCGGGGTCGTGCCGCAGGGGTACATCAGTGGGGCACAAGCGGAGCGCGCCTGCACGGCCGCGCACAAGCGTCTCTGCGCGCCGGTCGAGTGGCGCGCCGCCTGCGGCGGGAGCCAGGGGAACGCGTACCCGTACGGCCCCGTCCACATCGCCGGGAAGTGCCACGACACGGGGGTCGCGCCGATGCTCGTGCTGCACGCAGCCGAGCTAAAGACCGGGTGGGGTCCTGCCGCGTTGAACGACGCGCGCCTGAATCAACTCGACGGGACTGTGGCGAAGACCGGCGCGTTCGCCGACTGCGCGAGCGACTACGGCGTCTACGACATGGTCGGCAATCTGGACGAATGGACCGCCGATCCGAACGGCACGTTCCAGGGGGGCTTCTGGCTCGACACGGATCAGCACGGCGAGGCGTGCGCGTACCGGACGATCGCGCACGAGTTCGGGTACCACGACTACTCGACGGGGTTTCGTTGCTGCAGGGAGGCGGAGGGGCCGTAGACGCGCCTAGTGCGGCTTTCGCACCTTCTTGACCGACCCGGTGGAGCTCTCGACCCAGTAGACGCAGTCCGCGTCCAGAGCGACGCCGTAGGGGCCGCTCGACGCGGTCGCCGAGAGGACGATGGAGGTTCCGCCGCCGATGGCAACGGCCCGCACGCTCCCGCCGCCGATGTCGGTGAAGTACACGTGCCCGGAGTCGACCGCGACCGCGTAGGGGGCGTTCTGGGAGTCGGTCGTGAGGATCGTGGCCGTCCCTCCAACATTGGGGACGGACCGGATGTCGCCGGCGGCTACGTCGTTGGGGTAGTAGACGTTCGAGCCGTAGACGGCGATGCCCTGGGGCTCGGTCGCCCCAGCGATCTCCGTCGCGTCCGCCTCCGTGGACGACGGGCTGGCGGGAATCGCCCAGATCCCGCTGCCGGAGCCCGTCGTGAAGTAGGCGTTCCCGCCCGAGATCGTGAGCGCAAAGACCTGCGCATGCCCCGACGAGATCGTCGTCACTGGGCCGCCGCCGCCGGCCGGTGCCGCTTGCAGATCGCCCGCCGAGTTGTTCCCCCAGTAGCAGTAGCTGTTGTAACAGAAGATGTACCAGGGATCCGTCTGCCCCCCCGCGATCTGGGTCTGGCTGCTCGGGTCGGCGATCTCCTTTCGCCACACGTTCCCGACGCCGTTGTCCGTGTAATAGAAGTACGTGTCATCGACGTAGATGCCGGTGGGGTCGTTGTCCCCGGTCGAGAGCGCGTCGGCGGAGCCCGGGCCGCTGCCGCCCGTCGCGATGCGGTACACGCCCCCCGGGTCGCTCCTGTTGGTCCAGTAGACGTAGCCGCCGATGACGTCGATGCCGTAGGGGCTCTGGCTGGCGTCCGAGAAGAGCGTGATGGCCTCGCAGCTCCCTCCCGAGCAGGTGGTGCCGCAGCTCCCCGTCGAGCATTCGAAGCCGCAGTAGCCGCAGTTGTTGGCGTCCGTGTTCAGGTCGACGCACGTTCCGCTGCAGTCGGTATAGCCCGATTTGCACGTCCAGCCGCATGTGCCGGAGGTGCAGGCCTCCGTCGCGTTCGCTGGCGGAGCCGGGCACGCGGCGCAGCCGCCGCAGTGGGCGAGGTCGGTCTCCTCGTCGTAGCAGGCGCCGCTGCAGCAGATGTCGTTCGAGCCGCACGAGGTGCCGTTGTTGACGGGGTCGCCGGTGTCGTCGCAAACGGGCACGCCGGTTGTGCACGAGATCGTTCCCGTGTCGCACTCGTTGGTCGGCGTGCACGCGGCGTTCGTGGTGCACGCGACGCAGTCGCCGTTGTCGCAGACCTCGTTGGTGCCGCACGTGGTGCCGTTGGCGAGCTCAGTTTCCTGTGTGCAAGTGGGGACGCCCGTCGCGCAGGACGTGACTTTACCCGAGTAGCAATTGTTGGACGGCGTGCACGACGCCCCGACGGTGCATGGGTTGCAAGACCCGTTGTCGCAGACCTCGTTCGTACCGCACGTCGTGCCGTTGGCCACGTCCGTACCCGTATCGGTGCAGGTGAACGCCGTGCACGAGACCGTTCCCACGTGGCAAGGGTTGGTCGGCGTGCACGCCTCGTCACACGCCGTGCAGGAGCCGTTGTCGCAGGCTTCGTTGGCGCCGCAGGACGTGCCGTTGGCGATCTGAGTCGAGGTGGCGTTGCACACCGGGACGCCCGTCGTGCACGAGGTCGTCCCCTCGAGGCACGGGTTGCTCGGTGTGCAGACCGCCCCTGTCGTGCAGGCATTGCACGAGCCGTTGTCGCAGACCTCGTTGGTGCCGCACGACGAGCCGTTGCCGACGTCGTTGCCCGAGTCGACGCACACGGAGACGCCCGTCGAGCACGATGTCGAGCCCGTGTGACACGGGTTCGTCGGAGTGCACGTGACGCCCGCGGTGCACGCCGAGCACGTTCCGTTGTCGCAGACCTCGTTGGTCCCGCACGACACGCCGTTGGTGACGTCGTTGCCCGAGTCGACGCACGCCGACACGCCCGTCGAGCAGGACGTCGACCCGGTGTGGCACACGTTGGCCGGCGTGCACGCGACGTTCGCCGTGCACCCGTTGCAAGAGCCGTTGTCGCAGACCTCGTTGGTCCCGCACGACGTGCCGTTGGCAACGTGCGTCCCCGTGTCCGTGCACACTGACACACCCGTCGAGCACGAGGTCGTCCCCGTGTCGCACGGGTTGGGCGGGGTGCACGAGACGCCCGCCGTACAGGCGGTGCATGCGCCGTTGTCGCAGACCTCGTTGGCGCCGCACGACGTGCCGTTGGCGACGCTGGTACCCGAGTCGGTGCACACCGAGACGCCCGTAGAGCACGTCGTCGAGCCCGTGTGACAGTTGTTTGCCGGCGTGCACGCGACTCCCACGGTGCACGCGCTGCAGGCGCCGTTGTCGCAGACCTCGTTGGTGCCGCACGACGTGCCGTTGGCGACGCTGTTTCCCGAGTCGGCGCACACCGAGACGCCCGTTGAGCACGACGTCGTACCGGTGTGACAGATGTTCGCCGGAGTGCATGCCACGCCCGCGGTGCACGCGGTGCAGGTGCCGTTGTCGCAGACCTCGTTGGTGCCGCACGACGCGCCGTTCGCGACGCTGTTCCCCGTGTCGCCGCACACCGGGACGCCCGTCGAGCACGAGGTCGACCCCGTGTGGCACGGGTTGACCGGTGTGCAGACCGCGCCTGTCGTGCACGCTGCACACGCGCCGTTGTCGCAGACCTGGTTGGTCCCGCACGACGTCCCGTTGGCGACCTGGGTGCTTGTGGCGTTGCATACCGGCGTGCCCGTCGTGCACGAGGTCGTGCCGGTCAGGCACGGGTTCGTCGGCGTGCACGCAGCGCCCGTGGTGCACGTGATACAGGTGCCGTTGCTGCAGACCTCGTTGGTGCCGCACGAGGTGCCGTTGGAGGCGTTGTTGCCCGAGTCGGTGCAGGTCTGCGTCGAGCAGTTGAAGGTGCCGGTGTGGCAGGCGTTGGTCGGGGTGCACGCGGCGCCGTTTGTACACGTGATGCAGGAGCCGCTCTCGCAGACCTGGCCCGAACCGCACGAGGTGCCGTTGGGGACGTTGCCGTTCGAAGTGCAGACGGAGACGCCTGTCGAGCAGGAGGTGATTCCGGTCTGGCACGCGGCGGCCGGCGTGCACGTGGTGCCCGCTGTGCAGGAGACGCAGCTGCCGTTGTCGCAGACGAGATTCGTCCCGCAGGACGTACCGTTGCCGAGCTGGGTGGTCGTGGCGTTGCACACCGGCACGCCCGTCGTGCACGAGGTCGTGCCTGTCACGCAGGGGTTCGTCGGCGTGCACGCTGCACCCGTCGTGCACGCGGTGCACGAGCCGTTGTCGCAGACCTCGTTCGTCCCGCACGAGGTGCCGTTGCTCACGCTGGTCCCCGTGTCGGTGCACACCGAGACGCCCGTTGAGCAGGAGGTGGTCCCCGTGTGGCACGGATTGGCCGGCGTGCAGTTTGCGTTGCTCGTGCACGCCGTGCACGTCCCGTTGTCGCAGACCTGGTTGGTCCCGCACGACGTCCCGTTGGTGACCTGGGTGGTCGTGGCGTTGCAGACCGGCGTGCCCGTCGTGCACGAGGTCGTGCCGGTCACGCACGGGTTCGTCGGCGTGCACGCCGCGCCCGTGGTGCACGTGATACAGCTGCCGTTGCTGCAGACCTCGTTGGTGCCGCACGAGGTACCGTTGGAGACGTTGGTGCCGGTGTCGGTGCAGACCGATACGCCCGTCGTGCAGGAGGTGGTCCCCGTGTGGCACGCGTTCGTCGGCGTGCACGCTGCGTTCGCCGTACACGCGTTGCACGAGCCGTTGTCGCAGACTTCGTTGGTCCCGCACGAGGTGCCGTTGTTGGCGTTGTTCCCTGTGTCGGTGCACACCGACACGCCCGTCGAGCAGGAGGTCGTCCCCGTGTGGCACGGGTTGGCAGGCGTGCAGGTCGCGTTGCTCGTGCATGCGCCGCAGGTGCCGTTGTCGCAGACCTCGTTCGTTCCGCACGACGTGCCGTTGGCGACGTTGGTGCCCGTGTCGGTGCACACTGGCGCGCCCGTTGAGCAGGAGGTCGTGCCCGTGTGGCACGCATTGGTGGGCGTGCACGACGCGCCCGACGAGCACGCGCCACAAGTGCCGTTGTCGCAGAACTCGCCCGTCCCGCAGGAGGTTCCGTTGGTGACGTTCGTGCCCGTGTCGGTGCATACCGGCGCGCCCGTCGTGCACGACGTCGTCCCCGTGTGGCACTCGTTGGTCGGCGTGCACGACGCACCCGTCGTACATGCGCTGCACGATCCGTTGTCGCAGACCTCGTTCGTCCCGCACGAAGTGCCGTTGGAGACGCTTGTCCCCGTGTCGGTGCACACGGCCACGCCCGTCGTGCACGAGATCGTCCCCGTGTGGCAGTTGTTGGCCGGCGTGCATGCCGTGCCCGACGGGCACGACCCGCACGTCCCGTTGTCGCAGACCTCGCCGCTGCCGCACGGCGTGCCGTTGGCGACCTGAGTGGTCGTCGCGTTGCAGACCGGTGAACCTGTGGTGCACGAGGTCGTGCCGGTCACGCACGGGTTCGTCGGCGTGCACGCGACGCCCGCCGCGCACGGCGAGCAGGTGCCCGCGTTGCACACGTAGCCCGTCCCGCCGTCGGGTCCCGTGCACGCCGTCCCGTTGGAGACGTTCGTCCCGGTGTCGTCGCAGACCGGTGCCCCCGCTTCGCAGCTGATCGAGCCGGTATGACACGTGTTGGTCGGCGTGCAGCCCCCCCCCGCGTTGCACGCCGTGCACGCGCCGTTGTCGCAGACGAGCCCGGTCCCGCACGTCGTGCCGTTGGCCACCGGGGTGCCGGTGTCGCTGCAGATGGCCACACCCGTCGTGCACACGATGCTCCCGGTGTCGCACGCGTTCGTCGGCGTGCAGCTCGCCCCCGACGAGCAGGCCGTGCACGATCCGTTGTCGCAGACCAGGCCGGCGCCGCACGTGGTGCCATTGGTCACCGCCGTTCCGGTGTCGTTGCAGACCGCAACGCCCGTCGAGCACGAGGTCGTCCCCGTGTCGCACGGGTTGTTCGGCGTGCAGGCGGCGTTCCCGGTGCAAGCGTTGCATGTCCCGTTGTTGCAGACCGCGTTCGCCCCGCACGCCGTCCCGTTCCCGGCGTTGGTCCCGGTGTCGGTGCACACCGCGGTGCCGGTCGAGCAGTCGGTGGACCCGGCGTGGCAGGGGTTCGCCGGCGTGCAGGTGGCTCCTTGCGTGCACACGTTGCAAGTGCCGCTGCTGCAGACCGAGCTCGGCCCGCACGACGTGCCGTTGGGCGCCGGGGTACCCGTGTCGGTGCACACCGAGGAGCCCGTCGAGCACGAGGTCGTTCCGACGTCGCACGGGTTGTTCGGAGTGCAGGCAGCTCCCGCCGCGCACGCGGTGCAAACGCCGCTGCTGCAGACCTCGTTGGTGCCGCACACGGTGCCGTTGGACGCTTGAGTCCCCGTATCGGTGCACGTCGGCGTGCTCCCCGAGCAGTCGAGCGTGCCCGTGTCGCACACGTTGGCGGGCGTGCACGGAGACGAGTCGACACACGTCTTGCAGGTGCCGTTCTCGCAAACCTCGCCCGTCCCGCACGTCGAGCCGTTGGGGAGGTCGTTGTTCGTGTTGGTGCAGACCGACGCGCCCGTCGCGCAGCTCGTCGCCCACACTGTGCAGGAGTTTGCGGGCGTGCACCCCGCGCCCGCGGTGCACGGGTTGCACACGCCCCCGAAGCACACCATGTTCGCCCCGCACGACGTGCCGTTCGACACCTGCGTCCCCGTGTCGTTGCACACGGCGGCGCCCGTCGAGCAATCCGTCGTGCCGGTGTCGCAGACGTTCGCGGGCGTACATGGCGCGTTCTGCGTGCACGCCACGCAGTTGCCGTCGCCGCACACCTGGTTGGTGCCGCACGTCGTCCCGTTGGCGGCGTTGGTCCCCGTTCCGTTGCACACCGCGACGCCCGTCGAGCAGTCGGTCGCGCCGACCTCACATGGGTTGGCGGGGGTGCACGGGGCGTTCGCGGTACACCCGACGCACGCGCCGTTGTCGCAAACCTGGTTCGTCCCGCACGACGCGCCGTTCGTGGCGGGAATACGCGTGTCGATGCAGGACCAAGGCGTCGTGTTGCAATCGTAGATCCCCTGGTCGCACGCGTTCGCGGGCGTGCACGGAGCGCCCCCGACGCACCCCGCGTCCTCGCTCTGGTTCACGTCGCCGCCGGTGTCGGCGACCCCGGTGTCGTTCGCGCCCAGGGTGCTGTCGGTCGGCGTGCTCGTGTCGGTCGGCGTGCTCGAGTCCTGGCTCCCCGCGGCCTCCGCCGTCGCGTCCTGCCCTCCGGTCATTCCCCCGGACGCGTCTTCGATCGACGATCCATCGGGGCCGACCTTCGCGCCGCTCGCGTCCTCGTCGGGGTTCGGAACGTCACCGGCTCCGAGGATCTGCGCGCACCCACAGAGCGACATCGCGAAGGTGAATGCGAAGAACCGCTTCGAGAGGCTCATTGTCGCCTTAGAGGTGGTCGAGAGGGTTGTACTTCGGAGGCTCCGCCGGCGTCGGCGTCACCGCCGTTGGCGTCGTCGCGGGCGGGGCTGCGGTGGGAGCAGCGATGGGTGGCGCGTTGGTAGGAGTCGATGCGGACGTGTGAGAGGCGTGCGATCGCGTGGGCTTGGGCGCTGCGGCCACCGTGGTGGCCGGGATGGCGAAGGCCGTCTCCGGCGGCGCGGTTGGCGCCGGAGCTGGGGGAGCTGGCTGCACCAGCGGCAGCGGCGGCACTTGTGCGTAGGTGACCGCGGCGACCGCAGCCTGACTCGCTGGAGGAGTGGGGGGCGCTCTTCGCACCGCGAGGAAGGTCGCGGTGGCCCCCACGAACAACGCCGCCGAGACGATCGCCCCGATCGTCATCTTGCCCCCGCGCTTCGTGCTGGAGCCCGTTTGCTGCCAACCCGCGATCGTCGACCCGTGCATGGCCTCGGGCGCGGAGACAGGTGAGGCTTCGGGCGTCGCGACGAACCCCGATCTCGAGCTGAGCGTCCCCTCGATCTCCTCGAAGGACCTCTTGGCCCGCTTTGACCCGAACTCGACGAGCGCCGACGCGAGCTCCCCGACGTTCTGGAACCGCCTCGCGCGATCCTTCTCGAGGCACTTGCAGATCGCGGCCTCGAGGCCGGGCGGCACGTCGGGCCGCAGGCTCGTCGGCGGCGGCGTCGGCTCCATCGCGACGTGGATCGCCACCTCCGGCACGCTGTTCCCTCCGAAGGGGACCTGTCCGGTCACGAGCTCGAAAAGAATGACGCCCAGCGCCCAGATGTCCGTCCGCACGTCCACGGCTTTGGACGACTTCATCTGCTCCGGCGACATGTAGAGCGGTGACCCGATGATCGTGCTCGTGCGGGTCATCGATACGTCCTGCGGCCCGTTCGCGAGCTTCGAGATCCCGAAATCGAGCACCTTGATCGACGGCTGGCCGCCGGGGCGCCGGATGCAAAACAGGTTGGCCGGCTTGAGGTCCCGGTGGACGATGTCGAGCGAGTGAGCCTCTGCGACGGCCTCGCACGCCTGCAGCACGAAATCGACGGCCTGCTCGATGGGGAGCGGGCCGCGAGAAATCCACGCGGTGAGGTCCTCGCCTTCGAGGTACTCCATCACCATGTAGGGGGAGCCGTTCTCCAGCTTCCCGACGTCTCTCACGCGCGCAACGTGCTCGCTCTTGATCTTGACGGCGGCACGCGCCTCGCGCGCGAAGCGCAGGACACACTCGGCCTGGTCCAGCATCTCCGGGAGCAGGAACTTGATCGCGACGCGCTCGTCGAGCTCGACGTGGTGCGCGGCGACGACGACTCCCATTCCGCCGACGCCGAGCACCCGGTCGACGCGGTACTTACCGGCGAGGACGTCCCCTTCGCGGACGCCGATGTCCTTGTCTCCCAGGTCAGTCATTCACGAAGCCCCCACGCCTTTGACGAGTCCCCAACCCATAACGCTAACTCCAAAGAATCGAAGATTGCGCGCAAGGTTCCGCTCAATCGCTCTGTCGCAGCCCTGCCCACAGAGCGCACCTCGCGTCTCGCGGCATGGTCGGCCAGGTCGGCGAGATATCGGGCGGTTCCCCTTCGGGGGTAGAGATGGGGCGGGGAGGATTGTGAAGGTTTTTTTTCGCTCGCGGCGTAGTCGCGAAGGGGCCTGAGGAGCGAGGCGCGCGTTCGCATTCACCAGGCTACCGACTGATAGTTTCGGCGAGCTCAGCGTGCGTCGCGCGGCGCGGCGTCCGCCGTCACGATGGGGACGCTCTTCTCCTCGAGCTTCACGACGAGACTGCACGCTTTGGAGAGGGAGACGTGGTGACGTAGCTCGTTCTTGAGGATGCAGGTCGGTATCGTCTCGGGCTGGTCGCGTCCTTGGGGTAGCTCGATGCGCCCGCCGGGGAGGAGCGTCACCGTGAACTTGGTGGAGCCCCCCGGCACCGACGCGCACGCATCCACGAGCTTGTGCATCGCCTCCTCGGCGAGGCGGCTGTTCGCCCCCGTAAGCGTCGCGCAGCCATTCGTCGCGATCGTCGCGCTGACGAGCTGCGCCTTTGGTGGCTCAGGGGGGGACGGCGGCGCAGGGGGCGGTGACGACGCGCACGCTGCGGCGAGAGCGCCAAGCATTGCGAGCGTCTGGAACGCATGCAGCTGCTCAACCACCTTGTGAGCCAGCCTCTCGATGAGCCGCGGCGCGTTAGTCACCGATGCACGCCCCTGTGCTGCACGTGCCGGTGCTCTCGCAACAGGACTCGAGCTTTGGGCAACCACCACAAGGAGTGGAACAGCAGCCCGTCGAGCAGAGGTAAGGATCGCCAGAGTCGCACGTATAGCCGCAGCTGCCGCCGGAGCACGACGGCGTCGCGTTTTTCGCCGTGGTCGTGCAGATGGTGCCGCACGTACCGCAGTTGTTCGGATCGGTCTCCTCGTTGCTGCACTTGCCCGCGCAGCACTCTTCGCTCGCGCCGCAGGAGGTGCCGTTGGTGACGGGGTTGCCTGTGTCGGAGCAGACCGGGACACCCGTGGAGCACACGGTCGTGCCAATGTCACACGGGTTGGCCGGCGTGCAGACGGCCCCCTCCGTGCACGCGCTGCACGCGCCGTTGTCGCAGACCTCGTTGGTACCGCACGTGGTGCCGTTGGCAGCGTCGTTGCCGCTGTCGCTGCAGACGGGCACGCCGGTCGTGCACGACGTCGTGCCGGTGTGGCAGTTGTTGGCCGGCGTGCACGCGGCTCCCACGGTGCACGGGGTGCAGGTGCCGTTGTCGCAGACCTCGTTCGTACCGCACGAGGTGCCGTTCGCGACCTCGGTGCCGGTGCTATTGCACGTGGAGACGCCCGTCGAGCACGAGGTCGATCCCACGTAGCAGGGATTTGCGGGCACGCACTCGAGGCCCGTAGTGCAGGACGCGCAGGTCCCATTGTCGCAGACCTCGTTGGTCCCGCACGACGTGCCATTGCCGACTTGGGTGGTGGTGGCGTTGCAGACGGGCACGCCGGTCGTGCACGACGTCGTGCCCGTCACGCACGGGTTGGTCGGGGTGCAGGCCGCCCCCGTCGTGCACGCGTCGCACGAGCCGTTGTCGCAGACCTCGTTGGTGCCGCAGGAGGTGCCGTTCGCGGCGTCGTTGCCCGTGTCCTTGCAGACGGAAACGCCTGTCGCGCAGGATGTGACCCCGGAGTGACACGGGTTGGCCGGCGTGCACGCGACGTTCACGGTGCAGGCCGAGCAGGTGCCGTTGTCGCAGACCTCGTTGGTGCCGCACGTGGTGCCGTTGGTGATCTGGGTCGTGGTGGGGTTGCACACGGGCGCCCCCGTCGTGCACGAGATTGTGCCCGTTACGCACGGGTTGGTCGGGGTGCACGATGCCCCCGTCGTACAGGCGTTGCAGGTGCCGTTGTCGCAGACCTCGTTCGTGCCACAGACGGTGCCGTTGGCGGCGTTGTTACCGGTGTCGGTACACACCGGAGCCCCGGTCGTGCAGACGATGGTCCCGGTGTGGCAAGCGTTGGTAGGCGTGCACGCCGCACCAATCGAGCACGTGGTGCACGAGCCGTTCTCGCAGACTTCACCGGTGCCGCACGAGGTTCCGTTGGCGACGTTTCCCGTAACGCCGCACACCGACGTGCCCGTCGCGCAGGAGGTCTCCCCCGTCTGGCAGACATTGCCCGTCGAGCACGACACGCCCGCGGTGCACGACGCGCACGTACCGTTGTCGCAGACCTCGTTGGTCCCGCACGACGTGCCGTTGGGGATTTCGGTGGTAGTGGCGTTGCACACCGGGACCCCAGTCGTGCACGAGGTCGTGCCGGTCACGCACGGGTTCGTCGGCGTGCACGACGCCCCTGTCGCACAGGCGTTGCACGATCCGTTGTCGCAGACCTCGTTGGTCCCGCACGAGGTGCCGTTGTTCACGGGGTTGCCGGTATCGCTGCAGACGGGCAACCCCGTCGTGCACGACGTCGTCCCCGTGTGGCAATTGTTGGCAGGCGTGCACGCCGTCCCCGTCGAGCACGCGCCGCACGCGCCGTTGTCGCAGACCATCCCCGTGCCGCACGACGTGCCGTTCGGCAGAGAGTTGCCCGAATCGTTGCACACGGACACGCCCGTCGAGCACGACGTCGAGCCCGTATGACACGCGTTGGCAGGCGTGCACGCCGTACCCGCGGTGCACGCGTTGCACGCGCCGTTGTTGCACACCTTGTTCGTTCCGCACGTCGTGCCGTTGCTGACCGGCGTGCCCGTGTCGCCGCACACGGGCGCCCCTGTCGAGCACCCGATCGTGCCTGTGTCGCATTGATTGGTCGGCGTGCACGAAGCCCCGGCGTTGCACGCCGAGCACGTGCCGTTGTCGCAGACCAGGCCGGTCCCGCACGTCGTGCCGTTCGTCACGTTGTTGCCGGTGTCGCTGCAGACGGCCGTGCCCGTAGTGCAAACGATGCTGCCGGTGTGGCACTGGTTCGGAGGCGTGCAGCTCGTCCCCGACGAGCACGTGGTGCACGATCCGTTGTCGCAGACCTCCCCCGTGCCGCACGACGTTCCGTTGCTCACCGGCGTGCCCGTGTCGGTGCACACCGCAACGCCCGTAGAGCAGTCGGTCGTCCCCGTGTCGCACGGGTTGGCCGGCGTGCATGCAGCGTTTTGGGTGCAGGCGGCGCACGTGCCGTTGTCGCACACCTCGTTGGTCCCACAGGTCGTGCCGTTGGCGGCGTTGGTCCCCGTGTCGGTGCACACGGCAGTGCCCGTCGAGCAGTCCGTGGTCCCGGCGTGGCACGGGTTGGCCGGCGTGCAGGTCGCGCCTTGCGTGCATGCGCTGCACGCGCCGCTGCTGCACACCTCGTTGGTCCCGCACGATGTGCCGTTGGCGGCGTTGGTCCCCGTGTCGGTGCACACGGGTACGCCCGTCGTGCACGAGGTCGACCCGACGTGGCACGGGTTGGTGGGGGTGCAGGTGGATCCCCCCGCGCACGCGCTGCACGCGCCGTTGTCGCAGACCTCGTTGGTCCCGCACACGGTGCCGTTCGGCGCCTGCGTCCCCGTGTCCGTGCACGTCGGCGTGCTGCCGGAGCAATCGAGGGTGCCCGTGTCGCACGCGTTGGCGGGCGTACACGGCGACGAGTCGGCGCACGCCTTACAGACGCCGTTTTCGCACACCTCGTTGGTGCCGCACGACGCGCCGTTCGGAAGATTGTTGTTCGTGTTCGTACAGACCGACGCGCCGCTCGCGCAGCTCGTCGCCCAGACGGTGCACGAGCTCGCGGGGGTACACCCCGTCCCCGCCGTGCACGGGTTGCAGACGCCCCCCAGGCACACCATGTTCGCGCCGCACGACGTGCCGTTGGACACTTGCGTGCCGGTGTCGTTGCACACGGCGACGCCCGTCGAGCAGTCTGTCGAGCCGGTATCGCAGACATTGGCGGGCGTGCATGGCGCGCTCTGCGTGCAGGCGGTGCAGTTCCCGTCGTCGCACACCAGGTTGGTTCCGCACGAGGTCCCGTTTGAAGCGTTGGTCCCCGTGCCGGAGCACACCGCAACGCCCGTCGAGCAGTCGGTCGCCCCGATCTCGCATGGGTTGGTCGGCGTGCACGCCGTGCCTTGAGCGCACGCGATACACGCGCCGTTGTCGCAGACGTTGCCGCTGCTGCCGCACGGCGCGCCGTTCGTGACGGGGATACGCGTGTCGATGCACGTCGGCGGGGTGGTGTTGCAGTCGAAGATGCCCTGGTCGCAAGCGTTCGCCGGCGTGCACGCCGCCCCCCCCACGCATCCGGCGTCCGCCGACACGACCGCGTCGCCCCCGGTGTCGGAGACGATCCCCGTGTCGGCCGCGCCAGTATCATCCGAGCCCGTCGTGCCGTCCGGCGGCGGTGCGCTCGCCTCCAGGCCAGAGTCCGTTCCACCCGTCGTCGCGTCCGGGCCTCCGCCCGTTGTTCCGGAAGCGTCTTCCAGCGACGCCCCGTCCGGGCTGGCCTTCGCGCTCGCGTCCTCGTCGGGGCTCGGAACGTCGCTCGACCCGAGGATCTGCGCGCATCCGCAGAGCGAGAGCGCCAGCGCGATCGCGACGAATCGCGGCGACAAAGACATCACTCAGAACCGGCCGCCGAGGGACACCCCTGCGCCGCCCATGCCGACGCTCGGCGAGATCGTCAAGCCGGTCGCATGCGGAGTCGCAGGGTCGTTCTTCCCCGTGAAGAAGAGCGCGACCCCCCCTGCGACGAGCACGCCGCCCGCGATGAACGCGGCCGTCGAGACGGTCGAGTCGGTCGAGAGCGTCGAATGATCCGCGAGCGCTCCGGCGTGGTTCGGGCACGACGTCGGGCTCCCGCAGTCGGACTGCTGCGAGCTCCACGCGCTGCTCGCCATGAGCCCGAAGATGCTCCCGACGATGACCCCCACGACCCCCACGCCGCCGCCTACGAGTCCCACGAGCTTCTGCGTCCCCATCTTCGTAGGCGCGGCTGCGGGGGGGGCGGCGGTGGGGGCCGCCGGCGCTGGAGCCGGCGCGATCGCCACGATTGGCGGACCTGCCTCTACGGCGAGCACGGGCACCTGCACCTCTGCGTGCGTCCCCTCGCCGACGACCTTCATGCTCGTCGACCACCCCTTGTGCCCCGGCGCCAGCGCCTTGATCTCGTGGTCGCCCGGATCGACCGGCACGGGGACCCCCCACGCCGCCTTGGGCACCTGCTGCCCGTCGCGGAGCACGCCCAGCTGGAGCACCGCGGCGGCTTCCTTCGAGACCGTCACGGAGAGGTACGTGAGGTGCGGCGTCAGCGCCGCCTGGCTGCTCCGCGCGAGCTGAGCTGCCGCGCTGTCGCCGTTCCGCTCGGCGATCGTGAGCGCTTCGTCGTAGCGCGTCCACGCGCTCGCAGTGCGGCCGACCTTCTCGTAGCAAGTCGCGAGATTGAGGCGAACGCCTACGGTTTGGACGAGATCTGCCGCGGCGGCGAACTTGTCGCATGCCTCGGCCGTCTTACCGGCCAGCATCAGTTCCTTCGCCTGCTGAAAGAGCAGCTGCGCCGTCGCGCGATTGTCGTCCGCGCGAGCGGGGGACGCGGACGTGGCGCAGGTGAGCAGAGCTGCAGCGGCGACAACTGCCGACATGGCTAGACGTCTTCGAAGCATCGCGGGACCGTCCGGTTAGAGGTGGTCGAGTGGGTTGTATTTCGCTGAGGCAGGCGGTGCGGCCGGGGCGGTGGTCGCTGCCGGAGGGGCGGAGTGCGTCGCGCCGGCTGGAGTCGACGCGGCGGAGTGAGACGAATGTGAGTGGCCCGGCTTCGGCTCGGGTG
This sequence comes from Polyangiaceae bacterium, assembly GCA_052147435.1. Lineage (GTDB taxonomy): Bacteria > Myxococcota_A > Polyangia > Polyangiales > Polyangiaceae > JBKQKP01. Next base: position 5,493 of record JBKQKP010000236.1, on the reverse strand, counting down.
CCGCGGTGGCGGCCGCTGTGGCCGAAGGGGTCTCCGACGGCGCGGTCGGCGCCGCCGTGGCTGCAGGCGGAGGCGTCGCCGCGGGTGGCGCCGTCTCTGCGGGCGCCGGAGGGGGTGGTGCCGCGGCGGTGGGAGCTACGGTGACCGCAGCTTGGCTCGGCTGGGCCGGAGGGGGCGCCCTTCGCATCGCGAGAAACGCGGCAACGGAAGCTCCGAGCACCACTGTAGCGGCGATCACGCCGATGATCGTCTTCCCCGTACGCTTCGTCCCCGAGTCGGCCTGCCATGCGCCGATCGTCGACCCGTGCTTCCCGTCCGGCATGGATACGGACCCCGTCGCGGGGGCGAGCGCATCCACCCCGCCGGACGGGTGCAGCACCCCCTCCAGTTGGATCCCCGACGAGCGGAGCGTTCCTTCAATCTCTTCGAACGACCTCCGGGCTCGCTTCGACCCGAACTCCACGAGCGCGGAGGCGAACTCCCCCACGTTCTGAAACCGCTTGGCGCGGTCCTTCTCGAGGCACTTGCAGATCGCGGCATCGAGACCGAGGGGGATCTCGGGTCGCAGGCTCCTCGGCGGCGGCGTCGGATCCATCGCGATGTGGATCGCCACCTCGGTCACCGTGTCTCCTCCGAACGGGGTGCGTCCGGTCAAGAGCTCGAAGAGAATGACGCCGAGCGCCCAGATGTCCGTCCGATTGTCCACTTCTCTGGAGGACTTCATCTGCTCGGGGGACATGTAGACGGGAGATCCGATGACCGCGGTAGTGCGGGTCATCGAGACGTCCTGCGCGCCGCCCGTCACCTTCGAGATCCCGAAGTCGAGCACCTTGATCGACGCCTGGCCGCCGGGGCGCTTGATGCAGAACAGGTTCGCCGGCTTCAAGTCCCGGTGGACGATGCCGAGCGAGTGAGCCTCCGCGATGGCTTCGCAAGCCTGCAGCACGAAATCGACGGCCTGCTCGATGCGCAGCGGACCGCGAGAGATCCACGCGGAGAGGTCCTCGCCCTCGAGGAACTCCATCACCATGTAAGGCGAGCCGCTCTCCAGCTTCCCCACGTCGGTCACGCGTGCGACGTGCTCGCTCTTGATCTTGACCGCCGCCCGGGCCTCGCGCGCGAAGCGAAGGACGCACTCTGCGTTGTTGAGCATCTCCGGAAGGAGGAACTTGATCGCGACGTGATCGTCGAGCTGGACGTGATGCGCGGCGACGACGACTCCCATTCCCCCGACGCCGAGGATCCGGTCGACTCGGTACTTCCCTGCGAGAATGTCTCCCTCGCGGACGCCGATGTCCTGGTCTGACAAGTCACTCATTCATGGACCCCCGAAGCGCATTTGGACCAAAGGCCCAACTAACTATTCTAACTATGGAATCGATCTTCGGGTCCTCGCATTGCGCTCGTCAGTAAGGTCGGTCGCAGAGGTGCCCACACGGAGAACGATCGAGCTGTGCCGAGCCGGCAAGCCGACCTATTGGTTGGCATCTGCGCATGGACTCCCTGTCTTGTTAGAGAACGCAGAATCAGAACGTGAAGGCTCTTTCGGGGCTCAAACACCGCCTCGGCTCACCCGAGGTCGCTATACCGAAGGCTTGAGCGGCTTGATGAGGCCCTGCTTCTTTCCCAGGGCAACCAGTCTTTCCTTCACCAACTGAAATCGCTTCCGTAAGCGGGCGGACTCCCTCTTGAGCTCCGATTCGTCGGCGGCGCCGTCGGCCCCCCGCATCACGCGCGCGAGCTCGTCCCAGGCGAGGCCGCGGTCGAGCCGAAGGACGAGCAATGTCTTGTCGTCCTCCGAGAGCGCGTCGCGCAGCGCGGCGAGGCGATCGCGCTGCGCCGAGCGAAGGTAAGAGAGAGTGGTCGTTCGCACCTCCTGAGCGACGCGCGCGACCGCGGAGTCTTGGAGCGTGACGTGGTGCCCGTGCCGGCGCGCGAGCTTCCGCACGCGGTGCGATGCGTTGCGCGCGATGATGTAGGCCCACGTTCGAAGGGAGCATTGCCACTCGAACTTTGGGAGGCCGCGCCAGAGCGCTTCGCTGAACATTGCGAAGACGTCCGCCGCGTCGTCATCGTTCCCGTGAAGCGCGGAGACGAGGCTGAAGATCTCCGGGCCGTAGCCGCGGATGGCGGCGGTCGCGGCGGCGTCGTAGTCGCGCGCCCCGCAGCGCGAGCGCACTAGGTCCTCGAGCTCGCCGCGCGTGGTCGGCATTCTCGGAGCATATCGGGCTCGCTCCGCGATCGAATGGTAGATTCGCCGGGCAGTGAAGAAGGGGGCGTCGCTGGACGAAGAAGCGTTCCTACGGGAGCTCGCGCACGTGCCCGAGCGAACGCTGCCTCACGGTGAGGGGGCGAGCGGAGGGGAAGCGCCGGCGAGCGGCGAGCTTGTCCCCGGCGCGACGCTCGGCCGGTACGTCATCCTGAAGCACATCGGGCACGGCGGGATGGGGATCGTCTATCTCGCGTTCGACGGCGAGCTCGAACGTCGCGTCGCCATCAAAGTGCTCCGCGCGGAGGCATCGGCCGGCGTCTCCGCGGGAGAGACGCGCGCGCGCCTCCTCCGCGAGGCGCAGGCGATGGCGAAGGTGTCGCACTCGAACGTCGTCTCCGTCTACGACGTCGGCACGTTCGGCGACAACGTGTTCATCGCGATGGAGTACGTGCGCGGCACGACCCTGCGCGAGTGGCGATACCAAACGAAGCGGCGGCCCCGCGCGCTGGTCGCTATGTACATCCAGGCCGGGCGCGGGCTCGCGGCTGCGCACGCCGCGGGGATTCTCCACCGCGACTTCAAGCCGGACAACGTGCTCGTGGATGAGCAAGGGCAGGCGAAGGTGCTCGACTTCGGTCTGGCGCGACTTGAAGCGCGAACCGGGGAAGCGCCCGAGAAGGTCGACAAGATCGGGCTCACGGATACGGGCATCGACCACAAGGCGGGCCTGGCGACGCCGATCACTCGCGTCGGTTCAATTCTGGGGACGCCCGCGTACATGGCACCCGAGCAGATCCTCGGCGAGACGGCGACGGCGCGCAGCGATCAATTCGCGTTCTGCGTGGCTCTCTACGAGGCGATCTGCGGCGCCCTCCCCTTCGAGGGGGAGAGCCTGACGACCCTCGCGAGCAACATCTACTCCGCCCGCATTCGGCAAGCGCCCGGCGGAGCATCATGCCCACGCGGAGTGCGGCGCGTCCTCGTTCGCGGGCTGAATGGGGCGCCGGGCAAGCGCTTCGCGTCGATGACCGAGCTGCTCGAGGCGCTCGAAGAGGCGGTGCGCGCGCCTGCCCGATGGCTCACGGCCGCTGGGGTCGCGGCGGTGGTCACCGGGGTCACGGCGCTCGCCCTCCTGCGGCCAGGGCCCCCCAAGCTTTGCCGCGGCGCCGAGCAAGCGCTCGCCCCTGGTTGGAGCGCGGCGCGCGAAAACGAGGTTCATCGCGCGTTCGCTCGTTCGGGGAACGCGCGGGCCGAAGAGGCGTTCGCGCACACGAGCACCGTTCTCGAGAGGTACGCGCGCTCCTGGGTCGCGATGCACACGGAGACGTGCGAGGCGACGCGCGTTCGCGGTGAGCAGAGCGAAGCGACGATGGACCTGCGGATGGCGTGCCTCGCGCAGCGCGAGCGCGAGCTCAAAGCGACGGTCGATCTCCTCGCCGATCCCGACGAGAAGACGATCGACAACGCCGTCGGCGCGGCGTCGCAGCTCACGCCGGTCGCGTCGTGCGCCGACGTCGAGTCGCTGCGCTCGCCGTTCGCGCCGCCGAAGGACGAGGGGCAGCGGCGCGCAGTGGACGAGCTACGAAGAGAGCTCGCCGAGCTGGATGCCCAGTTCGAGCTGGACCGCACGGAAGGGGTGGAGGCGAAGGCGAGCGCGCTCGTCGAGCAGGCCGGCCGTCTCGGATACGAGCCCGTCCGCTCGGAGGCGCTGTACGAGCAAGGCTACATCGCGCGGTATCTGCAGAAGACGACGCTGGCGGAGGACGCGCTGTTCCAGGCCGCGCTCTCGGCGGAGGCGGGGCGACACGATGGCATCGCCGCCAAGGCCTGGACGCTCCTCGTGAAGGTCCAAGCGAGAGATCTGGGTCACTTCGCGGACGCCGATCGCACGACGCTCCTCGCCGATGCCGCGGTACGGCGCGCGAATAGCGACGATCTCCGCGCGGATCTGCTCTCCGCGAAGGCCGAAGCCGATTACCAGCGGGGGGCCACGAGCGAAATGCGCACGTACGCGGAGGAGTGCATCCGCCTCCGCGAGCGCCTGCAGGGCGCGACGCACCCCGCCACCCTTCTCGCCCGCCAGCTCCTCGCCGACGCGCTCTGGGACTCGGGAGAGGTCGAGGCATCGCTCCCCGTCTACCGGGAGATCTTCGACGCGCGGCGAACGCTCCTCGGGCCGACCCACCCGCAGACGCTCCGTTCGCTCTCGGACGTCGGAACGGTCACCTTCGAGCTCGGCGACTACGCGACGGCGATTCCCATGCTCGAGGAGACCGCGCGCGCGCCGCTCTTGCCGCTGGCCCGCGCGAGCTTCAAGTCGTATCTCGCCGAGGCTCTCGTCGGCGCTGGCCGCGTCGACGAGGGGATCGCGACCTTCGCGGAAGCGCACACCCTGGCCGTCGGGCGCGAGGGGCCGAACGGGCCGGACGTCCTCGACATCGTCGGCGACTTCGGGCGCTTGCTCGTGGAGCGCGAAGCGGACGCTCAAGCCGAGGCCGAGGCCAACGAGGCGCTCGAGATCTTGAAGACCGCCGGTCGCGAGCAGTCGCGAGGCGAAGCGCTCGGCGTGCGCGCGCTCGTCGAGGCTCGCCGAGGAGACGCGAAGCGCGCGATCGACGACGCCAGCGGAGCGCTCACCGTGAAGGAGAAGCTCCTCGGCGAGCGCGCCGAGATCATCCCTCTTCTCGCGCGCGGGATGGCTTACCTCGCGACGCACCGCGAGGCCGACGCGCTCGTCGATCTCGAGCGCGCCGCCTCGCTTGGCGACAAGCATCGAGGGGATCTCGCCGTCCGCGCCGAAGTCCGCTTCGCACTGGCGCGCGCGCTCGTCGCGAGCAAGGGTGACAAGGTCGACCCTGCTCGCGCAAGAGACCTCGCGACTCGCGCGGCCTCGGAGCTCGACTCCGTGGGGCTCAAAGAGAGCGCGAAGCGCGCACGGCAATGGTCGGCGACGGTAATCACGGCGCCTTAGCGCGCCTGCCTCGGGTGGGCGCTGAGGTGGCCGTGTGTGCAAAGGGAAAGGGCCAGGAGGGATCTTCCGGGCGGCTCCGACGTAGAAGTCTTGCGTGGAGCCTTCCCGCCATCTGGGCGCACACAGCGCCTACAAGAGCGCGCGGTCTCTCACAATTCGCTCGCCACGGCTGAGGCTATCCGGCCTCGTGCCGTTGACCCGAAAGTACCGGTCCGTTACGGTTTCTATCATTGGGGTAGTAGCTTCTCCGGATCGAGTTTGCCCGCACGCGGACGGTGGAACCTAAGCGGGCAGCGCTCCTTCCGGCGAC